>JBEKPD010000129.1:0-14107 GCA_049521075.1 Occallatibacter sp.
GAATGCTTGCGAACTACATTCCGGCGCGCGGCGCGGGACGCATTGAGCCGGTTAGTGCGTTGCGCAACGAATGAAGGTTTCAAATGCAAACACTGATCGTGGGCATTGGTGCGTTAGGCGGAACCATCGCAGCGCGTGCTGTCCGTGCAGGATTGCCAGTCCGGCTTGCGGCTCGCAGCACCAATTCTGCGGCGGCGTTACGAAGATCGGGTCTGCGAGTAACCGGCACCGGAGGAGAGATAAGGAC
This sequence comes from Occallatibacter sp., assembly GCA_049521075.1. Lineage (GTDB taxonomy): Bacteria > Acidobacteriota > Terriglobia > Terriglobales > Acidobacteriaceae > Telmatobacter. Next base: position 248 of record JBEKPD010000129.1, read on the forward strand.
AGACGCAATCGACGTCGCCGCAATTGAGGATTACAAAAAAGAAGGCCAATTTGACCTGATCCTGCTTGCCACCAAAGCGCAGGACGCGCTGGAAGTCGCGCCCCACGTGTTGGACCTACTCGCGCCCGGTGGGGTGATATTGCCTATACAGAACGGCGCGGTTGCGCGGGTGCTTGCGGACAGTCTGGGCGAAGACAAGATTCTTGGAGGATTCTCAAATCTTGGCGCCACGATGGTTGAACCCGGTGTCTACGAGCAGAACAATGCCGGGCATCTGGTGATAGGTGAACTTGCCGGTGGTGCCAGTGAGCGCGTCGAGCGGGTTGCGCGCGCCTTGGGTCGAGCGATTGAAGTCAAGGTATCTTCAAATATGACCGGTGCCATCTGGTCGAAGCTGCTGATCAACTGCTCGGTTACATCCATTGGCGCGCTCTGTTCGCAAACCATGCGCCAGTACATTAAAACGAAGGAAGGCAAGAAGGTCTTCCGACGGACGTACGAGGAAGCGTTGTCGGTCACTTGCAATTGGCACTCGGCTGGAGCGCCTGACCGTAGACCCAATTCCGCCCGGCTGGGCAAGCAATGTCGTGGCAGAGGAACACTATGAGTCGTGGGTCGAGGCAGTGATTGCTTTCTACGGAGATATCAAACCCTCCATGCTTCAGGACTTCGAGCGCGGCCGAAAGACTGAGATCGACTTCATCAATGGCTATGTGGCGACGTTGGGCCACGCATCTGGAGTGCCGGTATATATGAATGCCGCAATTACAGAACTTGTACGCCAGATCGAGCGCGGGGACCTCCAGCCGACACCAGACCGGATGAACGACCTGGCAGCCCAAACTGCGGATTAAGGGCAGCTTAGTACGACAGTTGTAGATAAGTGATCGACTAAATCCGCTCTAGGGTGAGATTTTCGAGGCTGCGACCCCGTGTCGCGCTTTCGCCTGGCCTAGGCCGAGCAAAGCTGAAGCTGCCGAAGTTCTGCATCGGCAATACAACCGAGGAGAAGTGGCAGGTGGTCGGCGAGGGCGAACCGCCTACACAATGCCGGCAACCTCGCACAGTTTCTGAAATTGTTGGAGCGGTTACGCAGTTTCCTACTTGGCCTGAATCGTCTCAAGGTAGCGGTTCAGATTACCGATCCTGAACGTCTCCTCTTGAGGATTGGATGCATTCATTTTGCCAAATAAAGGCCTCCACACCGGCATCTCAGCCGATCCATGCGACGAAGACGCGGCGCCGAATTGCAAAACGGAAACGACGTGTGTCGATGGAAACTTGCCGCCGTTGTTCTTGCTCAAGACAGTCAAATCCACGGGTCTGGTTTTGAGGGCAGCCGCTGTTGGGCCGTTCCCTTTGCCGGCTACGCCGCGGCAAGACGAGCAATAGCTCTCCCGGCCATTTGTTGGTTCAGTCTTCGGTGTTTTAACGACGACCGTGGACGCCGATTGATCTGCATATCCGATACCTGCCGCGACAGCCGCGGCCAAAACAACAGCAAACAGGTTCTTCAACATAAATCTCTCCAACTGGACCTAAAGTTCAACAATATTAAGCGCCATTTTTTGAATCGACAGACGCGATGTCGAACACATGCGCAGAGACATTCATGCCCGCATTGCGTGCCGCGAATAGCCAGGATTCATGGCAGCTCACTGCCTTCGCAGAGCAAGGCGCGCCGCGTTCATTGCAGCGTGAATGGGTAGCGCCATGGGTTGTCCCGCGGACGCAGGAGAAAAATCCTAGGCCAGTTACTCCCTCATCATCGATCAGAAGATTTCGTCCCGGGACGCTGATTCTTGCGGCAGGCGCAGCAGCGCGGCGCAAATCTCATCTGGCTTCGCGCCTTCCCGCGATCACGGCCAATGCAGGCTTGGCCAAAAGCTCGGGCATCGCCACCGGCTTTTCCGTAGTGAGGCTTTTTGCTGTCCGCAGAGCGATCTGGCGGAAGATCTTCATCGCAATCGTGTTGTTAGTTCGCATGGAGGCAAAGCCAAGGTGGACGAGAGGCAAATCCTCCTTGATCGGCAGCGATACGATTCCCGGGAATGCACAGGCCGTGACGGAACGCGGCGCTAGAAGAATGCCCTCGTCGGCGGCTACGTAGGCGAATTGAACGCTGCAGGATTGCGGCGATTCGACAATACGCGGAGCGATGCCGAATGGCGCGAAAAGTTTACGTAGGAACTCGCCATGAAAGCGGCAATCGCGCGGGCGGGATGCAATCAAGGCGGCGCCTCTCAAGTCGTGAATGGAAAGAATTCGCTTGTGCGCAAGGGGGTTTTGCTGGGAAACCATGGCCACGAGCGGCTCGCTGCAGATCGGTTCGAAGCGCGCGCCCTGGATCGGAAGCTCAGGAACCATCAGCAGAGCGTCGATCTTGGCCTCAGGCAGGCCTGCAATTTGTTCTTCGGTGGTCTGCTCAAGGATTTCGAGCTGAAATTCGGGATGGCTTTGCGCCAAAGCGCGAATCAACGCGGGTAAAACGACATATTGGCCGACGGGGCCGCAACACACGCGCAGCAACAGACGGCAGGCAATGCAGTTCAGGCGCTCCTTGGCGGCATGAGCGGTCGCGACCATGTTGGCAGCGTATTCGCGGAATGCAAAGCCCGCGTCGGTGAGCGAAACGTGCTGACGGCTGCGTTCGAAGAGTTTGACTCCGAGCGAGTCCTCGAGGGATTTGATCTGAAAAGTGAGGGTCGGCTGGCTAAGATAGAGCGTGCGCGAGGCTTTCCCGAAGTTCAGGGTGTCTGCGAGGACGAGAAAACACTGCAACTGTCTGAGCCTGAAATCCAAAAGCTACTCCTCTGTTTGAGATCCGGCGCTGGAAAGCATTATGCCGGGCTTATTGTAAAACCCGAGAAAACAAAACCGGCACGCTCGGGTCCAAAGGGCTTTGTTCAAGTCTACGGGTGTAGTTCCATCAACGTGAATCGCGGTGGCATTTGCCTTTGGGAATGCAAGTGCGCTGCATTTCGTGCACCCGGCTCGGCCACGAAGATTGGATCCGGACTCACGATCGCATTGGCTTTTTTGTGGGAAAATGCAGTCCGGATACGCCTCGATAATCCCTTGATTCCAGCCATCTGTCAACTAAGGTACCGGTACCGAGTAGCGCGGAGTACGGTCTGCACCGAATTTACCGATCACCTGAGTTAAATTTTCAATTAGACATTGCGTAAATCCTCAGTTAATCTATGACTAAATCCACGAATGCTCAGGTGGAACGTAAAACAGTAAAAGTGCTGAGCAACCTTCGAGTCTGCTTGTGCCCGGGCCGCCACCGTCGCTGTGCCCGATGAGGTCAATCCAAAATCTGAACTACGACTAAAGTTTGTCGATCCGCATCGGCAGGGTTTAGGCAGTGCCTTCCCCTGCGGAACGCCAACACTTTGCGTGTACTCCTATGTCGGAGTGCAAGGGCAGTACGCGTTGCCCCGCGCGATATGTGTCTTTGGTGCGCGCATGACGGAGCCGGAGGTGTCTCTATCGGAGGCCGCCGGCCCAATCGGCGATCTGCAACCGGCATTTCATGGAGGTCTCACAGAATGAAGATCGTATGTAAATTTGCGTTACTTCTTGTTTTCCCACTCTGCAGTATCACCGCATTTTGCCAAACAACGGGCATTACCGGCATCGTCAGTGACACGCAAGGCTCGATCATCCAAGGCGCGAGAGTTGAAGTGAAACATGCGGGAGCCGCGTCATACTCCGCCACGACGAACAGCCAGGGCGTGTATGTGGTCCCCAACCTTCCGGCGGCGGATTACGCAATTATCGCGAGCGCGTCGAATTTCGCCACTGCGGAAAAGAAGGTCCTGCTGCTGGTAGGCCAACTGGCGCAGGTGAATATCACGCTGCCGGTGGCAAGCAACGCGACACAGGTGGTGGTCGAGGCCAGCAGCACATATGCCATCGACACCACGTCCTCGCAGGTGGCCGGTAATATCACGCCGCAGGAAGTCCAGGACATTCCCGTCAACGGTCGCAGCTATGTCGAGCTCTCATCGCTGGTTGCCGGCATCAGGAATAATGCCTTCGGCAATGCACCGGTGTCCGGGCCAGGCGGAGCCTCGGAAGGCGACCAGGAAACCGGCAAGTTCCAAATCACGCTGGACGGCCTGCAGATCTCGCAGGACTCGGTGGGATCGAGCTTCGGCCAGCCGAAAATTTCGCAGGACGCCGTCTCGCAGTTCCAGATCGTCACCGATCGCTTCGACGCGACGGAAGGGCGTTCGGCGGGCGTCTATGTCAACGTGGAGTCGAAGACAGGGACCAACGAGATGCACGGCGGGGCCTTTGGCTATTTCCGCAACTCGTTCTTCAACGCCTCCGATCCTATCGCCCACGAAGTCATCCCGTTTGCCGACGAACAGTACGGCGGCACAATAGGCGGCCCGATCAAAAAGGACAGGTTGTGGTACTTCGGCTCCTTCGAGGGCGAGCACCAGCCGAGCACGGCCACCGAGACTCCGCTTATCACAACGACTCCGGGTGTCACTGTCACAACGTCGGGCAGCGACATCTATACGCATCCGTCCATCTTTACCAACTACGACTACCTGGGCCGCGCCGATTATCAGGTGGGCGCGAACAACCACCTTTTCCTGCGCGGCGACGGTTTCAAGCAGAGCACGAGCTTTGTGGCTCAAAGCAATGAGCCCAGCCAGTCCTATTACTCCACTGTGACGGCCGCAGGGTATGTCTTCGATTGGGATCGCACTATCCGCCCCAACCTCATCAACGACCTGCACTCCGGATTCCACTATTGGCAATTCGGAAACCTTCCATTCTTCGCCGACAACTCCATCGTCCTTGCCCTGTCTGCCGTCACCGTAGGAGAGCCGTACAACGAACCCGAAGTCTTCAATCAAGACACCCAGCAGTACCGCGACGATCTGTTCTGGCTCAAGGGCAAGCACAGCATCAAGCTAGGCGGCGAGTATCTCTACACCCTGCACGGCGGCTCGTTTCCGCAGTACCTGCGCGGCGGCCTAACGGTTTGCTCGCCTACGCCCGGAACGACGCCGAATTACGCGGCCATGTTCCCCAGCGGCACGCTCGATCCGTCTAGCTGGAACTATACCGCCATCAACAACTACTGCAATGCGTCCGAGTCCTACACTCAGGCCTTCGGCAGCTACAACATCGACATTGCCCGCAACGTCATCGGCCTTTGGATCGAGGACGACTGGAAGGTAGTGCCTCGGCTGGTTCTCAATTTGGGCTTGCGCTACGACAACGACATCGGCGCCTACAACACTTCCTACACGCCGACGCCGGGCCTCCTCACCGCCAACACCAACCCCAACCTGAACTTTGGGCCGAGAGTTGGTTTCTCCTACGATGTTTTCGGGGACGGCAAGACCTCGATCCACGGCGGCGGCGGCATCTATTACGCCGACCAGGTGGCCAACGCCATTATCGACGAAGAGCTCTACTCGAGCACGACACGCGCGTTGCAGGCTACCACCAGTGGCACGAACCTGGCACTGCCCACGCCGTTCGCAGGCCAGACCCCGGCGTCCGATCCGCAGAACTACGTCAGCTCTCCGCAGCCAGTCCATCGCGGGGCCCAAACGCCGTATGCGTTGCAGGTCTCTCTTGGCATCGCGCGCCAGTTGCCCTGGAACACGACACTCAACATCGATGCCTTCCACGAGCGCGTTTATGACGACTGGATTGCCCTCGGCGGAAACCTTCTCGAGAATCCGGCCAACCCCGAGCAGAACCTGAATCCCGCGACGGCCATGAATGCGACCATTTACGGCGAGCGGGTTTGCGGAAACGGCGGCATTGCGCTGGACGCGCTCAACACCAGCGCGCTTTCCACCGCCGCGCCACCGAACGGACTGGCCACGGGCCAGCCGGCCAAGCAGGTCTGCAACCAGTTGTTCGGCGCCTCGGTGCGCAACTTCACTGTGACTCCGGGGGCAGGCGACATCAACGACGAACTGGCCGTCTCCATCCGCCATGCCACCACCAAGGGCTTCACCAGCGCCATCGTCTACACCTGGGGTCGCGACAAGAACTCCACCACCGGCGCTTTCGGCTATCCCAACAAGCCCTTCCTGCCGGGTATTCAGCAGGAGTGGGCAAACGGAACCGACGACCAGCGCCAAACGCTGACCACCACCGGCCAGTATGCGTGGAAGTACGGGCTGATGCTCTCCGCCCTCTACCACTTCGGCTCCGGCCTGGCGTTCGCTCCTTCTTCCGGCACCGCAGTCAACGGCTATGCTCCCGCCGGTAATGAACGCACCTTCGGCGCTGGCGTAACTCCGGTCGCGCCGAGCTTCAGCGGCACCTGTCCCACCGCCACCTGCACCAAGGTCTATGCGCCGCTCTCGAAAATTTCCTACGACGCCGCCTATGGGTATTACGTGATCGAGCGCGACGGTTTCCGCGGCACGCCTTACAATCGCGTGGACGCGCGTGTGCAGGAAACCGTGAAGGTCAGGGAACGCTACAGCACGATCATTGGCTTTGAATCCTTCAACCTCTTCAACCACTCGAACTACGGCAACTTTGCCACCACCGCAACCATCGGTTCAGGCTCGAACGCTTACGGCAGTCCGATTGCCGTCAGCGCCGAGGGCGCGGCGCTCGAGTACTACGGCCGTAATCTGCAATTCTTTGCCCGCTTCGCTTTCTAGTGTTCGAAAAGCGTCGAATAATGCCGGCGGTTGAGGCGAACGCATCGACAGTCGATTTACCGCCCAATTCCGGCAAAGGCACCAAAATCGCAATCCTGGGAGGCGGAATTGCCGGCATGGTGACCGCGCAGGTGCGTGCCAAAAAGATTCAGAAGAAACAAAAGCAAATGCATGGGCCCCGTGTCACGGCCTTGCGGTAAGGGGAAAGTTTCTCATGAAGCACCGCGATATGAAGACTGGCTGCCGCAAACGACAAGTTGTGCGGCCGATCCTCTCGTGCTTGGGCATCGTTGCCATGTATGCGGTTGTTGCGGGCGGAGCCGGCCCATGGGCCGCAGCCCAGCCGAAACCCGCGCAGAAGACCGGAGTCATCACCGTGCACGAAGGCACCAATATGGCGCTGACGATTTCTCCGGATCACAAAACCCTCATGATCGATCTGCAGGGCATGATGTACACGTTGCCCGCGAATGGTGGCCACGCGCGGCGCATCACCGCCCCGATCCAGGAAGCATCGCATCCCAGTTGGTCGCCCAAGGGCGATCTTGTCGCCATCCAGTCGTACGCAGGCGGAACGTTTCACATCTGGACCATGAAGCCGGATGGCACGGACCTGCGGCAGATCACCAGCGGACACGGCGACGACCGCGAGCCTGCCTTTTCTCCCGATGGAAGCAAAATCGCCTTCGCGTCAGACCGCGCTTTCAAGGGTAGCTACGACATCTGGACGATCGAGCTGGCGACCGGCAACTTGAAACAGTGGACCTCCGCGCCGGACGACGAATACGAGCCAGCCTGGTCTCCGGATGGAAACGAAATTGTTTTCGTGAGCGGCGATGGCGCCATGGCTAAAACCATTGAAGCCGTCGACGCGCAGGGCAACGAGCGCACGCTGGCCGCGCTAGGAGCGGATCAGGGCCGCCTCGAGGCCCCGTCGTGGTCGCCCGACGGCAAAACGCTTTCCTGGACGCAGTTCTCCGGCCAGGGTCTCTTCATGAGCAGCAGCCACCTGATGGTGGCGGGAACTGAAGCGGGCAAGAACGACGACGTGTTTCCACTCCCGGCCGTGTGGCTTTCCCGTGATGAGCTTCTTTACACGGGCAACGGCCATATCTTCCGCATGGATGTGGCTGCGAAAACGGAAAAGGAGATTCCCTTCACCGCTGAGATCGATTGGGCAAGGCCCGAGTACGCGCAGAAAAAGTACGAGTTCGGCTCAACGGCGGGCAAGCCCGTATTGGGCATTCTGGCTCCCGATCTCTCGCCCGACGGAAAGGAGATCGCCTTTGGCGCTCTCAACAATCTCTGGGTAATGAAGATCGGCGAAAAGCCGCAGCCGATCACGCAGGACAACTACTACGAAGAAGGGCCGCAATGGTCGCCGGATGGCAGCCAGCTCGCCTACGCCTCTGACAACAGCGGCGTCTACAACCTCTACATCCGCTACATGCGCACAGGTGAATCGAAATTGGTTTCTCCTTCGCCCACATCGGCGCAGATTCTTCCTGCCTGGTCGCCTGACGGAAAGTGGCTGGCGTTTCAGGATCAGACCGGCGTAACGTCGATTGTAGAAATTGCAACTGGCAAGGTGCGCGCCCTCACTCCGGCGCTCTTCGATCCCGGACGCCCTTCCTGGTCGGCCAATGGGCGCACCATTGCAATTGTGGCGGTCAAGCCTTATACGCACCGCTTTCGCGAAGGGACGAACCAAATTGCGACCATCAATGTAGCGACGGGCAAGATGAGTTGGTTTCCGCCCGCGCCCTACGAGTCGATCTCCATGCGCGGCGAGGCCGGCCCGGTCTACTCGCCCGACGGCAAGGATTTGGCCTTCATCATGTACGACCTGCTCTACACTATGCCGGTCGACGCCGATGGTCATCCCAGCGGCCCTGCCAGAAAGCTGAGCGATGAAACCGCGGATGCCCCCACCTGGAGCGGCGATTCACGGCACATCTTGTTTGAATCGGACGGCAAGCTGCGCATGATCGCGCGCGACGGCGGCGTGGCGTCCGCGGTGCCCTTCGATTTGACCTGGCACAACGACGTGCCCCATCAACGTCTGCTGATTCACGCGGGGCGCTTCTGGAAAGGCGAAGGCCCCGATGAGCAGACCGATGTGGATATTCTCGTGGTCGATAACCGGGTCGAGAGCGTTTTGCCGCATGACCCCAGCCACGAAGCTCACGTGGATCGCGTCATCGACGCCACCCAATACACGGTGCTACCGGGGTTATGGGAGAATCACGCACACCCGTCCTGCCTGCAGTCGATTTACTACGGCGATCGCTATGGGCGCCTATGGCTCTCCTACGGCATCACGGAGGTGCGCGACTTGGCTGATTCCACCTATCGCGCCGAGGAGCAGCGCGAATCCTTCGACTCCGGCGCACGCATCGGACCGCGGCTCTTTCCCACCGGCGAAGCCATCGATGGCGAGCGTGTCTACTACAGCATGATGATTCCCACCACAAGCGAGGAGCAGTTGCATCGCGAGCTCGAGCGCCTCAAAGCCTTCGACTTCGACATGGTCAAGCTCTACGTGCGTTTGCCCTATGCTTGGCAGGCGCAGAGCGCTAGGTTTGCGCACCGGCAAATGGGGGTTGAGACCTCCGGGCACTATCTGCTGCCGGCCGTGGCTCTGGGGAACGACCAGATGTCTCACATCAGCGCTACTTCGCGCTGGGGTTACGCGTACTCCCGGTCTTACACCGGTGTTACCTACGAAGACGTAAACAAGATGCTGGCCGAGTCCGGCATGGCGACCACCAGCACCACTTTCAACCAGGCGCTCTATGCCGACGATCCGGGCGTAGCCACAAACAGCCGTGCCGCGCTCTATCCACCATGGGAGCGGGAGCGGCTCACCAAGGCTGTGGATACGGCTCTGGATACTGACCAGAAAGCCAGCTTGCTCCGCCTCCGGCGCGAAGAAGACACCGTGAAATACGACTTCGTGCACGGCGGCATGATCCTCGCCGGCACTGATTCGCCTTTGGATATTCCGGCAACATCGCTGCACCTGAATTTGCGTTCGCAGGTAAAATTCGGCATGGCGCCCTGGCAAGCCCTGGAGACGGCGACCAGCATGGCGGCCAAGGCGTGGCACCTCAGCGCCGACCTGGGCACGCTGGAAAAAGGAAAAGTCGCCGACCTGATTATTGTCTCGGGCGATCCGTTGAAAAACATTCAGGATGCGGCCAATGTGAAATACGTGATGAAAAACGGCATTTTGGTGTCCCTCAATGACATTCTCGAGCCCTTTGCAGCCGCGCATTAACGCAGCCCAACCCAGGAGGAAGTGCATGAACGCAGTAAGAAAGTTTCTCGTAGGCCCGATTCTGGTCCTCGCCTGTTCGCTCGCTACGGCGCAGGAACAAGTCGAGCATTTTCAGGCAGGCGATCCCGCCAACGGCGGAAAGTGGATTTCGCCGGAATGATGAAGTCATACACTAAGTTTTTTGGAACCCCGGAGCAGCCCGGCGATCCTGCACGCAGCGCCATGCAGGTGGCCGCACTTGCTGCGCCCTGGGGGCTGATTGAGATCGAGGTCATTGCAGTCCGCTCAAGTAAGTAATCACTCACTAACTTGTTTGCAGTTGCGTATAGTTAACAACTGCTTTCGAAGGTGCGGCCGGCATAGAGACTGCGCCGGCGTAATCATTTGTGTGCCGGCGGCTGTGACAGATAAAGTCGCCGCCCATGTGGTATAGCCATGAGCGCAGAGCTAGAGATTCGCAGAGCCACCGCGAATGATGCCGAGAGGCTGGCTGATATTTTTAACTGGTATGTTGCATATACCATTGTGACTTTCGGAGCTGAGCCTGTAACCGCAAGCGATATGAGGCAGCGAATCACAGATAAGCTTGCAAAATACGACCGGATCGTAGGAGAGCAAGATCAGTGGATCATGGGCTATGCGTATTACGCTTTTTTCAGGCTGCGAGTCGCGTACTCTCGAACAGTGGAATCGGTCATTTACTTATCGCAAGATACCAAAGGCAAGTGATTTGGGATGAAGCTTTATACCGCATTAGTTGACTCGGAGAATCAGAAGGGATTCCGCGAGATCATCGGTGGCATTGCCCTGCCTAACCCGAAGAGCACTGCATTACATGCAGAATTGGGATTTCGCGAAGCTGAGATATTAAGGGGCACAGGTATGGCTTTAAACATTGAGTGAGCAGTGGTCAGTTACTTCGCTGTGGCGATCATGCCGTCCTGCAACTAATCGCGGTCGCCTGTTTGCAGCTACGGATCCCAGTTACCAGTCGCGGAGGATGAATGGCGCCCGCAGCTGGATCGTGAGTTCATCGCACGGATTGAGGGATTGGGAATGTGCCGTCCAAAGGACGAAGAATCGCCGCTGTTTTGGTTGGGAGAATGGCAATGCAAAACCGGGAATCAGGGAACTTGCTGATCGTTGACGATGAGAGTTCGATCCGCCTGGTACTGCGTACCATCCTCGCCAACCGCGGTTATTCGATTGTAGAAGCGTCTCATGGCGAGGAAGCATTAGCGCTGGTCCGGTTTGCGCAATTCGACGCCATATTGCTGGATATTAATTTGCCAGACACAAGTGGGGTTGACGTGTGCCGTCGCATGCGCGAATGCTGGCCGCGCCTCCCGATCATCATGTTGACGGTCGAAGACTCCGAGGATTCCAAAGTGGAAGCCTTGGAGGCAGGAGCGGATGACTACATCACAAAACCATTTCATGTGGGGGAATTGATGGCGCGGCTGCGCCTCGCAATTCGCCGCAACCGAGTGCCCAATGAAGATGAACGGGACTCGGCCATTGTGATTGGGGACGTGCTTCTTGATCCCGGCCGGCGTCTGGTAGAGAAAGACGGGCGCACAATTCATCTGACGCCGAAGCAGTTCGATTTGCTTCACTACTTAATGGCACATCCAGGAAGGCCTATTCCACACGCTGAGCTTCTGAGATCGGTGTGGGGCGAGGAATATGGAAGTGAGGTGGAATACCTTCGGACGTTTATAAGACAGATCCGGGTAAAGATCGAAAACAACCCCGCGCATCCAAGTTATCTTTTGACAGATGCGCATGTCGGGTACCGTTTCAGCGAAACAATAGAAGAGGATGACTCCAGAACTGCGTCCTTTCGCGCGACTGCAAGTCGCGGCGGGGCCTATTGAGCTTGCCTTTCGCATGCGGCGCGAATGATTATCATATTGCGCGCAGGACGGCTCCGGCTTTCAACGCGCTTTAACGAAGGCCTCGCCATAGATGGCCCGGGCAATGCGAGCAATCCCTGCCTCGCCGCTGGCCTGATCAGCGTGCGCGTCGGTGACGAACATGGCCAAGGCGAGGCGCCGTCCGTTGGGTAGGGTGATGAGGCCGATGTCGTTGGTGGCGGGAATCATGCCAAACTCTTCGCCTGAAGATCCGGTCTCGTGGGCGACGGTTGTGCCAGAGGGGAGCGGCTGGCGGTATCTTCCTTGGCGCCTTCACTCACCGCCGAAATCTCCCGGTAGCCGCTCTGCGCCACGCCGATCGCCACCAGCACCGAGACGCTCTTCACTTCGCCACCCCAACTGCGCTTCAACCATAGCAATACCTGCATTCGGCGGGCTTGTTGCAGCCCTCATTTCGACCACTCGATGCGCAGGGAATCTTGTCGGCCGAGGATCTAAAACGTTGCCGCAACGGCGTGTTAATGCGCGCGGCAGGATGCGTGATCGCGCGGCAGCGGCCAGAAACGGCAAAGGGGTTCATCTTCATTTCAATGGAAGACGAGACCGGCATTGCCAACGTCATCGGGACGCCCGATGTGTATGAGCGCAACCAATTGATGGTGACGGGGGCCAAGTTTCTGCTCGTCGAGGGAGCACTGCAGAATCAGGACGGCGTGATCCATGTGAAGGCAGCGCGGCTCTCGCCACTGGCACACGGCGGCGTCGAAGTACGATCGCACGATTTTCATTAAGCCAATGAATTACCGTGGGTCTTTCGATCCAAAGAAGTTTAGTGCGACATCGCCAAATCGCTAGATACTGCGCATTGAAGACCGCTTTGCGCCCGATTGGCCCTTTTCTCTCTCAGCGTACCTTTTGCACACCGACCGGGCCCTGATATCGCGGAAGTCGCAACCAAGCGGCCCAAGTTGGTTGACGCCGGATCAGCATGCCAGAGCGCGGACCGCCGGAGACCACTACTATAGAATCAAGCACTTACCTTTAGAATGAGCCCGTACGGAAGCACTCTAATCTAGTCGCCTAAGGTACTGATTTGACATATCTGGGCACGCAGGGCATGGCACAGTCTTACGGCACAGCTGATTTAAAGCTATGTTGGCTGCCTTTTTGCGAACGATTTTCATACATGGGACTCATACATGAGGCGGAGAGCCAGTCGATCTATCAATGATGATCCGCGAGCGCTCGATAATTACCACGTGCAGTCTCACATTCGTAAGCGTGTGGTCTTCCCCACTGGCATCGCAGTCGGTTTGCGCTTGACGATGTTGTCATGGTTCAAGCAGAGGGCGCGGAAGGCCGCACGCGGCGATTTCGCTCAGTTGCGGAGAAGCGACGGATTGTCGAGCTGACGTTGGAGCCTGGTGCGAGCGTGGCATTGGTGGCGCGGGCACACGGGGTGAACGCGAACCAGGTATTTGCGTGGCGTCGTGCTTTCCGGAGTGGCGAGCTGGCAGAGCCGGCCTCTCCCGCCACAGCTATGCTTCCGGTTATGGTATCTGCTCCATGCGAGGCAGAGACTCGTGAGCCTGCCGCGGATAAACAGCAGGCGACGGCCGGTACTATCCACATCGAGTTTCCAGGCCGGGCGTTGATCAGTGTCGAGAGCGGTGCGGATCCGGCGCTGTTGAGATCGATCCTTGAGATTTTGCGCAAGTGATCGAACTTCGCACCGGAACCAGGATCTGGATCGCCGCCGGCGTGACCGACATGCGGCGTGGCTTCGATGGTCTGAGTGCGAAGGTGCAGACCGTTCTCGAGCAGCAACCATTCTCCGGCCATGTCTTCGTATTCAGAGGGCGCAGAGGGGACATCGTAAAACTGCTGTGGTGGGACGGAGATGGCCTTTGTTTGTTTTCCAACTAACTGGCTTCACACTGCACCTCTTTCGATTGCATCCGAAGGTCTTGTTTTTTCCCTGCCTTGAAGACCGCCACTCGAGTTGAGAGCCGGTCCCAGCGACTGCAGTGCTTGGCGGGTA
>JBEKPD010000130.1:0-14302 GCA_049521075.1 Occallatibacter sp.
CAGCTGACCAAAAACAACTTCATCAGCATCCGCGATTCATTTCAACGCTACTCTGGCCACGGCAACGGTGTGGGTGGGCTCAACCTTTCCGATCAGGCCACCAGCTCCGTCAACTACACGAACGAACTCCAGATCGGTGATACCTGGGTCATCAATCCGCATCTGCTTCTGGAGCCGCGCTTCCTCTGGCGCCGCATCAGCAACAATCAGACCCCCAATCTGCTCACTCCCACGGTCACGGTTCAGGGGGCCTTCACCAATGGCGGCAGCAGCGCCGGCACGGTGCGCGACCACGAAGACGTCTTCATGTTGCAGACTTATGGCACGGCAACCACCGGACCTCACACTCTGCGCTTCGGCGTGCGCGCACGCTCTTATCGCGACGCCAACTACTCCACCAGTGGCGTCAATGGCACCTATTTCTTCGACTGCGCCTTATCGAGCAAATGCACGACCCCATACTCGTACGACGCCAAGACTCCGTCCAAATACACCGCGACAGTCATCGCCAATCCCACTGCCCGAGCCCTCTTCTTCGACGGCTCAGTCTTCGCCCAGGACGACTGGCGCATCAACCAGAGATTTCTGCTGGGTCTGGGTCTCCGCTACGAGGGCCAGAACTTCATTCACGATCACGCCGATTGGGCGCCGCGTCTAGCCTTTGCGTGGACCCCGGGACATCCCGGAAAGAATCCACCAAAGACCGTGATTCGCGCCGGTTACGGATGGTTCTTCAACCGCTTTATTCTGCCTTCCGCCTTCAATGCCGGCGCCACGCCTTACATCATCACAGCTATCCACGACAATCTCATCAACCAGCGCAGCTACACCGTCTCCAATCCGAACGCTGTCTTTCCGTACAACCCCAACACCGCCGCATCGTCCTCCACCCTCGCCTCCGCCCCAGCAGCGATTCCCACCTACCATTCCGTCGATCCGCACTTTCACGCCGCGCTCGACATGCAGGCCGGCATCGGCGTCGATCATCAGTTTGGCAAGCGCGTCACATCCAACATCACCTATCTCTACACGCAGGGCGTCCATCAATACTTGACCAACAACGTCACCGCGCCTGAGTTCGACGAATCGAACTACACTATCGTTGGTTCCACGCCCGTAGCCTGGAACTACCAGTTCCAATCCGGCGGATTTTACCGGCAAAATCAGCTCATCGTCTCCTCCGCCTTGCAGCTCAAGAAGTTCACGATAAGCGGCAACTACACGCTCAACGAAGCCAAGAGCGATACGCAGGGCGTCAACTCATTCCCATCCGTCGCCCAGGACCCTGGCTTCGATTACGGTCGCGCCGGCTTCGGCGTTCGTCACCGCGTGACGTTCATCGAGAGCTATTCGGCACCCCACGGGATCGTCTTTGCCTCGCTGCTTGCCGCACAATCGGGCACGCCCTACAACCTCACCATCGGCGAAGATCTGACGGGCAACAACCAATTCAACGCGCGCCCGGCTTACGGCACTTGCGGCGACACTGGCGTCGTCGCCACGCAATACGGCTGCCTCGACACCAATCCCACCGGAAAAACAAACGAGCCTATCGTTCCCGTTGGCATCGGCATGGGGCCGGCAAACTTCGTCTATCACGCACGCGTCAGCAAAGTCTTCGGCATCGGTCCCAAGATAAAAACCGAAGGCGAGGGACAAACTTTCACGCCCGGCCAGAACGGAGGCGTGGGGGGCCGCGGCATTGGCAGCGGCGGACCGGCGATTCGCCTCGACGCTGCTGCCCCGCGCCGCTTCAATCTCACTCTCGCCGCCGGCCTCAACAATGTCTTCAACATCGTCAACTGGGGCACGCCCAACGGCGTCCTGGTTTCGCCGCTCTTCAACAAAACGCAATCGCTTGCCGGCGGCCAATTTGGCGGGCCCGTCCCCGGCAACCGCAGCGTTTTTCTGCAGAGCACGTTTTCGTTTTGAGCGGGCGCTAATTCTAGCTAGGCACCGGCACTTCCAGCGCTCCCGTGAGGCTGCTCACCTTCGCCACGTCATGGCTTTTGCACCAGGACTCGAGCCCCTTGGCCAGCAGTTCCGTCGCGCGGGGATCGGCGAAGCTCGCGGTCCCCACTTGCACCGCTGTCGCCCCGGCCAGCAGAAACTCGACCGCGTCCGCCGGAGTCACAACGCCGCCCATCCCCAACACAGGGATCTTTACCGCCCGCGTTACTTCCCAGACCATGCGCAAGGCAAGAGGCTTAATGGCCGGGCCCGACAGACCTCCGGTGATATTGCTCAGGCGCGGTTTACGCTCCTCGGCATCGATCGACATGCCCAGGAACGTGTTCGCAACGCTTAGAGCGTCGGCGCCGGCGCCCGCGGACACTCGCGCCAAGTGCGCAATCGAAGTAACATTGGGCGTCAATTTGACAATCAGCGGCCGCGCTGACACCGCCTTGGCGCGGCTTACCAGGTACTCCAGCGACCCCGGGTCCGCCCCAAACGCCATGCCGCCGGCGTGCACATTCGGGCAAGACACGTTCAACTCGTAGGCCGCAATTCCCTCTGCATCATTCAGCCGCCCGATCACCGCAACGTACTCGTTCACTGTGTTCCCAAAGACATTCACGATGACTTTGCACTTGGGGTAACGCTTGATGGGCTCTAGTTTGCGCGCGATGAACTCTTCGACACCCACATTCTGAAGGCCCACCGCGTTCAACATTCCTGAGGCCGTCTGCACCAGACGCGGCGACGGGTGGCCGACCATCGGCTCCAGCGAAATTCCCTTGGTGACGATGGCGCCCAGCCCTTCCAGGGCGACGATCTCTTCAAACTCAATGCCGTAGCCAAAGGTGCCGCTGGCGGCGATCACTGGATTTACCAACTCCAATCCAGCTACTGTCACTCGCATTTCGGGTTTCACGAGGTGCTTGTCTTCCTTTGTGACCAACGGACCTTTTAAGATTATCGACCGGGAGGCGATGCCGACTGAATTTTGGGCTTGAGCGCTTCCCCCAGCACCCTGCCCACTGCTGCAGAAGGGCGATTCACGCCGGCCAGCGAGGCAAACGTCACCGCCAGATCTACGGGCTCTACTGTCTCATCATACTCGCCGGGCTTGAACGGCGTTCCGTAGAATGCCAGTGGCACGTGCCGGTCGTAGTTCCACGGGCTGAAGTGCGTTGTCCCTGCAAGCTGGCCCGACCCCGCCAGTTGGTAGGCGTCCAGCACCATCATCACATACCAGTTTCCGTGGTCCGTTACGCTGTGCCCAATCAACCGGCCCCACTCCGTCGGCGGCAATTGCCCACTCTCGAGGGCCAGCCGGGTATATACATATTGCACGCGCGGCGCCGGCGGCAGCCTGTTCTCGGAAGGATGGAAGACCTGCGGCAGTATCGTCGAGCGGATCTCCGGCAGCGGGTTCGCGTTCTGCGCATCCACGGCCTCGTGCAGCAGTTCCGCCACCGCATCCTCGGCGGTTTTCTCGTCCACGCCTGCTTTCTTGAAGGCTCTCTGGTCGAGCACGATATACGGCAAGTCGAGGTAGATATTCATCTGGGTCGGGTTGGCGGGGTCCGGCATCAAGTAACTTACGTGCTCCCCGCGCGAATACCGCTCGTTCAGCTTCGCGTTCACCGTTTCATACAACTTGAGCATGTTCACGGCATACGCATTGATTCCCAACTTGGCCGCTTCGCCTGGCACCGGCGCAATGCCGTGATCCGCGGTCAGCGCGAGCCATACATTGTCCAGCCCGATCTTTTTGTCCAGCCAGGAATTAAATTCCGCCAGATCCCGGTCCAGACTCAGGATCATCTTCTCCTGAAAATCCGAGTCTGGACCAAACTCATGACCTAGGATGTCGTTCGCCGAAAGCGAAATCACCACCAGATCGGTGACGCCGTTCTGTCCCAGCTTTTCCCCCACGATGAGCGCCTTGGCAAAGTCGAGTTCATAGCTATTCGCCGCGGGCGTCTCGCCCACCAGTTCGTAGAATTCCGTAGTTGTCGTGTCGACTTTGGCCTCGTGCTCTGCCTGCGCAATGCGGCCGCTTGCGTTAAAGTCGCGCGCCCACTGCGGCAGGTGCTCCATGTAGTAGGTCGACGTCGTAAACTGCCCGCTCACGCCGTCGATCCAGTAGGCCGCATTCGCCGACTGGCCGGCGGGCAGAATCGCCGCACGATCTTTGAGCGAGATTCCGAATACGTGTGAACGCCCCTGCGTCGCCAGCCGAAGCTCGTCTCCCAGCGTCGTCGCGCGCAAATTCAAAGGCGAAGCGCCCACCAGGAACTTTGCCGCCCAATCCGGCGCGCCCGGCTGATTGGCGGGAAGCGATGCGGCCGGCAAATCCACTAGTTGATAACGCTCGTCTTCCACTGAGCTCACCGGCACGTCATTTGATCGCGACGCATCCCACCAATCGTTCGCATCGATCCCGTGGCCGTCGGTGTAGGCGCCCGTCCCGATGGTCGCATGGCCCGGGGCGGTCTTGGTGTTCGCGTAATCGAAGTAACAATTGGTGAACCAGGCGCCTTCCTTCATGAAAAGGTTGAAGCCTCGCTCTCCAAACTTGGCCCGATCGCGGTTCAGATAGTCGCCGCGAAACTGATCGATCACAATGATGACGATGAGCTTTGGGCGTCCTGCATTAACCTGCCCCGAACTTTGAACTGGGAAAACCAGCGCGAGCGTAAGTACCGCCAGCGCCAAAGCAAGCGCATTCTGGAAACGAAGACTAATCGGCATGGCTGCATTCTATTTTGACAGCTTTAAAGACAGGTGAAGATGCAACGCTTCTTCCGGACCGCGCCAGCGGGCTCTCCCTCTTCCCTGCGCCACAAGCAAAAGGCCCTCCGGCTCGCATTGGAGGGCCTTTGTATCTAAAGTTAGAAGCTAGCAGCTATCTCTACGCCGTCACTGCCACGCTCGCATCCACCTTCACCGGCGTCAGCCACCCGAACCGATCCGGCTTCAGGCCGTTCGCAATGCCAAAGAACTCGTCGGCAATCTTCTTCGTGATCTCGCCGGGTTTGCCATCGGCAATCACCACGCGATCGATGGAGCGAATCGGCTGCACTTCGGCCGCCGTGCCGGTAAAGAAGACCTCATCGGCAATGTATAGCAGTTCGCGCGGAAGTGCCTGCTCGTGCACTGTCATCCCCAGGTGCCGCGCAATGGTCAATACGCTGTCACGCGTAATGCCCGACAGCGCCGAGTTGGCCAGCGGCGGCGTAAACAACACACCGTTGCGGACAATAAAAACGTTCTCGCCCGATCCCTCGCTCACCAGCCCATTCACGTCCAGCGCAATCCCCTCCTGGTAGCCGTTCACTTCGGCCTCCATGTGGATCAGCTGCGAGTTCATGTAATTCGCTCCGGCCTTGGCCAGCGACGGCATGGTGTTCGGGGCTAGGCGATTCCAGCTCGAAACGCACACATCCGCGCCTCCGTGTCCGGCAAGGTACTTGCCCCACGGAAAATTCGCAATGTAGACCTCAAGCGGCGTGCCTTTGGGGCTGACGCCGATCTCCCCGTAGCCGCGCAGCACAATCGGCCGGATGTAGCACGGCGCCACGCCGTTGGCTTCAATCAGATCCACCACGCCCGCGCACAGCTCCTCGAGCGTGAACGGAACCTCCATGCGATAGATCTTGGCCGAGTCCAGCAGCCGCTGCATGTGCTCAGGCAGGCGGAAAACCGCCGACCCATGCGGTTGCCCGTAGCAGCGGATCCCCTCGAACACGCTCGAGCCGTAGTGGATCACGTGGCTCATCACGTGAATCGTGGCCTGCTGCCACGGAATCAGGGTACCGTTGTGCCAGATCTTCTCAGTGGTTTGAATGGGCATCGGGGTTCAAATACTCCTTTACGTGCGGAAATTAGGCACTTCTTAAAAGGGTGTCATGCTTCGCCATTTGCTGGCAAGTGCCGGCTCCATAAAATAGTCCCCCCCCGGCACGGAGCCCCGCAGCCCCGTAGTCCCTCAGTCCCTCGCTTTCTCGTTCCCTAGTTCCCTTGTTCCCTTGGTCCCCGTTCTTTCATACTGTCTCTATGGCCGAAACACCGCAGACCGCTCAGCCAGACCAGAACTCCATCCGCATCTCGCCAGGCCCGCGCATGAAGGCCGCGCTCCTGCTCGCCATCCTCGCCGACATCGTCCAGCTGTTCCTCTTGCCCATCTTGCCCCTCTTCGCCGCAGGCGCAGCTTTCCCTCCCGACGATGTCATCGACCTTTCCATGGCCGGTATCCTCTCCTGGCTCCTCGGCTGGCACTGGGAGTTCCTGCCCTCCTTCGCCGGCAAACTCATCCCCGCCGTCGACCTCGTCCCTCTCTGGACCCTGGCCGTAGCCAACGTCTACCGCAAATCCCGCCCGCGACCCAAGTCGGAATGAGATCGGTTGCATGAGTCCGGCTTTGAAAGGCAAACATCGCAACGATCAATCCTGGTAAGGCACAAAGACGCCGTCGCATGACGAAACCTTCGGCTGCTTCTGTGCTTGCGAGTAGACTGTGACGTTCTCCCCTTTAAAGGTGAAGTTGGCGCCATCGACTCCGACGGTCACCACGGCAAAACGAGCACGCACCTGCTCGGGCTTTACCTTGTTCACCACCACCCCATCGAGCGATATCTCGGTAATGTGGTCCGGGTTGAGCCCTGCTACCTGAACGATGCCTGGTGTCAGGCTGTGGACGTCTTCGAGATGAATGCCCTTGTAATCCGGAAAACGATCGCCTTTCAGGCCAAGATCGTCGATGCCATCGGTCGTTTGGCCGTTGTAAAACGGACTAATCGAGATCGGCACCGCTACATCGCGCATGCAAATATGCCGATAAGTCACATTGCGCACCGGACCTCCGCGTTGCACGTTGCTTTTGATCCGAATGCCGCTGGTGGTGTGATCCAAGGTGAGCGTGTCTACGAGAATGTCGCCGTCAGTACTGTAGGTCTCGGAGCCCATGGACATACCATGTCCGGTGTAGAAGTGGTTATCGAGCACGCTCATATGGTGCACGCCGGTTTTAATGGCGACATTATCATCGCCGTTATCAATCCAGCATTTGGTAATGGTCACGTTCTCCGAACTTCCGGGATCGATGCCATCTGTATTGCGCGCGTCGGTTCCGCGTACGGTGGGAGTGAGTATGTGAACGCCCCAGGCCGTGAAACCGTTAGTGTTGTTTACCGCGACATGAAAGTTTGGGGCATTATGCAAATGGATGCGATAAAGCACAAGACCGTCCGCATGGTTGGCTATGATGAGCCACGGAGCCGAATATCTAAGGTTGCCCGGCTCGGCAGCCCGCGATTGTTGCCACCACGTGTAGTTCTTACCAAGAACAACTTTGTCGCCTCGCCCGTCGATCGTGCCGTCGCCCATCACGGCTGCATTCGTGACATTGAAAATGGCAATCAGCGGCCTGCAGAATCGGCTCTCCGGTCCTGAGACTCCGCAACCTCCGGGACTGGTATCGTAATCCCGCGGATTCCGCGAGGCATAAAGCGTCACTCCCTTGTCGATCAATAGCGTCACTCCGTCACGCAGTTGCAAGGGACCACTCAGAAACGCATTGTTCGCGCCATCTGCTTCTAGCTCCACGGCCTTGCCAGACCCGCAACTATCGATCGCTTTCTGAATCCGGTCACTATCGGTTTTCGCTTCATCCGCTTCCGCAAGCGAGTTGTTGGTTGCCTGTAGCTGTGCTTTCAAGACGACACAGGCCGCGGGAATGACCGGCTCGGAGACTTTACGCGTGTCCTGCGCCAAGGCCGCTATTGCGACCAGATTCAGACAGAGGATGATTCCAAGGTTCGCTTTCATGTATTCCTTTCGGCAGCACTGACGCGCGAACTTCACGTCGCCCTCCCGCCATCGTATCTCATGCAGGACAACAAAACTGAAGTTAAGCGGATTTCAGATTCGTCTTGTAGTGTCAGCCTGTTTAGCCGCGCCGAAGACGCCGCACGCACTGCTCCCGGGAGGGAGAGCCGAAAATCGCCCGGAACAAGTTTGGTACGAACGCAGCCCTCTGGCCTGCCCGGCAAGTTCTGTACCAGTAGTGCTGAGACAAACCGATATGGAAGGAGCAATTCATGTGGGGCGCCGGATCAATAGCAACCAGGTCATTGACTTGCTGGCCGCTACCATGATCGAACACGGCATCCCAGAGTACATTCGCTCCGGCAATGGCCCGGAATTCGTCGCCAAAGAGCTGCGCAAACGGCTGGCGCAAACCGGTGCTCGAACCCTTCACATCGAGCCCGGCTCTCCGTGGGAGAACAGCTACTGGGAGAGCTTCAACTCAAAAATGCGCGACCAGTTCCTGAACGGCGGAATGTGCGATCTCCAGTTCGTGTTCTGCGACGATCTGTCACAGACGCGAGCAGGCCCGACCTCATTCCTACCCTTGCTTTGATTGAAGGCAAGGGGCTTCGACCATCCCCGATGGGGATGCCAACTCGCGTTGTTGCGGAGGATCGAGCAGCCGAATGCCATCGCTTGAAGTTCTTTTCCTGTCTAACCGTTCAGTGCAAACCAGATGCTGTCATTTTTTGAGAATGCAGTTGGTCTGCAAGCCATCCGACGATGCCGTCTTTGCCCAGCGCCTTGGCTTCTTCTTTCTCGTCCGGATAGCGAGCCACCACGGCTGTTTCTCCCACGGCACCGGCGATCTTGTCTTTGGCGGCAGGCGGTGTGACCGTGTCAGATAGAACTTGTTGAATATGGATCGCCCGGTCTGTTAGCGGCGGCAGATAGTTAACCGGATCAAGCCCCGCAACGCTTCGCAGAAATTCCGGCTTGAGGTATGTGGGACGTTCATCCTCGGGGATCTGTCTGGAACTTTTCAGCCAATCCGGCCAATCTCCCCAGGGGTCCATCAGATCGAGGACGCGGATACGAGAATCGGCAGCTGCAGCCAGAATGGCAACAGCCCCTCCCGAACCTTGTCCGAACATGCCGACTTGACGGGTATCGAGGTCGTCGCGGGTTTCGAGATAGTTCAGCACCATCTGCACGTCGTGTGTCGACGTGGCGAGTGCTTCCTGCAGCTGGCTGACGACCATTCTTTTAGCGGGCGTGGAGAGCGAAGCCGCAACCAGGATAGCGCAGACGTGAGGCCAACCGCGGCATAGCCATTTTGTTGAACGAGACTACACCAGGCGCAGTGGCTTGCGTCTTCGCAGTTGGCGCATCCGGCAATGGCGGTGTGGCTGGAGTCTGGGTTTGTGCGCACACGGGTGCCGTTATAAGAACGATTGATAGGAACATTCCGGCAAGACGGCGATGCACGGGGGAATCCTCCTTCCAGATCAATTCGCCTGCAAGAGGTAGATGGCCCAGGGCTGGGTGGAGTCGGCGCCGAGGACGAAGATGGCGTATTTGCCATTAAGCTGGCCGGCGATGGCGACGGCCGGAAAGGAATAGCTTTTGCCCGATGCGTTGGCCCCGTAGTTGGAATTAATCCAGACAGCGGCATGGGGATAGAAGCCGGCCATGGATGAGCTTTGGTTTCCGAGATCGGTGGCGAAGTCGCAGTTGCCGAAGCCGCTGCTGGAAGCAGATGGGTTGTCATTAGGGTAGTCTCCGCCGTAGATCAGCGTGCCCGTGCTTACGGTCACCGAGGCGCAGCTCGATGGCAGACTGGAAAAGCCGAAGGAGGCTGCGTGCGAGGACCAGCCACTCGTATAAGGATTACCACTTACATGTACACCAGCGCCGCAGATAAAGCCGAGATACTGCGCGCCCACGACCGCGCTCGTGCTGAGCACGCTGGAGGGCTGGGGCAGGCCGACCGCTCCTGTGCCCGCGCCCAACACGTTGTAGTAGCGGAGAGCGGGCGAGGTGTTCGGAAGTGGATTGGTCGCATTGGACCCGCTATCTTCGACGAGCAGGCCGGTGGGGCCGATGGCCACGGTCGCCTGCGGAGAAATTTGGCAGCCGTTAAGGACCGGCATGGTAATGACCAACTGCCCGGGAACCACCGTGGTGTAGCCATAGAACGTGGACGCGCAGGCACCGGTGGCGGAAGAAGCCCCAGGCTGCGCGGGCACGCCGGTTCCACCCGCCGAGGGCAGCGTGAACTGCTGGATGTTTTGAAAAGTAACAGTGCTGCCGCTGGCGCCGATCTGCACCGCGCCGTAGGCGGTGTCGGTGACCGGATTCCATTCGTACTGGGAGCCGCTTTGAGAGGTTAGTCCGCCCGGAATGGTGAGGAACTGGTAGGTTTGCTAGGAGGAGCCAGGGCATGCGGTGGCTGGGGCCATCGGCGCGGTCGGCTGCCCCACTAACTTGACCAACCCTCCGGCCCGATTGGGCAATTCCACGGCAAAGCTGCCGGACTCGGGTGAATTGACCGGGTAAGTCGTAACTTGGTATTGACTGGTGTTGCTGTTATATGCGTAACTCGCGGTAATTCCCAGGCTTCGCAGGCCGCGCTGGCCCATGGTCACGATGCCGGAGTTGAGGATCTGGGGTCCTGGTTCAGTCTGAGGCACGTAAGTCGTCTGAGAAAACGCCCGGGCTGTATCGTCCAGGGTATATGTCAACGGGTTGGCGAGCGCGCTGCCGCTGGCAGGTGACGTAGAGGTGCTATAGGTAGTCCCCGCCACGATGGGCGCAAAGTAGGTTTGCGGACCGGCCGATGCCGCCGTGCCTGACTGTGTACCCGTAACGCTGCCGCCGCAGCCGGCCATAGAGAAGGCCAGCAGCAAGAGAGCGCTCGGCAGCGCGATCTTACCCGCAGGCCATAGGGACCAATCGATCGGCAATTTTGCATTTGGCATACAGCCTCTCTCCGTGCTTAGAAGTTGCCCTTGAGGGCGAATTGCAGAATGCGCGGATCGTGCGCATCGACTGGATGCAGAAAGGAGTTGCCAGTGAGGCAGCCCGAGGCGCCGGCGGAATAAAACTGGGCCTGGCCCCCGTAACAGTTGATGACGTTGTTGCCGGTGTTGCCAGGATTGGCGGGGTCGGTAATACGGAACTGGGTGTGATTGAAGACGTTGAAGGCTTCGGCGCGGAACTCAACATCGAGGCGCTCATGGACAGGCTTGAAGTGCTTGAAGAGCGAGATGTTGAAATTGATGCGCGAAGGGTTGTTCAGGTAATTGCGGCCCGCGTTACCGAAGGTGAGGCCGCGGGGCGCGGCAAAAGCCCCGGGATTAAGCAGCAGCGGGCCCACGTTGTTTGCATTCTGCGGGACAAATGGCGTGCCTGAGTGCACTTTGCCAATGACATCGGGATAAGAGCCGACCCCAAGGCCGTCGCCCACGCCAGCATTATCCGCCGAGCCCGCGCCGCCGCCGTTGACCACGCTGAAGGGGGTTCCTGTGGCGTAAGTGGTGATGCCGCTGATCTGCCAGTTTCCCAGGATCGTCTTCACAGCCGGGCCGAAGCTGTCGGGCCTGATCGAGGCTGGATCGGCTGGCGCGTCGGTGCCGCTACCAACCAGATGCGAAAAGCCGCCAAGCAGCCGCAGGAAGGGAAGATCGTAGATGTAGCTAACATTGAGCAGGTGCCGCTGGTCGAAATCCGAACTGGCGTGGTTGGAATGAATATCGAGCGAGTTGGCAAAGTTGGCGCTGGCGCGCTCGGATGAGTCGTCGAGCGAGTGGCTATAGGTGTAGGCGATGCCGACAATCAGCGGGCCTGTGGTTTCGCGAACCGTGGCTTGCAATACATCGTATTCCGAATCCGCGATATTTTGAACGGAGATAATGTTGCTGAAACCGAGGTAAGGCCGAACGGTATCGAGACTGAGGCCAATCTTTTTGCCGCCCGTATTGATGAATCCGGGATTGCCGGTGCAGGCTACAAAGATATTGGCGTAGCCGGGGTCGTTGGGACCGATGCTGGGAGAACTGGAGATGGTGGCCCCCAAACCAGACGATTGTGCAGGGTTCAGACCCAACGTGGAGAAGTAGTTCGAGAGCCCCCCGCTCTCGCAGACGCTGTAAGTAATAGGCTGTCCTGGCTGAAAGGGATCGAGGTCGTTGCTAAGGGGCTGCAATTGGTTCGGATCGCTCACCGCGGTAAGGTGCGTGCCCTTTGCACCGACGTAGGTAATTTGCCCCACCACCCCCGGCGCACCTCGCGCTGCATGCCCAGGCTCCACTGCTGCGTGTAGGAGTAAACCGTCTTTTTCGGAATGGAGGTTACATTAAGAGGAAATGTGGCGCCGTTCGATGAGACGGCGTTGTTTCCACACTGCGTCGTCCCTTCCTGGCAGGAGAGACCGATCAAGTTGTACGCGTCGCCGTTAGAACGGCCGGCGTTAATATTCGACTGGGTCTCGCTCAGCACCAGCGCCGCGCTGCCGATGAGCGAACCGACATTGGCCTCATACCCGGTTCCGTGCTCCCAGAAGAGACCGTACCCTCCGCGGATGGCGGTTTTTCCATCTCCAAATGGATCCCAGGAGAAGCCTACGCGGGGCGACGGATGGAAGACTGTATTGGTCATGCAAGAGTTCGATATGCCGTTAGCGCCGCATTGCTCTAGTCCATTGGTAATGGCGGAATTGAGCGAACCGAGACTGTAGGGACCCGTCCGGCTGAGAGAGACCGCTGCGCCATTGGATTTCTGGACAAGATTGCTCAAGTTGAGATCGATGTAGATCGGCATCTGAAATGTTAAAGACGCATAAAACTTTGTGTTCGATGGGGCCCTCCTAATGTACAAAAAGTTCTGACCGCTAACTTAGCGATACCTATACCTTTTGCGCGCTGCTAAGTTACGTAAGCCATCATCGTTTCCACGAGAGGTATCCACAACCCGGCCTCCAAGAGCAAGCCGCAACGTATTTTGAGAACCGTTCTGTAACAAAGCAGGATTTCGCAGCTTGCTGATAAGCTTTTTTGCAAGGGCACGAGTTGACCCGTGTTGCAAGTTGTCCAACTCTGTCGGGCATTTAGAGCAAAATCGGAGTTTCTATACAGTTCGCGGAAATCGTGCACAGTGCCATTTACTTGAGGAAGGCGGCACTCGACCCTGGCCCGCCCGATCTTTTGTACCGGCGAGATTGTTAGTGTAACGCGGCGGTGAGGGGCCCAGAGTTTTTGTACCAAGCGGAATGTTAGTCTTCGACAGGTTTAGGTTGCAGTGAGTACGCGGCTAGCCGCGTACTCACTGGCGAATTCGCTCGGCGTCCGGTCATCGAGAGCTCGGTGAGGACGACTCTCATTGTATTCCTGCCGCCAGCCTTCGATAAGCTGTTTGGCTTCGGCCAGGGTTTCGAACCAGTGCACGTTGAGGCATTCGTCACGGAAAGTGCCATTGAACGATTCGACGAATGCGTTGTCGGTGGGCTTGCCCGGACGCGAAAAGTCGATCTTCGCGCCATTCTGATAGGCCCGCAGATCCATGGCCTGACCGGCGAATTCACTGCCGTTGTCACAGAACAAAAGTTTCGGTGTTCTGCCTTCATGCTTCAGCCTGTTCATTGTTCGCACCACGTCTTCCCCTCTGAGGCTCTGTCCCACTTCGATGGCCATGCTTTCGCGCGTGAATACATCAACGATCGTCAGGGAACGAAAGCGTCTTCCATCCTGTAGCTGATCGGCAACGAAGTCCAGGCTCCAGGCTTGATCCGGAGCCGTCGGCCGGAACCGTTCTTCGCGATGCCGCACTGCCTTGCGTCGCTTCTGGGGCCGCTTCTTCAAGGCCAGGCCTTCTTCCTTGTACAGCCGATACACCAAGTGCTTGCCCACTTGCCAGCCTTCTCTTCGCAGCAGAACCAGGATCTTCCGATATCCATACCGAACCCGGCTCTGCGCGATCTCCCGGATGCGAGCACGCAGCTCAGTCCATGCCTTTTGGTGGCTCTTGTACCGATAAGTGCCGCGACCGACGCGCAGAACTCGACAGGCATGCCGTTCGCTGGCTCGGTACTGGTCGCGCAAGTAATCGACCAGCGACCGGCGCCGCGACGGCTTCAATACTTTTTTCGCAGCACGTCCTGAAGCATCGTCTTGTCCAGACTCAGTTCCGCCACCAGCTGCTTCAGCGTCTTGTCCAGACTCAGTTCCGCCACCAGCTGCTTCAGCCCGGGGTCCCCACGAACAGGTCTTCGTTCGTGGGGTGGAGGCGGCCGTTCTCATCCTGGAGTTGCTTCATCTCCCGGACCTGGTCCGATTCCAGACCGGTGTACTGTTTTTTCCATCGATAGAAGGTCTGGTCGCTGATCCCGGCCTTACGGATCACTTCCGCCACAGGCACACCGACCTCGGCCTGCTTCAACACCCCTACCATCTGTTCCACAGAAAAACGCTTCTTCTTCATCGGCTGAATCCTCCGCCCTCTCAGGCTCGGTTCTGGCCGAAGACTAACATTTACCGTAGTTCAAAAA
>JBEKPD010000131.1:0-14783 GCA_049521075.1 Occallatibacter sp.
GTGACCTTGCCCTCAGAATGCGTATCTCTTAACCGGCCGGTTTTTGAGGATATTTAATTGATCCTCGTCATCGTCGTGGGGGTGGGAATGTGGGAATCGGTTTCATCGATTTCCAAGGTTTGAGGGAAGGGCGGAAAACAGCACTATCGTTTTCCGGGCTTTCCTCAAACCGTCATTTCCACGGCCTGCTTCGATCGCCGCGAACTCTCACGCGGCGATGTTCATCGTTCGATCCGTCCAGTCTTGCTCGAACTCGATCGGGCTGACATAGCTCAGCGTCGAGTGCATTCGTGTTCGGTTATACCAGAGCAGCCAAGAAATGATTTCATCCTTGGCCTCGCGGATGGTTTGAAAGCGCTGGCCATGCAGCCGCTCCACCTTCAGCGAATCAAACAGCGTCTCCGAGCAGGCGTTGTCCCAACAGTTGCCCTTGCGGCTCATCGATGGTGTAATGGCATGCTCTTTGAGTACTTCACTGAAGTCGTCGCTGGCGTACTGGCTGCCACGATCGCTATGGAAGATCAACCCTGCCTGCTTGCCTGGATTGCGCTTGAACCAGGCCATCTCCAGGGCATCGATCACCAGGTTGCGCTGCATGTCGGGCCGCATCGACCAGCCCACTACTTTGCGGCTGAACAGGTCGATGACTACAGCAAGAAATAACCAGCCCTCATCGCTCGCGATATAAGTCAGATCACCCACCCACGCCTGGTTGGGCGCGGCCGCGATGAACTTGCGATCAAGCACGTTGGGCGCAATCGGAAGACTGTGCTTGCTGTCGGTGGTGACAACGCGGAAACGTCGCCTACCGCGGGCATGGATGCCGTGCTTCTTCATCAGTCGCTGCACTCGCAGCTTGCCAACATGGATGCCCTGCTTTCGCAGCTGCCGCCAGATGCGCGGCCATCCATAGGCTCCGCGATTCTCCGCATAGACGGCGCCGATGTGAACCAGAAGTACTTCGTCGCTGAGGTGGCGGCGCCGGGCAATACCCACGCGACGTGCCAGGTGTTCGTGGTAGCCAGGGACGCTCACCAGCAGCACCCGGCACTGCACCGAGATCGGCCAGACTCGCTTGTGGCGTTGAATAAAGGCGTACTTCATTTCTGGCACTTCGCAAAATACGCCGTGGCTTTTCCCAGGATGTCGCGCTCCATCGTCACACGCGCCAACTCAGCCCGTAAGCGGCTGTTCTCCATCTGCTCGGCAGTCACTTGCGGCTTACTGCTAGCGCCCTTCAACGTTCCAGCTCGATGTTCCCTGACCCAGTTGCCCAAGGTCTGTTCCACCACGCCCAAGCTGCGAGCTGCCGCTGCCTGGCTCTGGCCCGACTCCACTAGCCGAACCGCCTCTTGCTTGAACTCAAGCGTGTAACGTCCCCGCGTTGCCTTCCTCATCTACGCTACCCTTTCGCATTAGAACAGCTCGCTAAGGAGTACGTTTTGCGCGGGCAAGGTCATGAACAGCTCGCTAAGGAGTACGTTTTGCGCGGGCAAGGTCATGGGGGCGCGAGAAGGGAGTTTGCGCAGAAGCAATCGGGAGCCGGAGGTCGGGTCCGGCTCCCGTTAATCGAAAATAGGTTTCGTGGCCGATGGTTACGCGGCCAAGGCTTGGCGGCAATAGGATTTCCAACCAATTACGCCAAGGAGGCCCAAGAGCGCCATCGCCAGCAGCTCCCAGCTCGGCGGCTCCGGTGTTACCTGGATGTCGAAATTCTCCGTGGCCAACACATCCGTATCGTCGAGCGATGAATTGCCCCCCACGATACTGAATGATCCAGTGTAGAAATTAGGCAATCCGTCCATGTAGGGCGGAGTGGTCACGGTGAAAATCACCCCCGAAAACGAATCCCCCGGATTCATGAATAAAGGCGCATTGAGAAGGAACGAGCTGTCATCCAGCGTCGCCGGTACATCCACTGAGAAGGAGTCTGCGTTTAGGTACTCCGTGAGGCCCCCATCGTTTAGCGAGTCAGTGTTTGTATAGGCAATCGTCCCAGTGAACACGAACAGGTCCGATGGACCAGATTGAAACGCCTGATCAAGAGTGAACGTGAGTGTATCCGCCTTGGCCGCCGAGCCGGCTAGCAAAAGGCCCACAACCGCCAGGGAAAATTTCAGCAGATTTCTGTATCTCTTCATTTTTCTCCTCATTCTTTTTTCTTCGTCAGTCTTGAGATTTTCCCAGCCTACGGCAGCGTCACCGAACGGATATTGCCCGCGAACGAGCCTCCTGTATAAGTGCCGGAGAGCTTCTCCGCCGCTCCCGCGCCGTCCAGACCTGCGCTCCCAGGGAAATCAACAGTCAATGTGGCTGTTCCGCCTGGAGCAATCGTTCCCCATGTCTGCGGCAACGGTGTTCCCGAGGTTGTACCGAGCGTGGCTGCACTTAGAACCACGTTCAATGCCGGTGAAGTGCCGGTGTTTCTAATGGTGACGGTTGCGGTGTAGCCAGCACTATGCGATCCGGACATCGAGGAGGTGGTTATAAGCGTCACTGCGGGCGCTAAAACCACCGAGAAGCTCTGCGTCACCGGCGCGGCGGCGTTGTAATTCGAGTTACCCGCCTGCGAAGCCGTGATAGAGCAGATGCCCGGCTGCAAGAATGTGGCCGTGCTGTTACTGACGGTGCAGACGGGGATTGTGGTTGAGGTGTAGCTGACCGGCAAGCCCGAACTAGCGGTGGCCGTCAAAGTAAGCGGCGTGCCTGGCACCTGCTGTGCAATGGCTCCGAAGGCGATGGTTTGCGACGCGGGTATCACGGTCAGGGTGTGGGTGTTGTCGCTGCTGGCAGTGAAGCCGCTCGCGCCTGCGTAGCTGGCCACGATGGTGTAAGTTCCCGCATTCGTTCCGCCTGGCAACGTGTAGGCGGCCGAGGCAGTGCCGTTACTCACGCTGGCAGGCGAGGTGGAGGCGCCAATCGGGGTTCCGCCATTGAGCACCGTAAACGTGATCGTGCCGCTGTTAACCGTGCCCGCAGTGCTGGTGACTGTGGCACTGAGAGTCACCTGCTGACTGCTTGCGCTGAAGGTAGCTGTTGCGTTGGATGTGGTGGTGACGGTACTACCGCCGTTGATTGTCAGCGTGTGGGCATTGTCGCTGCTGCCGGTGAAGTTAGTCGAGCCGTTATAGACAGCCTGGATGGTGTAGGTCCCATTTGGAGTGCTGCCCGGCAAAGTGTAACCGACCGAAGCGATCCCGTTTGAAACCGTACCAGAAGTTGTCGCGGTGCCGACCGGGGTTCCACCATTGAGCACCGTGAACGTAACTGTCCCGGCGTTAACGGTTCCCCCTGTGCTGGTCACTGTGGCCGAAAGCGTGACGCTCTGGTTGCTGCCGCTGAATGCCGCCGACTGATTTGCGGCGGCGGTAGTGGTAGTGGCGGCGCTGACTGTCAGGGTATGAGTGTTGTCGCTGCTGCCGGTGAAGCTGCCCGTGCCGATGTAGCTGGCCGTAATAGTGTAGGTTCCCGCATTCGTTCCACCCGGCAACGTGTAGCTGGCGGAGGCGCTGCCGTTGCTGACGCTGACAGGCGAGGTGGAAGCGCCAATCGGGGTCCCGCCATTGAGCACCGTAAACGTGATCGTGCCGCTGTTCACCGTGCCCGCAGTGCTGGTGACTGTGGCACTGAGAGTCACCGACTGATTGTTCGTGCTGAAGGTGGCTGAGGCGTTGGATGTGGTGGTGACGGTACTACCGCCGTTGATTGTCAGCGTGTGCGTATTGTCGCTGCTGCCGGTGAAGTTGGTCGATCCGCTATAGACGGCCTGGATGGTGTAGGTTCCGCTGGCGGTGCCGGCCGGCAAAGTGTAATTGACCGAAGCGTTCCCGTTCGAAAGTGTACTGGAAGTCGCAGCGGAGCCGACCTGGGTTCCACCATTGAGCACCGTGAACGTGACGGTGCCGGCATTCACGGTTCCCGCTGTGCTAGTCACCGTGGCCGAAAGCAGCACGCTCTGGCTGCTGCCGCTGGCAGTGGCCGTCTGGCTGGCAGCAGTCGTGGTGGTGGGGGCGGCGCTGACTGTCAGGGTATGAGTGTTGTCGCTGCTGGAGGTGAAGCTGCCCGCGCCGGCGTAGCTGGCCGTAATAGTGTAGGTTCCCGCATTCGTTCCACCCGGCAACGTGTAGGTGGCGGAGGCGCTGCCGTTGCTGACGCTGACAGGCGAGGTGGAAGCGCCAATCGGGGTTCCGCCATTGAGCACCGTAAACGTGATCGTGCCGCTGTCCACCGTGCCCGCAGTGCTGGTGACTGTGGCACTGAGAGTCACCTGCTGACTGCTTGCGCTGAAGGTAGCTGTTGCGTTAGCCGCCGTTGTGGTGGAGGTAGCGATCACACTCACTGTATCCGTATTGCTCGTTACCGCAGTGCCCAGAGTATTGTGCACCGGATCGCCGCCGCCGTAGACGCTAGCCGTGTCTGAAACCGACGCGGGCGAATTCGTCGGCACGCTCACTGTCAGCACCAGCGTGGCGAATGACGATCCGCCGCTGACTCCCTGAGAAGAGGTGCAGGTTGCGGTGCCAGTCCCGGAACACGACCAGCCCGCGCCGCTAGAGGTGACAAGCACGTAACCGGTGGGCAGGGTATCGGTCACCGTCACGGCTCCCGACGTCGTACTGTTGGTTGCCGTGTTGCTAACCACGATGTCCCATTGCCCGTTCTGTCCTTGCGTGAAATTGCCCGCATGCGATAGGGCAATCGCCAGCGACGGGGACGCAGTCACAGGAATCGTGTCGTTTGCCGAAGTGCTGGTGACGTCGGCGCCGCTTACGGTGATCGAGTTAGCCAACGAACTCGATGCGTTGCTCGCAACGTTCACGTCGATCGTCAGCGCCGAGTAGCTGCTTCCCTGCGCGACGGTGTCGTCGTTTTTGCAGGTGACCACCTGGCCGCTTGCCGTGCAGGACCAATCGGTGCCGGTGCCGGAGACGTAGGTGAGGCCGGTGGGCAGGGTATCGACCACCTGCAATGGACTGGTGTTGCTGCCCGAAGGATCGCCCGCCGATCCGGTACCGTTGTTCTCGATGCCGACAGTAATCGCGGCGTTCTGCTCGCCGTCTACAAAGCCGCCGCTCGCGCCAGAGCCGTTGTGGCCAAGCGTGGGCGTAACCGTGACCGGATTCAGCGTGAGATTGATGCACCATCCGCCGCCGATGGTTTCGTTGAAGGCGTCGAACTCGTAGGCATAAAGAGCCCAGTCGCCGTTGGCCGGCGCGCCGCCGATCTCGCTCTCGAAGATGTTGCCCACCAGCCCCTTTTCAGCCGGGAAAAAAGGATTGTACCCGTAATTGATGGTCGCGGGAACCTGCGGAATCGACGTGTCGATAGTTGGCGCCAAGGCGGTGGGGAAAGTGTCGGGATTGGTACCGTTCGGCAGATCGTCGGAGGCCAAATAGTTGCCGGTGCTGGGCACGTTGGAGCCATCCGTATAGTGGGGATACGCAGTCGCCGAATCGAGGAAGGTCAGGTTAAAAGAGCTGGTCGAGTTCTGACTCCACGCGCCGTCCAAGAAGTCCAGATTGTGCGTTCTGTCCGGCGCCACCAGCAGATGCTGGCCAAAGACGGTTCCGGTCTCGCCCAGAAGCTGCACCTGTACATTCGACACCGTCCTGCCTGCCAGATACCCGCTCACGTGGATCGCCGAAGGATAGATCGCCCCAATGCCCTGCGCCGTCGGTATCGTAATCGAGCCGCTGTTGCACCATGTGTCAGCAGTCCGCGTTGGTGTCAACTCCACCAGCTCGCTAACAATATTGCTAGAACTGCTTCCGAAGCTGCCATTCCCGGTGTAGTTGGCTTGCAGACTCTTGATTCCCTGGCCTAAAACGCTTGCCGATGCGGTGCAATGCGCCTGGCCACTACTATTCACCGCCACTCCACCGCAGCCGCCGATCGTTGCCCCATTCGCGGTAAAAGTTGCCGTGCCGCTCGCCACCGGGTTACCCGAGGAGGTCACCGTGGCCGTAAGTATGGAGCTTGTGGTCGAGCCGCCGATGGTCAGGATTGGGTTTTGCGAGCTCAGGCTGGTCGTGGTCGCCACGGCCGCCGAAGACGTTACCGTAATCGACCAGTTCGACACGGAGATTATGCCCGTATTCCCGGTCGGATCATCCGTTGCAATCCCGAGCGTCCAACTACCGTTCGCTGCACTGGCCCCGCTTCCAAAGGTTCCATTCAGGGTTGCAGTGCCGTCTGTTTGGGGGATGTCGTCGCCCGCCACGATCGGGTCCACGCTTCCCTCCCCTGCGCTACTGGGATCTGTCCAATAAGAACTCGGTTTAACACTGGTTGCGCCGGTGTTCGCCCATGGGTTAGCGCCGAGGGGCGCCGAGCTTGAATTGCTGTCCGCAATGTTGATCACGAGGCCACTCATCGTCTCCTGGCAGTTGCCGGTAGCACCCAGCAGCTCGAACGTCTGATTGTTCGGCCCCTTCAGCGTAAACGCCGAGTAGCAGACGCTTTCATTGGCCTGCGAGTCGACGCCATTGAGCTTCACGGTGATCGTTTGCACCGTCCCGGAGCCGCCGGAAACCTGCATCGTGCATTGTCCGTGTGCATTCGGCCCGTTGATCTGGAGACCGCCACCCGCGAGCGACGACGCTCCGGACCCTCCCGAATTCAATGTGCATCCCAGCGATGAAGAGCTAAACGTCGTCTGTGCGAGCGCGAAGCGCGCGCCCCCACTTAGCGCCAATGCCGCCAGAAGGCTCAGCAACGCCGCAGTTTTCCCTCGCGCGCGGCCGGACGGCCGGTGGTTGCGCAGGCGGTTCATTTCGGCGAATGGCGTGAGAGAAACTGGCAACAAGGACTGAAGGGAACAGGGAAGGAACTGCATCGTCATCTCCGAACGCCAAGGGGCAGTGAAGCACAAGCCTGGCAAGCATGACGGAGTCCGTCGCTTTCGCGAGGATTCCTGGTAGTGCCGTGAAGGAAGGTGTCCGCCGAAAGCATTGCATCCTCGGCGAAAGGCACACTCCCGCGCAGCACGGTTAACGTCACGACGAGGGCCCAATGCCCAATGCGTCAAACAGGTACTTTAATCAAGAATTAAAAAAGCATGGGAATGAACGCCAGCGGGGAAAGCTGCTACTGATTCACGGAGAGTTTCGCAGAGCCTTCCGCATAAGTCAAGTAATTATTCGCTCAGATATCTCTTGCCATCGACGCTCGGGAATGATAATGATTGTTTGCCTGCACTACTGGTTCCCCGACGTCTAAGAAAAACATTCAGGAGGTTTCCACTATGGGTTCCCCATTTATCGGCGAGCTGCGGCTTGTCGGCTTCAATTTCGCCCCGGTCAATTGGGCGCAGTGCCAAGGGCAAATTATCGCCATTTCGGACAATTCAACGTTGTTCAATCTGATCGGCACGACGTACGGAGGAAACGGTCAAAGCACGTTTGCCCTGCCGAATCTCCAAAGTCGTATTCCGGTGCATATGGGCACTGGGTCCTCCGGCACTACTTACTTGATTGGACAAACAGGCGGCGTGGAATCGGTCACCCTCACCATCAATCAGTACCCAAGCCACACCCACTCCGCTATGGCCAACTCGAATGCGACAGGGAGCGTAAACAGCCCCAACAACAACATCCCGAGCACCGGCCAGAATATCTACCGCAATCAGGCCCCCGCGGTGAACTTGGTCAACGGTATGCTCAGTAACGCCGGAGGCAGCGTGCCCCATGAGAACAGGCAGCCATTCCTGGTACTGAACTGGATCATCTCGCTGTTTGGCATCTATCCCAGCCCGTCGTGAAACCGGCGATATTCGGAACGAAAAAGCTGCGGGACCGAAACAAACTGGAGGAGAAGCACTATGTCAGAGCAGTATCTTGGAGAATTGAGGCTGGTTTCGTTTAATTACGCTCCCAGAGGCTGGGCGCAGTGCAATGGCCAGGTGATGGCGGTCAACCAGAATGCGGCGCTCTTTGCGCTTCTTGGGACCCTGTACGGTGGAAATGGCATCCAGACTTTTGCTTTGCCTAACCTGCAAGGGCGGACTCCGATTGCCATGGGCGTGGACTTCTTTGGCAACAACTACACCCAAGGTGAGGTCGGCGGCACAGAGACCGTTACGCTCAACAGCAGCACGGTTCCCTCGCACACGCATATTGCCACCGCAGTTACAAGCAATGCGAACGCTACAACTCCGTCAGGCAACTACCTCGCGGCAACGACGGGGAGCTTAGCAATTTACAACGCCAACAGCAACCTGGTTGCTCTGAATTCTGGCACAGTACCAGGTGTCGGAGGAAATCAACCCCATGAGAATAGGCAGCCGTATCTGGTAATGAACTGGATCATCTCGCTGTCGGGAATTTTTCCCTCGCGAAGCTAGGCCGACCGAATTAAGAGGAGAAGCAATCTATGTCGGATCAATTTCTGGGTGAAATCCGGTTGGTGGGTTTCAACTTTGCTCCCATTCAGTGGGCATTGGCCGCAGGGCAGATGTTGGCTATTTCCCAGTACACCGCTCTGTTCTCGCTCCTTGGCCCCACGTACGGAGGAAACGGAGTGAGCACCTTCGCCTTGCCGAATCTGCAAGGCAATGTTGCCCTCGATGTTGGTCAGGGGCCCGGCCTAAGCGATTATGTCCTAGGCGAGACGGGCGGCACGACTGCAGTCACCCTCCTGGACGGTGAGACGCCGCTTCACACACACCAGTTCCTGGCAGATTCCCGGTCGGGGGACCTTCCCAATCCCAGCGGGAATGCCTTGGCCGCGACTGCCAGCGGTAGCAATATTTACTACACCGGATCAGGTGGAACCAAGGCAACGCTCAATCCGAACTTTCTTACGCCTTTTGCGGGCGGAGGTCTACCGCACAACAACATGATGCCCTACCTCGTCTTGAACTGGGTGATTGCGCTGCAAGGCATCTTCCCGGCGCGAAGTTAAGGTAGGTTAGGGCCTGTTATTAACCGCGACACGCGCCTAAGTTAATAGCAGGCCCTTTGAATGGGACCATCCGCGAAGGACGGTCCCGCATGATCCAGCTATGTCCACTCTTGCCGTTCGCCCCACTCTGCCTCAGGATGAGATCTTCCTTTACGAGCTGTATTCGGCCGTGCGCGGACCTGAGTTCGCGCTGGCGCCGGTCAGCGCGAACGAGAGGGAAAACCTGTTGCGCATGCAGTTCCGTGCGCAGATGTCCTCTTACACGCAGATGTATCCGAACTCCTGTTATCACATTGTTCTGCTCGACAGCAAACCCATCGGGCGACTCTGGGTGGCGCAGATGGACTCCGAGTTTCATCTTGTCGATATCGCCGTGCATCCCAGCGTGCAGAGCAAGGGAATCGGCACCGCGCTGATCCAGAGGTTGCAGCAGGAGGCTGCACGCGCCCGCATGCCGGTCCGCTCCTGCGTCTTCAAGTTCAATCCCGGCAGCGTGCGGTTCCACAAGCGGCTGGGGTTCAGTATTGTGCGCGAAGACGAGATGAACTACTTCATGGAATGGCGAACGGTGGCGCTGGTCTAGAGCCTGCTATTAACTTTGGCGCCTTCGTCAGCTCGCTCCTGTCGCCGGACTTCCCAGCGCTATCAGCGACTGCACCCACTCTCCGCAGACGGTCTCAAGATACTTCTGCAACTGCTCAACGCTGCTATACCGGAACACATTCACATTTTTCCACTCTTCGAGCTCTCTGCGAAACGCCAGGACCTCCGCATTCGTTTCCCGGGGCGCGTCCTTGAGGCAGACCACCACGTCGCGCATCGGGATCGAGGCATCGTCGCGGCACTCCAGCGCCAGCAGAAACAGCTTCCGGAACAGATCCCTCGTTCCCCAGTCATCCTGGAAGAGCTGGATGAAAAATGTGCTCCAGCGTACATTTTCGGAGACCGGGCCGCGGAAGTTCGCGATCTGGTCGTTGTCGCGCAGGCCCACGTTCACGAGCAGGATCTTAGCGGGCATCGCGACGGCTTCGTTGGTGTGCGCAATGGCATCGTGAGCGGCCTGGCGATCGAGTTCGAGGTCACCCGGAGCCGAGACAAACACACGATATGCGTCAAATCCGTGGGGCATAGCGAAGACTCAGCATAGCCGACCTTGAACGCTCGGCACAAATACCAAGGTTTCTTCCAATTGATCACCACAGCTCTTTTGAACCACTTTGTATGTAAGTCTTCGACCCTCGTCCACACGGATCGCAGTCATCCAAGGAACTTGCCTCCGGTGGCAACCTGGACGAAATAAACCGAGACTGAAAATCGCTTAGCGAGGGGGAAAAACTGTCGCCTAAGCAATCGCCTGATATAACCATAAAATTATCTTGACAACCCAAGGTACTCAGGGGAGACTGGTTGAGCCAGTTCCCCTTCCCCGACACAAGCAACTAAAAAATGGGTAATGGATGTTACTGAAAATTCAATTGCTTTTGTGTGCTTTGGTTTAGGACCCCCTGCCTTCACCAGCGCCTTTCCCTGACTGCATTTGCTGCGAACCCGTCTTTCTACGATTATGTCGTGACAAATTCAAGTAGCCGGAGGTCTAGCTGCGGCACTGTGCCGCCGGCCAGCCTGCTGCTGGCGATAAACCATGCAACAATGCGCAATTTCATGGAGGTCTCCTGGGCGCACAGAAGGCCCTGTCCAAACCGCATTCCCGCACCTATGCTGCATGGAATCCGGCGGCGTTACCCTGTGCGGAGCAAGGAGTTCCGTGTGCCCGAACGGCTGCCTTTGGCAATCGAGCCTCCGGTACTGGAGCAGGTAGTCATTGAGATTACTCACCACAGCGCAGATACGGTGACGGTGAAGTACAACACAATCCCCGGCAATCATCCACAGGACAACAACAACAAGGTGATGCTCTGGGAGGGAACGGTGATCGACTGGAAGTCAACGCCGCTAGCTACCCAGTTGGTGAAGAACAACGACACGAACGGCACCTTCACGATGGAGGATCTGAAGTTGAGCAGCAAGGACTACATCGTCGGATATAGCGTGACAGGGGAAGTGTTGGGAATCTGCGCCAGTGCCCCTGTCAAAGGCTCGGTGCCGACGGACGATTTGCTGCTGCTCGCCCCGCCGTCCGTGACGCTTACCTTTCGCTCGCTGGATAAAACCGAATTGGTCCTCGACTACGCGACGCTGCGCGGTTACAAGCCGAGATCCGCGGGAAACTGGATGGGCCTCTGGCGGGGCGATATCGATCCGTTCGACCCTCCCAGCGCGCCCGCAGTTATCTGTTTTCCCGAAGACGACGTCAATGAAGGGCGCGCAACGTTTCAGACTGCGTTTCGCGAGCACTCCACGTACACGGCTGGTTATTTCATGGCGGACAAGGAGAACCAGACCGCTAACAAGACCGCCGCGGCCTTGTTTCGTTTCGACACGGAGTAATCTCCGCGTCGAGGCTCAACCCCAACGACCGTACAACCCGAGAGGAGCAAAGATGTCAGAGCACACAGAATTGTCCACCGAAGCAGGCCTGAACCAGACCACCCTGGTGCTGAAGCAGGTAACCGCGGATGTCATCACCGTTGAGTACAACCTACTGCCCGACACCAATCCAGGATCGTATTCGAACTATATCGCCATCTGGCAGAACTACGACAACATCCCCTACAATCAGGCACCGACAGATCCACCCAAGCCCATCGAAGGCAGCAGCCAGCGGGGCACGGTTTCCTTCCCTGTCTCACTGACGCAAAACAATTACATTATCGGTTACTCGGTGGGACCGGAACTGGCAACTCCGTCACAGAAGTATGGAAACGTCTGCTCCACTGTATACGTTCCCAGAATCCCAACGGCGAAGGCTCTTACCGAATCCGGAGGCCATCTCGAGTCCGAGCCGTCCGATTACTTCTTTACCGGCCTGACAGTAGGCGCAGTGAGCGGAGATGTCGTAACCGTGAAGTACAGCATTCCGCCCAATTGCCAGCCGAAGACCAACAACGCCTATCTTGGCGTATTCAAGGGCGCAGCGGGATACAACCTGGCTCTGGAAAGAGCTGTCGCGATCAAGAACAACGACGAGAGCGCCTGGGTAGCGATCACCGGAAAGTTCTTGGCCGGCAAACGGTACACGATTGCTTACTTCATGTCCGGCTACAGCGACACAACGCCGGTGCTCACGCGCATGGCGGCCACGGTTCCGTTCACCGCCTAACAACGGGCACAAATCGTTCGTCTCAGCCAGCGGAACAGATCTGCGGGAGGGGTTCCCCATGCCGTACGATTTCACCAAGGCTTTCGTCGATCAGCTCTACGCCGGACCGGCGGGGAGCGGCGAGTTTTATCTCGTCCTCTCCGCCGGCGATGACCAGGACACGATCGCGTTAGCGGCCGCGCTCCCCGATGCGCGCGCCACCTTCGTCTACTCCGCCACCCCGGTTAGCATCACGCAGGAGAACGCGCTAGACTTCGCAAATTCTGTGCTTGCGGTTCTAAGAACCGCCGGCCGCGATCGCGGATTTATCTGGCTCCAGAATCCACAACGGATCGACGACACCACCACGGCCGTGATGGGACTCTCGCCCGATGGCAGTGCGGTTCAAGGGGCGCTGACAGGTGGAGAGATTGTTCGCGGTCTTAGCCTCGTTGTGACCAATGGCACCAAGTTACAGCTCGAGGGAACCAACCTGAAGCTGGAAGGGACGATCCGCTTCGAAGGTCCATCGACGCCAACCATTCGCACTGTTACTACCGGCACGATTCCCTTTGAAGGCCGGACACGCGGCAACATCGATTTTTCTGTCTTCATCCAGGGCTCATCGCTGAATGACAACCTGCACTGCGGCTTTGGATTTTTCTATCCCGGCGCATCGCCCGACGAAGTCCTTCAAACCTACATCAGCGTAGCTCTTCCGCTCGCGGATTACGGCGTCGATTTCCCCCGTTTTTATGCCTCGCTAAACCTCAGCGATCCCTGCAATGAAAGCATCGCCAACAAGAGCCTGCTGACCTTTACCGGCGAAACCCTGCGCGGCAACCAGATTGTACGCACCGAACTCGCCTCCTATTATCGGACCGCATACGGCGAGGCAATCGTCATGGTTCCGGCGCCGGGGCCCTTCGGCGACGATCGCCCCAATGCTGCGCGCCTGCAGTTCAACAGCGGCCCGGTACTGACGTCGACTCTGGAGCAATTCCATGTGAGTCCCATCGGCGACTTTGTTCTCCAGATCGGCGACGGCACGAGCGGTGAGGCGCGCGACTTGATGTGCGGCCTGCAGGGATCGGAGTTCATCGCTTTTCGCCCCAAGTCGGCCAGCTTCCCCGGAGATTTTCTGCGCTACTCCGCGAGCCAGGCGGCGTATGCGCCCCGCTATCCGTTTCCTGTGAGCTCGCCTACAGGCCCGCCTGAGGACCCGCAGGCCCCGCTGCTCGAAGAGAACTTCTGGACCTCGTGGGGGAACCTGATCGCCGGCGACGCGGGGGTCATTCCTTACGTGGCGCAGCCCAAGGGCATGACGCTGTTTGGCCGCGATTCTGTGGTCAATCCCAGGCAGCCGCTGCTGTTGGGCATGATGGACCCCAGCGTTCATCTGCCTCCGGCCGGCGTCAAAGTCTTCCCGCTGGCCCCGTATGCGGGGGCCGTTCCAGGTAAGGCAAACCTGCCGGACTTCGAATTGCAAATTATCGGGCCCACGCGGCGCAAGGTCATTGGAGAAAGTTCCAAGGGATTCAGTTCTTCGCGCCGCGGAGCGCTGCTGGCCGCAGCCAATGAAGCGTCCTACGACACCACCACGCCTTCCGGTTTCCTGGTGACAGTCGATAACGGAAAGTGGAAGAAGATT
This sequence comes from Occallatibacter sp., assembly GCA_049521075.1. Lineage (GTDB taxonomy): Bacteria > Acidobacteriota > Terriglobia > Terriglobales > Acidobacteriaceae > Telmatobacter. The sequence continues at coordinate 13,752 of JBEKPD010000131.1, forward strand.
CTTCTCGGTCAAAATCTCACCCCCACCACAAGGCAGATGTATTTCTGCAAGCCATCCCCACAATTGCAGCAGGCATTCCAGACCAATCAGCTCTTCGCGGTGATTGCCAATAGCAACTATCTGGGCACGCTCATGGGCAGAGGGAGCGGCGATTGCGGAGCCGATGCGGCCTTTTACAACGAGATCAACATCGGCGGCTGGGGACTGCGCGCCGAGACCGGTAAGAACAGATACAACGATTACCGCAGCGTCATCCTGATCAAGGGCATGAAGGGCGCGCTGTATACGGTCACCGAAACAGAATCCGGCCCCACGCCGACAGGACTCATTCTGAATCCCGCACAATGGACGCAGCGGGATGCATTGGGCGCTCCGAGCGACTATCCACCCGGCTCGACCAAGCTTGGCGATCCTGATCCGCAGGAGCTGCCGATTCTCTCCGGCTGGCTGCAGGATTATTTTGAAGCGGCGCGCGTTCACAGCGAGCCCGAGTATTTCCGCAAGTTCAACCAGATTGCCAAAGACCCTAACTGGACCGGCGTCCTGGTGCTGCGCGCTGCGATCGAGGTTCCCAAGGATCTGGCCGGGATCGTCTCCGGCGCGCGGGACCGGAATTCCTTTACCGCGCATCACTTTGCAATCGAGACCACGCAGATCTCCAATGACATGGGGAAGCCGCTGGAGGTCAAGGGGTCGAGCTCGATGTTCGGCTTGATTTACTATCAGGACCCGTCCTTCGTGATGCCCAACGACCCTGCGGTCGAGCCGCAGCCGGTTCCGCCCACCGCCGGCGTGGATTACGAATTCCGCCTGTTGACGCTGAAAGTTCTCTTTGAGAACACCTCCATCGCGAGCTTCCAGAGCTGGTCGCAGTTAACGATCAACAAGCTCTTCGAGTCGCCCGTCAGAAATGTAACGGGCGGAATCAACAACACCGTCATCCTGAAAGGCACTTATGAGGACAGGGCGGGTGGAGGCAGTTATAACCTGAGCACCGACCACGCCGTGCAGTGCTACCTGCGCGACAACAAC
>JBEKPD010000132.1:0-12861 GCA_049521075.1 Occallatibacter sp.
GCGCCTCCAGGAGCCAGCCTGGGCTGAAAAGCCGCACCTGTAGCGGAATCGTAACTCGACCGACCGAGAGCTTTGGAAAGATCAATGGTTATGTCAACCAAGCTAGGGCATCATTGGCTGCGGCGAATACAATATTTTACACACCATCAGAACGGGAACTGATTGGCCGCTTATGGCCACAATGCATTCATCCGCGACGGCGACAAGGTGTACCGCACGTATTTCATCAACAGCCGCGGCGACGAGGCGATGGGAACCACATGGAGCTACCTCGATATGACGGCGCTCGGGCGGCAGGAGGCCTGGGAGGATTCACCGGAAGGCTACCCACAGACCGCACCGTACAAGTGGTGGAACTGGCACGACAACTACGAAGCCGAAACCGCGCCTGACCCGTTGTGGGTCGATATTGTCACCGACCCTGCAGGAGCCGCCATCCGGAGGCGTGAGGCTGAGGCGAAAACCTGTAACTACTCGTGAACGAGATATCTCCGCCCAAAACCCGAGTAGCAAAAGAGGGAACTATGACAGACATCATGAGAGAGGAAGTTGGAGCGCCTAAGGTATTCGACCGGACTGCATTTCAGGCGGAGCTGGATGCACTCCGGATTCGCGAGAAGGCGCACACGCACGAAGGCGATGCGATTGCGGCGGCCCGCCGGCGACTGCCTATGGTCGAGGTGGACGGCACGACAACGCTGATCGGACCTCAGGGGCCGGTGACGCTTCTCGACACGTTTGAGGGGCGCAGGCAGCTGATTGCCTACTACTTCATGTGGCATGCCGGCCATCCTGCGCCCGAGCAGTGCGAGGGGTGCACCTGGGTTACGGCCCAGGTCCGCGAGCTCGCATATATTCATTCTCGCGACGTAACCTACGCTACGTTTTGCCAGGGCCCTTATGAAGAGAGCGCCCAGTATCGAGAGTTCATGGGCTGGGAGATGCTCTGGTACTCGGCTTCGCGAGAGTCACTCGAGACTCTGCTGGTTGGACGCGCCGGATCGGCAGAATGCATCTCGTCTGCTACTTGCGACAGGGTTCGAAAGTCTTTGAGACGTATTGGACAACCGCTCGCGGCGTCGAGGTGATTGATAGCAACTATCACTTGCTCGATTTGACCGTCTACGGGCGACAAGAGAATTGGGAAAACTCGCCGGCCGGCTGGCCGCAACAGTGCACCATCACGCGGACTAAGAGCGGTTCGCCCACCTGGGAACCGGAGTGGCCGGGCGGCCGCCCAATTGCCCAGTGGCCCCGCGTCTATGCCGGGTATTCGGACGACCTGGGAACCGGCAAGCGCTGCAGTGATTTATCGGGGTGAAATCATCGAGGCATTCTTTTCAGCGGCATGGAAGACCTGTGGTGGCCTCCATTTGGTGCCGACGTCCGCCAATGGGCAGCCGGCTTTTGCCATTTATGAGTTCTCCGGCACAGCAAACGCTGGAATGCGCACTCCATTCACGTACTCAGGCTTGAGCACAATATGATTTCTGGATCAACTCTGTTCTTAGAGCCCCGCCTCTTCCACGAATTAGGGCTTCCGCTCAACCTTCCGAACGACGCAGTGCCGGAGTCGCGTCCGCATCGCACCACTCGTAAGCCGCTTTGCTTTGCTGTGCGTGCTCATGACCTGCGGTGTCTCCTTGATGTGGGCGTGCGGGGCCGTTTCTGGCACGGCAGGGGGCGAACTGCGGGCTACAAGCCGCTCTCAGTGCGCCAGGAGATAAACGCCGACGCACACCAGCACGGCTGCGGTCCATCTGCGCCGGTCGACGTTCTCCTTGAGAAAGATTTTGCCCGCGACGGCGTTCGTCACCAGCGTGAGCGAGGCCGAGGCCGGGCCCACCAAGCTCAAGTTCAGGTGATTGAGCGCGAAAAGCAACGAGAAAAACGCCAAAGCCAGAAAGAAAACTCCCGCGAAGAACAAAGGGCTCGTAAGCACGGCGCGGATCGCGCCTTTCAGGCCCGAGTGCGCGCGAATCACGTCGAGATCGCCGATCGATTTCATGGCCGCTGCAGTCAGTACCTCGCCAGTTGTTGAAGTCAGCACGATCATGGCAATCATGGCAGCGGCGATCCATGGATTGATGACTGGCGGCAGAGGTACGGTGGGAAGGGAATTAATCATTCGGTTCCAACCTCCTGTTCTCGCGCCTCTTCCGTCTCAACAGCCGGGTGCTGGGTGAGGGAAGGTCCGTGCGCGACGAATCCAACACCTAGCGTGATGAGCAGGATTCCCGCCCAGCGTTCAATTGAGATGGACTCGTTCAGCCAGAAGCGCGCCAGCAGCGCAATGATAACGTAGCCGAAGGCGGTTGCCGGCAAAACAAAAGTAAGGTCGGCCCAGGAGAGCGCCGTGAGATAGCTGGCGAAGAATCCGATGAGCAGCGCAATCCCCAGGGCGATCCACGGCGTAAAGACGGCGGCGACGAGCGACGCCGGATGCGCCAACGTGATCGCAGGCATCGCTGCCATGCCGCGCGAAAGACAACTGTCGCCCAGCGGCGCTGAGACTGCCACCAGGCCCAGGATCAAATATTGGCGCGGCGTGAGTGAGTGTTGAGGCATCTTGATTTCTAACAAAGATCCTGCGTCGCTAAGGACCCACAAAGTCGCCAGCCGTTCCCCTGACCGATTGCTTATGGCCGACCTATATTAGCCTGTATTGAGAATAGCGCAACAAAGATAAGGGCGACGCAAAGACGTCGCCCTCTGTTTCGATTGATTGCGGTTGCTTACGCGCCTGCGCCTGCAGCTGCAGGTGGCCCGGTCTGCTGCTTGCGCGATTCCTTTACCTGCCGGTTGCGTTGCGCGCGCAGCTTCAGGAACGACTTGGCCTCGACGTAAAGCCGCGGCAGGTCGCGATTGACCATGGCCTTCCACACCACGCGGAACGCCGCCTTGGGCCGGAAGTAGTACTCGTCGTAGAAGCGGTGCACCATCTCCATCACGTAGTCGGTGGGCAGGCCGGGATACTCGATGTGCGCCATCTGATGGCCGCCGCCGTCCTCCATCTTCGCGTTGGTGATGAAGCCGTTCTTTGCGGCGTATTCGTAGAACTCCGTGCCGGGGTACGCGTGCGCGATCGACACCTGAATGGTCTCGCAATCGAGTGTCTTGGCAAAGTTGATGGTGTTGCGGATCGATTGCTTGGTTTCGCCGGGTAGGCCAAGGATGAAGTCGGCGTGAATGGTGAGGCCGAGCGAATGGCAGTCGCGAGCGAAGTCGCGAGCCCGCTCCACGGTTGCGCCCTTCTTAATGTTCTTGAGAATCTGCGGATCCCCGGACTCGAAGCCCACGATTAAGAGCCGGCAGCCGGCTTCGCGCATGGCCTTCAGCGTCTCGTAATCCGTGGTCACGCGCGATGTGCAGCTCCAGGTGATGCCGAGCGGCTTCAACTTTTCGCAAAGCTCGATGGTGCGCACTTTCTGGATATTGAACGTGTCGTCGTCAAAGAAGAACTCCTTCACCTGGGGGAAGTTCTCCTTGGCCCACTTCATCTCTGCGGCAACATCGTCGCTGGAGCGCTTGCGCCAAGCGTGTCCCGAGAGCGTTTGCGGCCACAGGCAGAAGGTGCACTGCGCCGGGCAGCCGCGCGTGGAGTAGAGCGCAATATAGGGATGCAGCAGGAAGGGCACGTTGTAGCGCGTCACATCCATGTCGCGTTTGTAGATCTTGGTCGCCCAGGGCATCGCATCCAAGTCTTCTACCTGTGGACGGTCGGGGTTGTGCAGCACCTTGCCGTCCTTCTTGTAGCTGATGCCGAGAATCTCGTGGAGCGGCTTGCCGTTGGCGAAGTCGACGACGGAGTAGTCGAACTCGCGCCGGCAGATGAAGTCGAGAGCGGAACACTCGTTGAGCGCGCGGTCGGGGTCGGTGGTCACCGGCGGCCCCACAAATGCGATGCGAATCGAGGGATTCGCCGCCTTGATGGTTTCGGCCAGCCGCTGGTCGCCCTCCCAACCCACCGTGGAGGTGAAGAGCACAAGGAACTCGTAGTCCTTGCAGATCTTGATGGTTTCCTCGGCGGAGACGTGGTGGGGCGGCGCGTCAAGAACCCGCGAACCCTCAAGCAGGCCAGCCGGATAGGTGAGCCAGACAGGGTACCAGTAGGACTCAATTTCGCGCGTCGCCGGCCAACGAGAGCTGGCGCCGCCGTCAAAGTTCTTGAAGGATGGAGGGTTGAGGAAGATTGTTTTCAGTGGCATGGGCATCTGTTCAATTCTACCATTCGCGTTGACTTGTTAGACGAATTTGCTGCCCAGGCGGCGGCATTCTTCGGAGGGAGGCGCACAGGCTTCCGGAAGCAATAACCCTCTCAAAATCAACACATCGTTTGCGCGACTCGCAGATTTTGGCGTCTTCGCCAAGGGGTTCGATTCTGGATTCCCGGTATCTACGGCTTGGGATGCAGTTCGTCCAGCCAGTCCTGCATGTGGCCGAGGGCCCGCAGAAGGCTGAGCCGCGCCTTGCTTAGATCTAGCCCGGCGTCGAGTGCATCCACGTACTTCTGCCGCTCGTCGATGCGCGCCTGCTGCTCGGCTGTCGGCGAGAGTTGCGGCGGCGCGCCCGGTGCATTGCCCGCGCCATTGCCGAGTTCCAACTGCGCCTGCACGCTCTTTAGTTGCTCGCCGGCAATCTGCTGCTTGAGGCTGGCGATCTCAGCCATCGCATCCAGTTCGCGCAAGCTCGCGCTCAATTGCACGATCTGCACATCGTTCTGTTGCTGTGCCTGCTCGGCTTCAACCCGCGCGCGCAACGCCTCGGCAGCAGACTCGCGCAACTTGGCGTGAAGGCCAGAGTCAAAGATTGGAACCTTGATGGAGAAGCCGGAGCTGAAGTTGTCGGTCGGAAGTTGGCCGTTCGCAAAGTAACTACTGACTTGATTGAGCAGCTTCGTATTGCGATTGTATTGTGCGCCGAAGGCAATTTCCGGCAGAAGCCACAGGTGTTCTTTGTCGCCGCGAACTTGGCGTTCCCGTGAGAGCGCAAGGGCCTGCGCCGACTCAACTCCCGGCGTTGGCACCGGTGTGCGATCGCCTGTCACCGCCGGAATCTCGGGAATACTCGCGCGGTCGGGAGCAATCGAGCCCACGGGCAGTCCCGTTAGGGTGGCCAGTTGCTTGGCCAGGGTTGCGGCGCGGGTTTCTAAGTGCAGCCGACTCAGCTTGAGCTGCGCGGCGGTGAGTTGCGCCTGCAAGAGAGAGCTGAGCGGATCGACGCCCGCCTCTGCGCGTTGCTGCTCAATCTCCACCAGCCGCGCCGCATCCTGCTCCTGCTGGCGTGCAGCATCGAGTTCGCAGTTGACCGTGTCCAACTCGATGTAGGTGGTCGAAGCATCGAGAGCCGCCTGTTCGCGCGCATCTTTCAGCGCCAGCTGCGCCGATTGCAAGCCCGCGCGCGCCGCGTGAATGTACTGGATCTGCGGCATGGAGAAGACCAGCGACTGGATGGTGCTGTCCCAGATGGTCGGCAGCGAGCCCGTGAAGCCGACCTCAGGAAATGCCGGCAGGCCTGAGCCAAAGGAGAGCGAGGGAATAAACGCATCGCGGCTCTGTTCCAGTTGCGCCGTTGCCCTCTGCACGTCAGCCTGGGCCAGGTGCACGGTGGCGCTGTTTTTCTGGGCCAGCTCCACCACGGTGGTCAATGAAACCTGCGCCTGCGCAGCCGTTGCAATGGCGGCAAGAACCGCGCCGGCCAGCGCCATTAGCCATGCGTTGCGCGAATTGTGTGCCGCTCTCGCGACCGATGCTTGCTTCAATGTTCGCAATCCTAGTGGTTCGCAATCTTAGTGTTTAGAATCCTGTGCCGGATTATATTCGTGTGCCATCGCGATCGCGGCGGCAAACTCCCGCTTTGCGCCGGCAGCATCGCCCAATTGCTGCTTCAGACGCCCCAGCCGCGCGTGCGCGACAAATGCGGGAGCCTCCTCGCTCTTCGACGAGCCCGCAAGATAATCTTCCAGCATTTTCGCGGCCAGTGCCGGTTCGCGATTGACCGCGATCAACACTCCCGCGCCGTCATAAAGCCCCACGCCGGAGTGCTTGTCGTGCGCGGCCGCTGCGACGCAACTGTGAATTGCCGCATCGACATCGTTCCATCGCTGCCGGCTGCGATAAAAGCTCGCCAGAACCGTCCACTGTTCCGCGGGATGCGGGCTGGCAGCAATCGCCTGTTTGAAGTCGCGCTCGGCCGTGACGTAATCCTTGCGCGCGGCCGAGATGTTGCCGCGCAGCTCATAAGCCTTCGCGGTATTCACCTTGTCCAGTTGTGCAGCAATGGATTCTGCCTTGTCCAAGCCGCCTCCCACTATGCCCGGTGCGTCCTTATAAAACTCGCCAAGGTCGGAGAGCGCCCCGGCATTGTGGGGATCGAGTTGAACCGCTCGCTCAAATTCGCTGCGCACGCGCTTGCCCAGTGAATACGCCGACAAGAACGAGACGCGGTCGGCCTTTTCGCCCAATGCGCGTCCCAGCCACATATGATTGATCGAGCTGTTCCCGTCCAGACGCACCGCAAGTTCGCACGCCCTTATCGCCGTGTCCCACTGCTGCAGCGTAAATCGTACGCGGCAAATCAGATTTTGCGCCTCTGCCGCGCCCGGCCCTTGTGTGGGCAGGGGAGTCAGGATACTCAGCGCCCGATCGGCCTCACCTGCTTGCAGTGCATCGTCTGCCTGCTTGAGCGTCGCTGCGGGAATCTGCGCGGATACGCCTCCACATGCGGTGATCGCAAGAAATGCCACCGGCAACAGAACCGCGCGCGCCTTAACCCTCACCGCACTTCCTTGATCGGTATGCCCTCTTGCAGGGGCTGCCCGTTGGCCGTTCCCGTGGCGACCGTATCGCCGTCCTCGAGTCCTGAGAGAATCGGTACCTGGGTCAGGTTGGGAGGTCCGATGGTGACCGGCACGCGCTTTAACTCGTGGCCCACGATCTTGTAGACGAAATACTTTCCGCTCTGCTCATGAAGGGCTTCGCGCGGCATGCTCAACGCATTCGGTTCGCTCGAGATGGTCACAGTGACCGTGACATTGGTGTCGGGCAGCAGGTCGTCTTCTGGGCCGTCCAGATCCACCAACACCTCGCCCACGTTGCGCGTTGTGTAAGTCACCACGGTCACTGGAAGCCGCACGACGTGACCGAGCCACTCGCGGCCCGGCTTCGCATCCCAACGGATCGCCACCTTTTGTCCGAGCGCCAGGCGGCCCAGGTCCGGCTCGTCAAAGTAGGCGCGCACTCGCTCCTGGTGCAGGTCGGCCATCTCCACCAGCAGTTTGCCGGCCTCGGTGTATTCCGAAGGTGCGGCGTCCATGGTGTAGATGGTTCCTGTAATTGGCGCGTAGATCGCGGTCTGCGCTTCGATGTGCCGTGCCGCTGCCAGCGCCGCTTCTGCGTCGTTCAACGCGGCCTGTGCGCGGGCAACCTCGCCGGGCGAGTAGCGGTGTTGCGAACTCTGTTGTGCGGCATTCAGGCTGGCTTGCGCGGTTTCCAGGCGTTCCCGCGCAGCCGCTACTTCACCGGGAGCTGCCGCTCCCGCCGCAGCCAATTTGGTCAATGCGTCAAGGTCGTGCTGCGCCTGGTCGCGCGACAGCCGGTCCTGCTCGATCTCCGCGGCCGCTGTCTGTTGTTCAGCTTGAGTTCCGTTGTGTGTCGCGGCATCCAGCGCTGCCTGCGCCGTCTTCACCGCGCTTTCGGCGCTTGCTACCTGTGCCCGCGCAGCCACGTCATCCAGTTGAAGAATGAGCTTGCCCCTGGGCACCAAGTCGCCCTCCTGCGCATACACGGCCTTCACCGTGGAGGCAAGCGGGCTGTAGAACGGGTAGGGAGCAATCGGCTCTACGTGACCGTTGGTGCTCACGGTGTTCTGCAGCATCTCGTGCTCCACCCGCGCGGCACGCACCGGCAGCCGGTCCCTTAGAAAGAACCGCGCCGTCAAAAACACGCCAACCAGGACAACTGCCGCACCGATCCAGAGCCGTTTACGGCTCGATTGCGTTCTTGCTTCAGCCATGCCGTTAACCAGAGTCAGTATATAGGACTCGAAAAGTTGGGGCTGCGATTCAGGCAAATCTCGCCATCTTCGCTAGCCTCGCTTGCCTCGATAGAATAATTCCATGACCGCTCCCCGCTACACCGACGAGCACGCAAAAGCTGGCCTCGACTTCCAATTTCCCTTGATCGAGACCTGGCAAAACCAGTTTCCTGGCTACGAGATTCAGATCGACGATCCGGAGCTGACTTCGGTCTGCCCCAAGACCGGCCTGCCCGACTTCGGCGTTCTCATCATTCGCTACATGCCCAAAGAGCGTTGCCTCGAATTGAAATCGCTCAAAGAATATCTCTTCTGCTATCGCAATCTGGGTATCTTTCAGGAGAACATCGTCAACCAGGTTCTTGAGGACGTGGTGAAAGCATGCGATCCGGTGTGGGCTGTGGTGAAGGGTGAATTCCGGCCCCGCGGCGGCATCGGCACAACCGTCGAGGCACGTTGGCCACGGCCGTGAACGGAAATTGTTTTTGAAACGCCGGTGGGAGCACACAACCCGGCTGTGATATTCGTTGTTCGTCGCGACGCTTTCCACCGAAAGAGATCCGCTTGCCAACTCCTCTCCGCAAACGCCTTCATCCCGCCGTTGCAACGGTCGCGCTGCTGCTCGCCCTGAACCTCCTCAACTACATAGATCGCTACATTCTCGCCGGCGAGGTCCAGCCCATCCAGCGCGAGTTCCATGCCACCGACCAACAGATGGGCGCGCTGGGTACTGCGTTCTTCCTCGTCTACATGCTGGCCGCTCCGGCTACCGGCTGGCTTGGCGACCGATTTCGCCGCAAGCCCCTTATCATCACCGGCGCCACACTCTGGAGTCTCGCCACACTCGCAGCCATCTGGATTCATAGCTATCACACGCTTTATTTGCGCCAGGCGCTGGTCGGCGTAGGCGAGGCCACCTTCGGCATCTTTGCTCCCGCTGTGCTCTCCGATTTCTACCCCGAGCGCGAGCGCAATCGGGTGCTCTCCATCTTTTACGTGGCCATTCCCGTAGGAGCGGCGCTGGGTTACCTCGCCGGCGGCCAAATCGGCTCGCATTGGAACTGGCGAACGCCGTTCTTAGTCTGCGCGCTTCCGGGATTTTTGGTCGCCGCGCTCTACGCCGGCATCGGCCGCGAGCCGGAGCGTGGAGCCTCCGACCGCATTCGCCCCAGCCTGAGTCGCAATACGGTAGCGGGAATCTTCTCGAATCCCGCCTTCCTCACCGCAACCTTTGGCCTCGCCGCGCTCACGTTTGCGATGGGCGGAATCTCCTGGTGGATGCCGGAGTTCCTACGCCGGTCGGTAGGGATGTCGCTCGGCAACGCCAGCCTGACAGTGGGCGCAAGCACCGTGATTGACGGCATTGCCGGAACCCTCATCGGTGGATGGATTGCCCAAATCTGGCTGCGCAGGAATCACCGCGCGCTCTATCTCTTCTCCATGTGGAGTGTCGCGCTGACCTTGCCCTGGGGAATTCTGCTCTTCTTTGGCCCCAAATCCTGGGCCGTCCCGTCGCTCTTCCTTGCGGAGTTCTTTCTCTTTCTCAACACCGGACCGCTGAACACGGCTATCGTGAATTCCGTGTCCGCGCCCGTGCGCGCCACGGCGATTTCCATCAATCTGTTCTGCATTCACGCCTTCGGCGATACCTTCTCGCCGCAGATTATCGGGGCTATTAGCGACCACTCGAATCTGAGCATCGGGCTCGGCGCTACGCTGGTCTCGCTGGTCGTCGCCAGTTCCATTCTCTGGTACGGCGCGCGCTTTGCGCCGCCGTTCGAAGAGGCGCAACTGCCGTAATCCCTCTCGACGCTTGAAGGGCTTAGCTACCGCGAATTTGAACGATGCGAGTTTGCGTCACAGTTTCACAGAAACTGTGGGCTTTCAGATTTGTGACCGTAAGTTGCTTATTTGCCGTTACTTATCGGCTTCACAGTTTCACAGTTGGTTTTTGGCGGGGGAAAAGGGGGACCGTGGATCGTGAACCGTGGTCAGCGGACTCGTGCCAGGGGATAGGGGGTGGGGGTAGGGGAGATAGGGGGGAGGGGGTGGGAGATGGCGGAATAGTAAATAGGCGATAGGGAATAGAAGAGCTGGGTGTGCGCACGGATTGCGTGGCCGTGGGGGCAGCTCATAGAACTATTGTGCGCCAGATCTGCCTAATGCTCTGCAAGTTGCCGGGTGGGATTTGCGGCTTGTTTTGAGGGGGTTGCGGGGAGCGGTGTGGGAGGCGGGCTTGACCGGGGATATTAGACGGTTGGCGACATCCAGTGTGGTGTCTCCAAAGTTCGTGGCATAAGTCGAAGCCGCGAAATGCAGATTCTTCGACTCGTCCAGGTGACGCGAACTCTCTTTGGATGGCAAATCTCGGGTTTGGGTTCGTGCGATCCCGGGTCCCAGAATCGGGACCCGGGGCACCCCATGTTGTGCTGAGTTCACGGCGCAAAGAGCAACCGCAGATCTTTCGACTCCGTTCGGCCGGAAAACGGCCAAACTCCGCTCAAGATGACAGCGTAATCATGATGCGAACTTCAGAGACATCACACGTAACCCGTAATCCTATTTGCCGGGCAGCGTCTCCTGGTTCTTGGTGTTCATGAACGCGCGTCCACCGCCCTGCGACTTCAAGTTCGGGTCGTTGATCGGAGGCCGTTCCTGCTCGGCGTTGAAGCCGCGTGCCAGCATCGGGTTGGGCTTGAACTTGGGCGGCCCGCCGTTGAACTGCCGTGAATGGCTCAGGATCATGCCGGCGCGGCCATGCATAGGCTGCACGATGCCGCGAATCTGTACGTCCATGTCGCGGTACTTCTTTAGCTCGCCCACCTCGTCGCGATCTCCCCAATAGCTAACGACGGTAAAGCGGCACCGCTCGTCTGTGGTTTCGGGCGAGCACAGGTCGAGGAAGCGCGTGCCGTTGGGAAGCTGCACTACGTCATATACATGCGCCGTAACGCAAACGTCTTTGTTGAACATTTGCGCGGCTTGGCCGGCAGGAACGCAGGTCTTGGGTTTGGCAGCAAAGGCAAGCGCCGGTGCGCAGACGGCAAACAACGACAGGAAGCAGGTGAGGCTGAACCGCATCGACAGAACCCCGCTGAGAGTTGCTGACAGCGTAGCGCGATTTGCGGGTAAAGGAAAGGGGATCGGTGGGGTTCGTGGGTTCCCACCCTTTGCTGCGCGAAGGATGGGGCACCCGACAAAGCATCTCGAAGCCTACATTGAGGAAATGCAGTTTCGATTCAATCGCCGGGGTCGTTCCGATCTGTTCGTTGACATCCTTCGGCACATGGTCGCTGCTGACCCTCTGACTTTTGCGCAACTGACGACGAATTATTAGCTATGACGAATTATTAGCTATGACGCCAAATACTTTGACAGCAGAAGCCAAGAATTTCTTTGCCTCGTCCATTTTGCCCTCGTGAATTAGGAAATATGCCGATTTAGACATCAGGGCAGGAATGTTAATAAGATGTTTTAACTTTTCGCGCTCCTCTTCTGAAATCACACCAGAGAGGACTAACTTCGGAACAGCGGAATCCCTTATCATCGTTAATGTAAACCAGAGGATCAAGGCTGCGGAGGTTGCATCATCGGTGAATGCCGCTTTTCCCGACCCTCTAGGAATATTCAACAATTTAGAGAGCGATGCGGCTGTTTCCTCTCTCTTTTCAGTGCTCAATTTACCTAGATCACCAATCATTGTGAGAATGTCTCTTCCGTCATCGCCGAGTGCGGTCGGAAGGATAGGGAATGCTATACTTTCGAGAAACCAAGAAGCCCTTTCATATCCTGTTTCAGCATTTTTGATGAAGGAAAGCTGTGTTTTTTCTACCGTCCCGTCTCTCTTTATGACAACCATTTTTGTTTCTCCTCCACAATGTTCGACATTGTTCTTCGCAATATCCAAAATGTGGGCCGTGAGTGGAACAGCCACCGACAACGGCATCTGTGGAGGCATCAGCTGTTTCGCTTTGTAAGCTGCCAGGTCGCGTCCAAATCCAATAAATGTGTGTTCCTCCGCGGTTTTTATCATCGGCACGATGGAATCTAGGAGGGCGAGACCGTCACTTGCCCAAATACCGATCAGAAGATGCGCCTGCGGCCTACTCTCTTGCGTCGGGTAAAGAGGAAAAATCTGGTGGCACACATCGAGAATAGATTGATGTACAGTGTCCTTCGCGTTTTCCAGATATGGCTCGACGACACCGAGCAAAGAAGCAATTCTTTCTGTAAGCATGTCGATGAAAGGTCCATCACCGGAACCAACGACGACACACTTAAGTTGTGCTGACCCGATAGTTAGCTCTATCACCTTGGGCTTAAAGAGCTTTAGGTAGTCATCCAAGGTCTCTTGGCTATCGGCCGCGAGCACGATTCCGTCAGTTGCCAATACACCAGCGCCAATAGTCACGATTTTGTGACTCCATCGCCGCCGCATTTCGGGCCCACGGATCACGGCTTACGCATCATTGGACACCTCCGCCGCACCCCTCGTAAAGGGAATAATCTTGACTGAAGTCGTGCCCTTTCACTTCTTACTTCGCGACGCATTCTTCGGCGAGGTTCTAGTGTGGTGACCCAGAAGTTCGTACTATAAATCGAAGCCCCTAAATGCAGGTCCTTCGACTCGTTTTGGCGCGAAAGACGCACCAAACCTTGCTCAGGATGACAAACTAATTTTGATACGAATTTTAGGGACAGGACGCTAGGCAGTGTCGTCACGAGATGGTGGATTATGCGAAGATGGCCTAGTGAAGATGCAATCAGTTGCGCCCCACCGTCACGATCTGAGCGATCATGGCTGGGAATTGCTCTATGCTCATCTGC
>JBEKPD010000133.1:0-12761 GCA_049521075.1 Occallatibacter sp.
GAATGTATCGCACCCCAGTCCATCAGCGCCGCCGGCGAATATCCCGAGCGGCCGTCAGCGCTTGTCCAGCGTCTTGCATGGATGTCCTCGCGGCCACGAAACAAATTTCGGAATAGCCCAATACGCTGCTTGGCGCGTTCATGGCGATCTTCCGGCTGTTTGGGGACAACGGGCAGATAGGAGTTGTGTTGATTGGTAAGCGCAGAAGCTGAGGTCAAGCCGTTAGCTGCCAGAACTTTTCGTAGACGCTCAATCTCTTTACGAAGAGCTTTGTTCTCTTCTTCTAGATCGCGTCCTGAAACAGGCCTCTGTGCGCCTTCAGCCACAGCATTTTTCATCACGCGCCAAACCTGCCATCTCTCGAGCTAACGCCGAGCTCTTTTCTGTTCCACAATTGGCCTGGGATCCAGTTTGTCGAGAATGTCCATGAACTTGGGCCGGTTCTTGTAGCGCAAACGAATGTCGGCGAGCAATGCGTTCCACTCGACTTCGCGATGGAGAGATTGAAGGATGGGCCGCATCTTGCGCAGGTAGCTAGCAACCGCTTCATATGCCGATGCGCTCGCGTGCGGCAGGTTATCGTCCACACGCTGACGATAGATTGCGAGCGACCGCTCGGGATGCGATTCCGTCACCGCTGCCGCCACTTGATCTCCGTAGTCGCCAGAGCCATACCACACGGTACTTCCTCGATGCTTCTGACCTGCCGGCATGGCGTCGTACCAGCGCAGCACGTCATCGTGCCGACGGTCGGCAATGGCCATGTCGATCAGCACATCGAAATGCGGGCCTGTCGTTGGGCGAAATTTGGATTCCTTCCCCAGCAGCGGTAGAAGATAAGCTGGCATTGGCAGCGGCCATTCTGCATTTTCTACGCTCTTCGCCGATGCTTTGCCTGGCGAAGGCAATGGCGAAACGCCCGTTTCGAGAAAGCTGAGAGCAATGCCGCGGATGCTGTCTTCGCAGCCTGCTTTGGCCGCAGCCTTGAGCAATTTCTGAAAGCTATCGCGACTGGGATGTGAGAAGAACTCCAAAGCTGCATGAGCCGCGGCAATCGGCCATTGCCTGCGCTCAATCGCCATTTCGCCTAGCAGTTTTTCGAGACCAGACGCAATACCAGGCAACTTTGCAACCGTTTTTTCGATACCCATGGCCGCCCAGCGCTCGGCTTCCTCGTATTGCTTTTTCTCAATCAGTCGTTTGACCAGGCGCTCGTAGCTGCCGGATACGCGCGCTTCCTGTTCGCAAACAGCAAGGATTTCGTCTTCGCGGCCTGCATTTTCTAGGGCCCGGATCAACCAATCGGCGATGTGCTCATGCTGGTATTTTCGGTAGTATGGATCGTTATCCTCTGCGGGCGATTTCGCGCGTTGAGCCAGAATATCTGAGACTTCGGACCATGCCAATTTGGCACTGGGCATCATGAGAATGACGTCGGCGGCATCGTTGACAATGCCGTAATCATCCTGCAAGTGCGCATCGATTGCGAAAAGCAGCTTCTGCGCGGGAGTGAGCGTCGATGCGGCGACTGCCTGAAAGATAATCGGCACGCATTCACCAACGGCTTCTGCGGTTTCGCCTTCGTCGTTCGATTGACCAACCTGCTCGTTGCCCAGCGTCATCAGTTCTTTTCCAAGGCGCACCACTGCATCGGGATGCCCGAGCTCCAATAATCGCTCCAGACGATGCTTGACGCGGCTATAGTCCGGAGTTTGTCCTTCCCCTGTCCAACTGTTTGCCCAGCCAGCTTCGGAAGAGACGCGCCTGAGCTCTTTCCGCGCTTCTGTCACCAGGCGGTCTACATTGCCTTCGCCCAGCGCAATGCGATCGCGAAACTCCTCGCTCAACTCGGGGAACCGTTCGGTCAGAGCCCAGACCAACTCCACCAATTCATCGTGACTCTTGGCTTCGATATGCTTGCGGATCTTTTCGTTTGATGCCTTGAGTGTCTTTCTTCCAGAGGCTTCCGGATGCCGATGCCGGTGGACATAAAGCACTTGCTCGTCTTCATCGTCTCCGGTATTCATATCGAGATCGTCTGCTTCATCCTCACATTCGTCGCAGGTCTCGTCGGCAAGCAACTCCCAACGCTCGTCGCCCTGGTTCGCCACGGGAGTATCTTCGCTTGCGCTCAATCTTTCGAGGTACTCGGCAACGACCGCCACAGCGTGTTTGCAGCCGCTGGAGCCAACCGGACATGTGCAGCGCGAATAGATTGCCCCGGCCTTTTTTGTGGATGACTCGTACCAGACTGTCACTGCGTAGCGTGCGCCGCCCGTGACCGTGGCTAGCAGCCAGCCGTCTTCCGAGATTGCGAGGTCATGAACGCGCCCTTGTTTTTGATACGTTCTGCCACGATCGACAGAACGAGAGCCTGCCCACTCGGCGAGATCGTCCCAACTCAAGGCAGTCCAACCGTCATTTCGGGAGACCTTATGTGCCTTGCCCTTTACCGCGCGTTGTTGCTTTGAACTCATGCATGTCATCCTCGACATAAATTTACAGCTTTGCGAGATCCTCAAGCCGTCTGAGAAGCAGAGGAATCCTGGATTGGCTGGCCGTGTCTGGCAACAGATAACCGGGCAGGGCATCCTGAAACCGCAGTTCTGACACCAATGCGCGGATCGCATTGCCGATGAACATGCGCAAGCCCTCCGGCGCTGCGGCAACCGCATCGAGCAAAGCAGCCCGCCCATCAACGACGGCAATCAGATCCTCCTGGTCGTGACTTGCGAATTAGTCCAGGTGGCCGCGACCGTGAAACGCTTCGAGCTTCGTGCCAAGGAAGTACGGCGCTGTAATGGCCCGCACCTTCAGGTTTTCGGAGATCGTAACGGCGACTGCCGCCTGCATTGCATCTCGATACCAACGGTTAGAAAAGCCGAGGATTTTCTCGTCGAGCGGCATCACGTCCAGCGTCAACGATCCACAGGTCCAACGGCAGACCGGCGCGCCTTCTCGTGTGTCTTTTTGAAAGCCTAGCGTGCGAAGCCGCTCGGAGAATATTGCGTAGTCGGCGTAGGAACCGATCTCGGCGATAACGTCTACATCGTATGTGGCGCGGACCGGCGCAGCTCCCGGATCGGTGACCAGCAGACCAGTCGCACAGCCGCCCACGAATACGATGTCCGGGAGCAATGGCCGCAGCTTTTCCGCGGTCAGCTTGAAAAGCTCAAGATTGGGATGCGGCATGGCCCGACGCCTCCAGCCGAAGCTTCAATTCCCGGCCGGCAAGTTCGCGCTCACGCGCCCGGCCTTCCCGCAGAGCGTCGACAAGCGCCAGCAGTTCGTAGAATCTCCGGTCTTCAAGAGCTGCCAGCGGCGCATTCTTGTGCAGAGGCGAGAAGCTGTATCCTCGGACCGTACCCTCGGCATAGGGCCATACCGGAACCGGCTCGCCATCGGGCGCGACTTGCTCCTTAAGAGGAGATGCTGCATAGGCCGTCGGTACGCCGCGCGTCAGAGCGCCCTTTTCCGCCGGGAAGACGTAACGCAGGCCGTGCAGAAGCAGTTCGAGCAAACCGGAACGATTGACGCGCTCCTGCTCAGGCGGTCCCTGCAGCAAGTGGGCAGCGCGCGCACGTTTGACCGAAGCATGCACCTCAGAGGGATTGAGATGCAGTTGCTGGGCGAGACGCAGGTACGTCGGCCTCTCCGGTTCGATGGAGAGCTTGAGCAGTACGAGAATGTCCTGCGGCTTCAGCATGGACCAAGTATAGTGTTGGGCTATTCAATATTCAAGATTTATGAATATTGAACGATATTTCCTGAGTTTCTGGGGCTGGGTCGCAATTCTGCTCACGCTGTGGCCAGCCGATGACCTGCGCCGGGACCCAAAAAATCCTAACTGATAATCGCTATACTTTTTAGGTAGGCGAAGATCCCGGGGCGCGTTGACTGAAGTTCAAGCCATTTGGCCAGCCAAAGACTCTCGGCGTCAAATCTCATCCGCCATGTATTCCCAAAACTTCCCGATAGCGCCTAAGAGGCTCAACACAATACGTTTTGCGATACGTCGAAAGACCGGGCAGAATGTGCTTACAAGGACTTAGGTAGCCACCGGGGTCTTGTAAGTTGTTGAAATGCCTAAGCTTTATATCCTTGACACGGAAGAGATCGCTGGTTCGAATCCAGTCGTGCCTGCGACTTAACTTATTTATAATCAATTATATGAACTGAGATTCTTTCTTGCGATTTTCACTGATGTATTAGGTATTTCGATATTTCAACGTATCGTGAACGAATCGCATCAAGAAACGCTCACGCGTTTCTCACATATCCGAAAAGACAACAGATTGGCAGAACGACTTATATGTCATTGGAAAGAATCAGCGTGCGATAGCCGGTTTGTGTCCTCGCTGCCTTGAATGCATTGATTTGGCATCGAATGCTTGTTTCTTTTCCTAGGAAGAGGTCGTGCTTCGGTGATGCGGCGCTCTCGTCATCGGTATTGGCCGCGCTTGAACCAGTGCGACACTGCTGGGCAAACACAGTGGCGCCGCCGGAACAGGAGGCGCCGGCATGTTTCCAGTCCGACCCACGCAACGGGCATTATTTACTTGGGTCGACCACGCGACCGATGAAGATAATGCCCCAATCGATTGTCACGAATTAGAAACGGGAAGGGATGATCGGTGGTGAAGACAGTCGGAGACGGTCCGTTGGGCATCGCCGTGGCCATGACAGTCATCTCTGTTGCCGCCGCGGCCTGGGTTCCTTTTTCATCGACGCCGATATATGCCTTGTGAACGGCCGCCGAGGTCCAGAGATCGCGGCCGCCTGTCATGCCGGCAAAGCGGCAGTGCTCTGTTGAAACGCCAGCGTCATTCCCAACGCGGCCTGCGGGTTCTTGAGCTCGAACTGCGCGGCCATCTTGAATTTGGGAAACGTAACATCTACCTTCACTGGGCGAACGAATCATGGGCGGGTGTTGCATTGTTTTTTTTCGGCAGCTAGTCTCGTGACATAGCCAACCAGCAGGGACGCGTGCATGGAATCCGTCGTCAATCTTCGTGAAGACATAGAAGTTTCCGAGGCGACGCTGCGCACGTTGGCCGAGTTGCGGCAATCCTCTTCTGCAGGAGAACTGGGAATCGGAGAGGAAGATTTTGAGCGACTGCTGCTTGGGATAGGAAGGCGCTATCACTTCGGCCATCCCGAGAAGCAGACGACGCAGGCTGGAGAGCAAGTTGGTTTTCTGCGCGGGCTCAGACTTGAAGACCTACTACTTGCCTACGCCTGCGCACAGGGCAGTGAGATCGCATGGGAGCGGTTCCTTCTGCTCTATCGCGAAACCATGTATCGGGCCGGATACAGCATTGCAGGGTCGGACTCGCTTGGCCGCGAACTGGCCGACTCGCTGTATGCCGATCTTTTTGGCCTGCGCGAAAGAGATGGCGAGCGGCAGTCCCCCCTGCGCCACTATCATGGCCGCGGCCCACTTGGCGCATGGCTGCGCAGCGTGCTCGCACAGCGCTACGTGGACCACTATCGCCGCCATCGCCGCGAAACCCCTCTCGACGAGCACGAGGAACCGGTCGCCGCATCCAACATGCAGACGGTCACGGCCGGAGATCCCAGCGCCGATGGGGCAATCTTGCGTAAAGCCGTTGAAGACGCTCTGCATGAGCTCAACCCGGAAGAGTGCTTTCTGCTGACGGCATATTATCTCGATGGAAGAACTCTCCGCGAGTTGGCGCCGTTGCTGATGACGCATTCATCCACGGTTCATCGCCGTCTGGAGCGTTTGGCGGCGCAACTGCGCAAGCACGTCCTCAAAAGTCTGCGACGGGCAGGAGTCGACCGGAGGCATGCCCAGGAAATGTTGAGTATCGATGTGCGCGATCTGGATATTCCGTTGAAAAAGATTCTGCAATTGTCTTCAAGCCAGATGTTCCCTCTCAGTGAAGCCATTGAAGCGAAAGGAGGCAGCGATGCGTGACGAATCGGCCGCGATGAACCATCCCGAGACCGGCCTGCTTGCAGCCTTTGCGAATCGCGCTCTCACAGCAGAGGAGCGGGCATCGCTATTAATCCATTTGGGAGAGTGTGCGCGCTGCCGCGATGTCGTGTTTCTGGCTCAGCGATCTGTCCTGCCCGCGGAGCCGGAAAAATCTGTTACCCCACATGTCTGGCAAAAGCGCTCAATCTTCACGCTGGTCACGGCAGGCCTTGCCGCATGCTTACTGGTCATTGGCGCGATCGCGAGCGTGCATTACCACGGCAATCGCTCGAGCGGCGTCGAGACGGCCGCTTTGCAGCCGCTTCCGGCTCCTTCTCCTGTTGTGGCTTCTCCTCCAGTAATCACAAGACCGCCGGAAAGCACACATCGCAAGCCGCCACTCCCTATCCCGGCCGAGATCGTTCCACGCGCTCCGTCGATCCCTTCAGGCGAGGCGAACTACGATACAGGAATCTCGATCCCTCAGACATCGGTGCGCGAAATGGAGAATCCTCCCCCGCCTCCAGAAGCGCGAATCTCTCCGGGGCAAGCCGAAGCGCAGAGGAAAATGCAGTTGCAAGAGCAAGCTGCCGAACAGGCGCTTGTTCAAAAAGCACAACACGCGAACAGTTCCGCTCAGGCACCCGACGCCTCCGTCGCCGAGCCCGTACTTACCAGCGTGCCGGCTGTGCCCTCCACCGATCAGATAAAAGGATCGAACGCGTCGCCCGATGACGCCTCGCAAGGCACTCCGCCTGTCGTATCTATGCGACCTCAAGCACCAGCCACTGAACCGGAATTGCACCTGCCCAGTGGACTTGCAGCGTCATCCCGCATCGAGATCGAAGGGCGGATTCTGGTTCTCGATACTGCTGGCACCCTCTTTGCCTCTGACGATCATGGCCGGCACTGGCACAAGATAAAAACTCCCTGGTTGGGCAGGGCCTACGAACTGGTTGGTTTTCCACCCATGGTGGCTCCGGCGACAGACGGCACAGAGGCGGAAAGCAGCGCTGCGACGCAGTCCGGTAAAACTCCATCGGCGCCCGGCTACAACGTGGTGATGGCCTTCTGTGCGGACGGGGAGCGCTGGATGAGCCTTGATCGTGGGCAGACTTGGCGACCGGCATCCCCGAACCGGTGAGCAGATCGACAGCGCTGCCAGCTGCTGCTTCGAACGAGTTGCTTTTCTTGTTCGCAAAGTTAATAATTACCGCGATACGGAGTCGTGACGGCAGGTGGTTTTCCCCCTAGGCAAGCGGGCGTTTCCGGGAATGCCTGGTGCGCGCATTTTCCCCAAAAAATCTTGCAACAGCCGTCTCATGGCCCGTTCCTAGTGCAGAGGTGGTTCATGTTGAATCCAGAAGCAGGGTTCAGAAGGATCTGCCGGCCGGTAATCCGTGGAGGGATGTGGATGGGCTATTGTCTTTCAGCCGCGGCTCTGCTGTGGATGGTTCTCTGCTCTGGACTGAAGGCGCAATGCGTGTTCAGTGACCTCCCCTGTCCGCCAACACCGCCTGCGTGCCCGGCGAGCGGCTGCGGCGGCAACACCCAGCACCACCCTGCAGGGGGTGGGACTGTAGTTCACGATGCGTATTATGAGCGGATCACAGCGTACAACAATCTGACTACTCAGGCGTGGAATGCCAATCATAGCGGCAACTACACGCTGGCATTGCAAGTCTATCTGCAGGCCCAGCAGAAGGACGACACAAAGTATGTTCGGTCCGAGATCCAGCGGACGAGAGGCCACCTCGCGTTCGCTGCGAGAGATTGGCGCGGAGCGCTCGCTTACTACGAAGCCTCCGAAAAACTCTGTAAAAGCTGTTGGAGGAACGACGGTTACATCTCCAGACTACAGGATTATGTCTCGAAGCTGGATGCGGCCGTGGCAGCGCAACATAACCAGCAGGTGGCGGCGCAACAGCAAGCAGCAGCCAATAATGCAGCCGCTGTATCGAGCGGAAGGGCAAGTGTCGACGCGATGAAGCAGCGGGTCAATGCCCGTCTGGCCGGTCTGGCAGATTCAGTTAGCGCGTTGCCGTCAGATCGAGAAACAAAGGCCCGTCAGCTTGCGGATGGAAGCGCGCCCAGTCCCGGACTCAGCTCGCAAAAAGCCGCGGTTGGACAGCTGGCTACCTCCGGCGCCTTCGGCATCCAGGCAAATCCGGATAATCCCGACATTGGGCCGGGGCGCAGCACCGCGACCGAGGGAAGCGATAAAAATCCCATACACCAGGCCAACAGCGGGGCAGCCAGCGGCAGACAGGCCACAGGGAGTAGCTCGCCCGAGGGCGCTATTGGAGCGGCAAGTGAGGGGTTTGATAGCGCCGGAGTAAAAACAAAGCAACCGGACCCCAATTACGGCACGCGGTCGCTGCTCGATACGCTGAGCCCGGAAAAGCGCGCAAAAGTGCTGAACGATCCGCACTACATCGAACAAGAGCAAAAGAAGCAGGAAGCGCTTAAGCAGCTTCCCGGCGAACAACAGAAGCTCAGGGATCTCGAGACGAAACTCGGCAGTGTGTCCGGTGACGAAAAGCAAAAGCTGCTGATCGACTACTCGAACCAAAAGCAGGTGGTCGATCGCACGGCGGGCGCGATTACTTCAGCCAATGCGCAGGAACAGTCCATTGTGCAGGAGTACAACGGCGCGCCCATCATTAAGAAGAAGCAGGTGGTCGTGCCGCCTCCCGCCACCCCGGACAGCTACAAGCAGGTGCCGCAATGAAAAGATTGGGCGGCTCCTGCCTCTTGGCAGGATTGTTCTTTATGGCGCCGGATGCGGGGGCGCAGCCGCAACGCTGCCCTGCGGGCACGGTGCAGGTGGGCGTGCAGGACGAGCACCCGTCGCCGAATGTCGTCATTCATCATCCCGTGTGCGAGGAGACCGGGACTCAGCCGAAAGAACGGACCTATACTCCCTCCGGCAATGCAATGATCGGAGGCACGCTCTGGATCACGGGCTACAACGTGCAGAACGCAGACCCCAGGATCATTGCCAAAGCACATGAAATGATGGACCAGCAGATGAAGCTGGCTGGCCTGCGCTACGCCGATGGCGTGGACTTTAATAAATACAACTTCGTGCTGGGCATTGCTGCCTCGACGGATGTCTATCAGGATCTGTCGTCGCGCGTGGTCTTCGACGAATACTCCAATGGGCAGTTTTCCGCTCGCGAGCAGGCGGGATACGCCTCGCTCAAAGGGCGTCAGTTCGACGAATTGGGCTGCCACAGTAACGGCGCCATGATCTGCCTGGCCGCGCTTGAGAACAAGGACATCCAGGTGGACCATGTCGTTCTCTACGGTCCACAGATCACCGTCGAGAGCCTCCAGATGTGGGACCAGTTGGTGCGCTCCGGCCAGGTGAAGTCGGTCGAAATCAACATCAACACGAGCGACCCTGTCCCGCCATTCTCGCTCGCCATCGGCGGCGGCGCGGTCAACGCCACGGTCATCGCATCGCTTGCCCTGTTCAAGACGCCCACGATCGCGGATGTAATCGAAGAGACCAGCCCCCGCTTAACCGTACGCACACATGCTTGCGGAAACGGTTTCCCCGACCTCGACTGCCACGATATGGCGGCCTACAAGGCCAACTCGGGCAGCCGCTAGGCCCAGATAGCGAAAGATGATCAAGATGGCCGTGCTGCACGCCAAGTCAGCTCTCTGCATACAACGTTTCGTATCCCGTCGCGTCTTGTCGCGGGACGCAGCGCTCCTCTGCGCGCTGGCGGCGTTCGTTCTTTCTGGGCGGGCCGCCCCTGCGCAGTCTCAGGATTGCGCCTTGTGGGCCGATGCCGCAGCGGGCAACTTCGATGTGCTCGCTCAGAACTTGGCGCATTGCAACAACGTAGACGAGCGCAACGACTCAGGAACTACGCCGCTGGAGTTGGCAATTTCATGGAACCAGACCGATGCCGCTCTTCTGCTGTTGCAGAACCATGCCGATCCGAATCTTGCCGACCTTCCCGGCAAGCCGATGACCCCGTACTACGACCGGCCTCTAGCACAGGCTGTAAACCATAACAATGTCACTCTGGCTGCGGGCCTGATTGAAGCCGGCGCCAACGTGAATTTTCAGGACGACGAGGGTTACACCGCTCTCTACTATGCTGTACAACTGCAGAATTTGCAGATGGTGCAGCTTTTGCTCGATGCTCACGCCGATCCAAACTTGCAAAGCCACGACCGGGGTCTGGACGGCACAACACCGCTCGGTCTTGCTGTCAGGTATGCCGCTCAATCGACGGACAAACCGGAAACTCACGCCGCCTGGCTGGCTATCGTTCGCAGATTGCTCGCAGCCGGGGCCGATCCCAATCGATCGGCCTCAGCCATAGGTTGGGCAACGCTGGATGCATCGGAGCAAACCAACAACAACGAACTCCTCGGACTGCTGCTCGCATCCGGAGCCAGGTTGGATCAACGTCAACCTTTGCTGTTGACTCTCATTCAGGATCGTGCCGATGTGGCAAGAATCCTGATCGACAACGGCGCAGAGATCGACTGGCGAAATTACAGCGGTGTAACTGCGTTGGCCATCGCTGCCAAGGACAACGATCTCGACGGGGTTAAACTTCTGCTTTCGCTCGGTGCGGACCCTGACGACGGCTACAATGGCAATGCTCTGCGGAACGCGGTGCTCAGCAAAAACCTCGAAATGGTGCGTATTCTGCTCGACGCTGGAGCTAATGCCAACCTGATCGCAGACGCTACCGAAGGCTTCTCAAGCGCGGAGGCAAAGAAAGAAGTCCCCGATGACACCGTGCGTCAACTGCTGCAAGACAACTGGGCGTTAGTGCTGGTAAAGAATGCTGCGCTTTACAAGTCTCTAGGGCCGGAGATCAGCGCAAAAACCGACAAGGTGCAACTCATTCCGAAGGGTAGCGTATCGGCCGAGATGTTTCACTCTGCACTGCAGCTTCAGTCAAAGTCGCCTTCGGATGCGCCTCTGCAACTCGAAGTGCTCGAGCTGGCCCAGGGCCTGATCGATGTGCCGCCGGTTCCGGCCGCGGCGCTCGAACACGAGGCTGCCGGAAATGCCGCTTATGAGAAGGCCACGACGCGCAGCGGCATACTGGCAGCCGCGGCGGAGTATCAGCAGGCCGTGCGCCTGGCGCCGTGGGTGCCCGCGTATTACAAAAACCTCTGCACGCTGTATTTGCTTGGCGGCGCCTATCAGCGCGCAGAGAACTATTGCGTGGGATATTCGTTGTTTATGACCGAGGAGGAAAAAGCGGAGTGGGCCAGGCAGGTCGAGCCTTATGTGAACGCCGCCAAGAAGATGTTTCCGCCCTCGGCGGGAACGGTCTTCCGCGATAGTAGCGCCGATGGCAGCACCACCCTGATGCCGGAGATGGTAGTTATTCCTCCCGGCGAATTCCAAATGGGCTCGCCGGAAAGCGAAACCGGCCGAACTTCAAACGAAGGACCACAATACAAGGTGACCTTTGACCACGCGACTTCTGTGAGCAAATACCCGATCACCCTCGCGGAATGGAATGCCTGCGTGGTCGACGGCGCCTGCCCGAGCACTGCTGCAGGCACCGGGGATGCGGAAAACGATCCTGTCTCATTCGCCAGTTGGTACGACGCGCAGCAGTACGCTGCTTGGCTCTCAAAGAAGACGGGGGAGCACTATCGGCTGCTTACCGAGGCGGAATACGAGTACTCCTCGCGCGCAGGCACTACGACTGCTTACTCGTGGGGTGATGGCGACGTCAGCAAGTTTGCTGTGTGTTTTGGATGCGGCAAAGAGGGGGCCGATCCAGATCTGGCAGCGGTGGGCACACTCTCTGCCAATGCCTGGGGACTCTATGACATGAACGGAAATGTAGAGCAGTGGGTGGAGGACTGCTCGGGAGACAGTCATCCAAACTACACCGATTCTCCCACGGCCGGCATCGCCTGGTGGAATAACGATTGTCCCAGACGCAGAATTCGCGGATGCAGCTACCTCGACAGCTTTGTCCTCTGTCGTTCCGCTTCGCGCCGCGATAGCGATCCGAACATACCGTACTCTGGGTTAGGCTTGCGGGTTGCGCGCCTGCTGCGATAAAGCGCGGGCCGATCAGATGCGGTTCAAGAGAAAACGGGGCAAGTTGCCAAGTGAGCAAAGATTCAAATCGATGAACTGGAAGCTACCGGAAAGATAGAGAAGATGTTCGATGTAAGGCAGAGCAACTTGCAGGATGTGACGAAATTTGTGCCGATGCGAATTCTGTTGCGCGGCGCGGCGAAAGCGTTCCGCGGCAGTGTGCCAGCTTCGATGTTCAAGCAGGTGCTTGATGTGGAATCCGAATCGCCATCCAATCATTCCCTTACCAAATTGGTGACCTTATGCGAACTTGGGTTGAATGTCAGGCCAGAAAAAAGGCTAAGAACTTCATCATTCTATGTTTGATGGGTTTTGGAATAACCGGCTTCTTGCTCTATCTCAATGCGGATTATTGGCGGGTGTTTTTCCATGGTCCACCACAGGGTAATGCTGAGGCATTGAGCCGTGATGCAGCGGCTGCGACCGCTTACCAAAGTCTCCCAGACCCTTACTTGGCAATCAGTGGGGATGCCATCGAAGATACTGGCGTCTATTCCACGAAGAGCGAAATCCTGAAAACAACTACGACGAAATACTATTTCCTGAAAACGCAGGACAGAATTCTCATCGTAGAAGATTCAAAGAAAAACCCGTCTGGAACCGCCGTCTCAGGTGCGTTGAGTGGGCTCTCTGAGGATCTGAAGGGTAAGCTCTTTCCGGATGGCACGGACACGACTCTGGTAAATCAAAATTACCCACTGGTTCTCAACACCGATT
>JBEKPD010000134.1:0-12706 GCA_049521075.1 Occallatibacter sp.
CTGGAAGGGATGTTTGCGACACAACTTCAGGTCCGGGTGACGTTGAATTGGATCGCCAAACTCGTCGAAATGGGCCAAGGTAGTAATCTTTGTACGCGGAAAATTAAGATGCGTTTGCCCTGATTCCCTACCCCGGCAGCTTGACGCGCAACCCGCTTCGCCGCACAATAAAGGTGCAACCCCCTATCGGCCCCAGGCATCTTTTGAAGTAAGAGTATACCCACGAAGAAGAGAGGTCCCGGGACATGATCTCCCGCCGGAGCAGCGTCTGTCCGCATCTTCATTGCGTGGGGGCCACGGTTCTGAGCATCTTCGATTCGCATGCAGCGTTCGCGGCCGTGGTGTACCGAGCGAGTTCCGCAGAGATGCGTTGTCGCACTTAGACCTGGATTTGCGGTTTTAGTTTTTTTAAGGGAGGTCAATCCCATGGGTATGCCCACGGTTCTTTCGGCGTCACGAAGCTTCGAACCAAACCAATTGTCCGCGTATCCTCGTAGAAACTTCGTCGCGCCGTTTCCCACGCGATTTCCGGCACAGATAACTGAGATGGACGCACCCAACCGCCACGCCGAGCTCTTCTATCTGCAGAAGCAGATCCAGGCGCAAACGCCCATGGTGGTCGTGCTTGAGGACGGTGAGCGCATCGACGGCTGCATCGAGTGGTACGACCGTAACTCGATCAAAGTCCGCGGCCGTTCCAGGACCCTCATTTACAAATCCGCAATCAAGTACATGTACAAGCTGGGCGATAACGGGTAAAAACCAACCGGGATAGCGCAGATCAAGCGGGTCAGGTCAAGCGGATCAATGCGCCCGTTCCTGGCCGGCAGGTTCGCGCCAGGCAAAGGCGTTTTCAAAATGCAGGAGTTCGGCCGCCTTGCCTGGTTCCATGTACACGCTGATCGCGTCGAAACGCGCTTGCGGAGCAGAGTCGCCGGGCAGTTGCCGCAGATACTGCCGGGCCAGCCTTCGCAGCACATTGCGCTTATGCATGTCGATTGCGGATTCGGCAGGTGTCAGGTCGCGGGCGGTTCGCGTCTTGATCTCAAAAAAGCAGAGTAAGGGCCCCTGCCAGGCCACCATGTCGAGGTCGCCAGCCTGGTGGCCGGACGACCATCGCCGCGCCACCACGGTATAGCCCTTGCGAAGCAGGTAAAAATAGGCTGCCTCTTCTCCCTCGATCCCGGTGAGCAGATGGGCAGGCAGGACCGGCGCCCGGCCGCGGCGTGCGGCCAGGGAATCCAGACCGGCCAAGGCACGCTCCAGGCCTTCAGCACGCATTTCAGACGCCCATTTCATTCGCAACCATTGTGACCCCGATAGGCGATGGACGCAAATTCGTCCCCGGGAGTGCGCGCGAATTTGCGTGCTCCGGGTCTCGATTTTGAGACCCGGGACCGCCTGAAGCCACACCCGCGCTACGTTTGTGGCCAGGGTAGGTAGAAGAATCTGTCTCGCTCTCGCGCCCCGCCCAAAGTGGAACCCGTGCATTCAATTCCGGAACGGCCACACAATCCAACTCGTCCCGAATGTGTTTGTTTTGCTCAATCTGTCCGAAACTTGAACTATCCCGCAAGGAGCATCGACCATGGCTCATGGTTTGTTCGGAGGCTTGTTTACGCAACGCGGCGCAATGTCGACATCCACCGTGCTGGACGAGCTGGCGGCGTCTGAAACTGCCCCCGCCGTCGAAGTTGATCGCAGCTTTCAGCAAGCGTTGGATGCGTTGCCGGCCAATGTGATGTTTTGCGATCGCGATCTGATTCTGCGCTACATCAATAAGTTGTCGCGCAAGACGTTGCTCACGCTCCAGCAACACCTGCCGCTGCCCGTGGACCAGCTCATCGGCAAATCGATCCACCTCATGCACCGGGACCCGGGACGGATCGACAAGATCATGGGCGCGAAGAGCCATGTCAAACACGAACTGCCGCGCAAGGCAGTCATCGAGTTGGGGCCCGTGAAGCTGGACCTGAACATCGAGCCGATGATGGACGAATTCGGCAACCATATTGGCGCTGTCGTATTGTGGGGTATCAGCACGCAGCAGACGGTCGAAGCGCTCAGGAAAGCGCAGCAGACGCAGCGTGCGGACATCGAGCATCTGAATGGCAACTTGCAGATGGTAGCTACGGCCACGCACGAAATCGAGGCCAGCATCGCAGAGATTGCCCGCAACGCAGCAGACCTGGCACAGGCTGCGGAGAAATCACGCCGGGCGAGCGGGGAGAGCAAAACCTCGATTCTGAGCCTGCAGACCTCGAGCAGCGGCGTCGCCAAAGTGGCGGACCTGATCGCCTCCATCGCCACCCAGACCAGCGTGCTGGCGCTGAATGCCAATATCGAGGCCGCACGCGCGGGCGCACACGGCAGGGGTTTTGCCGTGGTGGCCAGTGAGGTGCGCAAGCTCGCGGAGCAAACCGCCGCCGCCACATCGGAGATTCAGAACAAGGTGACCGCGATCGGCGCCGATGTTTCCACGGCCATCGCCGCCATTGACACCATCTCTGCTCAGACCGAAGATCTCTCGGGGCTTTCGAACCAGATGGCCGCGGCAGCAGAGGAGCAGCACCTGGCCACGCAGGAGATGGCGCACAACCTGGAGCGCGCCGCGCACCGCACCGAGGAAATCACCAACATGCGGATCGCCGAGTAGGCCGCCAGCACCAGCCCGGGATTTACTGTGCGCGAAAGCCCTCCCTCCGCCGTTCCGCGTACCCGGCACTCGGCGGCGGCCTCTTTCCATCCGCAGTGGAGCTGAAGAACACCGTTTCAGCACAGGAATAATCGGTCACGGTTCGGAACTGCGCTTGGCGAGCGCCGGCGTTGCAGTTTTCTGCCGAAGATTCTTACAGATTTAAATCTCCCTACTCCCGCTCCATTCGTAGTCGAATCCGGCCAAAGCCCTGAAGAATGTCTCCCGGCATTCGAGCGAATGCAGTTCGATTTCGCGTGCGCAATCATGGCGACTGGATTTCGCGGGACGTGCGCGCCGCAGCCTCATGAATCTCCAGCGGCGTGCGATGTCCCGGACTTCTCCATAAGGACGGTATTCGCATAACCGTGCGTAGCAAGCTGCTATACTCACACGAAGTAGAAAGCATCTTTCGCTCCTCGAGAGCCGATCAAGCCTGCACAAGTTGAGCAGGCACAATACAAGGACGGAGTGAGTGAAAGTCAGTGTCATCATACCTGCATATAATGCCGAGCAATACATTGCGCGGACAATCGAGAGTTGCTTGCGGCAGACTTCCCTCCCTGACGAGATCATCGTAGCTGATGACGGTTCAACGGACCGTACTGCCGAAGTGGCAGCCAACTTTCCTGAGCCGGTCCGCGTTATCCGGCTTGGAACGAACTGTGGCCTTTCGGCCGCGCGGAATCGCGCCGTCGAGGCATCAACCGGAGACTGGCTTGCCTTTCTCGATGCAGACGACTGGTTTTTTCCGGAGAAATTCGAATTGCAGCGGAAATGTATTCGCGACAATCCCCATGCAGTGCTTCATTATTCGGGATTTCGCATGATTCCCGTCAACGGCCCGGAGGAGGACGTCATTGCTCTGCCGCCATCGGAACTTGGCCGGATTCTTCGCTTTCGCAACCCACTCTTTGTGGGCTCGGTGATGCTGCGCAGAGACGCATTTGACGCTGTTGGAGGCTTCGATCAGATGTATCGCTCCGCAGAGGATTGGGATCTCTGGCTCAGGATCGTGGAGCGCTTCAGCCCTGCGGCATTCGCGGCTGTTCCAAAGCCATTGTGCGCCTACCGCAGGGTCGCAGGCAGCTTGAGTTCGAAAGCCATGTTTCTTCTCGAATTGCGACATTCCATTATCGAAAACAGAAGCCTGCACGGAACATCCGGCGTGAGTAGGTTTCTATTGCACAGAAAGATCGAAGCATTCAACTATTTCGATACGGCGATTGCTGTGCGAGAGGCGGGCTCCGCGGAGTATGCTGGGCTAATTCTGAAGTCCCTTGCTCTTTGGCCTCTCCCAAACAAAATGCTGCCGATCGAGCGTTATAAGATTGCGGCGATCATGTTCATGCAGCATTGTGGCTGGTGGCCCAATCCGTTTGCGCCGGAAAGCAAACACCCAGACGGGCATCGCGATATCAATGGATGAATTCGATTCCAGGCGACTCCCGCGACGTGCCCAATACCCAAACCTACGGAATCCTCAAGTCGATTGCCAACATGCGACTCGGAGGCGCCGCATGAACGCAGGCAAGCCTGCCAAGCCACGCCATTTCCGAAAAGACTCGACCTCCGATCGATATCGGATCGAGAGCGTCATGAGTCGACGATAGCGCGGCCTGGCTTTGCGAGTGACGCGAGCGATCAGGCTGTAACTGCCGCAACCGCGCTCATCTCGTGCTCTTTCTCAGCCAGCGTGAGCGACTCTTCCAGAATATCGAGCGCCACCGTGGCCTCTTCTTTGTTGACAATCAGCGGAGGCGAAAGCCGCAGCGAGGTCTCGCCGCAGCCCAGCATCATCAAGCCGCGTTCGAAAGCCAGCGTCTCAATACGATTCCTCAACTCCACGGCGGGCTCGCGCGTCTCCTTATCCTTCACGATCTCGATGCCGATCATCAGGCCGCGCCCGCGCACATCGCCGACCGAGGGATGGCTCTGCTTCCAGCCGCGCACGCGTTCCAGCATGAACTCGCCCACGGTTGCGGCGTTGGCCATTGCCTCGCGCTCGATGATGTCCATGGTCGCGAGCGCAGCGGCGATCGACACCGGGTTGCCGCCGAAGGTCGATGCGTGCGACCCCGGCGTCCAGTTCATAATCTCGGCGCGCGTCATGCAAATCCCCAACGGCATGCCGCTGGCAATGCCCTTGGCGATGCAGACGATATCGGGCTCCACACCCGACTCCTCGATGGCCCACCATTTCCCGGTGCGTCCGCATCCGCACTGCACTTCGTCCACAACCAGAAGAATCCCGTGACGGTTGCAGATGGCGCGCAGCTCGCGCAAAAAATTCGCCGGCGCAGGAACAAATCCGCCCTCGCCCTGGATGGGCTCGATGAAGATCGCAGCCACCTCTTCCGCTGGGAGCACGGTCTTGAAAAGTTTCTCTTCGATGTACCGCGCGCAACCCATGCTGAAGGCTTCCTCCGCCTGCGCGCCTCCGGTGCAGCCGCGATACACATAGGGATAGCGCACATGCGTTATCCCAGGCACCAGCGGCGAAAAGCGGCGCTTCTGCTGTGCTTTGGAGCCGGTGAGCGAGAGCGCTCCCATGGTGCGGCCGTGAAACGCGCCGAAGAACGAAATGATCTGCTGGCGGCCGGTGTGATAACGCGCAATCTTGAGCGCGCACTCGATAGCCTCGGCGCCGGAGTTGCCGTAGAAGAAGCGATGCGGGCCGGGCATAGGCGCCACGGCCGAAAGCCGATCGGCAAGATCGGTGAGGTGCTCGTCGTAAAAGTCAGTGCCCGAGATGTGGATCAGCTCGGCAGCCTGCTTCTGAATCGCCGCCACAACCTGGGGATGGCAATGGCCGGTGGAAACCACTGCGATGCCGGCGGCAAAGTCAAGAAATTCATTGCCGTCCACGTCCTCGATGCGGACGCCGCGGCCGCGCTTTGCAACTAATGGATACGACCGCGTGTAGCTCGGCGAAATCAGGCGATGGTCGGCCTCGACGGCCGCGCGGGCCTTGGGTCCTGGCAAAGGACAGACAAGTTTGGGTCCGTACTGCGCATGCAATTCTTGCTTGGTCATCGAATATTCTCCTCGGCAGATTTTGTTGTCGCTGCTGCGCTGTTTGTGGCTAGGCAAATACAGCGCGGCCTCGTGATCCCATCGCGTGGAATCGTTGCGTTCCGTAGGCCCCGGTAGACCCAATTCGGGCCCAATATAAGTGAGAACCTTCGGCGGAGGGCTGTGCTAATCGCCGCCGAAGAGGCTAGGTCGCGTGCGGGTAGGCAGCACGCGCAGGTGCCGCCGTGGGCAGATGCAACGCGCGCGCGAACGCGACCAGCCCTTCGTGGCTGGCGGGTGTAGCGATTGCAATAGGCCGCGCGCTTTCATAAGATTTCCGCTCTTTTCAGAGAATACCACGCAGTAACTTTCCCTGCCATGCGCAGAACTGCACCCGCTCCGGAGTTGAGAGATCGCTCCGAGCCCGTTGCGTGGATCGTGTCGGGATACGCAGTCTTTTCCCGAGACCTCGCCTAGCCGATCTTCGCTACGGTTTCTTTGTCAGGGCGTCGTGGGGAACCAATGCCGCATGAGCGTCGCCATCGAAGACGACAGGTGCCTGTTCAAAGGTCTTCAGCGACGCGTCGTCGACGGCGAATGCCATCCAGCAGACTGCGCCTTTTTTGAGTATGCCGCATACGACTTCCAAAGTTTTCTGGGTCTCTGGGTGATCGATCGGATTGCCCTTCGCGCGCTCGATCCACATGCTATGACTGCCCAGCATGTAGGCGCCGTAATACGGATCGACGATGTTCCAGGTCTTTTTCAAACCCGCCGCCGTGCCCATGGCGAAGGCCGGCAGATCGCTGTCCTTCATCGTCATCCCCACGCAGTCGAAGGAGTACGTCACCGCAAGGATTACCGAAGGCGGATCGCCGCGGCGCGCCGTGAACGCCACTTGAACGCACTCCAGTCCCTTCTTTTCTACCTCGGTCGTCGCGTCCTTTTCGAACTGCTGGCGTAGTGCGGGAAGCGCCGGCTGCATGTCGAGCATCTGCCAATCGGCGGGCAGAGTGTAGCTGTAACCAACCGGGTCTGAGTGCGTTTGCGTGGCTGGAGAAACTGGCGCTTGCGCGGCTGGAGAGACCGGCGTTTGCGCGGCCAGAAAAGCGGCGCTCAGCGCGAGCAGCACTGCAAGATAAATTGTCTTCATGGGCGCAAGTTTACCACTCTCCGGAAAAATGGCAACGTTACGCATGACTAACACACCAGGTATGGTGAGTGAATGAACGGCGCAGCTTACGCACATGGATTTGCGCAACTTGGACACTACGGATTGGGAATGAACGCGTTTGCCGGAACCAGCTCCGCGTAACTCTCTCCATCGAGCGCAACCGGAGCCCTCTCGAATGCCTGCAAACTCGCCGCATCGGCGGCCATTGTCATCCAGCAAACCGCGCCCTTGGCGAGTATTGTGCAGGCTGTCTCAAAGGTGAAAGCGTCGTTCGGGTGTCCCTTGGGAGTTCCCTTCGCGCGCTCGATCCAGACCGCGTGGCGGCCCAGTGTGTAATTCCCCTCGACCGGCTCGGTGACCTCGAAGGTTTGCTTCAGGCCCTCCGCGGCGCCGGCTCCGAAATTCTGCAGATCGCCGGGCGTCATGGTTTGCCCGTAGCAGGCAAAAGGTAGCGCCGCCACAACAACGACGGAGACAGGCGTGCCGTGCTTCGCCGTAAAGACAACTTCCACGCAGGCATTGCCCTTCTTGGCCGTCACGGCGTCGGGAAACGGCACTGTTGCCTTCGGAGTCTGAGGCGGGGTCACGAACTCCCAATCCGTTGGCAGGCTGTAGTTGAATCCGATGTCGCTGTTTTCAATTTGCGCAGGCTGCGCCGCAACGAGCACAGAGGGAGGGAACATTTTCAACTGCCCGGCCGCCGGGGCCGGAGCTTGCGCAAAGGCCGCCATATAACCAAGAAAGAAAAGCGATACGTAGAGAACAACTTTCATCGGTCCCCACCTTCACTTGGCGGTCAGTCTACAGCAGTCCTCGCGAACGCCTCAACATTTTTCTAGCATAGTGTGTCGCTTATTCTGCCGATTACGAGTGGCTCCAGCGCTAAGCCCGCGAAGCGGGCGGCATACTGTAGCCCCAGGCGCAAGCCTGGGGCGTCGCTACGAACGGCTACTTGAGCAGGAAGGCCGATGCCACCGATGCAATCCCCAGCGCCGAGAAAACCAAGCCCATGTACCAATAGATGCGGCTGCGCGTAAGCAGAGTAACCGACGTGATCACCAGCCCGATTTCGAGCAGTGCCTCGGCCAGGTCGAACCGGTCGGCGCGCGCCTCGGCATATTCCACCTTCTTTTCCGTCGCTTCGGCTTGCTCCTGTTCCTGTTTCAGATCGTCGGCCCACTTCTTCTCATGATCGGCATAACCTTTGGCAAGTTTGCTGGCACCGTCCTTATCGGCAAGGCTCAGCACACCGAGTAGGTCAGCAGTAAGCTCCGTGTCGTTCGCGCGAATCTTGTGCGCCTGATAGTAGTTCCACTGGTCGGTCGCCTTGTTCTGGTCAAGCACCGCCTCAGTATGCGTACGATGCCCCAGCACTGTGGTCACAGCCACCAGCACCGCCAGCACACTCATGGAGAAGGCGACCGGCCGCAGCGTAGATTCGTGCGCGCCGTGCTCCGCGTGTTCCTGCAATTCCTGTGCTTCGTTCGCTTCCATCTCGAAACTCCCACTTAGATTTTCACCGTGAGTCAGCAGCCCCGCTGCACGATCAAGCTGAACGCTGATAGCTAAGGGCTGAAAGCTGTCTTCATTTCCGCTTCCACCGCACGCCATCCTTCGAGTCTTCCAGAACCACGCCCTTTTCAGCTAGCTCCGCACGAATTGCATCGGCGCGAGCAAAGTTGCGCGCCTTCTTGGCCGCCGTGCGCTCCGCCACCAACGCCTCGATCGCCTCATCGGTCAACGATTGCGCGGCAATCAGCTCCGGAGCCACATCACCCATGCGACCCGACTCCTTTGCCCATTCCAATGCTCGACGTGTAGGCTCGGCATCGCGGTCCTCGATCACGTCGAAGACCGCGTCGAAATCCGCAAGCACAGGCAAAATCGCGTCACGGTCTGCAGCAAAAAGCTGCCCCTGATCGATGGCCGTATTGGCCGCGCGCACCAGTTCAAACATCGGCGCCAGCGCGTCGGCGGTGTTCAAATCGTTAGCCAGCGCCTCAAAGAATCCGGCCCGCGCACTCTTCGCCGCCTCCTGCATCGCAGGATTCTCGCCAGCCGGAAATGCGCCCGCAGTCAGCCGCGCCCGAAACGTCCTCAGCCGGTCGATGGCCTTAGTCGCATCCGTTAGACTGTCGAAAGTAAAGTTAAGCGGATGCCGGTACGGTACCGAAATCAGCGCCAGCCGAATGGCCGAAGCCTTGAATCCCTTCAGCAGCAGATCGCGCAGCGTATAAAAGTTGCCTTCGCTCTTCGACATCTTCTTGCCGTCTACGAGCAGGAAGCGCACGTGCATCCAATGCCGCGCGAATTGTTTATGCGTCGCGGTCTCGCTTTGCGCAATCTCATTTTCGTGGTGCGGGAACATCAGGTCTTCGCCGCCGCAGTGCAGGTCGAAGCTCTCGCCCAGATACTCCATCGCCATGGCCGAGCACTCGATGTGCCAACCGGGCCGCCCGCTCCCGATCGCTGTGTCCCATGATGTTTCGCCAGGCTTGGGCGCCTTCCACAGCGCAAAGTCGCGCGCCGAGTCCTTCTCGTACTCGTCCACGTCCACGCGCGCGCCGTCTTCCATGCCGCTCAGGTCTTTCTTGCTCAACTTTCCATACGCCGGGAACGCCGCCAGCTTGAAGTACCACGAGCCGTCTTCCACCTTATAGGCCGCACCGGCCGCGGCGAGCTTTTCAATCAGCGCCACCATCTGCGGAATGTGATCCGTCGCGCGGGCAATCTGTTCCGGCCGTTCTACGCGTAGCGACTCAAGGTCCTCGAAGAACGCATCCACATACTGCTTCGTGTAGTCGCCGATGGCCACTCCAGCCTCACCGGCGTTGCGGATGATCTTGTCGTCCACATCGGTAATGTTCATCACGTGGCGCACTGCCACGCCGCTCAGGCGCAGAAAGCGCCGCAAAATATCGATTTGCAAAAATGTGCGGAAGTTGCCGATGTGCCCGTAGTCGTAGACCGTCGGCCCGCACGCGTACATACGCAGCGCCTTGCCGTCGGCAGGCTCGAGCGCATCCAGTTGTCCCGTGAGGGTATTGAAAAGGCGGAGGGTCATCGCTAGCGCAGTTCGTGCCTAAGGCAATTCATTCATGGCGTTGCTTTCGATTGTAGCAGTGCCCCTGCGCACCGGAACCTGCACAACGTTGAATCGCCCGGGAATACCAAGCCCGCTTTAGCGGGCAAAAGATGGTAGCCTCAGGCGCGAGCCTGGGGACGAAGTGTGAAGTGAACAATTTTAGCCCCCGCAGGGGGCGTAAGAAGGGGAAAAGCGCGCTAATCCATAACGAATGACAGCAGTGTTCGCTGACGCATTTCGTTGGCGTCATCCCATCAACGCCGCCGCCCCCACGCTGAAGAGCACAACGATCAGCCACCAGCCAAACACCGCGATGTAACCCGCGCTGCGCTTCACCCCAGCCACGGTTGCCACGCCGATGCTCATCAACACCACGACCCAAATCGTCGTCGCATCGAAAGCCGTCGCCAGCGCGTAAAGCGCCTTGTTCGTATCCATCGGATCAAGAAAAGCGCCCATATTGGTGGGCGCAAAATTCTTGATGTTGAACGACTCCGGCGCCATGCCCGAGTAGATCACCACAACCCCCAGCAGTACCTTCACAATCTGCGGGAGCCACGCGTAGTACACCACGGCAAAGACATCTCCAAACTTCGCCCTGCCGCCAAATCCAAAGTTGATGGTGCCCATCAGCACGGCGGCAACCACCAGCGCGCCAAGCATCCCAACCAAGGGACCTGCAATGAATATCCCCTCGGTAATTCCATCCGAAATCCTGTACCCTCGTTCCCTTTGTTCCGGAGACGCCTGCGCCATCCGCTCCTCGGCCTTGGGGTTCATCCGGATCTGATTCTCCGTGACCTGCCGAATCCCGACCTTCTCGGCCACGGCTCCAAAAAGAATGTAGCCAGCCAGCGCCAGCACAATCAGCGGCAGCCACCAACTCCGATTACCGCGCTTGATGTCTTCAAAGGTCTTCGACGGCGCAGTAAACGTGCCGGCCACCCGCTGCCATTGCGTAAGGCCCGCGGCAACCGCCGTTTGCGCTTGAGATTCGCTCATAATTTCGTCCTCCGATATCTCTGAGAACCATTCGTCCGCGATTTTACTCCCGGCAACGGCTACGAATCGAATGAATTCATTGCGCGATTGGGCGCGAGCCGCGTGTCCTAGGCTGTACAGCCGTAGGCTAAGCGATTGAATTTAATTTGTCATCCTGAGCGAAGCCGAAAGCCTGCCCCTGCGCGCAGATTGCGAAGCCCTCGAAGTCGAACCGGGACCTGCCCTGAAAATACCGCAACTGGAGTAGCGCCGGCCTCCAGACCGGCTGTCGTGCGGGCCTCCAGACCCGCACATCGCTGCCGCCCCGCCAGACTTTCATATTCTCCGGGCGTCATGAATGACTGCAGTTGTCTCTGCCCGCGATTGCACCCTCGGCCCGCACCAGGAATCGAATGAATTCTTAACGGGGCAAGCGGGCGGCGCCCTTTCATAAGCGCTAGCGCATCTTCGGATTTACTGTAGACTTCCGTGCCCCACCCATTCCGCGCTTTTCCGCGGAATGGGTGGGATACCCACAAAATTCCGGCCTGCACGATTCCCGGAAAAACTCTATCGATGCCGCCGTTTTGAAAGGGTACGAATTTATTCGTGCCGTAAGTGCCGCAAAACGCGCCAGGGCTTTAGCCCCTGAGGGATGTTCTCCCTGGATTCGGGTGCAGTTCAAGCCTGTTTCCGCCACCTGTTCAGGCCTCTGAAAAACCGCGGGAAATTGAGGCCTTTAGGCGCGGATCGAAACCATTCGAGGCAAGCACAACTGTAGTGCTAGGCTCGACGGCGATAACAGCTGAACGTGAGGAAGTGAAACTCCCGTAATGGGTCACTTTGAAATCGCCGTGAAAGGGCACGACTTCAGTCGTGCCGTATATGCTGCTGAATGAACCGGGGCTTTAGCCCCTGAGGAATGTTTTTTGCCTAAACTGACCCACTGCCGAAACTCCCCCGTTTGCTGATAGCGGATGCGCTCGCCCTTCATGCACGTTGAGAATACTCCCCCTCGGGATGGTTTGGCAGACGTGAGAATTCCCACCCCGGTCCCCAAAGGCGAGGGACCGGGGACACTCATCCTGGTTTAGAGAGGTTGTTAGGATCGAGGCCACCCGCCAAGAGAGGCGCGCTCCTCACAAGCTGGCTTTCAGACTGGCAAGCAACTCCTCGTCGTTCAAGGCAGCCGCGTAATTTAGTAGAGCCTGAAGGAAATCCCGGGCATATCGTTGGAGCGCACTGGTATAGAGATGCTCACCAAGATTCATGAGTTCCAGCCGCTCAAGCCGAGCGCGTGCTTCGGGATGCGTGTCCATTCGCGGCCAGATGTTGATGCGTTCGCTCAGTCGGTCGCGCAATAGTTCCCCGGCACGCTGAATGAAATCCATAAAGACAAAAAGTAGATATGCAGCGCAGAGCCCTTCTTGATATTCACAGAGCGATGCGCTTACCTGGTCGACTGAATTGTTTTCCGCCTTTGTTGCTTTCGGATTCGCGCTTTGGGCACGCAGGTTCTTAAGCAACTTTGAGCGCATCAAGCCAAGTGCAAATCCATCCGCGGCAAACTCGAACTCATGCCGTAGAGTTGTCGCATCGTATCCCGTCTTGCTTTCCGCCCGAAGTCGACGGGGATGATCGAGCGCGACATGGCCGAGTTCGTGCATGACGATGAAGGCGACCTGGTCGGCGGTCAGGTGGTGAGCCATGATCGCCATATGTTCGTCGAAGAGAATCGTCGAGGAACGCGTCAGCT
>JBEKPD010000135.1:0-12704 GCA_049521075.1 Occallatibacter sp.
CTCATTTGAACGGAGCATCGCGCCTCCAGGAGCCAGCCTGGGCTGAAAAGCCGCACCTGTAGCGGAATCGTAACTCGACCGACCGAGAGCTTTGGAAAGATCAATGGTTATGTCAACCAAGCCAGGGCATCATTGGCTGCGACGAACACAATATTTTACACACCATCAGAACGGGAACTGATTGGCCGCTTATGGTGAAAAGGCACCAATCGACAATCGCGGAGGTCTGGCCCATTTCATCAATTCAAGACAAACGGCTCCATACTAAAGATCGTAATCCGCCCAGCTCTTCAGCATGCCTATGAATTGCTTACGCGCGCGGATGGTAGCCCACCATGCCTCTTCGTTTTTCTTACTCCAGCGCATCGCTTGCCGATAAGCTTCGAGATAAGTACCTTCTTGGGGTGTCGGCAATTCCACCTTATCTCCCTCGACGTTCTTAGGGTGGCTCGGTGGCTATGATCCTCGTGTCGAATCGACGAAACTGTCCGCAATTTCTTTTCCGCTCATTTCCAACAGGCCACGTGACGAGCATAGAGCGGTAAGAAAGAAGTCAGAGATCCGATCAAAGTTGTCCTTAAGCTGGTTATGCCTTTGGATATTCTTGTCTTTCTTCTTGTCTGCCTCTTTCTGCAATTCGTCATGCGGCTTATCAATCAGACAACTGAGTCGGGCGAGTCTCGAAAAGGTTGAAAGTTCTACCGGACTCAATCTTACTTTTCGTTCCTCAGACGCAGCTTTGCAGGGCTGTTGGGTCTCAGGGGACCTCTGCGTTTCATTGGGATCCAATATGACCGGCTGACAATCGACCAGTCGGGGGCAACCGCTTTGCGATGCCGCAGATCGATTGTCCACTCATCTCTACTATCCAATACCAAGATTAGTAGAAGTCCCTTGGCGTCCTTTGCTAGTTCAATCTCTTTCGGGCCGCCAACCGGATCGTTCCAAAATGCTACAAATCGTGACCTGTCATTTGGGAAACGCTTCAAGTCTCTGGTACGTTCGCTCATTCCGAGACATGTCAGAGTAAGCACCGAACATCCTGGATCGTCCTTGAGTACGGATGCATATCGATTTGGCCAGCGTGACGCTATTTGCGGTGCGTCCATCAAAAGTGCGATCACCAGATTCGGCCCAACTGAGCGCACTAACTTTCCCACGGGCTCGTACTGGCAAAGATCTTCGCAGATCAGTGAGCACGTAAGCAGTTTCGGATGGAACCGCACAAAGCACAAATGTCGGTCGCCGACATCCAGCCTTTCCCAGTAGTTCTTCCCTGGATCAAAAACCGAAGACAATTTGTATTGCTCAATCTGCTCCTTATCCAACTGCCAAAACTGGTGTTTCTTCTGGCGCAGATGCACTCCATATTCATTCCCCACGGAAGCATCGATGCAGATTCGATTTTCCTCTCTGCTTTCCTGCGCATGGCCGCCTACTCCACAAATTAGTGTGATCCCGCTAGCCAGTAAACTCCTCCGCAGTATTCGATAGTCCTTCACATTCAATCCAAGTTCGGGAAGCACCACAAAATCAACTTTCTGCCCAGATTGCGTCTTCGCCTCCAATGGTCGCCGGAATCCGCTGCTGTTGCTGTTGGTCGATCTTCTGCTGACGACCGAGGATTTCCTGCATGAACTGCTGCGGGTCACCCCGCGGCCCGTCGCTCGCGAGGTGAAAGGGATCTTGATTTGGTTGGGAAGGCGGCTGCCCCGGGTCGGGCTGATCACCGGCTTCGTCGTCCTCGGAGTTGCTGCCGTTCAGATTGTTCGGAGCCGTTTGCGGACTGGCGGCCGACTTGGCGCTCAAAATGATTTTAAGCGGTGCGTCAGCGTCACGGCCGCCAATCATCAACACGTTGTATCCGGAACCATCGAGGAACTTCAAGAGCACTTCGCGTCCCGGGCCGGGACCGTAGCTGCCGAAGACACGCTGATCGTGGGAGAGTCCTTCGAATTTGGCGCCGGTGTCAGCGGCGACCTGGTGCAGAATCTGATTGAGGCTGGAATTGAAAGCCTCGATTTCAAGGCCGCGGCTGTCCCAGCTCACCTTCGCTTGGTTGGGAGGCTGGTTGGCTGGCCAGATCGGAGACAGCGACGCAGAATTCTTCGGTGTCGAATGCGATTGATCCGATTGATCCGCGGACGCCTTTGCGCCTTCGTCGCTATACGGCATCAAACCCAGTATCCAGGAAAAGTCCTGCGACGTGGAATTGGGGACCGCAAGCGTGCAATTTCCGTTTTGGTTTTGGTTGCAGGCGTACCCAATGCTGGGCCACCCGGGCGGCGGAATTCCGAAATGGTCTTCCGGGGCCCCGTGCGGAGGCCGCTTGCCATCGAAAAACGCATACTTGTGGCAGGTGATGCACGACGATTTCGCAGGCGGCACACCCTGGTTGAACTCGACGAAAGAATTACCCAATTGAGTCGGTTTTCCGTCCTTGTTAACGAATTCAGTCTGCACTCCCGTAAGGAAGTAATTGTTAAACGCCGGATTCAGGTGCGCTTCCGCCATGGCCTGCCGCAACTCCGGGCTCTGCTGTGCCGTCTGCCCTCTTCCATAGGGTTCGTTCGAAGTGGTTCCCCATGAATCGAGACAAGCGCCGTAGAGCCTCGGGTCGCAGCGATTGGGATTGGTAATGTTGTTGTTAGGCTCGAACGTAGCCCACAGCCAATTGAGCATCACTTTGGCCGAAACGTGGATGCCCACCAGCGCAAAGCACGTGCCGTTGATCGTCTCCGTGTACAGACTTTTGGTTGGATCGGCACAGGCAAAGGTTGGATTGTTGAAGGAAGTCGCCGGCGCCCAGTCGAGCTTCACTTCCAGGGAGTCAAGATCAATACGAGGATCGTTTTCGGCGGTTCCTGGGAAGTTGATTGTCAAGCTGTGCGTGTTGCCGTAAGCTTGCTGGCCGACGAGCGTGGTGAGGCTTTTCGACTTCACAAAGTCCGCTTCCACCGGGTTCACGTAAACCTCTTCGCAGAACATGGCGTTCCGCGTCAAATTGGACGGGGCCGGATATCCCATGATCGGTGTCGTGGTCATTGGGCTGCATTCACCAACTGGAAACTTTTGGGCCCCGGCCATCGGGCTTCCGTGCAGCATACGCACCTTGCCATTGCCTCCCGCTTTCACGGCAGCCGCCATGCTCG
The DNA here is from genome assembly GCA_049521075.1 of Occallatibacter sp. Classification (GTDB taxonomy): domain Bacteria; phylum Acidobacteriota; class Terriglobia; order Terriglobales; family Acidobacteriaceae; genus Telmatobacter. Next base: position 3,153 of record JBEKPD010000135.1, read on the forward strand.
CCGCGCTGGGGCATCCAATCATTTTCGGATTCAATTCACATTGCTCCGTCCAGCTCTCAACGGTCGGCGAGCCATTGGTTGGCGCCATGGCATCCAGGAAGAGAGTCCAGGCGACAGAAGCGAAACTGGGACCATACAGCGCGTCGCCCTCACCCGGGTCCTGTCGGGCACCCACGTTGGCTGCCGGCTGCTGAGAGGCAGCTGCAGATTTCTCGGGCTCCTGCGGCCGGGTTGTAGCCTCCACGCGGTCTTTCGAGTAAACGCCAAAACCAACGGTTACAGCTACGATCGAGACCAGACCAGCGAAAAGCCTGATGTGATTTTTCACGTAAATATCCCCACTTTCCGCAGTATGTCGCACCAGAGGCGCCCGAATCGAAGAGTACGGCGGAGCGGGCCGAGACCCGCTCCGCCTTGTTTTGAATAACTAAGCAATTGGTTAGCTTGTTAGTTGACGATGGTCAGCTTCCACAACTCGCTGGTTGCTCCGTCTCCCACCCTTGCCACGATGAGACTGTGACAAGGATGGGATGCCCGTTGGAATTCGACGCGGTGTGGTCAGATCGTCATTGGATCGCGATGCCGCTGACCATCGGGTTCTGGACTGCTCCGGGGCTGAACTGGATCACGATCTGCCCGCTGCTGTTTGCTGTGGTCGTGAAGGATTTTTCGACGGCCTTAAACTGCGCTCCCGCCACCGCGTACACGTCGTAGTTGGTAAGCACCTGGGTCCCATTGATGAGCACGTTGAACTCGCGCTTCCCGGTTGCTGTCACGTAATTCTCCACAAAATACAGTGTGACGGTGTGCGAAGAGCCCGATGTGTATCCGGGAATGGTGTAGGCGAATGAGCTGCCGTTGCCGTAGCGCTGGCTTTGCAGTACGGTCGCCGGAGGCACGGTCCCGGACAGCAATGAGGTGGTGACGGCGTTGCTGTAGCTCAATGCAGTGCCGCCGCTGAAATCGTCGTCCGCAACCCATGAGCCAGACGCAGCGCCGCCCGCATCGATATCGAGCGCCCCGCCCCCGCCAGAGGTAACGACGTTCAGGGTGATGTTAGTGGTTGCGGTCGTGCCCGAGGTTCCGGTGACCGTGATCGTGAAGGCTCCGGTGGTGGCCGTACTGCTGGCCATCAGCGTGAGCACGCTCGAAGTCGCAGACGATGTCGGGTTGAACGCAGCCGTCACGCCGCTGGGCATTCCAGATGCGGTGAACGCTACGCTGCCGGTGAATCCGCCGATATCCGTCACCGTAATGGTGTCGGTGCCGCTTGCGCCCTGGAGCACGGTTAGCGAGGAGGCCGAGGGACTAATCGTGAAGCCCGACGTCACCAGGGGATTGACGGTGAGCGCGACGGTGGTGGATGCCGTTGTGCTGCCCGAAGTTCCAGTGATAGTGACCGTGACCGGCCCGCCGGTGGTAGCCGTGCTGCTGGCTGTCAGTGTAAGCACGCTGGAAGTGGTCGACGAGGTCGGACTGAACGATGCAGTAACGCCCATGGGCAGGCCCGTAGCAGTAAACGATACGGCGCCGGTGAATCCGCCCTGATCCGTCACCGTGACGGTGGCCGTCGTGCTGCTGCCTTGCGTCACCGAAAGCGTGGATGGAGAGGACGCGAGCGTGAAGCCAGACGTGCCCACAACAGTAATCGGCACAGTCGCAGTCGCGATTGTTTCGTATTCGTATACGTTCGAGGCTGAGATGCTGGATGTGTAGATGGTGCCCGACGCCGGCGTGAAGGTTACGGTGAGCGTCTGCGCACCGGGACTTAGCACCGTTCCCGCGGGCGGATTGTAAGTAAACGTGCCCGCGGGCTGCACTGTTGTATACAAGCCTGTGCCGCCGGAGGGGCTGCTGGTGTTCAGGCCTGCAATCTCCGTTTCCGAGGCCGTTGCGTTCAACTGCGTGGCGCTCAGTGCTGTGCCGGATGTGATGCTGGCCGGCGCCGGCCAGGTGATGGTGGGCGTAATCGGGCACCCGTTCGGAGTGCAAGAGTAAGGGTTCTGACGCTGTAAGGTTGTCCACGGCGCCAATGTGCCACCCTGGCCATTGGTGCTGTCGGCGACGCTGAACGTCACTTCGAGCGGGTCAGTCTGAGCGGCTCCCTGTACGCCATCGGTCGTCGAGAAACCAGTTAGTCCAGGGTTGCCGCCGCCGGGGTTTGACAGTCCCACGCCGAAGAAGTAGGCGCTCGTCGTTTGGCCCGCTTGCCCGTTATCGCATCCGGGGTTCGTCACTGAGTACACACTCGATGGAAACGTGGAGTTGCTGTTGGCTGGGATCGTGTAGACCTGATTGTTTGTTTGAAAGCCCGAGCTGTTTAAAGCCGGAACCGTAAGTGTGTAGGAACTGCCGTCGGTGCAGGCGATGTCAACCTCGCTGTACCCCGTTGGCACCGTGACCGTCCCTGCCGCGTGCGTGCCGGGCATCATCAATTGATACTGTGTCGTAATGGTGTCGCCCGTATTGACGGTGATGTTCTGGCTCAATGGCAGCATGACGTCTCCGCCCCAGTTCCAGGCTTCGCCGGTCGGAAATGCCGGAGTACCGGTTCCCCACCACCCAATCCAGAATTTCGGATCGTAGGTGGGTTGAGCGCCGGTTTGCAGAGAATCTCCAAATAGCCAGGATTCTTGGGGAATTGCCGGGGTATTCGCACCCGTCGTCGTACCGAACAGGAATCTGTTGATAGTCGGCTGCGTGGCGTTCTGCTGGTAGGCGGGCACGACGCAGTGGGAGTGGACCGTATCGACATAGTAGCCAAACCGGTCGCCTATGCCATAGTTGTCGTACACCGCTGCCGTCGCCAATGAATCGAAGGTGGCGGAGCGATCTCCCAGCCAGTAATATGCGCTGTCGCCGGTTTGCAGCAAAGCTCTGGGCGCGACCAGGGCCATCAACTCAAAGTGGTCCTCCGGCATTTTGTAGACGCCGGCGCCGGCATGACTCAACTGGGTTGAATCGAACCAGTCATAATCCGTGGTGTCGACGTCCTCGACGCTGCCCTTGGTTTCGATCTCATGCGAAATACGCCATGAGGGTGCGCCGCCGCCGCCGTTTTCCTGGGAGAGGACGAGAGCAATCCGCTCGTCCAAAGCCCCGGTCCACAACGCCATCTTTCCGGCGTAGGAGCATCCCGTTGTCGCCGAGTGCGTTATATCGAGCGGGAGGGGCGTATTGGAGACGCACGCTCCGGAGTGGGCAGTGCAGTAAGTCGAGGATGAAATGTCTTCCAGGCCGTCAACGATGCGGCTCAGTGCAAAGGACCATGCGGCGTATTCTCCCGAGTTACTCCCATTGGGGAAGCCATCGGCGGTGGTGCAGGCACCTGCTGTGCCAGTAGTCGTCGATCCGGCGCACAGAGTGGGATAGAGCTTGTAGAACCCATCTGTGTTGTGAACCCCATCGCTGGTGACATATGCGCCAAAGGCCGCGTACGCGGTGGAGAAATTCACGGTCGCCGCACAGCCGGTTGGTTTTACCGTTACGCCAGACGGAGATGCCGTCGACGCGTTGAACGCCGAGGCTGGCCAGCTTCCGGTAGGCCCTGTCATACCAATGACGATCGGCCACCCATTGGCTGGTTCAACACACGACGATGAAGCTGTGGGAAGGGCAATTGCAGCGGTCGTCGTTAGGGTTTTTGTGGTAGGCGTGGAATTCAATGCCGAAGTCGGCCCAGTCACCGTCACCGTAATCGACAAGGTAAAGTTCGTGCCTGAGCCGGTGAAGGACGCGCTGCTGACGGAGCAGGAATAGGTGACGCCCAGAACGTTATCTGCCGAGGTTCCCGTACAGGCGGGCTTTGGACCTACCTCGGTTTGCAAAATCGCATCCCGCCATTCCTGGCGGTGTTGCTCTTCGGATGCCCATGTGGTGTCGCGGGTTCCGTCGCGGAACACAAACGGATCGGGCAATTGCCGAATGATCGGCGCCTGAGCCAGCGAGGGGAGGGTCCCCGTCAGTGGGAGGCTTGCGCCCGTATTCTCGACACTGTAGACCAGTGGAATGGACTGAGCCAAAGCTCGTCGCGCCGCAAGCGATGTCAAGAGAAGTAACAGTACTAAAACGGAGGTTTTGGCACAATTGAGAATCTTGTTGGACAAACGCATGGCATTTTTCCTTTTCTCCAGAACGCTTCTGGTTTTCAATCGGCAAGACTGGCAAACTGTTGTCCAACAGAACTGAGATAGTCCCCGTCGCGAGCACGACCGGCACCCCAGTTGTTGATTTTGACCTTGCACTCAGAGCGCGTATGTCTTGACCTGCCGGGTTTTGAGGACTGAATTGACCTCGTAGCTTTTGTGGCCGTGGGAATTGGGCTTTACTGATTTCCGGAGTTTGCGGGGCGGAACAGATCGGAAGATCTGTTCCACCCCGCTTTTTGTTCCGCCAACCAGGCGTTTGTTTGTTAGTTGATTTCGTTCAGCTTTCATTACTCGCTGGATGCTCCGTTTCCCATCCTCGTCACGATGAGACTGCGACAAGGAAGGGATGCCCGGACGAATTCGACGCGGTGTCGTCAGATCGTCATTGAATCGCGATGCCGCTCACCATCGGGTTCTGAATCGCTCCTGGGCTGAACTCAATCACGATCTGCCCGCTGCTGTTGGCTGTTGTAGTGAAGGATTTTTCGACGGCATTGAACTGGCTTCCCGCTGCCGCGTACACGTCGTAGTTGGTGAGCACCTGTGTCCCATTGATGAGCACGTTGAACTCGCGCTGACCGGTTCCTGTCACATAGTTCTCCACAAAATACAGCGTGACGGTGTGCGAAGAGCCCGATGTGTATCCGGGAATGGTGTAGGTGAATGAGCTGCCGCTGCCGTAGCGTTGGCTTTGCAGCACGGTCTGCGGCGGTATGGTCCCGGACAGCAAGGAAGTGGAAACGGCGTTGGTAAAGGTCAACGCAGTGCCCCCGCTGAAGTCTGCGTCCGCAACCCATGAGCCCGACGCAGCGCCGCCCGAATCGATATCGATCGGTCCGCCCGACGAGCCTGTTCCTGTTCCCACGAAGGTCGTGATGCTCTGCGCCGGAAGCGTATAGGTGAACGAGTTGCTCGATACTCCGACCGCGCCTTCTTGTATCAGCCCTCCGGAGGAATTCGTCTGATAAGGCGTCATTGAGGTCAAGGTCGCGCCCGACAGTTCAAAGTCAATACTGGAGGCGCTGCTATTGGAGTTGATGGCCACGATGACGTAGTTGCTGCTCCCCTTGTACGATGTCACGTAGACGCCGCTCACCGGGCTGTTGTTGGCTCCGGTCATCACGTAACCGGGTCTTACGAACTTCGAGAACTGGGCCAGGGCAAATCCGTTATATCCCGGAGTGTTGCTCGAGTTCAGCAGGCCTTGTTGTATGTCGGCGTTCGCCCACCACCAAACATAAGCGTTGTACTGTCCTACCGCCATGGAGTTGTGAATCTCCTTGGCCACGTTGATCGCATCGCCGATCGCAGGCGTCGCTCCGCTGGATTGAATATAGTGTTCGGTCATCCAGACATCTTTGCCCGCATTCTTGGCATTGGTGTAGTAGTACGGCGTGGCTCCATAGAGGTGGCCACCGATGATCGACACATGGCTGGCGGCAGTGGAATTGGCCAGCGTCGGATCCGACATACTTTCAATAAAGCTCTCCGACTCGGGCATAATCAGCTTGGTGTTGATCGTGCCGCCTTCCTGCGCCACCCAGGCCTCCATCGTCGCTCCGGTCCAGACGCAGGACTCATAGGTCACGTTCGCGTCCGGTTCGTTCTGCATGGAGATGGCGTAGAGATTGACGCCGCCGGCCTTCATGTAAGCGATGTAAGCATTGAGATAGTTGGCATAGTTGGCATAATTGGCAGTCGTCAGCGTGCCCTCGACGGTGCTGTCGTTGCTCTTCCAGACGGCTGGCGGGGTCCAGGGAGTGGCAAAGACGGTTGTGTTCGGCGCCACGGCGAGCACTTCAAGCGAATTCTGCAACTCCGTGGACCAGTTGGAGCCGCCGGTGGTGGAACTGGGATCGATGCGCTGGCGGACCATCGTGAGGCCCATTTGGCCTGAGCCCATGCCCCACAAGCTGTCGACTACGGTCGAAGACATCAACGGCTGCCAGGCCGTCGCGACGCCGTAGCCGCGGATGGTTTGGTAGGTCGTTCCAAAATTAATGCTGTCAGCGGTTTGCGCACTGGCTGATGCAGCAAACGCCGATGCAGCGATTGCAACCGAACAAAGTACACGAAGTTTCATAATGCTGTTCCTTCTCCCTTGTGAAAGGCGTGTGGCGGTGGATCGTCATGGAGTCTTGAAGCCAAATCGCGCGCACAGATCCTCCTGAGCGCGTAGAACGCGCCGGCGGAGTCAATGTGCCCGTGACAGGATTCCTTTAAGTCAAGGTCACAAGAAATTTCGAAGATACGAGTGACCGCTGGAAGCGGTCCATTCGTCGGGAAGCGGCCACCTGAACGCTGTGACCCATAAAGAACATCAGTTCATCGTTCCAAGAAGTGGCTTGGGCGTAATGCTCAATTGGGCGGTATCGGCTGCCACTTGATTTGCCCGTTATTGATGCCGACGCGAATCCTAACTCAATTCACGAAAACTTTGCAAGATATTTTTTGACATAACAATTAAATATTTTGGAATTCGGCAAATCGGGAGGCGCTCGGCTGTACGGGCGGCCGTTTTCTTAACCGAACTTCCGGGCTTTGGTTCCTTTTAATTTAGTTTGATTGGCGAATTAATAAACTTGTTTCCGTATTGAGTTTCAGTCTTATTGATTGGTTCGATGAAAATACGCGTGCTCATGGTCGATGATCACTCCATCGTTAGATTCGGCCTTGGGGCTATGCCAGTATGGAGCAATCGGAATGGCCGCTGAAGGAGCAGGATAGGTGTGCGACAAGTGCGCCGGAAGAGCGAATATCGTGCTCGTCTCGAGAGAAGTGAAATCACTGGTTTTAGCTCACGTCAGGTGTGCCGTAAAGTGTGCCATACGGGGTGCGCCCATATGCGCCTTTAAAGGACTTAGCAGTACCTGTACTGAGTGCTTCCGTGCGGGCTTATGTTAGGCGTAAGTGCCTGATTCTAAATTGGCTGCCCCCACGGACTCGAAACTCGATATGCTGATCCAGAGTCAGCTGTCTTCCGGGCTCTATGTGAGACTGATTATCTTGAAATCATTCATTTACGGGATCATCGTTTTATGCGGTGTGCCGCAAAATGTGCAGGGCATCCAACGTGCCGCAAATGATTGCGTCGCCAGCAGTTGATAGACTTGGATCGTACCGTCAGCGTGCGCCCGGTTCTTTACTTCTTCAAGAATTACCGGCTTTCGATAATAGGGAGGCGGTATGTCATGTTTACCGAGCAAGGTCGGTTTTCTTGGCTTCCTGTAGGCATCGACTCAGACCTGTCCGCTCCAATGTAATTTCGGATGCATTTTTCTTTACCGCGTATCAACATATTGATACGTAATGGTTTAAATAATGATTCAAATCCCTTCCTCTGCCCTTTAGAATCTTGACAAACAGCTCGTATAGAATGAGTTGCATAGATTTACCAGAGTCCACATAGTCACCATAGTCCGCTTGATTCCCTGCCGTTAGGCACCAAAACCTTACAAAATCGAGCCCACCTTACAACGGATTTTCCACAGCCGTTCACGAGCGGCTCGTTCCCACCAAGTGATCGAAATACGCGAGCACAGCGCACCTTCTGGAGTCGAAGCTCTGGCCGCGCGAATCGACACTGTTCGCGCACTGACGGTGGCCATAGAACTGGCGTTGCAACAGAACGGTTGACCGGATGCAAGCAGAATCTCAAGGAAGCCGTCAATGATCGTTTGGGAATCTCAACGTCAAAGTATGCAGCTTGAAAAGGTCTGTCGATCATGGCGTTGCTGGCGATAGCGGGCCATATTGTCTGCGTCGAGCATCGACACCTAAGACCTCGCACTCTCACTAGTTATGGCCGATCCGGCTCTAACTAAAGCTGCGCCCAAAACCAATTCACGCTACCAAAGATGGCGCCGTCATTGACGCTGCGGCCGGCAACACCACGGCCGCAGCGTTCGAGCGTTTGCATTGCGTAGGTGTGCTCCCTGACTGGATTGGGATCGAATTCAAACTGATGTACGATGTTGTTGTTCCGCTCGGATCCGTTCGGCGGAACACACGAGTTGCTTCCGTGCGGGCTGCTTGGGGGTGATCTCGTGGAACTATTCAGAAAGAACAACTCGAAGTATTACTGGTTTGACTTCACGGTGCGCGGCGAGCGCTACCGCGGGTCCACCAAGGAAACCAACGAAACGAGAGCGCAAAAGGCTGCAGCTCTCAAACTCGCTGCCGCGATCAAGGGCAGCGACCCGCTAGACAAAAAGCCGCCCACGCTTCGTGAATACTCGAAGGATTTCCTTCAATGGGTGGAAACGGGCCGGCTCGAGGCCGACAGCCGCCGCTATTACAGAAACGGCTGGAGACTTCTGGAGCAAACGAAGATCGCCGGGATGCGCATGGACCAGATCACCAAAGACGAGGTCGAAAAGCTGCAGTTTCCCGGATCGGCTTCCTACGGCAACAACGCGCTGCGGGCGCTGCGGAGGATGTATTCCAAAGCCAAGGAGGACAAGCTGAACTTTGAGGCTCCTGATTTTTGCGCTCTTCAAGGAACACGGCCGGTCGCTCCGCCTGAACGATGAAGCGGAAAGGAGGCTGTCAGCGATGGCTGAGCAACCGCTGATGGACATCATTGTGGCGATGCGTGACACGGGAATGCGCAACGCCCGCGAGCTCTACTGCATGCGGGTAGAGAACGTGGACTTCGATGCCGGGACGCTCTTCACATCGGACAGCAAGACGGAGTCCTGCCGCCGGTTCAACCCTATGAGCAGCCGCGTGAAGGAGATTCTCGATGCGCGCTGTGAGGGACGGAACGAGGGCTGGGTGTGGATGTTGCGTTATAAGGGAAAGCACATTGGGGAAGGGATGGTGTACCGGCAATGGGCGCGGGCGAAGCAAACTGCTGGGCTGCCGCGCGAACTTGCCCTCCACTGTGCGCGCCACGACTTCGGCAGCTTCGTGCTGGCGAAGACCGGGAATCTGAAAGCGGTCATGAATGCCATGAGCCACGGTGACGTAAGAAGCGTCATGGTCTACCAGCACCCGGAAGGGGAAATCATTCGCAACGCATTAAACGCACCGCACATTCCGCAGTCCACCGTGCTCGACGGCAACCAGGCAAGCGCTTGAACCTAACCTGGATTGGTCCCCAAACAGCCCTTCGAGCGTGCTGATGCCGGATCAGTAGACGCCATGTCGGCATCGCGCCAGTCTTCGGGTAACTGAGATCCGCCTTGATTTGTGCACGATGTGCGATGAAGATTCACGCTCCAATCGCAAAGTACCTCCGAGCGGTGGAATTGGCGCGGGTGTTTTATCTAATTATCTAATTAGATTATTTCTAATTTAAGTATATACAATATGTGCGATAATGATCCTGCTGGGAGAGGGCGGCAGGATGCAATCGTATTCACAAGACCTGCGGGAGCGCGTGTTGTGGGCGTTGGAGCGT
>JBEKPD010000136.1:0-12694 GCA_049521075.1 Occallatibacter sp.
CTTGGACAAAACCAGCAAGGTTTTCTGGATCACCGCGGCCATGTGATCGAATGCGCGCACGACTACAATGCCCCGTCCGGCCAATCGGTTTGTGTGCCGTTTCTCGTAACCAACAAAGGTTACGGACTGATCTGGGACAATCCTTCTAAAACCACCGTGTCGTTGGGATTCAATAACCAGAACAGCTTCAAATCGCAGGTGGGGCAGCGAGTAAGTTTCTTTGTGATTGCCGGAGATTACGACGCCATCTATCGCGGCTATCGGCTTCTCACCGGTGAGGTGCCCATGCTGCCGAAGAGCGCCTACGGTTATATCCAGTGCAAACAGCGTTACAGTACGCAGGCCGAGTTAATGGCGGTGGCGAACGGCTACCGCGACCGACATCTCCCCATTGACGATCTCGTGATCGACTGGTTTACCTACACAAAGATGGGCCAGATGGATTTCGATCCCGTAGCCTGGCCCGATCCTGTTGGCATGCTCAAGCAACTCCACGCCATGAACTACCATGTGATGATCAGTGTCTGGCCCCGTTTTACACCCGGCAGCCGCTACTACGATTTGATCCTGAAGAACGGATGGTTTGAGCACTTGGCCGACGACACACCCACCAATGGTTTGCCCTACGACAAGGCTGGCTCGGATATCGACACAACAAATCCCGAGGCCGCGAAATGGTACTGGAGCGTCATTCGGGAAAACTACATCGCCAAGGGCATCGATGCTTTCTGGGCCGATGAAACGGAGCCTGATTTGCCGCCCAACGGCTCATACTTCAAGATCGGTCCAGGCACACAATACTTCAATGTGTATCCGCTCTTTCATACAGCAACGTTTTACAACGGGATGCGGGCGGACATGAAAGAGCGCGCGCTCATCCTGGCCCGCGACAGCTACCTTGGCGCGCAGCACAACGGTACAATCTTCTGGTCGTCCGACATCTATCCCAATTGGGATACGCTCAAGCGCCAGGTGCCGACCGGCATCAACTTTACCGCCAGCGGCATGCCCTATTGGTCCACCGACATCGGCGGCTGGCAGCAGCTTCCGCCGCGGCACATACCTGCACACCCGCCGCTGATCGATCCCAGCGATGCGCGTGACAATGTCGGCAACTACGACGACTATCCCGAACTCTACGTTCGCTGGTTTGAGTACGGCGCCTTTCAGCCGAACTTCCGTACTCACGGAAGCCGGAAGCACAACGAAGTCTGGAGCTATGGTAAGCAGGCCGAACCTATCCTCGAGAAGTATCTCCGCTTGCGTTACCAGTTGATGCCTTACATCTATTCACTGGCCTGGCAGACACACCAGACGGGCGCACCGTTTATGCGCGGCCTGTTCCTCGATTTTCCCAACGATCCGAATGTCGCTGGCATTGGCGACGAATACATGTTCGGTCCCGCGCTGCTTGTGGCTCCGGTAACCGACCAGGGAGCCACGGAGCGCTTCGTCTACTTGCCTGCGGGATGCGACTGGTTCAATTTCTGGACCAACGAGCGCGTCCACGGTGGACAACGCATCATCGTGCCGGCTCCAATCGAAACCATTCCGATTTTCGTGCGCGCGGGTTCCATTCTGCCCTTAGGCGCTCCCATCGAGAGCACTAACGAAAAGCAGACTATCGAGAAAATCCGCGTCTATCCAGGCGCCGATGCGCACTTTGTGCTCTACTCCGACGATGGAACCACCTATGCATACGAAAAGGGAGTGCACGACATCACAGGCCTCGATTGGAACGACGCAAGCGGCGGATTCACGCACACCGGCGCTGCGGCTTGGACCGAAAGTGACAAACGTATCGTCGAACTAATCAAAAGCGACGAGCCGAAAATCGGACAAACCGTCGGCAATTCTGGTTCACATGGAATGGGTTCGCCTGGAGTGACCGGCGCCGTGCGAAACTTTTCAACGGCGATGCCAAACGCACTCGCGGACCAAGTGCATCCATAGTCGAACGGGTTCGGGTCTCCGTCTTTTCTTGTTCCCACCGCACGATCTTCAGGCCGAGCCCCGCAATGGGATAAAGTGCGGGAACCAACAGCATCGCGACGAACTTCGTCGAGTCAGTCCGGCGCACAGTATCTGCCTGCAACGCAAGCATTAAGATTTGGTCAAAATCTCATTCATGCTTTCCTTATACGTATAAATCTAATCTGCATTCACCATCATTGCTGTGCTCCACTTGTCACGCGCCGAGAATCACCGAACGCATGCAGGTGAATTGTGCTGAATGACGAATGAGCGAATGATGGCGGCTTCAAATAATCGCACTCTAACGAGTCGCTGCTTGCCGACTGGCGTGATTGAGCCAGTGTGTCGGGCGACGTCGTGAGCAAATTTGCGTCCGAGAACCCTTTTCACCTGACAAGCCTTCTTATAGAGATCCAATGAATCCTTTATGTTCGCTTTACGACTACTGACATGGAATACAAACATGGTCGTACTCAATTGATCGTGATTCTATGTGCAGCACAGTTGGTCAGGATAAGTGATCCTTTCAGTGTTTGGGTCCCCTTGGAGGCTTTGGCATGCGACAAGTCGGACCACATGCCACGATCTTCCGAGCAGACCGCATGCTCAGTCACCAAATTGATTTTTGAATTTCACGCAGAAAGCGAGAGGTGAAAATGAGAAGGTTATTCCGGAATGCCATGACGCTGGCGGCGATCGCCGTCTGCATAGCTTACGCTTGTGTGGCGCAGTCGACCACGACGCAGCCTACCTTGACGGCAAGTGTAGATCCATCCACAGCGCCCAGAGGGGCAGATGCAACCCAGACGTCTTCGAGTGCTGCGAAACCAGAGTTACAACCAACGGTTACGCAGGAGATTGAAGCGCTAAAAGGTCGTATCGAGCAACTGGAACAGGAGGTAAAGGAAGATAGGGCGCGTGCGCTGGTAGATAGCAGCGATACTGCGGCGCTCAAGGCAGCGGAAAAAGAGCTGATCGCTGGAAACGGAAGCGCGGTACTGACTTCAGTGAGCCCCGCGGCCGGCATGCCGTCGTCTTTACAGTCGGCAACACCAACTGCTCCCGCTGCGCCGCCGGTACCTGAGATTAGCGCTCAAACGACCACCAAAGGCGAACCGTTCCCGGGAGACTGGACCTGGTTGAATAGCAATGGACACGCCGTCGACAGCCCGATGGCCACCAAGTACTTCACGCCGGAGTTCAGAGCTGACGCAAATTACACGCTCGATTACAACCATCCAAAAGACGACACCCTGGGCGGATCTACGGAAACATTCCGCTCGGATGAGTGGCAACTGGAACAAATCAGTATTGGCGGCGACATTCATATTAATAATGTGCGCGGACGCATTCTCACGATGGACGGTTTGTTCGCCACGACGACCGTGCGGAACGACGGCAGCCCTAACCGCGGCCAATGGGATTTGGCTAACGCCTATAAGTATGTTTCGGAGGCTTGGGGCGGCTATCACTGGGATGTGGCTCACGGCCTGAACGTCGATGCCGGTATCTTTGTTTCCTACATCGGCCTCTTCAGCTATTACAACTTCGACAATTGGACGTATCAGCCTTCCTTCGTTTCCTCGAATACGCCATGGTTCTTCAACGGCTTGCGCATCCAGTATTTCCCCACGTCCAAGTTGAAGATCGAGCCGTGGATTATCAATGGTTGGCAATCGTACGCGCGCTATGGCAGTAAGCCTGGCCTAGGCGGACAGATCCTCTGGCGTCCCAAGCCGTATCTTGACTTTGTGTGGAATAACTATGGCCTGGGTGAAGACGACTCGACAAATCTCGGCCGCTCGCGCGTCCACGCTGACTATAGTGCCCAAGTCAAGGTGTATGACCAGCCTACGAAACCTCTGGACAAGATCGCGTTTACGATCACCGGCGATGCGGGGTGTGAATATGGTGGCGGCCCAGCCTCGTTCGCCACGCCCGATGGTGCTTTAAATCCCAAGGGTCTCTCGCCGGAAACAGGCACCACCGATTCTTACAGCGGCGGCGTAAACTGCCACGGCAACTCGAAGAACGGCCGGCCGAAGCAGGACTTTATCGGCTGGATGATGTACAACCGCTACTGGTTCCACAAAGACCTTTACGCAGTCACTCTCGGCGGCGGTCAAATGAGCAACCCCGGCCGCTACCTTACCCTGCTGCCGCCCATCAATGGCGCCACGGCTATTACCGGCACTCCTTACTACACAGAGAATGCCGGTGATCGCGCCCAGATGCACGACGGAACCATCACCTTCGACTACATGCCCAGCCAGTTCATCACCTTCCGCCTGGAAGAGGGTTATCGCTACTCTGACACGCCTTATTGGACGGGGCGTGGCGGCATCACCCCACCGGGAGGGAACAACGGGTCTCCGCAGGACTACGCCTGCGCCGCCGGTAACTCCTCGGGTTACGGCTACGGCACCGCGAACCTGGCCCTCGCAGAACAAGCCTGCAACGCGCCCCTTTCAGCCATAGGTACACCCGCAGGTCTTAATTACATCTGGTGGCCTGACCTGCGTACCAACCAGACAGTCAGCACCATTGCGATCATGGTTCGCTTTTAGTCGCGGCAAACCCCATCCGGCCGCACGCTCGTAAAGGCGGCCGGACTTACTAACCCCAAACCCTGGTAAGCAGCACCGGGATTTAACCGAATCCCCGGTGCCGTCCAGGTGCATCAGTAAGTTCCGTGCGGCGGCTACTTACCAGCGTATAAGTGCCGACACTTGTTCGCAGAACAAACATGGAATGCAAAGGTAATCACTGATGGAGTTGGCCCTCAATCTCGGATGGCTGGCGTTGGCCACAGCGATGTGCTGGCTGTGGGTACGCTATGCGCGGCGCGAGGGCTGGGGACGCTCGGCACAACTCGTCTCCCTGGGGCTAGTCCTTGTCATGATGTTTGTTGTCATCACGATGTATGACGACATGGCGATGGCGCAGAATCCCGCCGAGACACGCTGTTTTCAGCGCGAGGATGATTTAGGCGTGCATGCGCACCTCCCACTTCATCCGGCAGTGGCATTGACTCCCACGCTTGCCGCGGAGCTTTATATCAATCCGGTTCGCTTTGCTGTGCCGGGCAGCCTCCTTGTCCCGGCTGTGAAGGTTCCCGTTCTCTTTTCCATTCAGAACCGCCCCCCTCCAGCGGCTTGATCCACTTCCCTCATTCGGTCTAACTCCGGGCTGGTTTACTTCCTTCAGCTGCTGCGCAAAGCAATGCGCAGACGTCGCTTCAGAAAGAGACCTGTTCCATAACTCGGGCATGTTAACAACGGCAACCGCTGTCTGAAGGTATCCGGGCGTCCAGATGGTCGAAAGGCACAGGGGGCGGGAATCATCATGAAAAGCAAAGCTATGGGAATTGCACTGTTGCCGATAGTGCTGATTGCAACTCTCGTCATCAACGGCTGCAAAAACGATAAAGTCCATGCGGACGCCGAAGCACCGCCACCGGCCAAGGTCGTTTCCGGAGTCGACGTGACGTTTTTCGCGGTCGATCATCCGGAGTTGTACCCAATTGCAACCGCGACCGAATACCAGGCCCAGTCGCAATTGGCCGTGACGGGCACTGTATTTCCGGACATCACGCGAACGGTTCCGGTGATTTCCCTTGCCTCCGGCCGCATCGTGGACATCCGCGCTCGTCTCGGCGACAGAGTAAAAAAAGGCCAGCTGTTGCTGCGTGTTCGCAGCGACGACATTTCGGGAGGATTCGATGCCTACCGCAAGGCTGTCTCCGATGAGCTTCTTGCGCGCAAGCAATTGGATCGGGCCAAGCTGCTGTACGAGCATGGTGCTATTGCGCAGCAAGACCTGGAGGTCGCGCAAGATACCGAGGACGACGCCAAGACCACCCTCGATACCGCAACTGAACATCTTCGCCTGCTCGGCAGCGATCCCGATAACCCAAAGGGGATTGTCGACATCACAGCACCTGTCTCCGGCGTGATCACCGATCAGGAAGTGGCGAACGGAGCAGCTGTGCAGGCCTACTCTACGCCGAATCCATTCACTATTTCTGACCTAACCACGGTGTGGATCGTCTGTGACGTCTACGAAAGCGACATGGCCAACGTGCACATCGGGCAACCCGCCGACATCAAGCTGAACGCCTATCCGGACAAAGTTCTCAGGGGCACGATCAGCAACGTCGGCTCGATTCTCGATCCGAATATCCGTACAGCGAAGGTCCGTATTGAAGTGGCCAATCCGGGCGAGATGATGCGGCCGGGCATGTTCGCCACGGCCACTTTGTTCGGCAAGCAGAAGCAGATCTATCCTGCCGTTCCGGCATCCGCGGTCGTACATTTGCATGACCGCGATTGGGTCTTTATCCCTGCGCAAGGAAAGTTTAAGCGCATTGAAATCGTCAGCGGCGAACAGTTGCCAAATAACATGCAGGAGGTTCTATCTGGGTTGCAGCCGGGCCAGCGGGTCGTGACAAACGCGATCAATCTTCAAAATGCCATCGACAATGAATAACGCCCTACTCCGGGA
This sequence comes from Occallatibacter sp., assembly GCA_049521075.1. Lineage (GTDB taxonomy): Bacteria > Acidobacteriota > Terriglobia > Terriglobales > Acidobacteriaceae > Telmatobacter. Next base: position 6,478 of record JBEKPD010000136.1, read on the forward strand.
CTCAAGGAAGAAAGCATGATTCGCAGACTCGTAGATTTTGCTCTCAATAATCGGTACGTCGTGCTGGCGATTGGGTTGCTATTGCTCGGCTGGGGGGCGGTATCGTTTCACAACATGCCTGTCGAGGTCTATCCGGACATCGCCGATAATTACGTCTCGATCATCAGCCAGTGGTCTGGACATTCCGCCGAGGAAATGGAACAGCAGGTATCGGTTCCCGTCGAAATTCAGGTATTTGGCATTCCGCATCTCACGACGGTACGATCGGAATCGATTTTTGGTCTTTCCCTGGTTACGTTGATCTTCGACGACTCGTCCGTCAACGACTGGAACCGCCAGAAGGTGCTGGAAAGGCTCACGCAGGTCAGTGTGCCGGCGGGCGTGCAGCCTCAAATCGGTACGGACTGGAGCATGACTGGGCAGATTTATTGGTACACGCTTCGCAGCACGAATCCGGCGTATGACCTGATGAATTTGAGGAGCATTGAAGACTGGACTCTGTACAAGGAATTTAGGAAAGTTCCGAACGTTGTAGACGTGAGCGACTTCGGTGGCACCGCGCGCGAATATCAGGTACGCGTCGATCCGAATAAGCTAATCTCCTACGGCTTGAGCATCAGCCAGGTGGAGCAGCAACTCGCGAACAATAACGTGAACGCCGGAGGCAGCTTCGTCGAAGAGGGCTCGCAGCAACTGAACGTCCGCGCACTCGGACTCTACCGCAGTGTGCAGGATATCGAGAACACCATGCTAGCGACTTCGAATGGGGCTCCAGTTCGCGTAAAGGACATCGCGGTGGTCGAATGGGGCCCCAGAATTCGGCTGGGGCACATGGCCAGAGCCGATCATCGTCCAGACGGCGTGATTGTGGATGAGCCCGACGTCATCCAAGGAGGCGTGCTGATGCGCAAGGGGGCCGAAGAAGGCCCCACGCTCGAAGGCATTCACAAGAAGGTGGACGAACTCAACAATCACATCCTACCCGAGGGTGTGAAGGTCGTTACGATGCTAGACCGCAGCGATCTGCTGCATTACACGCTGCACACGGTGTTGCATAACCTCGGCGAGGGGATGATCTTGGTTACGATCATCCTGCTTCTTTTCCTCGGCAATATTCGCGCGGCCTTGATTGTTGCGGTTACGATACCGTTCTCCCTGTTGTTCGCCTCAATCTTTCTGAACTTGAGTAGTATCCCCGCAAACCTGATTTCACTTGGCGCACTCGATTTCGGTATGGTCGTGGACGGTGCAGTTGTGATGGTGGAAAACATCGTTCGCCATCTGAGCCGCGAGTTTGGCTCCGAGGGCGGGCTCGGTTCGCGAACGAATAACCAGACAGAAGGCCGCCAAACACTTCCCAGGTCAGTTTCTACCGTAATTCGCGAGGCATGTCACGAGGTCCAACGGCCGGTTTTCTACGCCATCGCCATCATCATCACCGCCTACATGCCGATCTTCACACTGCAACGAGTTGAAGGGCGTCTGTTCCGGCCCATGGCATGGACCGTTGCCTTTGCACTACTCGGCGCCATGACATTCTCGATTCTGATTGCGCCGGTGCTGTGCGCCATCTTCTTTCGGAATGGCGTGATGGAATGGCGCAACCCGGTCATGGAATTTTTCAAAAAGAGCTACCGGAGCGGTCTCAAGAGGGCCATTGAATATCGGTGGTTCACGGTTAGCGTTGGCCTGGCATCGTTGGCGGTCGCGCTTTTCCTGACATTCAGTGGAATCATTGGCTCAGAGTTTCTGCCCCATTTGGACGAAGGCGCGATCTGGGCGCGCGGCGAAATGGCGAACAGCGTAGGCGAGACGGAAGGCACGCGCTTCGCCCAGCAATCACGCTATATCCTAGCCTCGTTCCCCGAGGTCACCAAGGTCGTCTCGCAAGCCGGTGCGCCCGACGATGGAACCGACACGGGAGGATTCGGCAACACCGAGTATTTCATCGACTTGAAGCCCAAGGAGCAATGGCGACGCATCTTTCATCAGAATAAGGAGGAGTTGATCTCCGCGATGGATCGTGAACTGGAGAAACACCCCGGGGCTTTCTGGAATTTCTCCCAGCCTATTGAGGACAACGTGGATGAAACCATGACCGGCACGAAAGGCGGACTGTGCGCCAAGTTATACGGGCCGGACTTAGACGTTATCGAGGAAAAAGGCGAAGAGATCAAGGATGTCATGGCCCAGATTGAAGGGGTCAAGGATTTGGGAATTCAACGCGATACGGGCCAGCCAAATATTGATCTCACCGTTGACCGTCAGGCGGCTGCCCGCTTTGGCATCAATGTTGCCGATATCCAAGATGCTATTCAGACCGCGGTCGGTGGTAATCCGGTCAGCCAGGTCCTGCAGGGAGAGGCAGTCTACAACGTAGTCGTGCGCTATCAGAAACCGTATCGCGATACAAAGGAGGCTATCCAGAGTATTCGACTGCTCTCTCCCTCGGGAGAACGCGTCTCGCTAGCTCAGTTGACCAAAGTCCAGGTTCGCGATGACGCCTACGACATTTACCGGGAAGATGGTTCACGCTATGTGGCCATCCGCTTTGAGGTTCGCGGGCGCGATCTGGGCACCACGGTCCGGGAATCTATCGACAGGATCGCCAAGAATGTGCAGTTACCTCATGGTTATCGCCTCGAATGGTCGGGAGAATACGACAGCGAAACGCGAGCCGAAAAAAGGCTGCTCATGATTGTGCCTCTGACGGTTTTTTTGATTTTCATCATTCTCTACTCCATGTTTCGTTCCTTCAAATGGGCGCTGCTGATTCTCGCCAACGTCGTTATGGCTCGCGTCGGAGGCTTGCTCGCTCTCCTTGTGACCGGCACATTCTTCAGCGTATCTTCTGGTGTCGGCTTCCTGGCGCTCTTTGGCGTCTCGGTGCAAACGGGCGTTATCATGCTTGAATACATAAACCAATTGAGGGTTCGTGGCTTTACCGTTGCAGATGCTGCTGTCGAGGGCGCAGTCTTGCGGCTGCGGCCGATCATCATGACGATGCTGGTAGCCACACTGGGACTTCTTCCAGCGGCGCTGTCCCATGCTATCGGTTCCGACTCGCAGCGTCCCTTCGCCATCGTCATCGTCGGTGGCTTGATGTCCGACCTGCTCATGAGCATCTTCCTTCTTCCCACTTTGTATGTTTGGATCGCAAGAGAGGGAGACACGTTGCCGGAACCGGAAACGGGGGCGTCCTTTGAACATTGATTTGATTTATCCGCACATCCAACTTTGGAAGTTGCGCAGAACTCTCGCAATGGCCTGCGGATTGATCGTTGCGTTGGCGATTCCGCCGGTTGTGTTCGCCCAGCAGGCGCTTGACTGGGAGCAGGTCAAGGCCCGGTTCATCGTCGGCAATCCAGCGCTGAAGGCCGATGCCGACAACGTCGATGAGATGAAGGCTGAGGAAATTACCGCCTACCTTCGCCCCAATCCGCAGTTGACGCTATCGGCGGACGGCACACAGGCCGCACCGCATAATGGGGTCTGGACTCCCTTCAAGGGCACCACTGAACAGCCCAACGTCAGTTATCTTCACGAACGCGAACATAAACGCGAGTTGCGCCTCGAAAGCGCACAAGAAAGTACGCGCATAACACAATCGCAGCACGAAGACCTTCAACGGAATATGATCTTCGACCTGCGCGCCATGTTCGTCGCCACGCTCCAGGCGAAATATATCCTCGATCTGGCCAAAGCGGACCTAGCCTACTACGACAAGATCATCGACATCAGCCGCGAAAGCTTCAAGGCCGGGGCCATCGGCCAGATCGATCTGGACCGCATCGAATTGTTTCGTGTGCAATACGAATCAGAGATTGAGACCGCGATCGTGAACCTGCGCACCGCCAAGATTCAGCTCTTGCAGTTGCTCGACGACCGCACTCCGGTGGACCAGTTCGACGTGACAGGTCTGTTCGATTTCAGCGATAATCTGCAGCCACTTGACACCTATCGCGATGTGGCACTAGCTGCGCGGCCGGACTTGCAGGCGGCGCTGCAGACGATTCAGCAATCCGACACTAATCACAAACTGGCGATCGCGAACGGCTCGACCGATCCGACCTATGCTGCTTGGTTCACAAATAACTCCTCTACGAATAACCCCAATGGCTCTGAAACCATCGGCGTCAGCGTCAGCATCCCGCTGCGTATCTTCGACCGCAATCAAGGCGAAAAGAAACGGACCCTCATTGACATCGATCGCAGCCAGCAGGCCAGTGAAGCAACCCGGGCGCAAGTTTTCAGTGATGTGGATACGGCCTACGAGTTAGTGCGCAGTAACATTGCGTTGCTCAAGCCGTATAAGGAGAAGTACAATGACCAGGCGTTGCGCGTGCGCGACACCGTAACCTTCGCCTATGAACACGGTGGCGCGTCCTTGATGGACTTTCTTAATGCGCAAAGTGACTATCGCCAGGTGCAACTCGCCTATGCACAGTTACTCGGCTCCTATCTAACAACAGAAGGTCAACTGTCTCTCGCCGTCGGTGCCGATAAACTTCCGTAGAAATATTCGACAAAGATTCTGTGTCCGCTCCACCGTATCGTTGAAGTTTGGAATTGAGACTCTAGGTGAGGTTAGGAAAACTGTATGAAACGGGAAGAGATCAGCGCTCTCATTGAAGAAATCGGGATCTTTCCCGGAATTCGTGTGAAATCTGGCGATCAGGCCCTTTACGCTGCTGAGACCCTGTATCATGCCGGGATTCCAGTAGCGGAAATCACCATGACCGTTCCCGGCGGAATAGAAGTAATTCGCGAACTGGCGCAGAAGTACCCTGATATGGTGGTGGGCGCCGGTACAGTCCTTGATGAGGAGACAGCAGCGCGTTGTCTCGATGCAGGAGCCCGTTTTCTCACCAGCACAGGCTTTGTTCCCGAAGTGGTTGAGTGTTCACTTAAGAGAGACGTTATTGCAATTCCGGGAGCCCTTACACCTACGGAGGTCGTCGTCGCCATGAAGACGGGCGCGGACTTTGTGAAGATATTTCCCGTCGGTCCGGTAGGAGGCGGTCTCTATATTCGCTCCTTGAAGCTCCCATTGCCCGAAGTCAAATTGATTGCTGCCGGTGGTGTAGATCAGCAGACAGCAACAAGTTTTATTGTTGCCGGTGCATCTGCTCTCGGGGTCGGGATGGAATTGATCCCTCGCGATGCGGTCGAAAGACGTCAGGATGATCGCATTCATGAGCTAGCACGACGGTTTCTCTCTTTTGTTAAGAATGGTCGCTCGCGAGGCTAGGATTTGTCGTTCGAGAGCAATCGGGGAATGGCGTCCTGGCCGCTCCCAGCGTCAGAGAGACGTTTGCCAGTGCTCACACGCCACGAAGTTGAAAAGCAAACGATAGGGGCAATCATATACTCGAGACACCATAATTCTTGGAGTACAGTTGTTTAGCAATGAAAGACCAAGCGATCAAAGCACCCAAAACCTTTCTAAAAACCTACTCGAAATGATCCGGTATTTCACCAATGGTGATGTATGTGTGGACTTCGTTGCGGCCATGCGTTGGCCTGATGGGATGACCTGCCCGCACTGCGGAAACAAGCGCGTGTCGTATTTGAGCAGCCGGCGCGTCTGGAAGTGCATGACTAAAGAATGCCACGAGCGGATTTCAGTGAAGACCGGCAGCGTGTTCGAGGACTCACCCATCGGCCTGGACAAGTGGCCGATGGCTGTCTGCATGTGGTGAACTGCAAGAACGGGGATTCAAGCTACGAGATCTCGCGCGACTTGGGCGTCACCCAGGAGGCTGCTTGGTTTATGCTCCACCGCATCCGCCTCGCCCTCCCGCATGGCTCATGGGAGAAACTGGGAGGGTCTGACGGGGGGCCTGTCGAGGTCGATGAGATTTTCCTAGACCCATCGCCACGGAAGATGCACAGCGCCCGCAGGAGCAAGATGCAACTTGCCTCCCATTCCGGCTACGCCAAGGCAATCGTGATGGGAATGCTTGATCGGGAATTTCGCAAGGTTCGCGGGCAGGTAATCCCCGATGTGAAGCGGGGGACCTTGCAAAACGAGATATTGAACCAAATCGAGAAAAAGTCCACCGTCTACGCCGGGGCTGGGTTGGATACGATCGCCTAGGCAGTGTCGTCACGAGACTCTAATCCACAACATGAGGCATCGAATGTGCACGGCGGCGAGGAAGGAGTCTGCGCGCTTGGCGTAACGAGTGGCAATTCCGCGCCATTGTTTGAGATC
>JBEKPD010000137.1:0-12543 GCA_049521075.1 Occallatibacter sp.
CAAACCTTGGAAATCGATGAAACCGATTCCCACATTCCCACCCCCACGACGATGACGAGGATCAATTAAATATCCTCAAAAACCGGCCGGTTAAGAGATACGCATTCTGAGGGCAAGGTCACTATCACTACCCAGTCCCCTCCTGGTACCGGGTTCTAGACCTGTTCGATGAACTCTTCCAAATTGTGCCGCCAGTTCGCTCAGGCTGTCTCATTTTAGGGGCGCAGTCCAGCTTTGACTGTTACAAAATCGACTACAACATTCCTTTGGCACGATTTCTTCGGGTTCTCCGCTTAGCAAAGTGAAGGCAGTCGAAAGCAGACACCTTACAAAAGGGAGACGAGCCATGAAGAAGATCATCGCAATCGCAGTGTTCTCAGTAGCAGGCATTCTCGCCACCACAACCGCGTCCGCTCAGACGGCCCCGCGAGCCCAATACCAGACCGTTCTGTACAGCGTGCCTCCGGTCGCTGTCATGACAGTCTGCTACGTCAACGGGGTGAACTATCCCGTCGACTTCAATAATGTCATTTGGGGCCAGAACGGATTCGGAGTCTGGTTCGCGATCGGCCGCATCGTGGCCACGCCAAACGGCCTTATCGCAGTACGCTCCGATGGGCTGCAGTTTGCGGCGGTGTGCCAGTAAGGCGGAACTTAAAGGAACCTTTGGGACTGGCGCTCATCTGAGCCGATGAACACCAATCCCAAAGGGAGAATTTGTGAGGCCCCAATGTGCCTCTATTTGTTATCAAACCAGACTGCGCATTCACCGTATAGGCACCACCCTTCATAAGTGATTTGACTTCCCGCGGTGCCTGTTTTAATGGTTACGCGAGAGGCCCTTTCGCAGACATCTTCGTCCCCGCCTGTCATAGATGAATTTGGGCCCTCGCAATGCGTTGTAGCGGTCGAGCCGTCCGGTGTCAGATCTTCGAATCTCTCTGCCATAACAGTCGAAGACCCCTCGTTCAGATCGGCCACCGCAGGATCGTTGTAAAATCCTCCGTAACTTCCGTATGGTGAGAGAAGAATCGAGGAATTCGACGAAGTCGATGCCGTTCCACATTCGGTGGATGATGGGGTAAACATAATGCCGTTGCCGCTCTCATGGGGAGTTGTATTGTTACCATGCTCCCGTCCTTGGACTGTCACGCTCCAATTGCCCGAGAGCATAATTGGGCTTGTCGACGGGAGACTACCATATTTGTCCCTGAGGCCTTGAAAATAGAGATTTACGGCGTAGGGGAGGTTCGTACAGAATGAATTGCCAGTGACCTGCCACCCATTTTGATCTCTTGTCCTGGCGGTCATCGATCCGCCCCGCACCGTGACCGGAGAGTCCGCGGCATCGATGATTCCATGAGAATTCTTGGATTTCTCGGACATCTTAAACCCTGCGAATCCCAGAATGGCCCCAATAATCAGCAGGGCTATTCCAATTAGCACCCGCTTCGCATTTTCACTGATCGGCATATCCCAACTCCTCTTCCAGTTTCGGTCCTATCATTTGAGGCCGAGCCTCGCGGTGGCCCTGATATCTGGTCGAGCAAGAAATATCTCAAAGGCGACAGTGCCCCAGTCTTGCCGAAGGTGATTGAGGATGTCAACAACTTTCTTCGAGTAAATCTGACGACCAGCCTCGTCATTCAAGGCCTTGGAAGCCTCCACTGCCAGATCCGCGCTCCTCAATTGCGATACGCGCTGGCCCGAGGAAGCAAAGTATTCCTCAGCTCTTGCCGCGGCGCTGTATGCTTCATGCTTCATCCCCAGTTCGAGGTAGACGTCGGCTGAAATCAAGTGGTCGCGGGCAGCAGTCTCCGGCGCTTGTGTTAGCTGCTTGGAGGTGTCAATGGATGCGAGCGCGCCCAGCGCCTGCTGCTTCATCCCCAGGTGCGCCTCGGCGACAGCGAGATCCTGCCTAATCTCTCTCGCGCGATCGGCGGGCATGTTCGGGTCCTTCGACAAGAGCTGCCGGGAAACTTCCAGCGCCGGGCGAAACTGCTGCTGACTTAAAAGTGACTCGGCTCTTCTCTTGCCAACAATCGTGGCGAGATCCGTGCTTCCGGATGCCAGCTTGAGCATTGCCTCTGACTCCGCATAACGACCGAGCTTCCACAGAATCTCGCCCAAGTGAAGTTCTTGATAAGCGCGCTGCGTATCGTTGCTCGCCAATGCATGAGCATTCTCATAGTGCTTGAGTGCGTCCGGGAACTGCTCTAAAGCTTCATAGATGGTGCCGATGGCTTCCTCAGCCTGGTACCGATACACCGATGCGCTGCGCTCCTGAGCGGCGGCGAGCAAAATTGCCGAATCCTGCAGAGCCTGCTGGTACTGGCTCCTATTGCGCTCATAGCGCACCAGCAGAAGAGCCGCGGAAAATGCGCCCTCAGAGAATCCATTTTTCTTGTAATAGTTGAGGGCTGCGGTTGCCGGCTCGACGACTTTGTCCGACTGGTGCTCCTGGTCCATAAGGCTGGCGAGCGCTGAGTTGGCCAGAGCCTGGATGCGAGGCTGAGGACTCTGCTCCAGTATCTGCATGGCTTCTGTGAGCGGTTGCTCCGCTTCCTTCAGATGCAATTGGACGAGCTGCGCATTGGCCAGCCGGACCAGGCCGACGGCGGCCCACGGCTCAAGCTGGTTGTCGCGGGCCAACTGGATGGCCTGCTGGGCATGGGCTACTGCCTGCTCATCTTTAAAATTCGCCGACTCCGCGCTGCTTAACTGCGTGAGGGCGCGAATTTCGAGCTGCACACTGGGAATTTTTACTGCCTCGTCCAGCGCTCGCGCCAGAATGGCCTCGGCGTCCTTGGAGTCGCCGCGATCGTTGGCGGCGTAGCCCATCTCATAGTCCAACTCCGCAGTGCCCTCGGTGTTGACCTCTGCTGTGAAGATTGCGCGCGCGCGCTCAAAGGCCTGATTGCCCTCCGTCACTTGATGCTGGCGACTCTTGAGCACACCTCTGTGCAAAAAAGCCGCGGGATTGTTGCTGTCTTCGGCGGCAGCTAGTGTATAGGCTTCAAGGGCGTGCGGAATGTCTCCCGCGCGCTCATATGCCACACCGAGATCCACTTCGCCAGAGGACTTATCGACCGAAGGCAGGCGGTCAAGTACCCGTTTGTATCTCTCCACGGCGGCAACTGTATCGCCTGTTACCGACGCTTGGATTGCGTCGAGAAGCAAGGCATCGAGAGGCGGCAGTTCGGTGCGGCGAGGTAAAGCGATCAGCAGCTCGCGTTCCGCACTCCCCTGGAAGTCAAGGTCAAACCAGGCACTTGCGAGGCGGGCATGAGCCATGGCATAGTGATCGTCCTTGCCGACGGACTGCTCCAATAAGCGCGTTGCTTTGACATCGTTGCCGTCGTGGAGGGAGGCAACCCCGGCATCATACCAGTGCCGTGCTTCAGCATCTGGATGGTAGTAGTGCAGCCGCTGCCAGTAGTTGAAGGCGCCCCAGACCATCGCTACCAGCATTACCGCAATACTCATCCAAAAGAAAACGGGGCGGTCGTGGTACAGATTTGCAATATCGGCTGGTCCTGCGCGGAGCGCACTTGTGACCTCGTTTGCGCTCTGGTATCGGTCCTTAGACTCATATTCAAGGCATCGCTGAATGACGCGGTCCCACTTGCGCGGGACTGAGCGCATGAGCTTTGAGGGTCGGGTGGGCAAATGCGCCCTGCGAATGGCGGCAACAACGGGTGTGGGGGCGGCATAGGGATGCTGGCCCGTTACGAGTTCATAGAGAACGATCCCGAGCGCATAAATGTCCGTTGCCGGCGAAACCAGTTTGCCCTCAAACTGCTCAGGCGCCATGTAAGCCGGCGTGCCTACTATGGTGCCCGGCAGAGTTGCGCCAGACCCGGCATCGGAATTGAGATCTGGCGCACCGGACTCGAAAGCTCCAACGCCGCGTGCAAGTCCAAAATCCACAAGTACCGCACGCTGCTTATCTCCTTGACCTCGGAGCATAATGTTGGCGCTCTTCAGATCGCGATGAATGATCCCATTGGCATGGACAAGCCGGAGGCCCTCGCATATGTCGAGTGCAATCGTCTTTGCCCCCTTTAGAGGAATTGGACCATCATGCTTCAGCCTCTCAGCAAGTGTGAAGCCTTCGAGATACTCCATCGTCAGGAATGCTGCTTGCGGCTGAGATTCGGTTGAAGGCAAAAGATAAAGCTCATGAATTCGACAGATCTGTTCACCAGTGATCTTTCTGGCTGTCTGCACTTCCTGACGGAATCGCTCAAAGGCTGCCGAAGAGGCCGCGATGCCGGGTCGAATCGTTTTCAGTGCAACTCGCCCGAGTTGCAGGTCTTCCGCCTCGTATACTTCTCCCATGCCACCCTTTCCGATGAGGCGAACGATTCGAAATCGGTCGAGGAGAACCTGACCCGGTGAAAATACTGCAGTATTGAGCCCCAACGGCGAAATGAAAGGTTCATCCGGCATTCCTGAATCCTGCTGTGCGGCTTGCACAAGCTGCATAAGATGATGACCGAGTACACCATCGCCCGAGCATACCGATTGAATAAACGCAGGCTGCTCTTGCTGTGGCAACTCAAGCGCGGCATGGAAGAGCGGCTTTAGGCGTTGCCAAAGTTCGGGAGTCATTTGCGTGGCGCAAGTTCCTGGCGCATCCATGCACGAGCCATCGTCCAGTCGCGCTTGACAGTTCGGCTCGATACACCCAATTCCTGGGCGATCTCTTCAACCGTTTGTCCGGCGAAAAAATGTAACTCGAGGATTGTTGCCTGCCGTTCATCGAACTTCGAGAGCCGGGTCAGCGCTCCATCGACCGCCAGAATATCTACAATCGACCCGGTGCCCGCAATCAGTCCGGAATCGAGCGTCACCTGAACTGCGCCGTCTCCGCGCTTGCGCGCCAGTTCGGCCCTTGCATGATCAACCAATATGCGCCGCATTATAGTGGCGGAGATTCTGAAGAAATGGGATCTTCCCTGCCAATCAATCTTTTGCAGCTTGTTGAGCCGGAGGTACGCCTCGTGGACCAGTGCTGTGGGTTGCAGAGAATGCCCGGGGCTCTCGCGGCGGAGTTGGTTTGTGGCAATCTTCTTTAATTGGTTGTAAACAATAGGGATCAGCTGATCTTCAGCCTGGCGGTTGCCGCGCTGGATCTCGTGGAGGAGTCGCGTCACTTCACCTGATTGGTCGTCCGAACCTCGGATCATGGCAGCTCCGGGATGGCCCCAGTTATATCACTGAAATTGCAAAAAATGCCCTATATTTCTGCCTGCCGCCATCGCAAGTGTTCCCCCGATTGCCAGTACTAACAATACTTAGCAAAGGATCCCGAACGAGTCTCGGCCAAGCTGCAAAGGGAAAGCCGCTGAGTTCCTTTTCCTCGAGGCTGTCTCGCGCTCCCTATCTGGAATTGCCGGATAGTAGCTGCCTCGCACTCATAGAGAAGTTGTTTCGTGGGATTTCATGTCCCCTTTTCATGCGGCCTTACGCCTTACCAGGTGAGCAACTCAATCCAACGAACCATCTTGGGAGGTTCCCCATGCAGCACAGAATTCTCACCTTTGCTCTTCTTTCGGCTGCTGCAATGCTGCCGTCGATCTCACCCAGCGTAACGTGCTCACAATCCATGCCTCCAGGCCAAGTAAGCAGACGAATGGCCCCTCCGTCCGTGAATGCTGCCCAGCGAAGCATACCCGTGGCTCCGCTGATTGAAGGCCTAAAAGCAGAAGAGCAGTCCGGTCAGGCGACCGGGGCGCCCGCTGGCGCGGGCCCTGCGCCAGCAGCAAGTCATGTGAGGTGCGTTACGCCAACGCCCGCCACAGCCGAGTCGGATACCAATTCGCAGCCCCAATACAAATACCCCACACTCTTTCCACTCTTCGGACCAGGCTGCACAGACGCCGCAATCCTAAACTTCTTTTCCGTCGGTGGCGTCACAGAAACAGCCAACAATGTGCAGTACCTTTACAACGCCCAGCAATCTGCAAGTCAGATCAGCGCCGATCTGCTGACCGTAACCTTCGCGCCGGGGTTTCAGGCCGTTCTCTCGGGGACCGCAACGGCTGGATCCGGGCAACCCATTAATTCGAGTTCGGGTGGAGCTTCTGGCGGTACGGCGGGTGGAAGCAGTGCGAGCAACACTACAACCGATTCCGTCGCAACGGCTGTGGCCAAAATTGAGAACGGTGGGGACTTCAACGTTCGGTTTCCTACACCCGTTCTTTATCATCTTTTTCAGCACGGCAGTGTGGAGGGTCTCGTGTCTCCCAATGTCGGCTTTAATATCAACGGATTCTCTGGCCAGAGCACGATTACCGAGGCAACGGAATACAGCGTGAACGTACCATTTGAGATATATGCGCAGACCAAATCCATCGATCCTACGTCTGATGGGATCGCGTCGGCAACGCTCTTTCTCGACCTCAAGCCCGCTGCTGAGGTGATCTCTTCCGACTTGGCCCAGAAGATTCAGCTTACCGGCGACCGGGGATTCTTCCTCGGGCAGGCATCGGTGGGGATTGAGTTTTCAAATAGCATCAGACTTTCATTTCAATACATATATGGCCCAAACCAAATCTATCAGGGTACATCCTCGGCCGGAGCCTCCACACCCGCAACAAGTCGCATCGGTGGATTCCATCTAGCTGTATCATTCTCGCCACAGAAGTCTAATTCGTCTGGCCAATAGTTCGAATCGAATTCGTCCGGCAGAAGACGCGCATTCGGGAAGTCTGCCAAGTCCCCGAATGCGCGCTTCCGCGGTGCCCGCCCAAAAATTCGATCTGTTCGCGAAAATGGTATCAGCTTGCACGTTCTGGCGTCTGGGAAAAGCACACTCCCAGACGTTGGAGTGATCGGTTCGCTGCTCCTAGCGAGCAGGCGAACGACCGGCACTGAACCCCCGTCAGTCTCCCCCTTCCTGAATCACCCATAAAACCGACTCGAAGCAGCGGCCACGATCAAGTAGCCGGACCCCATTTCTTAGACCCGGCCCTCTAAGAACCGGACGTGACGGTTTCACGGCGTCCGGCTCAAGCACTTCGAACGCCTCTTGGAAGGAGACGCGGTTTGGATACGGAAAGACATAGGTGATGAACCCTGTCATGGCACTCGGGATGAAGTGAAAGGCAGTTCTCTGCGCTGGTCGAACCACCCATCGTGCGAGAGACGCAATAGTGCAAACGCCAGCCCGTAACCGGGTGGGGAAGCAATTCCTCCCTGGGGAGTTCCTTTCGTTGATTCGTGGAAGATGCGTTTATCCATGTATCCGGATTTCAGCCACTTCTGGAGAATGGCTCGGTTCATAGGGACATGAGCCACAAGCCAATCGTGGAAGATCCAATCAAACAGCTTCGGATGTCGCCTTCAGGATCCACTGCGTGCTTGCGTTCGTCAGAGCGTTGAAGCACTGTTGAATCGCATCCGCGCAGGACCGTTGCTGACGAAACCCGTAGGAGTTTTTGTCAGCCGTGGTTTCCGCATGCGAAATGACGAGAAACTGAGACCTGGAATGAAGATGGGCAAGAATATCCGCGGGATTCTTGTACACGGCGGGGCACGCAAACTGAGTGCCGAGATGCGGAAGCAAAGCAGGAAGGCCCCACAAGTCGAACGGGTGCAATTCTCAATATCCGTGGGCTTCACGCCATCGCTGTAGTGGGGTCTGAGCAAGAGGGTTGATGTGGCCGATAAGGCAATCTCCTTGGGAACTAGTGGATGTGAATCGAAAGCGGAGAACAATGTGTGCGTTGAAGCCGCAGCTCCATCGCCTAACAGGTGGTGAGGTCCTGGGGAGCAAGCCGGGAACCTCGCCGTACCTTCGACGGCTTCGGTTAAAAAAGTCCAATTTTGCGGGCAACAAAGACCTTCGAAGTGGTGCCGAGATTGCACCTTCGACGCATGAATTCCTGCCATGCGGTCTTTTGTCCAGCGCGCCCGATTTGTTTCTGTCTCTATTCTCTTCATAGCACTCGCTCAGATTTCGGCTTACGCGGCTGGCGCAGGCGAGCCCGCCACGGCGGGCGGCGCGACCGCGGCCGTTCGCTACGCTGCCGTTCGCTACGCTGCATTTGACAAGGGACCGGCGCCGTCTGCTTTGCCAATCCGGAATATGCAAATGGTGCTGCGCATGAGCGCCGCGCAGCATCGTGCTCTCGAAACCTTCATCGCCGACCGAGAAAATCCACAGTCGCCAGGATTTCATCTGTGGCTCACGCCCGACGAATTCGGCGAGCAATTCGGAGCTTCCCAAGAAAAGGCCGCGAAGGTGGCCGCATGGCTCCGAGCCTCCGGAATGACCGAAGTGAGCATCTCGCGCGGCCGGTTGTTCGTCGTCTTCTCCGGCACGGCGGACGCGGTAGAGCGCGCAATGGGCTGCCGCATACACGTCTTCGCGCTGAACGGCAAATCGCACTTCGCCAACCTGGACTCTCCGCAGCTTCCATCCGATCTCGGCGACGACGTGGCTCAAGTCGTCGGCCTCGATGACTTCACGGCTCTTCCCCAGCGGGTGCGCGCCCCTCAAACACAATATGTCACGGCAAGCGGCATGACTGCTCTGGGTCCGGACGATCTGGCGACGATCTACAACACTATCGGTCTTTATAACCAAGGCATCGACGGCAGCGGGATCACGGTAGCCGTGCTCGGCCAAACGCCGTTGGCCCTGAGCGACTATCGCGCGTACCGCCAGCTCTTTGGTCTGGCCGCGAACGACTTTCAAACGGCAGAGTTCCCTGGCAGCGGCACCGGCACGGGCAGCGCCGACGATCAGATGGAGGCGACGCTCGATCTCGAAACCATCGGCGCTCTAGCGCGCGGCGCCAACATTCTCTACGTCTGGGGATCGACGGTTGAGGTTGCAGCCGTCTATGTGATCGACAATCAGCTCGCACAGATTATGAGCCAGAGCTACGCGGCGTGTGAGACCGGCAGCGAAAGTTTTTACCAGATGATTGCCTTGCAGGCCAACGCCGAGGGCAT
The DNA here is from genome assembly GCA_049521075.1 of Occallatibacter sp. GTDB lineage: Bacteria > Acidobacteriota > Terriglobia > Terriglobales > Acidobacteriaceae > Telmatobacter. The sequence continues at coordinate 8,968 of JBEKPD010000137.1, forward strand.
TACGTGGCTTAGCGCTGCGGGCGATAGCGGCGCAGCCGGCTGCGATGCCATGGAAGCTCCGACTGCGAGCTTCGGGCTGAACGTGATGGTTCCCGCCAGCGCGCCCAATGTTACCGCAGTGGGTGGAACGGCATTTGCCATCGGCTCATTTGGCGGATACTGGAGCCCGTCCAATAACGGCTCGAAGGGATCCGCGCTGGGTTATGTGCCCGAAACCGGCTGGAGCAGCACAACTGAAGTGCTCGGCGGCGGCGGCGGCGTCAGCGCCCTCTTCAGCAAACCTGGATTTCAGTCCGATGTCGGGCCCTCAATCGGCAACGGCCGACTGGTTCCTGACGTTGCGCTGGCCTCGGCTCCGGCGCCGGTACCTTACCAAATTATTTTCAACGGATCGCCAACGTTTGTCGGCGGAACCTCGGCAGCGACACCGGTATTTGCCGGGATCTCTGCGCTGGTGAATCAGTATCTGCTGGCGCAGGGAAGCGCGCACGCGCCGGGTCTCGGCAACATGAACCCGGCGCTCTATCTTCTGGCCGAGCAGGCGCCCTGGGTCTTTCACGATGTAACCACGGGCAGCAACGACGCTCCGTGCACGATCGGCACCCCCGATTGCACTGCGGGAACGCTTGGCTATGCGGCCGGCCCTGGATACGACTTGGCCACTGGACTGGGTAGCGTAGATGCCTACGCGCTCGCGTCGAATTGGGCGAGTGCAGTCCTCGAGTCCTCCTCCACATTGCTATCAGCTTCCGCAAACCAAACCGAGGCAGAGCAATCCATCAGCCTCGCGGCCACTGTCACTTCCGGCGAAGTCCCGCTTGCCGCAACTCCGGTCGAGTTCTACTACTCGAATCCGCAATACCAGGCCAGCCAGACCCTCCTCGGCGGAGCGGTCACAGATGCCACGGGCAATGCCACCCTCAAGACAAACCTGCTGCCCAGCGGGACGAACACCGTAATTGCCGCAGCGACGGGCACAACGAAAGTCTCGCCCTCGCCCGACTCGAATGCCGTCACGGTCACGGTCGCTGCCTTTCCCACTTCTGTCGGCGTCACTCCTTCCTCCGGACCGTATCAGGCCGGCCAGACGGTTACGCTCACGGTTAGCGTGACAGGCCCGGTGGGCGACGGTTTGGCCGGCCCCGCCGCAAGTAACTCATCGACCAACTCCTTCTTCACCGCAGGAACGGTGAGCCTTTATGACACCGCCGGCAATTTAGAAACTTTAGCCGCTCTCAGCAACAGTGGCGCCGCCGATTTAGCTCTAACGTTAGCCGCCGGAGCCAACCGCTTCTATGTCGCCTACTCAGGCAGCGCCTACGCGTCGGCTTCGCAGTCGGCTATCGTTATCCTCTACGCCGCGACCGAGCCTGCCGACTTCACGCTCAGCGGCTCGAGTGCAGTCTCGCTCACGGCCGGTTCGAGCACCTCGGCGCCGCTCACCATCACGCCATTGAACGGGTTCAATCAGACCATCCAGCTCAGTTGCACCGGGCTTCCGGCAGGCTACACCTGCACCCTGCCGGCTACGTTGACGCCGGCGGCAACCACCTCCGTAACGGTCACCTTTGCCTCAACTTCGGCAACGCTGGCAGGCGCAATTCCCCTGGCTTTTCTGATCCTGCTCCTGCCCGGAACGAAAAAGCGCGTCAATTTCTTTGCGGCTTTGCACCTCAAGCACCTAGCGGCTCTAGTCATAATCGTTTTGGCAGCGACTCTGACCGACGGATGTGCTTCCGCGGGCCAGAACAGCGGGTCCTCCACGCATGGTTCCCAGATTTATCTGGCCACGGTGACAGCCTCCTCCGGCTCCATCAGCCACCAGCTCGCGATTGAAGTCACGGTCACGCAATAGAGCATCGCCATCACGGCCCGAAGCCCCGTTCCAAGGACGCCACCGATCCAGGCAATTCTCAACTCGGCCATCCCCGTGGTTTTCTCCTGCGGTTTGAACGGGATCCGGCCAAGCATGACGGAAGTTTCGTCCCAACATGACCGGTGATCAGACAGCGATTGTTTTTTATTGACACACGAAGTCCCGTTTGCGAGATTGACAGAGTATCCCCCCACTGGTTCTTTCCCTCCCTCGCGAGCCAGGAGGTCGTTAACAGATAAACACCCAGCGGCAGCCGGCGCCTCCAGACACGCCCGGAACCGGACCGCTAGTAATGTGTCTATTCGGCTGAACCCAATAGCGCCTGCGTTCTTTTGTCGCAGGCAGGCTATGCATTGCCGTGCGCAAGTTCCAGGGCCACCACCCGAACTCAATCGGACGAATGCACCTACAAGTTCAGCCAAAAGGCGATCGAAACTCCCATGGTTTGTGAGGCGATTCGGTCGCTCGCGGTTTCTAGGTTCTGGAGTCAGCGATGTGTTCTTTAATGGTTCGTGCTCTGCATTGCGTGGTTCGTCGCGCGGTCTCGCTTTCACCCGTTTCTAACAGCAGTTCCCGTCGAGGCCGCCTGCCGGCGATATTGGCCGGTGCCGCGCTGTTCGTAGTGTCTGCTGCGCTGGCACCAACTGCCCGCGCCAACGACCCGGCATCCGGAGCGCAGCTGATTTTTTTGCCGGGAACGCAAAGCGTCATCACTGCAAATGGATCTATAAATGGATCTTCATCTGTCTTATTACCCGTCAATCCCCCGCCAGTCAACCTGACCTATAACGCCGATGGCTCATGGGACGACCCGGAAAGTATTGCGATCGACGGCAGCAACAATGTCTGGGTCGTCGATGCCGCGTTGAACGTCCTGTATAAAATCCCCTACTCGGGGGGCGCCTACTCCACGCCTGTGGCAATCGATACAGGACTGTGCTCGCCTTTTGGCGTGGCCGTGGACGGCAGCGGAAACGTGTATGTAGCCAATTCAAACGCTGCCCAAGCATCATGCGCTGCTAACGTTGTTGAGTATGTGGGAGGAGTTCTCTCAGGAAAGCGGACCATCGGCGTTACCGGTGACTTCGTCAGCCCCAATGAGGTGGCCGTCGATGGCAGCGGGAATGTCTACGTTGCCGACTTCGGCGGAGGCTTCGGCATCGGCCCCGGCAACGGCGTTTGGAAGATCACCAACTCCGGAACGGTGCAGATCGGCGGGGCGAATACAGGCCCCGGCAGCAACTATCCCTATGCCGTGACCGTGGACAGCAGCGGCAACGTCTATGTAGCTGTCTGGGCCGCATTCAATACAAGTGGCATCGTTACTCAAAGCACCGTTTATAAGCTGACATGGAACGGCGGCAATAGTTACACCGAGTCCGTGGTCAGCACCGACTTTGTAGCTACCACGGGAATTGTGGTGGATCCTGCTGGAGATCTTTATGTCTCCGACGACAATACCAATGCACCTTCGCCCCCAGGCGCAGTATACAAATTGACGCCCTCCGGCAGCACCTACATCAAATCCACAGTTCCTTCCATTAGCCTCGACTACCCGGAATCCGTGGCCCTGGACGACAAAGGTAATCTTTACATCCTGGACTTTTCCGGTTCCGATTCGGGGCCAAACACTACCCCGAGCGGCGTTTACAAACAGGATTACACCGACCCCCCCCCCCCAACTCTGAGCTTCGGCAGTG
>JBEKPD010000138.1:0-12270 GCA_049521075.1 Occallatibacter sp.
GCGATCCGCAGGTGCGCCCGACCCAACTCGCCCTTCCACTTCTCTATCGATTTCTCCATCGCGTGCGCGGAGCCTTGCCTGAGCATAATCAGCTTATCACTTAGTTACAACTGTAGTACTAGGCAGAGTCGCCAAGACTCGAAAAGGCTGATCCTGCAGTCTTACCCGGTGGCCGGATCTCCAGATCTCTCCGCTCTGTAGTTTCACTTCAAATAGGCCGAAGCTAATCCGTGCAGCTTTTTCGAGATTCTCCACTCCCAGCCACCCGACAGCTTCCTGCAGTGACCAAAGGTTATCACACCCCTCCAAAAGCGTGGAGGGTTTCCAGGTCGCCACAAATTCATCCGTATATCGCTGATAATAATACACGTACCTGTTAATGAAGAGTAAATAAGAATTAATGCCGAGTGAATGCGAAATTGATGATGCGTCCATTGCGCAGCGTCGTGCCACGCATAGAGAGTTATCACCGCCTCGGAATTCCAAGACCGCAATGCAGGCTGTTTGAATGCAGGATGCTCCGAAACTAATCGCGGAGTACTTGGGCTCGAGACATTGGAAGGACGGGGCATGCTTCAAGAGCGGCAGCGCAAGACTAAGGAGAACAGCGACATGAAACTAGCTACAAGCACCGCCTCGCTTTTAGGAGCGACCTGGCACGCAATGCGAACAACGGCTCTTGTATTTCTCGTCGCTTTTGGCGTGTATATGCAAGCCAATGCCCAATCCGATTCAGGCAAAGTGGTAGGGACAGTCACGGATCAAACCGGAGCCATTGTCCCTGGAGCCACCTTTATCCTTGCGAACAATGAAAACGGCCTTGTACTGACGGCCACCTCGAACGACGCCGGAGAGCTGATTCTCCCTGCCGTACCGCGTGGTGCCTATACGGCAAAAATCTCGGCTCCTGGATTCCAGTCCCAGTCCCAATCCATCACGGTGACTGTCACCCAGGTACAAGACCTGCTGTTCAAGTTAAAACCCGGGGCGGTCACCATGTCGGTCGAAGTCTCAAGCGCCGCGCCATTGGTGGACACGACGGACGCGACCCTTGGAGAGACAGTTGATTCACAGCAAATTACCGAGTTGCCATTGAACGGCCGTAACATTCTCAACCTGACGTTGCTCACCCCGGGTGTCACGGGAGGCGCCTATAACGAGAATGGCCAGGATACAATCAATCGCTACTACGACACGGGTGGCGGCCAGCTCTCGGCCAACGGCATCCGCGAGCAAGCGAACAATTTCATCCTGGACGGCGTAGACAACAATGATGATTTGCAGAACATCATCGTGTTCTTCCCGCCCGTCGATGCAACTCAGGAGTTCAAAGTCGATACGAGCGTAGCACCTGCCCAGTATGGCCGCGCCGGTGGCGTATTCCTGGTAAGCTCCATCAAGTCCGGAACCAACAAGTACCACGGGGCAGCCTTCGACTTCAACCGTAGTGGCAAATGGGCCGCGAATCCCAATTATCAATTCCTGGATGCGTCGCCAACCGCGAATCCTCCTTTCCGGCGTAACCAGTTCGGTGGATCCGTGGCGGGACCTTTCCTCAAGAACAAGCTCTTCGGGTTCGGCGATTACCAGGCCACTCGCTCCGGCCAACCGGGCGGCTCCGGGTATGACACCGTTCCCACCACGCTCATGCGGCAAGGGAACTTGACCGAGTTGCCTAACCCTGCTCTAAATGGTGGAAGTTTCGACACGAGATTTCCCCATTTCTACCCCAATGCTGGCAATCTGAACAATAACGTCGCAGCTAACAGCAAGGGTTATATTTGGGACCCGACGACCTGCAACGCCATCTCGAATAACAACTGCCAGCCCTTCTCGAGCGGCGGCGTAACCAACGTAATCCCAGCCAACCGCCAGAATCCAGCGGCACTGGCCTACTTCAAGTCCTTTCCGCAGCCAACCCGGACCGACCGCATTCTCAACAACGATCAATATGAAACCCAGACGAGCTACAACTTCAACACCTTCGATGTCCGTCTAGACTGGAATCGCACGGCAAGCGATCTGTACTTCCTGCGCATGTCCTATGACAATTCTGCGAACTTCAATACATCGGACCTTGGGGCGGTCTCGGGCGAACCTGTGTTGTCGCACAATGGCAACCGCAACTATACCCACGGCCGAGGCTGGGATATTGGAAGCACACACACCTTCTCGACTCACATAGTGAACGAACTGCGTATCGCTTACCTGCGCGATAACTACGGCTTCCAGCCAAGCAACATAGGGACTAATGTCGCCGCGGACGACGGAATGATTAACTCGAACCTCCCGGCGTCAGACCAGGGCGGCCCAATCATCGGCGCGACTAACAGTGAAATCGTGTACTCAGGCGACTATGGTCTGTTTGCCACCTCTCAAAACAACTATGAAGTGACCGATACCCTCAATATCAATCGAGGCACGCATTCGATGAGTATCGGCGGCACATGGATTCGCCGTCAGTGGAATATTTCCGCCCGATTTCCGGAAAGGGCTTCTTCTCCTATGCTGGTGATGGAACCGACTTCACCGGATATGAGGTGAGCGAAATGCTCGCTGCATACGCGGACTGGTATGAGATCGGTACCCAGAACGGATACTTCGCAGAAGTCAGTCAAGAAGATGGCATTTTTGCCCAGGATGATTGGCGCATCAACAAACGGCTCACTCTCAACCTCGGCATCCGCTGGGATTTGTTGACCTGGCCATACGAGGCACACAATCAGATGGCTGCGTTCAATGTCCAGACCGGCCACGTGATGATTGCTGGCCAGAACGGCATATCCAGAAGCATCCTCAACCAGGATGACGGCAATTTCGCGCTCCGTCTCGGATTTGCCTACGATCTGTCGGGAGATGGCAGGACCTCCGTTCGCGGCGGATATGGCATCTTCTACTTCCCCGATTACGGAGGCATCAGCAACCAGTTAGGCCAGCAGCAGCCGTTTGGCGGCGGCCAGACCTACTACGCCAGCGCCGGCTATTGCACCGGCTTCACTGGATTGGCAAATCCAGGCGGAACGCCGGGTACCCCTACAACTGTCCATACACTGCAGATGCAGCAGCTCCCTATAATGGGCAGCCATCGCCCGCTTTCATAAACTTCAATCCAGAGAACCTTCCAAGCACGTATGGTGGAAATCAACTAGCCGTCAATCAGAACAATAACCACAGCTTGCCGTTACCGATCCGAACAGCAACCGTAATCAAGGTTCAGAGAACACATTTTCCTCATTGCAGCAGTTGCATCGAAAATCAGCTGTTGCCATCTCACCACCTCAGTCAAGTACCTGCAATTTCACAATGCACGGCGTGATCTGCACTGGGAAGTTCACTGAATTCGCGATGAAACAGTTCTTGTGTGCTTCCTCGTGGAGCCCCTCGGCCTTTGCCTGATCGGAGCTGGACGCAATGGTGACCTTAGGGTTGAGTTCTACTTTCGCGAAAAAGCCGCCACCAGAGTTGGTCTCTTGCATCTTTCCCGATGCCGCATCCTCATAGCTCGCCACGACCACGCCGTTCATCGCGCACAAATGCAGATACGACAGCATGTGGCAGGACGAAAGGCTGGCCACCAGGAGTTCTTCCGGGTTGTAGCGCCGCGCGTCACCGCGAAAGGCCGGATCGCTCGAGCCCTCCACCGCCGCCTTTCCCTCTGTCTGAATCAGATAGTCTCGCGCATAGCTGCGATAGTTCTTCGTTCCTTCGCCGGTATTACCCGTCCAAAGAATCCGCACGGCATAGGAATGATCTCTCATTGCGAGCCTCCGTTTTCCGCATCATTGCGCGTCGAACCCACTCGGCGCGTTTCCTGTTCCTGGGCCCATGCCGCAGCCACCGCCCGCGCAGCCTCGGTCTGGTCAACAACCAGAATGAGCCGATGCTCGTGGTCGCTATAAAGAACCTCGATGTTTACCCCCGCCTCCGCCATGCGGCGCGTCAGCTTGCCCAACTGCCCCGGTTCGTCCTGATTCAGCCTCTGGATCACCACATCGCGCTCTTCCAGAACCCGGATTCCGGCTCGCTCCAACGCGAGGCGCGCACATGCACCATCGTCGAACAGGAAGTGGGCCGCCCCTTTGCCGGCTACCACAAACGCTCCGCCGCCCTCCACGCTTGCTCCGGCTTCGCCCAGCGCCTCGCCCATCTCGGCCAGCGCTCCCGGCCGGTCGTCCAGTGCAATTGCCAAGTCTTTCATCTTTGCTCCTCATCGTGCAGGCTGCACAAAAGTTATTATGCTTATTGCCCGGCGAAAACACTTCGTTTATCATAAAACTATGGATGTCGAATCGGCAACGGATCTCGCCGCGGGCCGAATCGCCGCTGCCATTGGCGAGCCTGCCCGCGCACGCATGCTCTACTGCCTGCTGGATGGCCACGCACGCACCAGCACGGAGCTTGGCATGGTCGCGGGCGTCGGCGCCTCGACCGCCAGCGTTCACCTGCATCGACTCCAGGATGCAAACCTCGTGAGCGTTCTTGCACAAGGGAAGCATCGCTATTACCGCCTGCGCACGCCGCAGGTTGCTCGCGTACTCGAGAACCTCGGTGTTCTCGCCGGCGGGCATAAGCGCTTCGTCCCCAACACACCCAGCCGCTTGCGGACCGCGCGCACGTGCTACGACCATGCCGCCGGCGCTCTCGGCGTCCTGCTGCACGACCGCATTCTGGCCTTAGGCTGGCTGTCGGCAAATCCGGAAGGTTATGGCCTCACCGCATCCGGGGCAGGAGAGTTCCTGGCTGCGGGCATCGACGCGGAAGCCGCGCGCTCGGCTCGCCGGCGTTTTGCCTATCCCTGTCTCGACTGGAGCGAGCGAAGGCCTCATCTCGGCGGCGCAATCGGCGCGGCGCTGCTTGCCTATCTACTCAAGAGGCGATGGGTCGTGCAAGAACCGGACTGCCGCGCGCTCTTGCCCACCCGCGCAGGCCGCCGCGAATTGCTCGCTCATTTTGATATACAAATCTGAGGCTGGTAGTCCAAGCTTTTTGGAGCTCTCTCACCCAGTTAAAGAACTGGGTGCATCGTCCTTGAATTGTTCTGTGATTCAAGGTTGGGGGCCCATCAACTTCGACCCTGCGTCCATCTGTCGAAGTTTCTAGGCGAACGAGATCGTTCGTCGCAATCAGATTGAACTCTGCTTCATGCGAATCAATTTTCTGCAGCCCTTGAACTCCGGCAGCAAGCAGGCTTTTTTCTATTTGCGAAATCTCAAATGCCCTTCCTCATACGCAAGAGATTCTCTAGCCATCGAGATCCAACCGGTGCATTCTGTGTAGCGCAAAAGATTCCCACACGCACTTCAAGACATGGATTTCGCCTCCTCCAGTTTCAGTCATGCGCACAATGAACAACCAGGGCGACGACACTTTAATCGGTTGCGCAGTTTTCCGCTATGAACCCTGTACAGATTCGTATGTCTGTCCCGGCAACAAGAAACTCCTGCGCAGGCACACTAACCACAAAGATCATTACATGTATAAAGCTTCGGCAGGCGCCTGTGGCGCATGCTCGCTTAAGTCACGCTGTACGCAGGCCCCGAGATGTGATTTAGCTCGCCATCTGTATGAAGAAGCATTGAATCGTATTCAGGAGTTAGTAACCGCAGAGGCGATGAAGGTGCGTCGATCAACTGTCGATCAGGATCTTGAGTTCCTACGTTGGATCACTGTCACCGTGATAGTTTTGGTCGATAAGCAGGTAATTAGCAAAGGCCAGGCTTGTGCAGGCCCGCGCGGCGCGTCGAGAAGGACCGCGCGGATATAGAAAATAAGTTTCGCAGCTGGAAATGCACAACTGGAAACGAGTTCTGTTGTGTTGTTATCCATCAGGACTTTGTCACGGAGATAGCGTATCACTCCAGCTTGAGCGATGTACCGGCGCCGGAATCGAAGATGCTGATAGCGACAAAGTTCTTCCCACGCGCCATCGCAATGGCTGAGCTTTGGCCATCCAGCTGAATCTTGCCGCTCACCGGCGTCCAGCCGTAAATCTCGAGGCTAATACTGTTCCACCAGGGAATGAAACTGCCTTCATGTCTTGAGATAGATATCCTGATCTCTTTGCTCGTAACGGTACAGGTGAAGCTCATCTTGAGGAAATCGCCGCGCTCGTACGCGAAACTCTCGCCGTCGTCTGTGTAGAGCGATCCGCGACAATCATCTCCTGCATAGACGCGTAGCGTGAGCGGTCCGTGCGGAGTTTCTTCTGTGCTCTGAACAAGCGGCTCGATGGGCAGGATTGCGCCGGCACGGACATAAACAGGGAGCGAATCGAGAGAGGGATGCATATTTGCCGACAGCGCGACCTGGGCTATGGCTGGCGGCGGCGCATTGGGTTCAGGATCTGCATCAGTTGCGGGGAGCGGGATTCGCTCTCCGGTCCAGTAGTCATACCAGGCTGCCGAGGGGAACTCGACAGTGTACGCATCGGGCGCATCAAGATAGGGCGAAGGCGCGATGAGGAGATCGTGACCGAGAAGGAATTCGGATTCGACGCCTTGATCGATGTCGATAGGATGCTTGTCGCGAGCGGCATCGGGATAATCGAGAAACAGAGGACGCATCATCGGCATGCCGGTATGCACGGTTTCCTCGGCGAGTGTGTAGAGATATAGCATCAGACGGTAGCGTTCCTCGATGAACCTCCGTCGAATGTTTTCCTGATCGGCTCCGCCCGCCCACGGCTCCTGGTCGCCGGTTCCTTTCTCAGTATGGTCACGATCGATGGGTTGAAATGTTGAGATTTCAATCCATTTGGTGAGCAGATCGGGAGTTGCTGTTCCCGCAAAGCCGCCGACATCCGCGCCGCTGAATGAGAAACCGCTGATACCGAGGCTCTTGAGCATGGGGCTCGTCATGCGCAGATGATTCCAAGTACTGCTGTTGTCTCCGGTCCATGTAGCGGCGTAGCGCTGTCCTCCGGCATAGGTTGCCCGCGTCAATACGAAGGGACGCTTATCCGGTTCGATTTTGCGGAGGCCATCGTACGTCGCGCGCGAGTTTTCCATCCCATAGACATTGTGAATCTCGGCGTGGGTCGCAGTGCGTGCGCAAAAGCCCGGCTCGTCGATGCGATGCAGCACATCGAGAGGAATGGTGCCAGTGGGGGAATCGAAGATCGAAGGTTCGTTCATGTCGTTCCAAAAACCGTCGAAGCCCATCCCCACAAATGGCTTGTAGAGCGATCCCCACCATGTGCGGGATTGCGCACGGGTGAAATCGGGAAATACGCTCGGTCCCGGCCAGACGGAGCCGACATACACTGAGCCATCGGGGCGATGCAGGAAGTTATCGCCTTTGACGCCGCTGTCGTAGGGAGCATATCCCTGGCCAGGGGCATCGGCAATGTGCAGGTCCGTGATGGCCACTACATGGAATTGCATGGCATGAAGCGTCGCTAGCGCCTTCGGTAAATCAGGAAGCGTTCGGGTATTCACAGTAAACGGACGATTCCTGTCTTGATAATCGATGTCGAGATAGAGCGCATCGGCCGGGATGTGATCGGCGCGCAAACGGTTCGCAATCTCCATCAGCCGCGACTCTGGAGTGTAACTGTAGCGCGACTGCTGAAAACCAAGCATCCAGCGCGGCGGAAGCGGTGGCTTGCCCGTGAGCCACGCATAGGTCTCCACTACCTGCCGCGGCGACGGCCCCGGGAAGATGTAATAGTCGACTGGCCCGGCGACGGCGCCAAATGAATACGAGGACGACGATTCCGTTCCGAAGTCAAAGTTTGTGCGCGTGGTGTTGTCGAGAAAAATGCCGGTGGCAATGCCCGCGCGATATGTTATGAAGTATGGAATGCTTTTGTAGAGTGGATCGGTCGATTCCTGGAAGCGGTAGGCGTCGGTGTTCCACATCGCATAGGCATGGTTGCGGCGATCGAGTGGCCCGGTCTTGTCGCCTAGGCCAAAATAATGCTCGTCTGCCGGCATCGACTCAATGACGCGAAACGCGCTTCTGTCAAAATGCAGCGGTAGGGCGTCCTCGAGAAGAATCCTTCCGCTATGATCACGAATCGTAATGCGCAAATCGCTGCGGCTCACGGAAATCCGCAGGGATTTTGTGCGAAAGCCCACTGCATTCGCGGAGTCTTCTCGCGTGACGTCGACGGAGTTCCTGCGCGCCTCCGGCAGCACCGCCCAGGAAGCGTCTTCGGGCAAGGACTGGTTGTCAGCCGCGCGAACGCGAATAACATCGTCGCGCAGGGCAACGATCTGCTCTACTCCGCCCGACGTGGTCTCAATGCGAAGGCCATTCGTCAAAAGGACTACACCAGAAATGGATCCAAGCGTGTGGGGCCCATGTGAAGGCTGCTGGGCCTCGGCGAAATAAGTCGCCAATGGCAGTGCGCAGAGGAGTGCAGCACTCCACGAAAGTAGAATACGTGCGTGCATTATCGATCCCTATCCAGTAAAGAAACATTCAACTTTACGAAGGGCTTTTGACCCAACCCGAGATGGAGAGTGGGCGAAAGACGAAGCTCCGTCTTCCGCCCATCCCGCCTAGAACGTGAACTTCGCGGAAACCTCCATCAACCGCCGCCCTAACTTCAGCGGCGCCGAGCCAAAACCGGACAGAGGATTGTAGGTTGCCTGAGGTGGCGTCGCGTTCGCCGCTGTATCGCTCAGCTGAAGCGTGGTCTGCGACGCATAGCCGGTGCCAAAGCTATTCAGCGGATGATTCAGGAAGTTGAATCCTGCAATGCGGAAGCGCAGGTTTCTGCCTTCTCCCAGAGCCAAGCCTTTCTCTAGCGTGAGGTCGGAAGTGAAGAACGCAGGGCCATGAACATACGGCTCGATGTACTGGCCATTGGCTCCGATTGCCGGCAGCGCGAAGCATCCCGGATTCAGATACTGATGCGCCGCGCGATTCGATTTCGGGTTGCAAGTGAGTACCGGCTGCAGGTTAACATCGGGGGTGCCAAGGATCGACTGTGATTCGACGGGATAGGCATTGGCGCCCTGCCCGATGTTGCCTTGCAAATAGTATCCAGGCGAAGCGCTGACGCCGGTCTGCATGTTAGGGCCGCTCTGGAGATTGGTGATTCCCGAGATGAGCCAGTTATTGATGAAACCACCCAGCAGATGAGCATCCGTGAACTTGCCTGTCTGGTACGAGTAGCTCAGATTCAGCACCTGCGTGCGGTCAAAGTTCATCGGGCCATAGTTGTTGGCGAGGTGGAAGGGGTCGATTCCTGCAGTCCAGTTGAAGTCCGCAGACGAACCGAGAATTCCAAGCGCCTTAGAGAAAGAGTAGTTGGCATTGAAGTTCAATCGGCCGACGTGTTTGATGGCTTCGATCTGCAAGCCGTTGTAGTTGGCGTAGGTGTTGTGCTCCGGCTCCAATATCTGACTGTAGTTAGGAAAGGGCCGCGCCTTCTGGACGGCTTTGTCACCTGGGTAGTTGTAAATGTTGTCGAGGCTTGCGGCCTGGACCGGTGTGCAGCCAGTCGGGTTGCAGGCACCAGGAGCAGCCGCATTGATCGCTGCAGCCGCTGCTGCTGTAAACAGTGTCCCAACCGGAATGGCGTTCACGTTGTCGAGAACGATCGGCTGTGTCGTGCCATTGTCCATCAGCGAGTTGCTGTTGTTTCCGACGTATGATGCCTGAAGAACCCAGTCGCCGGGCAACTGCCGCGCAATGCTGATGCTGTAGTTGTTGGTCACGGGCTCTTTGTTGTCCTTGGGATCCAGTCCATAGATGGTTGCCGGCGAAATGTATGTTTCAGTGCTGCCCGGCCCGGTATTGCCATAGGTGTTGGGGTTGAGATTGAGGGTGTTAACACCTTCCAGCGTGTTGTCGCCAAAGCCCTGCAGGTCGGTATAGCGCACGTTCTCCGCTTCAGCGAATTCGCTGGTTACGTCAACGACTGAGTCGTGGAAACGGTAGATGCCGAACCCGCCCCGCACAACTGTTTTGCCATCCTTGAATACATTCCAGGCGAAACCAGCCCGCGGCTCAAAGTAAAGCGGCGGTGCGCCCACGCCGGCGTTTGGAATGGACGAAGTATTCCCATGCCAGGTGATGCCGGGCAGCGGATTTGTGGTGGCGTTGTATGTCGTGGTGTAAAGTGCGGGATTCCAAATCGCCGCGCCGATGCCATGCGCATCCTGCCACGCGCCGAGCTTGGCGACGCGGGCGCCGAAAGTGACCACCAGATTCGGGGTTGCGCGCCATGTGTCCTGGCCGTAGAAATCCACATTCCAGAAGTACAGATTCGTATACGGATTGAAGTTCTGCTGGTGCCAATCCTGGATTTGACCTTCAAAGAAGTTTGCCAGGGCGTTGCCGCTGTTGAAGTGAGGGTTGCCGTATGCAGGCGAACCGTCAGGGTACGTGCCGTTGTAGTCAGCAAAATAGCTGCCGGCCCCTCCGTAGTAGTAGTCCTGAATCACGCCGTTGGTCTGGGGATTGGTCGCGGTTTGATTGTTGGTCGTGCGCTGTGCAAAGATTCCCACCTTGACCGTATGCTTGCCCCACACTTTGGTCAGGTTGTCGCCGACATTCGGCTGCAGCTTTTTCAACCGCAACGGGTTTTCTGAGTAGTCGGGCCAGAGGCCCAGAGGCAAGCCGCCGTACGTCGTGTACGTGCCCAGCTGCGGATACTGCGTGTCGTGATTGGCGAACGCGCCGTTATATGGATAATTGATCGCACTCTTCTGCAGCGCAGAAATCTGTCTCGCGTCAAAAGACTCAACGAAATTCGTGAGGGTCGCGTAGAGTTCGTTGGTCAGTGTGGGAGTGAAGATCGTAACGTAGTTGGCAGCCGCGCTGTGCACCCAGTCATCGTTGTCCACGCCGTAGCCAGGCGTGTTCACACCGCCCATTACGCTGGCTGCGGCAGGTGAGTAATACGGGATCAACGGTTGGCCCTGCTTTTGTTTCTCAAAGCTGTAACGGCCAAAAACTACGTTGCGCGGGCTGATGTTGTAGTCCATGCGGCCGACGAACTGACTCACGTTGTTGTTCGCCAAATCGAGATTGTCGTAGTTAAAGCCGTCGGGCCCGGTTGCCGTCCGCGTCGGAAGTGGCAAAGTGCCATTCACCAACGCCATCGCGCCGGGGTTAAGAAATGCCGCGATATTGCCGTTGCTCAGCGATGACCCGTTATCGCCAACGGTCGGCGGCGTGTTGAAGGTACCGTAGTTGCCGTTTGTCAACATCGGCCCTAGGAACGCCGAAAGCGCCCCCGCACTGAAGTCGCCTTTGCGCATCGCGGCTGTTGGCACCAGGGCATGGATGATCGCGCTGCCCGCGCTGCCATATGCATAAACATTGCGCTGCGCGTCGTATTCCGCACCGGCGAAGAATGTCAGTTTCTTGAAGTGAGGCACCGGCCCACCGAACGTACCGCCGGGGTACACAAAGCGGTCATTGGGACGCGCGATCCCGTTGTATTTCGCCAGCCAGTCGTTGGAATTCAACCCATAGACTCGCGCAAAGGTGTACAGCGATCCGTGATAACTTGCCGTTCCGGCCTTGGTCACGCCGGTGATCACCACCGGCCCATTCGATTGGTCGGCGCCGAAATTCGACGTCTGCACCTGCACTTCGCTCACAAACGAATCATCGAGGTTCTGCAGATTGGCGCCGAAGCTGCCGGCGTCAGTGAGGTTCGCGCCATCAAGCTTGATGGTGATGCCAGCAACCGGGGCGCCGTTGGAGGCGTAGGGCGTCGGCGAGCCGATTTGGACTTGCGTGAAATCCGGTGCGGCATTGGTGGATCCCAGACTGCGGATCGCGAATCCGGGCAGGGTCCGCTGCAACTCGGTTGCGTCGCGGCCCACAATCGACAGTTGATCGAGGTCGTTTGCGGTGATGGTCGAGCTCAGTTGGCCACTGTCGAGCGGCAAACTACCGACGCTCTGTTCTACGGTGACGGTCTCAGCGGCAGAACCTACGGCTAGGGTGATCTCGGGGATGGATTTGTTGTCACCCGGATCGAGATGAATCCCTGTCTGCGTGTACCCCTTAAAGTTTTTGGCCGCTACATTCAGGTTGTAATCGCCGCTCGGTATCGCGGAGAAGGTAAAAAATCCTTCCCCGTTGCTGGTGACGCTTCGCTGGGCGCCGCTCACCTGATTGGTCAGGGTAGCCGTAGCGCCAGGCACCACAGCCCCGGTTGTATCCTGCACAACCCCGCTCAACGCAGCGCTCCCTACCTGCGCCAGCAATGCACTTGGGATCAGCATCAGAAATGCCAGCCCCAGAATTGACAGGCCCCATCCCAATGTAGCTCTCTTTTTCATCTGCATCATGCCAAAAGCC
>JBEKPD010000139.1:0-12241 GCA_049521075.1 Occallatibacter sp.
CGATCTCAAACAATGGCGCGGAATTGCCACTCGTTACGCCAAGCGCGCAGACTCCTTCCTCGCCGCCGTGCACATTCGATGCCTCATGTTGTGGATTAGAGTCTCGTGACGACAACGCCTAGCGTCCTGCCTCTAAAGTTCGCAACAAAAACATCGCTGTCACCCTGAGCGACGCTTCGCCCGAGTCCGGGCCAAGTGGAGTCGAAGGACCTGCATTTCGCGGCTTCGGTTTATGCTACGAACGTCGGGGACACCGCTTTAGCGATCCCCGCTCACCACCGAATCCTGGATGTGCCCCATCTTCTCCTGCTTAGTTTTGAGGTACCCCGCAAAGCTCTCCTGCGGCTCGACCTCGGCCGACACCCGCTCCGTCACCGTGATGCCCGCAGACTCGAGCGCGGCCACCTTGTCGGGATTGTTTGTCATCAGCCGCAAGCGCGTCACGCCCAGCAGCTTCAGCACTTCGGCCGGCAGTTCGTAGCCGCGGCAGTCGGCGGCAAAACCCAGCTCCTCGTTTGCCTCCACGGTGTCGAGTCCCTGATCCTGGAGCTCGTAGGCCTTCAACTTGGCCATCAAGCCGATGCCGCGGCCCTCCTGCTGCTCGTAGAGCACAATCCCCGCGCCTTCCGCGGAGATTTTGCGGAGCGCCAGCTCCAATTGCAACCGGCAATCGCAGCGTAGCGACCCAAAAACATCTCCCGTCAGGCATTGCGAGTGGATCCTCACCAGAGGCGGCGTCGCGTGCACGTCGCCCATCACCAGCGTCACCAGCCCTTC
Source organism: Occallatibacter sp. (assembly GCA_049521075.1). Classification (GTDB taxonomy): domain Bacteria; phylum Acidobacteriota; class Terriglobia; order Terriglobales; family Acidobacteriaceae; genus Telmatobacter. The sequence goes on from JBEKPD010000139.1 coordinate 778, forward strand.
CACCGTTCTCGCCGGCGCACAGCCCGGTTGACCCTCGGCAAGCACGCCCTCAAAACCCAGAATGCGAAAGACGCCCCACCGCGTAGGAAAATCCGCCTCCGCAACTTTTTTCACACTTTCCAGTCCCATGCTTCTATTTTACGTTGAATCGAAAATCGCCGGGTCGATGGTCTCGACGCCTGCCATTTCCCTAAAATACGTTTAGGAGCAATCTGCATGACCGCAACCTGGCAAATCGCACCTGTCGAGAGCGCGGAATCGCTCGCCGCGGTGCGCCATCTGCTGGAGGAGTACTGGAACTCCTTCGGCTTCACGCCCTGTTTCCAAAACTTCGGCGACGAGCTCGCGGGCCTTCCCGGCGCCTACGCCCCGCCCGCCGGCCGCCTCGCACTGGCGACCATCGAAGGCCAGCCCGCCGGCTGCATTGCCCTGCGCCGCGTCGATGCCGATCGCGCCGAGGCCAAGCGCCTCTACGTGCGTCCGGCTTTTCGCGGCTCCGGTCTGGGCCGCGCGCTCATGGAATGGGCGATGGCTGAAGCTCGCGCCGCCGGCTACCGGGAAATCGTCGGCGACACCATGCCCGTCATGCGCGACGCCCTGGCGCTCTACGAGCGCATGGGCTTCGAGCGCACCGGCACGGGGCCGAAGGTCCAGCCTTCGTCCTCCCCGCAGATCTCCGAAGAGCCTATCCTGATCCGCATCAAGTTGTAACCGCGCTCCTCGCATTCGCCCCGCGCCGGGTGCCCCACCCTCGCCACGTTTTTGTGGCTAGTGTCCCGTCTCTAAAGTTCGCAACATAAATCAAGCTGTCATCCTGAGCGACGCTTGGCCCGAATCCGGGCCAAGTGGAGTCGAAGGACCTGCATTTCGCGGCTTCGGCTTATGACACGAACCGTTGGGATACCACACTAGGGTGGGTCGTCGCGATACAGTGTTGACGTGGCGACAGATAAGCTTCTTTGGGTCACGCTGCTGGTGAAGTTCGCCGTTATGGCCGCGACGGCCAGCATCCTGGCGCGCGGCACCACCTTCCGGCGGCTGTTTTTTGCAGAAAAGCGCCGTCCCGCGCAGACGCTTGGTTTACTGGCGTTTTTTCTGGCGCCGCTCACCATCGGCGTCTGGCTCCGCTTCTGGGTGCCGAATTTTCTCGCTGCCGACATCTCGTTTGAAACCGTCATTCTTCTCGGCCTGCTCATCGGTCCCAGCTGGGCCATGCTGGGCGGAGCGGTTTTGTCTGTTCCCGCCGTCCTGCACCACGAATATCTCGCGCTGCCCTTTGACGTCCTGCTGGGTCTCGCCGCCGGCATCATCGGCGGCTTCGTCGAGAAGGAGGAGATCTGGTCGTTTACTCCCTTTATCGATCTGAGCCTTTACCGCTGGGTGCGGCGCAACCTCATCAAGCCGCGCATCGACCGCCAGATTCTGCTTCTGTTTCTCATCGCCATCCTGGAGGCGGCCCGCGACTGGCTCGCTCATCTCTTTCCACACCGCCTCTTCGCGCTGCTCTCCGATCAGCTTTGGCTGCAGGCGCTGGTCTGGCTCGCCGCGCCCATTAACGTGGGCATCGCGCTCAAGGTCTGGAACGCGCTCCGCATCGAGATGTCGCTCGAGGAGCAGAAGCGCCTGCTGCTCGAAGCCCGTCTTGACGCTCTGCAGCGCCAGATCAACCCGCACTTTCTCTTCAACACCCTCAACTCCATAGCCGCGCTGGTGCGCAGCAAGCCCGAGTTGGCCCGCACCATGATCACCAAGCTCTCCAACATTCTCCGCGCTCTGCTCAAGGACCACGACGCCTACGTTCCCCTGCGCGAAGAGCTAAAATTCACCGACGATTATCTCGACATCGAGGTGGTGCGCTTCGGCGCCGACAAGCTGCGCGTCGAAAAAGACATCGATCCGCGCACGCTCGACGTCCTGGTGCCGAGTATTCTGCTGCAGCCGCTCATTGAGAACAGCATCAAGCACGGCCTGGAGCCGCGCATCCACGGCGGCACCATCACTTTGCGCAGTCGTCTCGAAGGCGATCGCGTTTCGATTGAAGTAGCCGACGACGGAGTGGGTATAAATGGCCGGCCCCCCTCAGCGCTACGCCGCACCGGCGCAGGCATCGGCATGAAGAATGTGCAGGAGCGCCTCGAAGTCCTCTACGGCAACCAGGCGAGTTTCAACATAGTCTCGAATCCCGGCCGCGGCACCCTCGTTTCGATCGAGATTCCAGCTTCAGTACCTGGAAAGCTCTGAGGGATTGTCGTCAGAGCGTTTCTAACGCCAGTCGTGCTCATTGTTTGGTTCTTGGCCAACCTTCGAGCGCCATCACTGCGTAGCCGGTGGCTGCGTCGCTCATGAAAGGGCCCGCCACGGATTTCGGATCGCGGGCCTTGTTCAGCGACCACGCCGGCCAAGCGCCAGTCGATTTGTCCTGGTTTGCCTTAAGCCATGCGATCCCGCGCTCGATGCGCTGCTCCGCCTGCGCTTTGGCGCGCCGGCTTTTGTTTTGACTCGTGTCCATGCCCTCTTCCAAAATCAGCACAATCAGCCCCGTCGCAATGCCGTCGGGCCGGGTGTCTACCGGAGTCTTGTCCACGCGCGTCCACGCGCCCAGGCCGGCCAGGCTCCATCCTCCGTCAGAGCGCTGCGCACTGTATATAAGTCCCAGCAGCGCATTTCGTTGCGCGTGCGTAAGCAGATCGGGGAACCAGCGCGAAGCCCAAAGCATCACGACCTTGTTCAGCAAGGGCTGCGCATCGTAGTGCGCGCGCAAATAATTATTGAGCGTGGCCACATGATCCTTAACGCCGGGCGCAATGCCGTAGCCGTTCGGCTCTTTTCCCGCCGCCACCGCCATCATCGCTGCCCAATAGTATTCCGACTCGGGCGACTCCCACGGAGTGAGGTGAAAATTCTGCCATACCCATGCGCCCGCCGTAGGCCCAGCAGCCGATTGCAGCGCCCACGCATGATCGAATGCCATTAGCGTCAGATCGCTCTGTTTCTCATTGCGCGCGTCGGAGAATGCCAGCATCACCGCATTCAGCACAGACTCCGCGTTGCGCGACTCCACCGATTTGCCCGGGCCCGAATGAGCGTCTGGATAAAACGGCAGCATCTGGTCCCAATGTTCCACCCGCGTTGTAATGCTGGCCAGCATGGCTTGTTCGGGTGCGGGCATCTCACCCTCCCCCATCTCCCGGCTCAGCGCCGGACGTGCCAGCGCATAAGGCGCCTGGGTATGGCAGGAAACGCAAACCGTGCCGTGCTCTTTCTTCGCGTGGTCCCAACCCTGCCACCAGGTTTCGCGGCTATCGAGATAACGCGCCGCCGCCTGGCGATCCCAGTCGTTTGGGGCCGGAGCAATCGCGCTTTTATCGGACGCAAAAACTCGCCGCCCATGGGGAGCGCAAACGGCGAGACCTGCTGTGAAAAGCGCTGCCGCGGCCAGTGCGAATCCGGAAACGCGCGATCTGGTTGCCATGGATTGGGTCCTCCTAAACGCTCTCCCGACGTTTCCTCCAGCCAAAATGCCGGATATTGCAGGTGTTGTGTTCATGTTCTCAGGGTCAGAATACGGCAATTCCCGCCAATTTGAAGAACTCGCCGTGCTGAAACTTGATGGTTGAGGGCGGTTTTCCGGTTTGCCGCGTCCACCTGCCCGAATTTCGCAATCCAATGATTCCTGAGTTGGGCAGGCGCGCCATCCGCGCTATGCTCAAGGGATGGTGCGTTTCACGGTGCTGGCGTCGGGGTAGCGCGGCCCGCCCCGAGTTTTGTACTGAAGCGGCCTGGGCCGGGGCACAGACCGGCGCGAGCCAGGCGAGCGCAAGCAGAACGGAAAGAATGGGACGGCGCTTCATGTTGAACATCATAGAACGGCGGCCGCGGGCCCGATCGCATCTCGCCGTTATGCCTATTGGGTCGAGACTGAGCCACTGCGAGCAGAACCACCAGCCTTCGCAGCCTGTGCTGTAGCCAGCGCTGCCGCCTGGACTCTCTTCTTATTGCGATCGGCGAACCAAAGATTGAACTCCTCGTTGATTGAGAGGCCAGGCTTGCGGAAGGGGCGGTCACGCTGCATCATATGTTCGCGAAAGGCCTCGTGGTCATCGACAGTTGCTTCGACCATGGGCGTGTGTGTTTCTTCAACGACCGTTGACTGCATGATTTTTCCGCTGAAGAGCCATTGAGTTTCAAAAGGCGCCAGGCTAGGAACCAACCACCGAACGACGAAGAAGAACGGAATGTGATGTCTGCCATACGCAATCCCCACGAGAAGCCCGGCAAAAGCCAAATGGTACACGACGGTCATGGGGATCGACATAGACAGGCTTTTCTCGTGCGATGCCATGGCGACAAGAAGGACAAGGTACACATGATAGGAGATCAGTATGGATGCATAAGCTGCCGACCCGCCATCAAAAAAGTAATGTGCGGCAGCCCAGCCGATGAGGGCAGATACAACATAGGCGACGATCTTCATGAACCCAGCCTCCCCAGGTCAATGCGGCAGCCAGTGCACATTGCAGCGATTTTCTGCCAGCCAGAGACCCATCCTCACTCCAGCCGGAGGTCCTGGCGTCCTAGAGCCCCGGCAGGATGGTGTGGTTGATTTGGCACCCAGTATAGCTTGAGTCATCGGCCAGTTGAGCCTGTGTATTTTGCGACGTGGCGAAAGTAACCATCCGCGCTATGCTCAAGGGATGGTGCGTTTCACGGTGCTGGCGTCGGGATCAAGGGGCAATTGCACGGTTCTCTCCGGTGGCCGCACCCGCATCCTCGTTGACGCTGGTTTGAGCTGCCGCGAACTCTTTCGGCGCATGAAGCTGGCTGGTGAAGACCCCGCAACCCTCAACGCCATCGTCGTCACCCACGAGCACCAGGACCATGTGAACGGCCTCGCCGTCACGGCGCGCAAGCTTGGCATCCCGGTTTATTTCACTGAAGCCACGCACCGCGCCTGGATGCGCTGGCTCTCGCCCCGTCGCCGGATGACCTATGGCCAGTGGCTCGAAATGGTCCGCAAACAGGCCGCGGAACGGCGGGCCGAACCTGAATCGGCAACCGAGCCCGTAGAAAACGACGCCCAGGACGATTCAGGCGAAGAGGCTATGGAAAATCCGTCCGAAACTGCCGCGCCGCCTGCGTCGGACTCCGTTCCAGAGCCAGATTCAGGCAGTCCGTCTACCCTCAAATCCGATCCCACCTGGCTTCCGGCAGTCGAGTACTTCCAGGCCGGCCAAGCCTTCTCTATAGGCGATATCTGCCTGAACCCCTTTACGATTCCGCACGATGCGGCCGATCCCGTGGGCTTTGTCTTAAGCTCCGAAGGGGTGCGGCTCGGCTTTGCCACCGACCTCGGCTACATTCCGCCCAACGTCAAGGAGCAGCTTCGCAATCTGGACCTGCTGCTGCTCGAATCCAACCACGATCTAGAGATGTTGCGCGACGGGCCCTACCCCTGGTCGGTCAAGCAGCGGGTGCTTTCCCGGGTTGGCCACCTGTCAAACGACACCGCCTCAGCATTTCTTTCCGAAGATTACGACGGCCAAGCCGCCTATATCATTTTGGGGCATCTATCTGAAAACAATAATCTTCCAGAACTAGCCAGGGTCGCCGCCGAGCGCGCCCTCACAGGCCGAGCCAGCCTTTTGGCAAACCGTCTATTGCTCGCTGCACAGCACGAGCCCCTTTCTGCTATCAACTTCTAGTAAAGAAGGGGTTACAATACTATTGAATAGCGGCCACAAACAGCAGAAGCACCGTGGGCCGTCACAAGGCGCCAGCGGATCGCGTGGCGTTACGTATTTCCGGACGATCTGCAACCGACCCCTGGGGCGCGACGTCCAATGGACAAGCTTTCGCAACGAATTTCAACACGGAAGCGTGTCGTAGAAGTCTGAATGCTTTGCAAGGTGGGTCACTATGTCTACGGCAAGAATCGAATGCACCGACCGGGTCGTAGGCGGAATTCTGGCAAGCTGGCGATACGACATCTCCGGCATCTCCCCTGAGATGCGCCGGGATTACGAACACCATTTTGCCGAATGTGCCCGTTGCAGCGCCCGTCAAAAGTTTCATCGCAGCCTTGACGTCGCGCTCGCGGTTCTAACCTCGCTTGCGGCCGTCTTCTTCCTCTTCGCGCTTGCGGTCTTGAAGCACATCCGCCCTCTGGAGCACGTGGCCTTCAATGTCTTCGGGCTGGATGTCGAGGACACCTATCACATGCTGATCTCGGCTGGCGTCGCGGGGCTGATCTTTTCTGTGATTGCCCTGGCCTTGGTGCTGATGGCCACTCCCGCGCCATCGTACCTTGGCGGCATCGCCGCCGAGCACGCCAAGCTGATTGAAGAGCGCTTGCCTGACTCCATCAAGTCGCTCTTGCCACGCTAAACGCAGCAGCGATAATCACGCAACAAGGCCTCCTTCATCGGGAGGCCTTGTTGCGTTGGGTTCTGCTTGAGCCTATTTGGCCACGAGCGGCACCCGCAGATCTCCGCCCGTCATCTCCTTCGGCAGGCCCAGGCTCAGCAAGTTCAAGAGGGTCGGCGAAATGTCGCGCAGCGACCCATCCGTCCGCAGCCGGTAGTGATTCGCCTCCTCGCCAACATAAATGAACGGCACCGGGTTCGTTGTGTGCGCCGTATGCGGCCCGCCCGTCACCGGGTCCACCATCTGTTCCGCGTTGCCGTGGTCGGCGGTGATCAGCCAGTTGCCGTTGCGCTCCTTGATGGCCTTCAAAATGCGCCCCAGTTGCGCGTCCACGGCCTCGCAGGCCTTGATCGTCGGCTCCAGCCGGCCCGAGTGGCCCACCATGTCTGCGTTGGCAAAATTCACCACCACCAGGTCGAACGCCGTATCGTTCACCGCCTTCACCACCGCGTCGCCGATAGCCTCGGCGCGCATCTCCGGCGCCAGGTCGTAGGTAGCCACCTTGAGCGACGGAATCATCACCCGGTCCTCGCCGGGGAAGGGCGTCTCAATGCCGCCGTTGAAAAAGTAGGTCACGTGCGCAAACTTTTCCGTCTCTGCAACGCGCAAATTGCGCAGTTGATGCGCGGACAGCACGTTGGCCAGAATGTTATCCAGCGACTCCGGCGGAATAATCACCGGTAGCTCATAGAGCTTGTCGTATTGCGTCATGCACAGGTAGTGCAGTTTTTTCGGAATTTCGGAACGCGGAATCGTCTCATCCAACGATTCCCAGCCTTCAAGGTCGCGTCCGCCCTTCTTATTCAATCCGCTCTCGCGCGCCAGCACGCGCGTAATCTGTCGCGCGCGGTCGGCGCGGAAGTTGAAGTTGATGCACACGTCCTCGTCGCGAATTTGTCCTACCGGCTTGCCTGCGCCATCCACAACCACAAACGGAATGATGAACTCGTCGGTCACGCCGTTGTTGTAGCTCTCTTTGATGCGCGTCGCTGCATTGGCATGCGCTCCGCCCTCGGCCTTGCCCGTCACCATGGCATCGAAGGCCTTGCGCTCCTTTTCCCAGCGCTTGTCGCGGTCCATGGCAAAGTAGCGGCCGTTGATGGTGGCCACCTTGCCCACGCCATACTCGCGCATCTTCTGTTCGAGCTTTTCAATGTATCCGGCGCCCGAAGTCGGCCCCGTGTCGCGGCCGTCCATGAAGGCGTGCACAAAAACTCGTGTCAGCCCGTTCTCGCGCGCCGTGCGCAACAATGCGTACAGGTGCTCTTGATGCGAGTGCACGCCGCCGTCCGAGACCAGCCCGAACAAATGCAATTGCCGCCCGCCGTCGCGCGCCCGATGCATGGCCTGCACAATCGTGGGTGTCTTCGCGAACTCGCCTGCCGCAATCAGCGCATCGATGCGCGTAATGTCCATCTGCACAATGCGGCCCGCGCCGATATTCAGGTGGCCCACTTCGCTGTTTCCCATCTGCCCGTCAGGCAGCCCCACAAAATGCTCCGAGGCGCGGATCAGCGTGTTGGGAAACTCCTTCAGCAGCTTGTCGTATGTGGGTTTGTGCGCCAGCGCAATAGCGTTGTTGGCGGTTTCCGCACGATATCCCCATCCATCAAGGATGGTCAGTACAAGAGGACGCTTAGTGGGCATAAAAGAAAAGGCACCTTGAGTGATTTTGTCTGTTCACTTCAAGCATAACGGGGTAGCCCGCCGTATGCGGGTGATGGCCTTCACAGACCCATTCGATTCCTCATTCAATTTCCATTCAATTTACAGACCCGCGCAGCGGGCGGGACAGTTCCGGGGCCACGGTCTTCTTTTGCGCCACGCGCACTGGCCGCTTCCGTCTGCGTGGCTCCTGCGTGCGTGCCAGTAGTGTGCCACGTGGGATTCTGCGTGGCGCAATACTTCTCACTGTCTGGCGAGGACGCGGCGGCAGATCGGCCAGAGCCAGGAGCGCATCGTTCGCGGCTTGAAAGAGACGGAATCCTCTCGTCCCTGCATCAGGCGGTCCATCGGTGGCCGCGACAAACAGTGCCGTGTGGCTTGCCGGATGAATGGCGATATACGTGGTAAATCCCGCTCCGCCTCCGGTCTTTTCGATGATGTGAGAGATGTCGTCGTTCGCGCCCAGGTGCATCCATCCCAGTCCAATTCCGCTCGGCCGGCCCGCGTGGCTCAGTCCGCTGGTGCTCGTAAGGCTTGAAGCCAGCAGATACACCGCGTGCGCAGCATCGGCCTGCACAGGCAGCGCCGGCGCACCGTCACCAACCAGGTAGCGCAGCCACTTGGCCACGTCTTCCGGCGTGGAGTAGAGCCCACTGCTGCCCATGGTGTTCTCGGTTGCCGTGCAAGGGCCCTCGTTATGCGCGCCTTGGAGCAGCCGCGCACACTGTTCAGCGCTGGGATAGAAAGTTGTCTCCCACATCTTCAGAGGCTCAAGGGTACGCGTTTCGAGCAGCGCGGGATAGGACGTCTGCGCCGCACGAGCCAGCGCGTCGCTCAGCAGATCGAAGCCCACGTTCGAGTAAAGCGCCTGCGTGCCCGGAGTGTACTTGAGTTCTGTGTGCGCCAGCCAGTTCCAGCGTGTATCAAAGTCGGGATAAGTAAAGTGCGGAGTGTGACGCGGAGCCGTGCCCACCTCGCGATCCAAACCAGCGGTGTGCGTGGCCAGTTCCTCGAGCGTAATCGGCGCGCCCCGCTCCGGCACTTCGCTTCCCAGCGGAGCGTACTTCTCCAGCGGATCGTCCAGGCGTACCACACCATTGGCAGCGAGTTGCGCCAGAACGTCCGCAGTGAATATCTTTGTCAGCGAGCACAGCCGGACCACGGAGTATTTTGTGGGAGCGGTGTGCGATCCCGGCGCCGTCTCTCCGTATCCCTGGAAGAAGACTTCATTCCCGCGCACGACCACGAGTACAAGACCAGTAGCGCCCGAGTCGGTGTAGATCTCGCTGCCCAGAGCCTCGGCTTCATTCAGATCGTGAAGCTTGATCTCGGGCGCGGTCTGGCCGGCTGCAGGTAAAAGGCCAAACAACAGAAGGGAAGTGAGTAGCAAGCGCATTAACTTCAGTCTAGGCCCTGAACAGGCTGCGGAAAACCTCTTGCTGAGAGCGAAGCGCGAGAGGGCATAACTTCAGTACCTGCCGAAAAATGCATGAGAAGCACAAAGTGTCAGGGCACAACTTTACATGTTGCTGAAAAACTCAATTAAAGGAAGCTTTGTAACAAGGGCACGGCTTCAGCCGGGCCACAACCGGCGGAAAACGAATGCGGGGCTTCAGCCCTTGCGGAACAACGTTGCGGTCGCAGCATTGCGCGGAGTTGAGCAAACAAAAGAGGGAGGAAACCTTCATCCCCTCCCTCTCAACTTAAACTTTCCACGGCGAAGCCGTCCGCCACATCGCAGGTGGTTACTCGCCGTAGTTCAAGCTCTCCAGCCCCAAATACACCGCGCCCCCGCCCAACTCCTCTTCGATGCGCAGCAGTTGATTGTACTTGGCAATGCGATCCGTGCGGCTCACCGAGCCGGTCTTGATCTGGCCCACTCCCGTGGCCACGGCAAGGTCGGCGATGAACGTATCCTCGGTCTCGCCCGAGCGGTGCGACATCACGGAAGTGTAGCCGTAACGGCGGCCCAGTTCTATGGCTTCCAAGGTCTCGGTCACGGTGCCGATCTGGTTCACCTTAATTAAAATCGAATTGCCCACGCCTTCATCGATGCCGCGTTGCAGGCGGTTCACGTTGGTTACAAAGATGTCGTCGCCCACCAGTTGCACGCGGCTGCCCAGCTTGTCGGTCAGAATGCGCCAGCCCTCCCAGTCGTCCTCGGCCAGGCCGTCTTCCAGCGAAACGATGGGATATTGTCGCACCCAGTTGTCGTAGAAGCCCACCATCTCCGCGCTCGTCAGCTCGCGCTTATCGCTCTTCTTGAAGACGTAGCGGTTCGTTTCCTTGTCGTAGAACTCGCTTGACGCGGGATCGAGCGCAATCGCAATCTGCTCGCCGGGTTTGTAGCCGGCCTGCTCAATGGCTTCGAGAATCAGCTCGATGGCCTCGCTATTCGATTTGAGCGAAGGCGCAAATCCGCCCTCGTCGCCCACCGCCGTGTTGTAGCCCTTCTTCTTCAGCACACCTTTGAGTGTGTGGAAGATCTCCGCGGCCCAGCGCAACGCCTCGCTGAAGCGCTCCGCGCCCACCGGCATAATCATGAACTCCTGAAAGTCAACGTTGGAATCGGCATGCGCGCCGCCGTTCAGCACGTTCAGCATCGGCGTCGGCAAAACGCACGCGTTCACGCCGCCCAGGTAGCGGTAGAGCGGAATCTCCAGCGTCTGCGCCACGGCGCGCGCCGCCGCCATCGACACAGCCAGAATCGCATTCGCGCCCAGCTTGCTCTTGTTCGGCGTACCGTCGAGCGCGATCATCGACTGATCGAGCAACCTCTGATTCGAGGCGTCCATGCCTTCGATCTCGGGCGCAATCACGGTCTCCACATTGGCCACCGCCTGCAGAACGCCCTTGCCCAGGTAATGGCTCTTGTCGCCATCGCGCAGCTCCACGGCCTCATGTTCGCCCGTTGAAGCGCCCGAAGGCACAATGGCGCGCCCCATGGCGCCGCTTTCCAGAATCACGTCCGCCTCAACGGTCGGATTGCCGCGCGAGTCCAACACTTCACGCGCACGGATGGCAACAATCTCAGTCATATCGCTCCTCACAATGTGGTGCTGCAGCCGGTCATTCAGTCGGGGACGGCGATCTACGGCAAGAAATTTTCCGGTGGCGCTTTGAATGGTGTGCAAAAGCCCCTGCGCGTTCAAGCAACACTCTCCGTCTCGCAGGAAAAATGCGGATAAATCACTGCGTCCCGTTCGGATTCTAGCAAACCGGCCTCCCGCGCGCGGCCTGGCCCCGGGCACATGCCAGGGCAAACGCATCTTAATTTTCCGCGTACAAAGATTACTACCTTGGCCCATTTCGACGAGTTTGGCGATCCAATTCAACGTCACCCGGACCTGAAGTTGTGTCGCAAACATCCCTTCCA
>JBEKPD010000140.1:0-11383 GCA_049521075.1 Occallatibacter sp.
GGCCCATTTCGACGAGTTTGGCGATCCAATTCAACGTCACCCGGACCTGAAGTTGTGTCGCAAACATCCCTTCCAGGGAAAATCGGCGAGTCTGGAAGATGTCTTCGAGTGGTCGAGCGCGAGAAATCAGTTCGTAAACGAGCTCCGAGGCGGAAAACGAATTTAGATGCGTTTGCCCTGGGGCACATGCGGGGCAATCTCACGGTCAAATTTGAAACTTGTGCAGCCATGCAAATCCGTTGCCTGACCACTAAAACCCGGCCTCTGACCGTAACCTTATTGATTCGTGCCGCGGGAGGCACCTGGCCGTGAGCCGTCCAAAGAGGCATCCAAATAGCACGTTACGCTTAGCTTGGGCGAGTTGTAATCAATGCCCGGCACGAGGAGCGACTTTTCCCGTCCAGCCGGGTCTATCACAGCAAGGGGAACTTCGCCCGGCGAGAGGAGATCGCGATGAAGCGAACCATACTTGTGCACGGGCTCGTATACGCCTTGCTGGCCGCCACGGCGGCTGCGCTGGGCGCGCAGGAGTCGAGCCAGTCGAATCCCTATCAGGGCACGTCCAACCCTCCTCCTGACGAAACCATCAGCACGCCGGAGCCGCAGGCCGAGCCTGCCGCGAAGCCATCGCCGAGCCATCGGGCGAACGCTGCGCCGCAATCCTACGCCGCGCCTGCGCCTCAGCCCGCGCCGCCGCCTTACGCTGCGGAGACAACTCCCACTGAATCGCTTCCTGCCTCGCTTCCTGCCCAGTCCAACGCTGCTGAGACACTTCCGCCTCCGGCCGGCAGCGACGGCACCGATAACGGCATCGTCGAAGTCGCGCCGCCCGACAACGCGGCCCAGCCTGGCCTGACTCAGCGTTCCGCGATGGCCGATCCCGATGGCGACATCGTGCATCCCGCTCCGCTGCCTCCGGGCGAACTCGGTGAAGGCACCACCATTCGCGTCCGCCTCATGGGCAGCCTGTCCACTTCCGATAGCGAACCCGGCGAAGCTTTCCGCACGCAAGTTGCCTCTGACGTGGTCCAGAATGGCCAGGTGCTGATTCCCGCCGGATCGGAGATCGACGGCCAAGTGATTTCGGTTTCCACCGGTCACGCCGGCGGCCATGGCTCCATGCGCCTGCGTCCTGAGACGGTGATGTTACCCGACGGCTCGCGCTTCCGCCTCTATGCGCAACTGAGCGGTGCTCCCGGGTCCACAGACCACGTCGGCAACGAGGGTCTGGTCACACCCGGCTCACGCTTCAAAAAAGACGCTATCGAATACGGCAGCGCCGTGGGTGCAGGTGCAGTCACAGGCGCAGTTCTCGGCGGTCCCGGCGGCGCTCTCGCCGGAACCATCATTGGCGCCAGCGTCATCTCTGTACATTTGCTGGTGAGCCATCCCCAGGCGACGCTTGAAAACGGCACCGCGCTGCTCTTTACATTGAGCGAGCCGCTCAACCTTGTGGCCGCGCCCGCCGGCAACTAATACTCTCACCGCTTAAAGAAGAACCTTCCGTGCCCCACCCTTTCGCCCGCTTTTGGGGCGAAAGGGTGGGAAACCACGAAGTTCACGCGCAAGAGATTATGCGGTCAGAAGTCTAGGCCACTGTGGCGGGCGCAGACTACATCGCGGCCACAAACGCGGGAACGGCGTCTCCTGCGTTCTTCTGCAGTAGTGCGAGCATCCCTGCGGTCATATCCGCATAGGCCGCTTCGGCCCGCAACGCGCTCATGCAAACGCTCTCGCGCACGGCCCCACAGGCATATCTCGCGGCGGTTTTTAGAACATTGGCGCGAATCTCCAGGGCATCGCTGCGCAAATCCGCAAGCAGTTCACGGTCCACCAAGTCGCTGTTGCCAGCGGCGTAGTTGGCCATTTCCAGCATGACGCCGGCGTTCGCGTACATCGCCCAAAGCCCATGAGCAGCCCAAAGTTTTCGCCAATAATCAACGGCCGAGCAATTCGGCTCGTCGTTTGAAAAATCCAGACCGGCTAACTCGCGGGCATTCCAGCCCGGCCGCAACCGGGCCAGAAGTGAATCCCAGGACGCGGCTTTACGATGGTGCACGCCGATGTGCCAACTACAGAGATAAACCGCCACGGCGGTCACGCCAAGGATTTCGAGAAGAGTGGTAATCATATTTCGTACCTCTCAACCGGAGGACCACGATTTCTCTTGGCCCTCTGGGGCCCTTTCTGAATTCATCGTGTATTTGCCGGCGAACTTAAGAATCTAAAGTAACGTTGCCCTTACCGCGGACACCCCCACCTCACATTTACACTAGAAAGCTAGCGAATCGTTTCTGGCTGTTGACGATTGGCCCTCCTTGCCGTGAGCATGATCTCTCGCGCCAGCACGTCCGGGCAAGAAGCTAGTAGCTAGAAGCTAGCAGCTGTCTTTTTATGGATCGATTTATCATTCGCGGAGGCAATCCGCTCGTCGGTACCGTGCGCGTCTCCGGCGCCAAGAACTCGGCGCTGCCGTGCATGGCTGCGGCCATTCTTACTGAAGAAGAGGTCACGCTCGAAAACATTCCTCAGGTGCGCGACATCGCCACCGAGCGGCGTTTGCTCGCCTCCATGGGCGCGGCGGTCGAGTTGCATGAGGCGGTGACACCTGAGGATGGGGCGTCATCCGATTCGGGGGAGGGCTCTGCGTCGCAGAAGCACACCACCATCAGTTGCCGTTCGCTCTCCGATCCGGTAGCGCGCTACGAGATTGTCAAAACCATGCGCGCCAGTTCGCTGGTGCTCGGCCCGCTCATCGCGCGCACCGGCATGGCGCGCGTGGCCATGCCTGGCGGCTGTGCCATCGGTGGCCGTCCCATCGATATGCACCTCAAGGGTCTCGAAAAAATGGGCGCCGTGATTTCGCAAGAACACGGTTATCTTGAAGCGCGCGCCCAGCGCCTCGTCGGTGCGCACATTGTCTTCGACAGGATCACCGTCACCGGGACCGAAGATTTATTAATGGCCGCGGTGCTTGCCGAGGGCGACACCCTGCTCGAAAACTGCGCCCGCGAGCCGGAGGTCGTCGATCTCGCCGCGCTGCTCACCGCCATGGGCGCGGAGATTCAGGGTGCTGGCACGTCCACTATCCGCGTGCGTGGCGTCGCTAAACTCCACGGCGCGCGCTACCGCATCAACCCCGACCGCATTGAGGCGGGAACCTTCCTCATCGCCGGTGCCATCACCGGCGGCGACCTGATTGTGTCCAACTGCAACATCTCTCATCTCGGCGCCGTCATCGCCAAGCTGTGTGAGGCCGGCGTGCAGATCGACGTGCTCGGTCCCGATGCAGCCCGCGTGCGCGGCGTTTCGCACTTACGCGGTGCCGACCTTTCCACCGAAGAGTATCCCGGTTTCCCCACAGACATGCAGGCGCAGTACATGGCTCTGGCCACGCAAGCCGAGGGCGTCAGCATGGTCCAGGAAAACATCTTCGAAAATCGTTTCATGCACGTGCAGGAACTGGTGCGCATGGGCGCCAACATCAAGGTGGAAGGCAACACCGCCACGGTGCGCGGCCCCGCGCGTCTTTCCTCGGCCGCCGTCATGTGTTCCGACTTGCGCGCCTCCGCCTCGCTTGTGCTCGCTGCCATGGCCGCCGAGGGCGAGTCCGTCGTCGATCGCGTCTACCACATGGATCGCGGTTACGAGCGCTTCGAGGAAAAGCTGCGCAGTGTGGGCGCGCAGATTCAGCGCCTGGGCGACGTCTTCGCACCCCGCCCGGAAAAATCCTCGCTCGTGGACCAACCCGCATAGGGTTTCCGCATCTAACCGCAGTGTCATCCCACGCGCGGACTCCCCGTCGAACGCAACCAATTCCGCGCCTGCGTGTTGATAGAAACAGTCGCCCGGAACACTTCGTTAATCCGGCGCGATGGACACTCACCACGGAGGAAAAGGTTCTGTGAAAAAAACCGCACTGTCCTTGTTGCTTGCAATTTGTCTCGTGCCTGCCGCCGCTTTAGCGCAGGTCGGAGTTGTGGTGCGCGTGGCGCCTCCGGCGCCCATCGTCGAAGCGCACGACCGTCCGCCTCATGACGGTTATGTATGGGTCGACGGCTATCACCGCTGGGATGGCCACCGCTACGTCTGGGTCCACGGCCACTGGGTCCGCCCGCCGCATCGCGGCGCCGTTTGGGTCGCTCATCGCTGGGAACACCGTGGCGACGGCTGGGTCCTGGTCGAAGGCCACTGGCAATAAACCAGAAATCGAAAACGAAGAGAGCGGGGGTGACGCCCCGCTCTCTTTTTGCTTGAAGATCGAGGTCTTCTTCTCTAAGAAATGCACCAGTGAGCAATCCGGTACAGCGCGGAGAAAATCAGGGGTGGTACAAGAGGGATGACTGCGGGCCGCAATGGGCCCGCAACGAACACGCCGCGCTACGTCCATTTCCGCAGCATCCGGAATTGGCGCGGTGATCCCAAAGCACCCAACCACTGGAGAACTCGATTCTCGTGAAGAAAATCGCATTGGCACTATTGCTCGCTTTTACCCTGATCCCTGCGGCATCTTTTGCGCAGGTGGTGATTCGCGTCGGTCCACCCCCGCCAGTGTACGAACGGCGCGGCCCGCCTCCTGGGGAGGGATATGTATGGCAAAACGGCTATCACCGCTACGACAACGACCATTATGTCTGGACGCCCGGCCACTACGAGCAACCGCCCCATAGAGGCCAACGTTGGGTAGCCCACCACTGGGTCCATCGCCATGGCCAATATGTCCTGGTCGAAGGTCACTGGCAGTAAGAATCATTCCCCCAAAGCAGAGAAGCGGGGCATCTGCCCCGCTTCTCTGTTGCGCTTGGGTGGATCTCGGCTTACGGTTCCAGCGATTTTCGATACACCACAAAACCTGACCTCTCCGCGACTTTATCGTACAAATGCATCGCGGTTGCATTCGTCTCATGCGTTTGCCAGTACACTCTGTTGCACCCGGCTGCATAAGCTAGGCGATATACCTCTTCAATTAGCGCCCGGCCTACACCTTTTCCCCGCACCGATTCCTCGGCAAACAAATCCTGTAAATAGCAGGTGGTACCAATCGCGATCGTGCTGCGATGGAAAATGTAATGCGAAAGGCCTACAAGTTTTCCCGACTCCTCGGCAACCAGCGCATACACCGGTTCGAATTCATCGAAAAAGCGCGTCCAGGTACTCCGAGAGATGTCCTCAGGTAAAGCGGTTTCACCCTTGCGCCCGTAGAAAGCGTTGTAGCCGTCCCAGAGCACTTTCCATTGCGCAAAATCGGACGGGTGAATCGCTCGAACCCCGCAATTCTTGCTCAAAACAACCTCTCCCACTGCAAGCCCCGCTTTTTTCATGACCGATGACCATTAGTTGCTTGACGACAGAGTTCCCACATTTTGTGGCGCGGGGAACGTTCCTGTTTTATCCCAAACATCCAACTGGGCGCCAAGATTTCCGGCTGCCTTCCGCCGAAGACCGCACAAATTGCAGACGATCAGGTACTGCCTCCCTATAGGGAAGAGTGGAATAAAAAACAATGTGAACTTGCCCTTGCGAACGATGGCCGAGTGCACGGTCGTCTTTGCGCAGTGCGAACAAGGGAATGTGAGTTGACCCAGCGTAATTGCAATCCAGCGAATGCCCCAAATCAACATGGTTCGATCCTCAAATCCATTATGCCAGCTGCGAGCCAACGGAACCTACTTGATCTCAATCACATAGAGAATCTTGGGTGCCCCGGGACCGGGGTCCCCACGGATAGGTCTTGGTCCGTGGGGTGGAGGTTTCGATTTTGAGACCCGGGATACCACGAAGGCTCGCTCACCGAATCTCAATCACATCCGTCGCCGCAGCCGCCGACTTCTCCGCCTGTTCCATCACCTTCTCAGCAATCGTGTAGAACGCCGTGGCCTGCGGGCTCTTCGGTCCGGCCAGCGCCACCGGCAGCCCGCGGTCGCCGCCCTCGCGAATCGCCGGCACCAATTCGATTGCACCCAGAAACGGCACGCCAAACTGCTTTGCCGTTCGTTCCGCTCCGCCGCGCGAGAAGATGTCGATCTCCTGGTGGCAGTGCGGACACGTGAACTGGCTCATGTTCTCCACAATTCCCAACACGTCTACGTTCACCTGGGCAAACATCTCGAGAGCCTTGCGCGCATCTTCCAGGCTCACGTCGCTGGGCGTCGACACTACCACTGCGCCCGTCAGCGGCACGGTCTGCACCAGCGAAATCGCCACGTCGCCGGTCCCTGGCGGCAAGTCCACGATCAGGTAATCCAGCTCGCCCCAGTTCACCTGCTGCAAAAACTGCCGGATGATCTGGTGTAGCATCGGTCCTCGCATCACCAGCGGCTTGTCGCCCGGCGAAATATATCCGATCGAAATCGTCTTGATCCCGTGCGTCAGGTTGGGCTCAATCATGTTGCCCGGCCCCACCTTCGGCTGCTCGGACGAGCCCATCATCAGCGGCACATTCGGCCCGTACACGTCGGCGTCCATCAGCCCCACGCGCTGGCCGAGCTTCGAGAGCGCGATGGCCAGATTCACCGCCACCGTGGTTTTGCCCACGCCGCCCTTGCCCGATCCCACGGCAACAATTTTTGATACTCCCGGCAAAGCCACAGGCTGCGGCATCGCGTGTCCATGCGCCATTGTCAATCTCCTCGTCTGATTTTACCGTGCGCGCGATCGACCACCTGGGTGCTTTTACCATGCGAGCAGATCGACCACTTGGGTGCCCCATCCTCGCCGCGTCTTTGTTTTTGCGGCTAGGGTGGGATAGCACGAACCCCAACCCATCTCTTTCAACTCACCAAGAAAAATGGGTGCCCCACATCTCGATTTTGAGATGTGGGATACCTCAAACCTCGCGCCACCGATCTAGCGCACGCTCACCGTTAGGTTGAGAATTGAGCAACCCGCGCCAGAATCTCATGCACCTGCCGCACGCCCTCCGTCAGCGACGCCGGCCCCGGCTGCAGAATCACCGCCGACTTGATCTCGTACACGTGTCCGTTGCGCACCGCGCTCGTCTCGCCCCATCCCGGCCGCGCGCCAATCTGTCCCACATTCACCTTGCGCCCGCACCACGAGGCCAGGATCACCTCCGGATCGCGCGCGGCAACTTCCGCCGCATCCACCACCCGATCTTTCGCCTTGCCGCGTCCGCGCAACTCGGGAAAAATCCCTTCGCCTCCGGCAATCTCAATCAGATCCTCGACCCACTCGATGCCGCTGAGCAATGGATCGTTCCACTCCTCGAAGTAAACGCGCGGCCGCCGCGGAAACGCCTTCGCAGCCGCGGCAATCTCATCAAGTCCCCGTTCGAAACCCTCCACCAGTGCCGCGCCCTCCGCCGCTTTGCCCACAATGCGCGCCAGCACCCCAATCGTCTCCAGGATCTCCCGTACGCTTCGTTGGTTGAAGTTCAGCACCGTTACGCCGCGCAACACCAACTCGCGCGTAATCTCGGCCTGCACGTCGGAAAACGTTAGCACCAGGTCGGGCTTGAGATCGAGAATCGCGTCGAACTTCGCATTGCGGAAGGCCGACACGCGCGGTTTGCGCCGCGCCTCCGGCGGCCGCGTCGTGTATCCCGACACGCCCACGATCCGGTCCTGCTCGCCCAGCAAATACAGGATCTCCGTGGTCTCGTCGGTCAAACACACGATCCGCCGCGGGAACTCCGCAGCCTTCGCTGGCGATGAAAAGGGAAGTGGCATAAGTCGAGAACCCAGATTCCGCGGATGCTCCGAACTCCGCTAGCTCCGCTTTTGTTCACGGCTCCATCGCGTCGGCATTCTCCAGCCCCGCGATTTCGATCTTCGCCTTCTTGCGCCGCGCGTGTTCGCGCTCGCGATGCTCGCGTCGCCGCAACGCGTCTTCAAAGCGCCGCATCTCGTCGGGCGTCTCCGGCTTCAGTTGCGGAACCTTCTGCAGCCGTCCGTGCTCGTCCACGGCCACAAACACCATGTAAGCGCTGGCCACATGCGACACCGCGCCCGTGCGTGTATTCTCCGCCCACACCTTCACGCCTACTTCCATGGAGCTGGTAAACGCCCGGTTCATGCTTGACTTCAGCGTCAGCAGGTCGCCCAACCGCACCGGCTGGATGAAATC
The DNA here is from genome assembly GCA_049521075.1 of Occallatibacter sp. Classification (GTDB taxonomy): domain Bacteria; phylum Acidobacteriota; class Terriglobia; order Terriglobales; family Acidobacteriaceae; genus Telmatobacter. Next base: position 8,086 of record JBEKPD010000140.1, read on the forward strand.
GATATGATCCATCGCCGCCGTCACCACATGCGTGCGCGCATGCCGGTAGGCCGCCATCGCGCCCGTCAAATCGATGAAATGCATCAGCCGCCCGCCCAGCAGGTTGCCCAGCATATTCGTGTCGTTGGGCAGAATGATCTCCGTCATCTCTGATTGCGTGCTCACCACCGTCCGTACCATAGGATGGGCTTCCTGGCTGTTCATTGCGTCTCCGCTCCATTCGGTTTCACTTGATTCTTCATGCCGTTTCGTTCTCGGCCAGTTACAATAGATTCATTGGCAGAGTTAGGCCCCTGGTTGCGTCGCCGCTTCCTGTTACAGTTTCGGCAATCCTCGCCATTTACGCAAATCCCCCGCGGCCCGATCAATTAGAAGCCGGCCGGATGCGGACATAATGGATAAAATTGCAGGATTGAAAGAAATTCTCAGCTTGGACCCCAAAAACAGCTTTGCCCGCTACGGGATCGCCATGGAACTGGCGGGCCGTGGTGATATTGCTGCCGCGCTCGCGGAGTTTGATACACTTCTGGCCACCGATCCCGATTACACAGCAGGCTATTTTATGTCCGCGCAAACCCTGGCAGGCGCGGGCAAACAGCAAGAGGCAATCGAGCGTCTCAAGGCCGGGATCGGTTGCGCCGCCCGCAGCGGCAACAGCCACGCACTGAGCGAGATGCAGGCGATGCTCGATGAATTGGAGCGCTAGCAGCGGCGCCCTTGGCAGCCGCCGCAACATTGCCACGCCCGGGCCCGTGGGGTTTTCATCCGTAGGGGTTGCCTAAGGTACTTTTTTTTCAGGTTACTAGGTATCTCTCCCGCGGCCATTTCGCGTCTAAAGGATCAATATGGCGAAATACTCGATTGTTGTGCCATTTCATAATGAAGAAGAAAACGTAACGATCTTGTACGCCCGTCTCAAACAAGTCATGGAGCAGGTGGGTGACGCTTTTGAGCTTGTTTTGGTCGACGACGGGTCCATCGATCGCACATACAAGCTTCTCGAGGAGATTGCCGCAGTCGACAGCCGCGTGCTGCTCGTCAAGCTGCGCCGCAACTTCGGCCAGACCGCAGCCCTTTCTGCAGGCTTTGATCATGCCACGGGCGAATATGTCCTGGCCATGGACGGCGATCTCCAGCACGATCCCAACGATATTCCCGCATTCCTCGAAAAACTTGACGAAGGCTACGACGTTGTTTCCGGCTGGCGCAAGACCCGTATCGACAATTTCTTTCTGCGCCGCATTCCCTCCGCCTGTGCCAACTGGATCATGGCGCGCCTCTCCGGTGTGCCCATCCACGACTTCGGCACCACGTTCAAGGCCTATCGCCGCGAGGTCATCCAGAGTATCCCACTCTACGGCGAGATGCACCGCTTCATTCCCGCCCTCGCCAGTTGGTACGGCGCGTCCATCTGCGAGATTCCCATTAGCAATGTGAATCGCGAACGCGGCAAGAGCCATTATGGCCTGGGACGCACCTTCCGCGTCCTTTTTGACCTGATGACCATTCGCTTTCTGCTTCGCTACATGAGCCGTCCGCTGCACTTCTTCGGAGGCTTCGGCATCCTGGGCATGTTCGCCGGAAGCGTTATGGCAGCAATTCTCTTAGGCATGAAGCTCTTCAACCCCCACATGAGCGTGATGCTCGATCACGGTCCCGTGTTCGTTATTGCCTCCGTGCTCATTTTGGCGGGCGTCCAGTTGCTGGCTCTCGGTCTGCTCGGCGAACTGCAAGTGCACCACTTTTACAACAGCCAGCACCCCGCATCCTATACCGTCGATCGCCTCGTCCGCCTCGCCTCCGCCGAAGAGCAAAGCCTGCTCTCCGATCGTCAGGACGGAGTGATGTAGAAACAGGGAACAAGGGACCGAGGGTACAAGAACCAAGCCAACAGCAATCGGCATTTGAGTCACGCAGGAAATCTCCGCTGTCATCCTGAGCGGAGTGCGTTTGGGGCCCCATGCTTGCCACGCAAGCATGGGGTAAGCGGAGTCGAAGGATCTGCGGTTGTCTTTGCATCACCCCGGTTCCCTTTAAATGCCGGCATTGGCACTGAGCGTATATGTCGATACGGCCTAGCGCCCTATTCTCTTGCCCTACCCCGCCCTCAGGGTCCATCCTTATCCTGTAATGAAAGCCATCCAGTTTCACTCGACCGGCGGACCCGAAGTCTTGCAATCCGCCGATCTGCCTATCCCCGAGCCGGGACATGGCCAGGTCCTGATACGCATCGAAGCCACCGGCGTCAACTTCATTGAGATCTATTTCCGCAAGGGCGTCTACAAGGCCGCGCTGCCCATGATCCCTGGCAGCGAAGCCGCGGGCACGGTAGAGGAGCTCGGTCCTGGCGTCACGGGATTCGCTGCCGGCGACGCGGTGGTCTCGTGCGCCGTCATCGGCAGCTATGCCGAGTACGCTCTGGTTCCCGCCGCGCAGCTCGTCAAAATTCCTCAAGGCGTCACCATGGAGCAAGCGGCGGCGGCCATGCTGCAGGGCATGACTGCGCATTATCTCGCCTACTCCACCTATCCGCTCAAGGCCGGCGACACTGCGCTGGTGCATGCCGGAGCTGGCGGCGTGGGCTTGCTCCTCACGCAAATGGCCGTACGCATCGGGGCGCGCGTCATCACCACCGTCTCCACCAAGACCAAGGCCGAGCTCTCGCACGAGGCTGGCGCCTCCGACGTGATTCTTTACACTGAAAAGGATTTCGAATCCGAGGTCAAGCGTCTCACTGGCGGCAAAGGCGTCGACGTAGTTTACGACTCGGTGGGCAAAACTACCTTCGACAAGAGCCTCAACTGTCTTCATCCTCGCGGTCTGCTGGCGCTCTTCGGCGCTTCCAGCGGCCCCGTTCCGCCCTTCGATCTCATCCAGCTCAACAGCAAGGGATCGCTCTTCATCACCCGGCCCACGCTCTGGCACTATATCGCCACGCGCGCCGAGCTCGAATGGCGATCGAGCGACGTGCTCAACTGGGCCGCCAAAGGCGACCTCAAGCTCCGCACCGAACACACATACCCGCTAGCCGAAGCCGCCCGTGCCCAGATCGACCTCGAAGAGCGCAAAACCACGGGCAAGATTCTGCTGGTACCGTAAAAGCAGCAGCCACTAGCTTGATTCGTGCACGTGAGCGAATCTCTGAGCGAGCAGATGTCCCGAAGAATCGCGACCTTCTAGGCTGTATCGACATATAGCATTCAGTTAAGCGATTGAATCCAAATTGTCATCCTGAGCGGAGCGCGTTCGGGGCCCCATGATTGCCACGCAAGCATGGGGTAGCGGCTTGCCGCTGGGG
>JBEKPD010000141.1:0-11221 GCA_049521075.1 Occallatibacter sp.
GCAGATGAGCATAGAGCAATTCCCAGCCATGATCGCTCAGATCGTGACGGTGGTGCGCAACTGATTGCATCTTCACTAGGCCATCTTCGCATAATCCACCATCTCGTGACGACACTGCCGAGGCGAACTGAGGGAATTGAGCGCAGGGGCTTTTGACCAGCTCTTTATGCTCAGTCGGGCGGTAAGACTTGGGTTGGAGACGGGACTTCCAGATTACAAACATTTCACGGACAGCCAGTCCAAATTAGAAAAGGCCACATCAGGCGGCTTTTTCTAAGCTCTTTAGTTTGTTGAGAGGAATGGTTGCGGGGGCTGGATTTGAACCAGCGACCTTTGGGTTATGAGTGGCCGCGCACTCACGTATGTTGCTGAATTCATTGGCACAGATGGCGACGCGGAAGTACGGAAAAGTACCCATTGGACACCCTATTGGGAGTCTATTGGGAGTGCGTTTTTTAGGTCAAGAATCGCGAAGGAAGAACTCTGGCGGCTTCCCATAGAGCTCCGCGAGTTGCAATAGTTCCATCACGTCGATTCGTCTCTCCCCTGTCTCGCATTTCGACAAAAAGGAATGGGAAAACCCAAGCCGGCTCGACACATCACGTTGATTGAAACCGGCCTCCTGGCGTGCGACGATCAGCTTTTGAAGAAGGCTATCGTAAAGAGCCTGGTGAGGCACTATACGTGCCGTTCGCGACCTCCGGGTCTCTCTCTTTACGGCTTTCGTCACCCTCCAAGTGTCTTGAACCCTTGCGTAATCCCCTAATAAGGGACAAACTGCAAGAGGTGCCAGGGTGGAGGGTGATCTTGCCGAGAGACTTTGTCGAATGTTCCGAACTCGCTGGAAAGACCGTAAAAGCGGCCAAGCTTTATGACGACCTCGATGGAAGCTGCGAGGTCGTCTTTGAATTCACCGATGGGACCTCCTTTACCTGCTCGGTTGAACATCAGTTGTCTATGAAATCCAGTCTCTTTAGAGAGAGGGTAGGCACTCCGGAGATCATCCGCGAGTACGGAACATAGAGTCATCATTCCGAAAGTGAATAACGCACTTCCGCGTCGGCATTGGACGCGTCGGAACGATCGGACTTAGCGTTGCGCCATAGCTGACCACGTCACGTCAGCGGAGGTGCATATGTTCCGAATCCGCCGCCCATTCCGAATGGAAAACCCTTCCATTCGGTTATCCATTCGGCCTGCCCAAAGCGGGTCGCAGCCCTTCTCAAAACCCAAGTTTGTTCACTCATTGCGAGTGCTGGGACCGACACTCGTTGCATTCTCTTTTGCAGCTCTTGCGAATGTCGCCCAGGCTCAGGGAACGATGGACTTTTCCGGTGCGCAAACGCTCATGGGGACGTTCAAGACTTTTGCCATGTATGCCGGGGCCGTCATCTGCCTTGGCGGTCTGATCTTCGCCGGCGTCCGCATGATGTCGGGGCGGTTCCAGGACGCCATCCCCGGACTATTCGGTGCGCTGTTTGGTGCCGGTGTTCTCGGCTGGGGAGCTGGCTGGATTGGCTCACTAACCGGGCAGTCGATGTAGGAGGTGCATCGGCTATGACTCGGCGAGGAGAACCGCACGCAATCAATCAAGCGCTGAATCGTCCAAGGGCCAAACTTGGCCTAGACCTCACAGCATGGATGGCGATCCTATTCGTCTGCATTGCGGTTTTCCTCGTAGGGTTTCGTCTGCTCGCGATGATGGCATTTCCCACGCTTGCTATGGGCGCGTGGCTCATCATCCGCAAACACCCAAAGATGTTTCAGCTCTGGGGCCTGAGCCTCAACCAGAAGAGCTACTATGACCCGCGCAAATACTGAGCAGGCAAAATTCGTGCCGTGGTTCGCGAAGGCTGGGGCCGCGTGCAGCATTGTCCCCCTGGCCCGCTTCGTCGCCGACCACATCTTTGCGTTGAAGGGTGGCGGCTACGGATGCCTCTTCCAACTCTCCGGTGTGGACGAAGAAGGGCTAACCGACCAAGAGCTTGAATCGCATCTTCGGATGATTGAGGGCGCGCTGCGCGGCCTTCCGGAAGGGGCGTGTCTCACACAGTACACACGTGTTCGGGCCGGTTTTCAGCTGCCACGGCAGAAGGATTATGCAAGTCCTGTAACGCAGGTCTTCGTGGAAGATCGTCTCCACTTCCTCGATGCGTCGGCGTCGTTCCGCCGGATCGACCTTCACTGGTGTCTGACACTAGAGCCGTCAAAGATCAAATCCTTCGAGCGTGAGCCGAAGGAGAATGCAGCCGCGACATCTAGGATGTTGGCCGAACTGCAAAAGACGGCGACGCTGCTTGCTGGGAATCTTGAAGGCTCCGTGGGTCTGCGCCTGCTCGACAAGCAAAGAACGTTCCAGTTCTTCAGCTATCTCTTCAATCTCGAAGACTGGGCTGAAAAGCGTCACCTTCAGGGCGATGCTGGCATTGACCGCCAGATCGTGCAATGCCCTGTGTCCTGGGAGAGCGATCATCTGCGCATCGGCAAGCGCTTCGTGCAGATGTATTCCCTCAAGACCACACCGGAAGCATCCCGACCGTGTCTCTTCGCCGATCTTCTCAAACTCGATTGCGACAGCATCCTTTGCACCACATGGCGGCCTAAATCCACGGCCACCGCCCGGCATGAGATCGACCAGCAAGAGAAGTTCATCAGCTTCTTTAAGGTCGGGGTACTCTCCCGCGTGATGGCCGGCAAGGATACGGCCTCTCTCGACACGGGAGCCGGTGCCAAAGCAGCCAACGTCGCCGTCGATGACTTGAGCGATGTCATCCGCTCCCTCGACAAGAAGGCTCAGGGCGAATTCTCTCTCCGGCTCCTGGTTGCAGCGAAGAGTGTCGTGGAACTGCATTCCGTCTCTCCCGCTGTCCATCGCGTCTTTGTGGAGGCGCGTGCTCAGGTGATGGAGGAGACGCTTGGCAACCTCTCAGCGTTTTACGCGATGTTTCCCGGCAACGCGAGGTTCGATGTCTTTCCAATGTGGCTGGGCGAAGACCACCATGCACGCTTGTCTTCCATCTTCGCGCCCAATCTGGGGCATCCGCATTCTGAAGACTTGGACCAGGAATACCTTACTGCGTTCGAAACGCGTACCGGCACCCCATTTTTCCAAGACGTGTATGTGGATGGCGTGCGCGTCATGCTCATTCTCGGCCCCACCGGCTCGGGAAAGTCGGTTCATGGCAATCTTGCGATCGCCCACGAACAGAAGTACGGCGGCTTCACTTACATCTTCGATATCGGCGGCAGCTATGAGAGTGTCGTCGAGCTGTACGGTGGGCGAGTAGACCGCATCGGCAAAGATGGCCCGCGCGTGAATCCATTCACGCTGGAGCCGACCGAGAGCAACATTCAATTCCTCTACAGCTTCATCAAGCTCTTGCTGACGAATGGCGGCGCGGAGCTTGAGCCTGAAGACGATGACGTGATTCATAAGGCCGTACAGGATATGTACCTGCTTGACCCTACGAATCGCCGACTGTCCAACCTCTTCCTACCGAAGAAACTTGACCGCTATCTGTCTAAGTGGGTCGGGAGAGGCGTGTACAGTGCGATCTTCGACAATGTCGAAGATCGCCTCTCCCTATCCCGCGTGCAATGCTTCGACTTCCAGGGTGTGAACAACGCGCAGTACGCCGACCTTATTGAACCGCTCATGGTGTGGCTCCTGCGTCGCATCAACGACGTGCTCTTCAACCCTGTCAATCTTGGCGTGCCGAAACACATCCTCATCGAGGAGATCTTCTCTTCGATGAAGAATCGCCAGCTTCTTGAAGCTGCGCTGGCCGCCATCAAGACCGTTCGCAAGAACCTAGGTGGCGTCACCATGATCGGCCAGTCGGCGGAAGACCTGGGAGCCAACGCCGATTCCATCGTGAACTCCTGCACGTCCTTCCTCTTTCTCCCGGATGCCACGTTCAATCGCAAACGGTACGCCGAGCTTTTCAAGATGAACGAACAGCAGCTCGCACTGTTTGAGAGCTTACAGAGCCGCGAGGCGCTGTACATGCGCCGAGACGGCCTCACTAAAGTCATCAGGCTCAACCTCGACAACCGGAGCTACGCCACCTTCTCCACCAAACCCAAGGACCGGGTGCGACGCTCCCGCCTTATAGCCAAATACGGACTCACTGAGGGCATCAGCCGCTTTGCCCAAGGCGAGACGGAGTAGTCCACACAGAAAGGACAGCAACCATGAAGCCGCCTATCCCCATCGCCATAGCCCTCCACCTTGCTCTGATGTCCGTGCCCCTGTACGGGGCTACGCCAACCCATCCTCTCCAGCCCAGCGCACCTCGGACCGTTACCGTTTCAGAAACGCAGACCCCGCCGGTGATCCGCGCCGGGCTCCTGCAATCGACGTTGATTGTCCTTCCCGCCGAGGAGAAGGTCGCCAACGTCTTCGCTGGCGACACCGTGGATTGGGTCTTCGATGGCGGCCATGTCGCCTCGCGCTTTATCAGCGTAAAGCCGAAAACTGCGAACGGATCGACGGACATTCACATCGTCTCCGACCACGGCAACGAGTACACCTTGGAGTTGCGCGAAGTCTCCGCGGAAGACGATACGCACTACGACTCGAAGGTGCTCATTGAGCCAGGCGACAAAGCCGCCAAGGATCGACTGACGCAGTTGCCTGTGTTTGTACCGGCTGCAGACCTCGACAAGGCCAAGCAAGACGCCGCCGCTGCCCAGGCTGCGCAGGCAGCGACTCTGAAGGCCGAACAGAGCAAAGAGGAAACGTACCGGAGTCAGTATCCCGGCTCGCTTCATTTCGATTACGTCTGGGATGAGAAGAAAGGTAAGGAGCTTGGACTGCAGCAGATTTGGCATGATGACAAATTCACATACTTGCGAGGCCAGTTCCAGGAGACCCCCGCCCTCTACGAGGTCAAGGACAAGAAACCTTCCCTCATAAACTTCGATTTTGCAAATGGCCTCTATACCGTTCCGAAGGAACTCGACAACGGGTATCTCACCATCGGCAAACAGCGCGTGGACTTTCATCGCACCAACGAGGGGAGGTAGTCATGCCGGAACCAAACGAGCAAATTCCTGCCACAGTCCCAGAACAACCTGAGTCGAAGCCGCCACTACGGAAGAGTATGCCAGTCGTGATCGCTCTTGTAGTCATCGTCGCTTTGATCGGGATTGCGAACGTCTCCAGCCTCTTGAGCGGCAATAGGAAAGCCGCCCCAGCCAGCTCCCTCACGATGAGCCCGACGACGCCGAATGCCCAACAGGTATCGAGCTTCGAGACGCAGCAACGAATGCAAGCCCAACACGACGCAGAAGAGAGTCAGCGGCAACAGGCACTCGCTGCCGCCATGCAACAGCTACAGCAGGAACAGAGCGCACCTGGCCCGGAGGCGACCGGAACACCGGCGATGACCGCCGCACAGCGGTCAGCAATCTACGGCGATAGTCCGAATGCGCCACAGCGCACCTCGAATGTCTCCGAGGCGCAGGCCGAGGCGAAGCAGAAACGTCTAGCCATCGAAAAGCAACAGCAGGACGCGCTCAACAGCGATACGGTGGCTCTGGATTTCTCTCGCGAAGGTACTCCGGCGTCTTCCACCACCGTGCTCTCCGAAAAACAGGCGGCGCACGAATCAGCCAAAGGCGAAGATACCGCTGGAAGGCCGGCCTCTGTCGATGCGGCCTCCGTCCAGACAGGCAAGGCCGATCCTATGGGCCAATATCCCTTCGATCAGTATCAAGGCCATCTCTATCGGATCTTTGAAGGCACCGTCTTGGAAGGCGTCGTCACAAATCACATCGACGGTGGCTTGTCTGGCCCGATCCTCGTCATGCTGACGACGGACTATTATTCCCACGACCATCAGCAGCTCTTAATGCCGCAAGGAACACGACTTATTGGCACGGTGCAGAGCGTTGGTAATGCCCAGCAGCGGAAGATGTTCGTTACCTTCCACCGCGCCGTGTGCCCGGATGGGTTTTCCCTCGACTTCGACAAGTACCTCGGCCTCGACCAGATCGGCACCACTGGCCTCGCCACCAAGGTTGACCACGGGTACCTGTTGGCCTTCGGAGCGGCAGCGGCCATCGGCGGGCTCGGCGGCCTTGCGCAGATCGGCAACAACGGGAGCGTCTTTACGCCATCGACCGAAATCCGCAATGGGATCTCCGAGCAGTCCGCCGCCGAAGGTGAGCAGGTTCTCAACCATTTTCTCGATCGGCTCCCAATCATCACCCTCAAAGAGGGCTCTCGCGCCCGGGTCTACATCGGACGTGACATTCTCATCCCGTCTTACGCAGAGCACCGCGTCGATCCCACACTCTAGCCAAGGAGCGCACCGATGAACGACCGCCACCAACATCTTTTGCATAAATCGCGTGACGCGAAGCGCGGTGGGCATGAGGCATGGACCGTGCAGTCGACCGGCGAACGAATCGCTGTTGCTCTCGTTCTCAACCGTGCCGACTGGCTTTCGGAGATGGACTACACCATCGCCGAAGCCATCGAGCGGAGTGGTGCGGAGTGGGTTGCGCTCATTCCCCAGGTAGCCCGCGAACTCGCGGGCGAGGAGACCTGAAGTGATGTTGCGCTTCCTCACCACCTCGCGTACTGAAGCTGTCGGAACGGCCGTTGCCATTGTGCTCGCCATTGCCTTGGTCGCCACCTCCACCGGGCGCAATGCATTGGCGTGGGTCTACCTCCAATCCACGGACGCCATCGAGCGCAGTGCTCATCTGCCGTTCCCCTTGGACAGGTTGGACCCGACCTGTCCTCAATGCATGTAACCCAACCCAATCGCAGGAGGCAGGATGAAACTCAAACCCAAAAATCGCAAATGGATCATCGCGGGGGCCGCGTTGCTGCTCACAGCAACACCGGGCTTTGCGTTGTTCGGGATCGGAGATATCGTCTTTGACCCGACCAGCTACGCCAGTCTGGTCTCTCAGCTGACAACCATCGAGTCGCAGTACAACATGCTCAAAAACAACATTGAGCACTTTTCCCTGAAGCAGCAGTGGCAAACAACACTGACTGCCTTGAAGAATGTGAACGTCGCCAACATGTTCGGCGAAACCAACGGGATGACGATTGCATTCAATACCAACTCCGCATCGGCCTCCAGCACGGCATGGAGGACCGCGACAACCCCTGTTAGCTCCAACGTCACGACCTACTTCCAAGGGCAGTCCCTTGGCAGCCCGCAGATGTCGCAACTCGCGATGATCGAGATGTCCGATTCGATTTCGCCGGATTGCATCACGGCCGTAGGGGCTTATCGGTCGGCTCGGTCGCAGAACTCAATCGCTAATACCAGCCTGACAGCAAACCAGCTAGACGGGACAAGCACGACCAACAGCGAGGTCCAGCAACTCAACCTGCTCAACGCGGCTGAGGCGCAGAAGATGACGGAGATGCAGAACCAAGGCACTCTGCAGGCTTGTTTAGCCTCGCAGATGGCCGTCTCTAACATGGAACGCCGCAATGCAGCTGCGACTGACCTCAACACAGCGGCCTTCGTTCAACAGCAGCACGCAACCAACGACATGAGCGCTGCAAACGAGAGCAGCACCTGGCAGAGCTACTTGCCTTGACGGACAACCCCATGCTGAAACTCCTCAACACGAAATTGTTGATTGCCATTCTCGCGGTGCTGGCTACGATCGCCAGCGCCGCGATTTACCAACGCCATGAGGCCGCGAAGCCAGCAGCCATTTTGGAACAACAGCAGCGCGACGCGGACCAACGCCGGAAGGAAGATAAGGCGTTCCGTAAGAAGGTTGAGGACGACAAGAAGAAGCAGAACTCCGCCGCTGGCAATGAAAGCAAGACCTGGAAGAGCTACCTTCCATAAACCCGTTCAGGAGAGATCAACATGAGCCCTGCCATCGTTCTCGCACAAGCACTGCCGTCCGCAAGCTCGGGTATGGACTGGCTCTATCAGTTCACCAATAACCTGACAAATCTCACGACGCAGAACGGCGGCGCGCTGACGCAGTTCGGATTGACGGAGCTAAGCTGCATCGCGCTCTTCACGCTGATCAGCATGGTCATCAACTGGAATACCAGCGGGATGACGCTGCGCTTCCACACCCAGCCGGTGCGCGCCGGCGACCTGACGAACTTCCTGCTCAAACTCATCGTCTGCTGCCTCTTGGAGAACTATTGGGTGAATCCGTTTCCCGGTGCCAGCTTCGGCATCAACCACTTCTTTTCCTACATAGCCCAGGCAATGGTTGCAGCCTTCGATCAGCACTCGCTTGACCAGCTCTTGCAACTTCTTAAGACAGCCGGTGATGGAACCACTATGCCGTCGTTCACAGCGCCCGTACAGATCCTCTGCTATGTGCTGGTGCAAATCATGCTGGGCCTCGCTTCTGCCATCCTGTTTGTCATCAACTGTAGTGCTTTCATCCTGTACGGTGTGACCGCTCTCTTTGGGCCGGTCTTCATACCGCTGCTGATGACGCAGAGCTTCAAAGCTAAGTTCTTTCAGTTTCTTGATGTCCTCATCAGCTTTGCGATGATTCGTGCCGTGGCCGCCGCCTTCATCTTCGTGTGGGCTGGATTTATGAACGGGTTTCTTCAGCAGACGTTCAACGGCAACTATTCGATGGATATGTGGATTGCCAATTTAATCCCTTGCTTGATGGTTTTCGTCGCGTTCATCATCAACATGTTGTTCATTCCGAGCATGACGCAGGCTATCTTCGGCGGCGCGGCTGGACTCGTTTCAGCAACCACGAAGACTGCCGGCGGAGCAGCGGGAACCATAGCGATGATGTCAGGAGGAGCATGAGATGTGGGAATTTTTGACAGGCTTTTTCTTCGCACGGGCGACCGGGCTTTCGAGGGTCATTCGTCCACTGATGCTCCTGTTTTTGGTGGGAGTCGTGATCGCTGGGTTCATCTATGCAGCCGTCGTCTTCAAAGCCGTTTCGGAAAGGAGCAACAGCCCTCATGTCCACGCACACAGTACCCATTGACCGCGCGCTTACACCGGAGCAATCGCTACTTGCCGATCAAATCGGCAACGAGGTCTATTCCTCACACTACGCAGAGCGGAAAGCCTACCGGTTCATCATTGGGTGTGGGACCGCTATCCTCTGCGGATCGCTGTGGCTGAACTTTTCCCTGGCACATCGTCCCATCGCCAATCGCTACATTCGGATCGACGAGATGGGACGAGCCCAGGCCATCCAATACACCGACCTCAATTACAGCCCGCGCGAAGGCGAAGTCCGTACTTATCTCACCGATTGGGCAAACTACCGGTACACCATTAATCGGGATGTGATCGCCAAGAAGTATCCACTCAATTACTACTTTTTGTCGGGGCCGCTTGCCTCGCAGCTCATGGGGGCTGACAACCAGAGCCATCTCGCCTCGCAGGTCACCGGCGGACAAGTCGAATCGAGCGATGTGCAGGTTCGCAATGTCACTATCACCTCAATGTCGGAGGAGATGGTACAGGGAGTCCGCATTGCCCGTGGCACTGCGCTTGTGACCTTCGACAAGATCTTCTCCGAAGAACACTCGCACGAACCCCGCACGGAGCACTGGCTGCTCTCTGTCACCTACTACCTGAATCCCAAGCAAGTGAGCGATCAGGCGAAGATTTATCCGCAGTATGAATTCATCAACCCACTCGGATTGACTATCACCGAGTTCCACGAGAACCGTGTCTCCGTGGACATCGTTGCGCCGGGAACTGCCGGTGCGAACCCGAACGCCATCGCCCAGCCAGTGACCGGAGCCGCACGATGAGCTTCGAGCTGATTCTTCCGTTCTTCCCCGACGAGTTGCGGGCGCTGCTGCTTGACCCGTCGATCTCGGATTTGATGATTAACGGGACGACGGGAGTGTTTGCCGATAAAGATGGCGTGGTGGAGCATATTCCACTCGCGATGCCATACACCAATGAGCGCTTGCAAGCGGCCATCGAGCGTGTCGCCCGCATCCTGGGTCAAGACCTTACCCACCAGAATCCCATCCTCAATACCCGAATGCCCGACGGATCGCGTGTTGCCGTCGTTGGCTCTCCGTCTTCGATCAACGGGCCTACGTTAACCGTCCGCAAATTCAATCGCTGGTTCACCAGCGACGAGCTGGTCGCTACGGGTAGCTTTCCGGCCATGGTTCGCGACGACGTTATGAGCCTGATCCAGAAGCGGAAGAACGGCATCATCAGCGGCGGTACAGGCTCCGGGAAGTCCACCCTAATGAAGGCGCTTCTTGACCATGTTCCGCTGCACGAACGGTTGGTGGTGATCGAGCAGCCGGCAGAACTGAAGATAGCCCATCCTAACGCGGTTCGCTGGGAGGCTGTCGCTGCCATCCCCGGCCAGGTCGCCATCACACCGAGCCAGTTGGTGGCGGCTGCTCTCCGCCACCGGCCCGACCGTATCATTATGGGCGAAATCCGCGACGAATGCGGCTACGACTTGCTCCAGGCCATGAACACGGGGCACGGCGGAACGCTCTCGACGTTGCACGCGGATTCGGCGCTCGATGCGCTCGACAGACTCGCGGACATGGCCCTGAGCGCGAGGACGAATTTGGACCAGGCATTTGTCCGGTCGCAGACCGGCAAAGCCGTGGACTTTGTATTGCATTGCGAGCGTGATGCGAAGGGCCGCCGAAGAGTCCGGGAACTGATTACCGTATCCGGCTATAGCCACGCGGAACAGGCGTTCCTCACCGAGGAGGTGTATCGTGCCTCCGACGCCTGATGCGCGGGCTTTCAGCTAACGAATTCAATCCGAAATGAGGTTGCTCCCATGCTTCTCCACACGGCTCATGTAGCTGCACATCCCAACTCGTCTCTGAATGCACCCAGCGTTGCAATCGCAGGCAAACGGCAGGCGCCGTACACATGCCATTTCGCGTGCTCAGGCTGTTTCTTTGCCGAGGGGGAGGCTCTGACGGCTGGCATCGTTCTCAGCCGGGCTTCCGGTCACGGGAAGCGTGGAGATTCTTTTGGTTCATTGGAGTGCCATCCGGTTCGTATCCCGTCCTCTTCTCGGGATCACGCTTCGGGGCCTTTCCGGCGCCCTGCGGCACGGCGTCGTTCTGCTTTCTCGGCACCTCCCAGAACAAGTTTGAAGGCCGCGGCCAAGAACGCCGCACAAACTTCTTCCGGGCCCACACCAAGAAAGCACTCCTTGGCACTTGGGAGCCGGGCCCACTCGCTCGCTTCGCTAAGTGTGACCCGAGCAGGATACGGGAAATTCAACGAAACGG
>JBEKPD010000142.1:0-11112 GCA_049521075.1 Occallatibacter sp.
CCTGAAACCCGACACCTGAAACCCGACGCACCACCCCCTATAAAAACCGCAAAAAACGACTGTGAAACTGTGAAGCCCATAACCAGCCAGGAATCAGCCGCTTACGGCCAAAACCGCGCATCGACACAGAAACTGTGAAACTGTGGAGCACAGCCGAGTCGCGCCGCAGTAAGGACTTTGATCTTCGCTTGAGAACTGAGAGCTGCAGGTTCACGCCACTTCTTGCGCGCTCTCCGCTGGCACAACAGGCTCCGCGATCTTCATCATCGCCACGTACGTCGCGCCCGCAGTAAAGAATCCCACGAACCACGCGTAGGCGTAGAGAAAATGCAGACTCGGCACGAACACGCCCACCAAGGCAAGCGCTACTCCAAGAGCCAACGCGATCAGCGCCCGCGGATTGACCCCTTTCGTGTAGTAGTAAACGCCCTCGCGGTGGTAGAGCGAGTTCACGTCCAGCTCCGTCGCGCGGATGAAGAAGTAATCGCACACCATGATCCCGGCCACGGGACCGAGCAGTCCCGAGTAACCGACCAGCCATCCGAAGATGTACGCGTCGGGCGTGGCCAGCAGCTTCCATGGGCACATCGCCAGGCCGAGAAATCCCGTAATCAATCCGCCGGTGCGGAAGCTGATCAACCGCGGATACAGATTCGAAAAATCGTTCGACGGCGACACCACATTGGCTCCGATGTTCACGTTGAGCGTCGCCACCAGCACGGCAATCATGGCCACAAACGCCACCAGCGGCTGATGAAACATCCCGATCAGTTGCACCGGATCCCAGATCGGCTTGCCGAAAAGCACCACCGACGCCGACGTGACCGCGATGCCGAGAAATGTGTAGAGCACCATCGCCACCGGCAATCCAAACGCCTGTCCCCACGATTGTGCGCTCTGTGATTTCGAGTAGCGCGTGAAATCGGGAATGTTCAGTGCCAGCGTCGCCCAGTAGCCGACCATCGCCGTCAATGACGGAAAGAAAACCGCGAGGAACTCGCGCGTCGAGTGGAACTGGCTCGGCGTCGACAGCATGACGCCAAAGCTGCCCGCCTTCATGCGCACCCACACCAGCAGCGCCGCGGCCATCACAAACATGAACGGCGCGCCAAAAGCTTGCAGCCGGCGAATGGATTCGACGCCGCGCCAGACCACGACCATATTCAAGAGCCAAAATCCCAGGAAGCACGCCCACAACACGCCGCGATTGCCGTCGAGCGCCGGCCAAATCACGGTCAACATGGCGTCAATCGCGCTGCCGCCAATCCACGACTGGATGCCGAACCATCCGCAGGCCACCACGGCGCGCAGCAGCGCTGCAATATTCGCCCCGCGCACGCCAAACGATGCGCGCAAAAACACCGGAAACGGAATCCCGTACTTCGCGCCCGCGTGCGCGTTCAGCAGCATGGGCACCAGCACGATCAGATTGCCAAGCAGCACTGTTCCGATGGCCTGCTTCCAATCCATGCCGTTGGCGATCAGTCCCGACGCGAGGCGATACGTAGTGATCTCCATGCACATCGAAAACCACAGCGCCGTGTAGTTGTAGAAACCCCACGTACGCTGGCCCGGCCCGGTCGGCCGCAAGTCGCGATTCGATAGCGATGGATCGACAGTACTCACGCGACCTCCTCCGTGTGTGCCTGCTCTATTTTGAATCTAATTTCGGAACGATAAAGATGCCATCATGAGCGCCTTACTTCCATGCACCGCCGCGCGCCTCTCGGCGCAGATACTTTCCGCGGCCGGGCTTGGCGATAAATTTTCCGCCGCTTACAATCAGTTCGCCACGCGAGTAGACATCACGCGCATTGCCGCGCACCTTGAACCCTTCGAACATGGAGTAGTCCACGCGCATGTGGTGCGTCTTGGCGCTGATCGTGTAGTCTTCCGCCGGATCCCACAGCACCAGGTCAGCGTCGCTGCCCGCAGCCAGCACGCCCTTCTTCGGATACATCCCGAAGATCCGCGCCGGCGCCGTTGAAACCAGTTCAACAAAACGGTTGATCGAGAAATTCCCCTGCCCCACGCCGTGGTGGTGCAACAGTTGCAGTCGGTTCTCGATCCCCGGACCGCCGTTGGGAATCTTCGTGAAGTCGTCCTTGCCGAGACTCTTTTGATCGGCAAAACAGAACGGGCAGTGATCCGTCGACACCACCTGCAAATTGTCCCTGCGCAGGCCCTCCCACAGCTTGGGCTGGTTCTTCTTCTCGCGCAACGGAGGCGTAAACACGTACTTCGCGCCGTCCCAGCCCTTGCCTTCCATGTTGTCTTCGATCGAGAGGAGTAGATATTGCGGGCAGGTTTCTGCAAACGCGGGAAGTCCGCGGTCGCGCGCTTCGCGGACTTGATTGAGCGCGTCCTCGCTCGAGAGGTGCACGATGTAAATCGGCACGCCGGCAATCTCTGCCATGGCGATGGCGCGGTGCACTGCTTCAGCCTCGGCTTTCGTGGGCCGCGACAGGGCGTGATAAATCGGCGCCGTCTTGCCTTCGGCCAGCGCCTGTTGCACGATGACATCGATCACCGATCCGTTCTCCGCGTGCATGCAGACGAGTGCGCCATTCTTCGCCGTCTGCCGTAGCGCCTTGAAGATCGTCGCGTCGTCGACCATCAGCACATTGGGGTAGGCCATGAACAGCTTGAAGCTGGCCACGCCCTCGCGCACCATGTCGTCCATGTCTTCGAGACCCGCATCCGGCAAGTCGGTCACAATCATGTGCAGACCGTAGTCGATGCATGCCTTGCCCTCGGCCTTTTTCCACCAAGTATCGAGCGCCGTGCGCATCTTCGTGCCCTTCGCCTGGATCGCGAAATCCACAATCGTCGTCGTCCCACCGATGGCCGCCGCCCGCGTGCCGGTCTCAAAATCGTCGGCCGAATAGCTCCCGCCGAAAGGCATGTCGAGATGCGTGTGGGCGTCGATGCCGCCGGGAAAGAGCAGCAGGCCGGTGGCATCGACAACTTTCTCCGCGGAGCTCGCCGGAATCCCCGCGCGGATTTCCTTGATGATTGCGCCGTCGATCAACAGATCGGCCTTCACGCTGCTATCGGCGTTTACGACGGTTCCGTTCTGAATAAGTGTTTTCATGATGGCGTCTTTCTCATTTCTTGCCGCTCTGAATCGCCGGCGCCCCACAGGCCACGCCCTTTGACCGCTCCTCCCAGGTCTGCGGAGCGACATCCTCATCAACGCGAACCATGGTGATGCATCCATCCACCGGGCACACGCAAGAACACAAATTGCAGCCCACACACTCTGTCTCATCCACGCGCGGAATGCGCGCGAGCGGCGTGGGATATGGCCCCTCGACAAAGGCTGCTTCGCGCTCCTTGCGCGTGACCGGCGTCTCGGCAATCGATGCACGGCTCGCCGCTTCCTTCACCGCCGGAATCGGATGCATCTCCACATGCCCATCCATCGGACCGCTCACGCGATCCAGGTGAATGCACTGGTGTGCGCCGTCCCAGCAGGCAATGTGGCACAAATCGCAGCCGATGCACTTCTGCTCGTCGATGCGTGCCACGATCTTGTAATTCAGGTTCAGATGCTTCCACTCGGTCACGCGATCGACCGAGAGTCCGCGGAAATCCTCGATGGTCTTGAAGCCTTTCTCGCGCATCCAGTTGTCGAGGCCCTCGGCCATGTCTTCGACGATGCGGTAGCCGTAGTGCATCACCGCCGTGCACACCTGCACCGTTCCGCAGCCCAGCAGCATAAACTCCGCCGCGTCGCGCCACGAACCAATGCCGCCGATGCCGGAAAGCGGCAGCGCCGCCTCAGGATCGGCCAGAATCTGCTGCACCATGTTCAGCGCGATGGGCTTCACCGCCGGACCGCAGTAGCCGCCGTGCGAGCTTTTGCCGTCCACGTTGGGCCGCGGCACAAACGTGTCGAGATCGATCCCCGTGATCGAATTGATGGTGTTGATGGCCGACAATCCATCGGCGCCGCCGCGCCGGGCCGCGCGCGCTACCGTGCGAATGTCCGAGATGTTCGGTGTCAGCTTCACCAGCACCGGTGTGCGCGCCTTCTCCTTGACCCATGCAGTGATCATCTCCGCGTACTCTGGAACCTGCCCCACCGCGGAGCCCATGCCTCGCTCGCTCATGCCGTGCGGGCAACCGAAGTTCAGCTCCAGGCCGTCCGCTCCCGCATCTTCGGCGCGCGCGACAATCTCGTGCCAAGCCTCGCGGTTCGACGCCACCATGAGCGACGCAATCACGGCGTGATGCGGATAGAGTTTCTTCACCTCGGCCATTTCAGATAGATTTTGTTCGATCGTCCGGTCGCTGATGAGCTCGATATTGTTGAAGCCAACGATGCGCTGCCCTTGCCAATCAATCGATGAATAGCGCGAGCTCACGTTGACGATGGGTTCGCCGATGGTCTTCCACACCGCGCCTCCCCAGCCTGCGTCGAAGGCGCGCATGATCATCTCACCCGTGTTGGTGGGCGGCGCTGAGGCCAGCCAGAAAGGATTCGGCGAGTCGATCTTTCCTGCAAAATTCCGCACCCGAATGTCAGGCATGAGCAACCTCTGCAATTTCTAGGATCGCCTCGGCAGCGCGTTTTCCTCCGGCCACCGCGTCCACCACTTCGCGCCCTCCGTTCACGCAATCGCCGCCGGCAAAATAGCGCGGATTGCTCGTTTGTCCTGTTGCCCGGTCGGCCACAATGCGGCCGTCGCGTAATTCCACGCCGCGCAGCTCCTGCAACAGCTCGGTGAGCGGCGACTGGCCGATGGCCGGCACCACCAGGTCGCAAACAATCATGGTCTCGGAATTCGGCACGACTTCGAGCCTGCCATCCGCCTGCCGCGTCTCTACCGTTTCGAGCAGCAAGCGCCCGTGCTCCTCCGGCCGGATGGCCACCGGCAATCTGCGCCAAAGAAATTGCACGTCTTCCTGCCTGGCGTGCTCGTACTCGAAATCGAACGCCGACATCTCCTGCTCGCTGCGCCGGTACAACATATATACAGTGTCTGCGCCCAGACGGCGCGCGGCGATGGCGGCGTCGATGGCCGTGTTTCCCGCGCCCACGACAACCACCGTTCCGTGCAGCTCGCGCAAATGTCCGGTTTTGTAGGCAGCGATCAACTCCAGGGCGTTCATCACGCCCTTCGTATCCTCGCCAGGAATATTGAGCCTTTGCATCGCGCCCAGCCCCAACCCCAGAAAGATAAAATCAAACTCACTTTCGAGCGCTTCCAGCGAGGCTGCTGAATCCACTTCCACGCCGCAGCGGAACTCCACGCCGAGCTGCCGGATCATCTCCACTTCACGGACACTGTCAGCGGCGCGCAACTTATACTCCGCGACGCCGTAGGTGTTCAATCCGCCAGGAAGCTCGCGGCGATCGATTACCGTGGCGCGCGCGCCGGCACGGCACAACTCCGCTGCACACGCCAGAGATGCCGGGCCGCCGCCTATGCAGGCGACGCGCAGCTGTTTGGCCGTTGCCGATTTCGCCGGCGGCACTTCGCCCGACGCCCAGAAGGCGTCGATCGCGTGCCGCTGTAGTAGCGCAATCTGGATCGGCTTGAGATTCTGCCGCTGCATGACGCACGCGCCCTCGCACAACACGTCCACGGGACAGACCCGCGCGCAGCTCCCACCCAGAATGTTGGCGTCGAGAATGCGCAGCGCCGATCCGCGCAGATTGCCCGAGGCGATGCGCTTGATGAAGCCTGGCACATCGATATGGGTGGGGCAGGCGGCCGTGCACGGCGCGTCAAAACAGTTCAGGCAGCGATCGGCTTCGATCACCGCAGCCTGCGCAGTCAGCGCCGGTTTCAGCTCGCTGAAACGCGCCTGCAATTTAGGGTCGTCAAAGGTCGTTGTGCCCATGCGGTCCTCTACGAGGCCACCAGCTGCCCATACAGATCGGGCCGGCGGTCGCGATAAAACTGCCAGGTGCGCCGAACCTCGGCAATTTCGTCCAGATTCAGGTCGGCGGTGAGCACCTCGTCCTTGTCTCGCGAGGCCTCGGCGATGATTTTTCCGCGCGGATTGCAGAAGTAGCTCGACCCGTAGAATTCTCCAATGTTCCACGGCTCCTCAGTGCCCACGCGATTGATGGCGGCAATAAAATATCCGTTGGCGACTGCGTGCGCCGGCTGCTCCAGCTTCCACAGGTATTCGCTCAAACCCGCCACGGTGGCCGATGGATTGAAGACAATCTCCGCGCCGTTCAATCCCAGGCAGCGCGCGCCCTCAGGGAAATGCCGGTCGTAGCAGATATAGATTCCGATTTTGGCAAATCCGAGATCGAAGACCGGGTAGCCCAGGTTGCCGGGGCGGAAATAGAATTTCTCCCAGAAGCCCGGCGCCACGTGCGGAATGTGCGTCTTGCGGTATTTGCCGAGGTACGATCCGTCGCTCGCAATCACCGCGGCGCTGTTATAGAAAACGCCCTCCTGCTCCACCTCGTACACCGGCACAATCAGCGCCGTGTGCAGTTCCTTCGCGAGGCCGCGCATCAGCGTCACGGTGGGCCCATCGGGAACCGGCTCCGTCATCTCGTACCACTTCACATCTTGCTCGGCACAAAAGTAGGGCCCATTAAACATCTCCTGTAGACAGACAATCTGCGCGCCCTGCTTGGCCGCCTGGCGGATCAGGCCTACATGCTTCTCCACCATCGACGACTTTTGCTTGGGCAGCGGCTCAGTCGCCGGCACTGCGTTAGAAGCCTGAATAACGGAACAACGAACGATTCGTGGCATTTTCCGCGAACTCCCTTGAAAAAAGTGCGAGTCTTTGAAGTTAATGGAATCGGATGGTTTTTGCAATCTTTTGTTGCTATCGCTATCCCTATTGTCTACTGCCTCCTATTATCTTCTCTCTGGTTTGACTTCATTTCCACCGAACCCAATAATCGGAGGAGATGAACATCTATGAGGAGATCGTGAAGTTGCAACGCGAGGGCCGCCGCGGGGC
Organism: Occallatibacter sp.; assembly: GCA_049521075.1. GTDB lineage: Bacteria > Acidobacteriota > Terriglobia > Terriglobales > Acidobacteriaceae > Telmatobacter. The sequence goes on from JBEKPD010000142.1 coordinate 6,946, forward strand.
AGTGGCTACGATCGTGAACTCGCGCGGCTCGATCCCCTCCTTTCAAAGCGCCAAAATGCTGATTCGCGACGACGGCTCTATCGCCGGTACGATCGGCGGGGGGTGCGTGGAAGCCGAGGTCTGGCAGGCGGCGCGCGAAGTCATCAGTAATGAGAAGCCGCGCACCCTAACCTTCGATCTCAATCAGGATCCGAAGTTCGACACCGGCCTGGTCTGCGGCGGCACGCTCGAGATCTTCATCGAGCCCGTTCTGCCTTCGTCATTGCTTTACATCTTCGGCGCTGGGCACGTGGCGCTCGAACTTTTCAAGGCCGCGTGCAATGCCGGTTTTGACTGCATTATCGCCGACGATCGCGAGACCTACGCTAACGCCGAGCGTTTTCCCGGCGCCGTTCAGGTCGTGGCCGGCGACTTTGATGAGGCGTTCAAGGAGCTGGCGCCTGCCGAGTCGTCGTATCTCGTCATTGCCACCCGCGGCCATCGCGACGACTTGCGCGTTCTCCGTTGGGCCGTGCAAACTCCGGCGCGCTACATCGGCATGATCGGCTCCAAACGCAAAGCCATTACGGTTTATCGGGAGCTCATCCGCGAAGGCCTTAACCCTGAGCTTTTCGATCGCGTGTACTCGCCGGTTGGCCTCGATATCGGCGCCGTCACGCCTGAGGAGATCGCCGTCTCCGTCGTTGCCGAACTCATCGCAGTGCGCCGCCATGCCGAGCGCTCCCTGCCACACATGAGCTGGTTTCAGGGTCGAAAGCGCACATCCGAAGCCGAACCTTCCTCTACGCAGGACCAGATCCATCCCCTCCACGACGAAAAGTAGTCCTGAGCGCATCTCCGCCGCCACGTGTTTCCCTTGCTTCGACACACTTAGTTTTTCTTGCGTGCCCGCTTTGCCAGCGTTATCTTTTCTCTATGCAAGACTCCATTCAACTTGGCGGGCTCGTTCTAGCGGCGGGCGACTCCACCCGTATGGGAACCGACAAGGCGCTGCTTCCCTGGCCTCCGCAGCCGCCTGGCACAACGGATCCGCCGCGCCAAACACTGCTTTCCGCCGCACTCCTGGCTTTCGACCCGTTCACGCGCCTCAACGTGGCCGTCGGCGGCAAGAACGCCGATGCCATCGCCACGTTGGTTGGCGCATGCGGCGCCTTTTTTGTCCGCAACCCAACTCCCGAAAAGGGCCAGTTCAGTTCGCTGCAGCTCGGTCTGCGAGCCCTTCTCGAACGCGGCTGCAACGCGGCTATGATCACGCCCGTCGACTGCCCTCCGCTCAGCACCACTTCACTTGAGCGGCTTCATTCTGCATTCTTCAATGCCGTCGCATCTGGCTGCTGGGCCGTCATTCCTGACCACGATGGCAAGCACGGCCATCCTCTCCTCGCCAGCCGCGCTATCATTGAGGCCTTCCTCAACGCGCCCATCACGAGCAACGCGCGCGAAGTTCTCCAAGCCTACTCCTCATGCGTGGTCTACGTGCCGGTTCCTGAGCTGCTCCTCGAGGCCGGCCTCAATACGCCGCAGGACTACGCCGCCCAGGCCAAGTAAATGATTCCGGAAATTTAATTTTTCTTCGCAATCTGCCGGAGAGACGCATCCAGTGCGTCCATTGCGAGGTGGCTGGCATGCGATGAGGCCTGTGGCAATCCTCCCACCGCGCGCAGCAACTCTTCCCTCGTCAGCTTACGTGCCGCGTCTACGCTTTTGCCGCGTACCAGCTCGGTCAGCGCCGACCCACACGCCATCGCGGCCACGCACCCCTTGGCGCGGAATCGGATCTCCGCAATGCATCCCTCCTCAACTTTTATCGCGAGTTCCAAAATGTCGCCGCACGCCGGGTTCTCGATGCGCACCGACGTATCTGCGCCGGCAATCGCCCCCGCGTTGCGCGGATGTTCAAAATGATCGAGAACCTGCGGCGAATACATAGGCCAGGCCCTAACGTAGCCCGAACCGGAGCGTTTATCCCGGCGCGTTTTCCGCGTTCGATGTGGAAACGGCAGCCACTCCAGTGCGAGCCAATGCGTTCTTACGAAGCACACATTAGACTGATAATATGTCAGTTGAACTGGGGATGAAATTATTAAGGCAATACATTGAGCTGGCGGATCCGGCGTTTGCTTCAGAGTTAGCGGCCAGAACAACGGTAGCCAACGATTTCGCCGACGTCCTCCAGTTGTGCACGATGCGCGCGCATGCCCGCCGCAAAGGATTGTTTCCCCGGCAAGCCCGATCTTGCCGACTGGCTGCGATTGGAGGGGCAAATCTCCACCCCCTCGTGGACTTCGTCGATCACTTTGTGACAGTTTTAGGGCAGACCGAATGCAATACATGGGTAGGTGATTACGACAACTACTACTCGGAGATTTTGGAGGAGGACAGTCCTCTTTACGGCTTCAAACCCGATGTCGTCCTGCTTCTGCCATCCGAAAGACGATGCACATTCAAAGGCTCTCTTGCCAGCGCGCGGGCCGATCAGGAGGCCGAAGCTCGCCGGGCCGTGGATGACATGCTCCAACTCTGCGAAACCATCCACGCCCGGAGCGGCGCTGAAGTGATCGTGGGCAATTTTCGTCTGTCTCCCTACTTTGACCCGGGACCGCTTCGCTCGACGAGCCTGATCTCCGACTATGCATTCCGCAAGTTCGTAAACATGGATCTGGGATCGAGAATTCCCGCCTTTGTGCATATTTGCGACGTTGAGTTTCTCAGCAACCGTAGAGGGAATCTTTCCGGCGTTGACGATCGAATCTGGTTTGAGAGCAAACAGCCTTTCGCACCCGGGTTGCTGGTCGACGTGGCGCGCGAGTTTGCGCATCTTGTCTCCCATCGCAATACGCCCGCCAAGAAGGTGGTGGTTCTCGATCTCGACAATACGCTTTGGGGAGGCGTGGTCGGCGACGACGGCCTTGAAGGAATCGAACTGGGCACGACTTCTCCGCGCGGCGAGGCCTTTCGCGATTTTCAGCAGTACCTGCTGGGTTTGAGCAAGCGTGGCGTGCTTCTTGCGGTCTGCAGCAAGAACGATCATGAGAAGGCGATTGAACCATTTGAAAAGCATCCCGAAATGGTTCTGCGGCTCAAGGACATTGCCTGCTTCAAAGCGAACTGGGAGCCGAAATCGGACAACCTCCGCCAAATCGCGCAGGAGTTGAACCTCGGGCTCGACAGCATGGTTTTCGTCGACGACAACCGGGCGGAAATTGAGATTGTCAATCAGTTTGTTCCAGAGGTTTCCACCATCTGGATCGAGGGCGATCCCTCCGATTTTGCGCCGCGATTGAAGGATTCGCGGTATTTTGAAACGCGCACCGTCACTGCCGAAGATCTGCTTCGCGTGAGCCAGTACAAGCAAGAGACGGACAGGCAAGAGCTTTTGAAAAGCAGCACGGATATGGGTTCCTATCTTGACTCGCTCGACATGATAGGAACCATACGGTCGTTCAACAAGCTGGATGCGCCACGCATTGCTCAGCTTATCGCCAGGAGCAACCAATTCAATCTGACGACGCGGCGCCGATCGGAAGCCGAGGTGCTTGCCATCGCGGATGATCCGCATTACTCGGCGTTCACCATGCGCCTGGCCGATCGATTTGGCGACCATGGACTCATCTCCATTGTGATTGGTGTCGTTCAAGGGCGCGAGTTTCTCGTCGATACCTGGCTTATGAGCTGCCGGGTGCTGAAACGGCAAGTTGAAGAAGAAGTGCTGAACGAAATCCTGCGCCGTGCGTGCGCTGCGGGATGCGAATGGGTAGTGGGCGAGTATCTTCCCACGGCAAAGAACGGAATGGTGCGCGATCATTACACGCGAATGGGCTTCGCCAAGATCGGCGATGCGCCCGACGGAAGTGCGAAGTTTGAACTGGATGCAGCAAGTTACCAGCCCATCCCCACAAAAATCAGACTGGATTAGGAGATCTATGCAGCAGCAGGAGATCATGGACCGGCTTCAGCAGGTGTTCGATGGCGCTTTCCTCGATAAGGTGCAGGTTCATCGCGATTTGTCAGCAAAGGATGTCGAAGAGTGGGACTCTCTGGCCCATGTTTCCCTGATTCTTGCAATCGAGCAGAAGTTCGGCATTCGCTTCCGGCTTGGCGAGGTCGAGGCCACCAAAAACCTGGGCGAGTTAGCGGACCTTATCGCCAAACACCTCGCAAAGGTAT
>JBEKPD010000143.1:0-10908 GCA_049521075.1 Occallatibacter sp.
CTTTGGCATTGGCGTGCGCGGCTTTTTTTGCTTTCGCCTTGCAGAAGAAAACCGAGCGGAAAGATCCCCGGTTGAGAAACTAGACAATTCGTTTCGGATCTCTTGACCGTTTGCTCTGCAGCGCTGCAACGTCTTCTTGACTCGGGATACTGCGAACGCGCAAGGAATTTGTGCATCAAGTACACGCGGGATATACACAGCGAATCGTCGCTCTTCGTGAACAACAAAGCATTTGACGTTGCAGCGCTCAATGAGAGCATAGTGGCGAATGGACCCGCATCGTACGGGTAAATGCCGAAAGCCGGTCACTCACTAGTAATTGCACACGATTCTCAGAATTATTCCCCTTAAACGCATTTTGCTCCAGGTTTCCATCGGCATCGCTTTTTGCAAACCTAGAGGCCACGACTCATCATTCTGTCCATCATTCTCGTACGGAGCGTTCTGTTGAACTCCCCCATCCATCCCTTGTCGGATTCGCCAGTCGAGAGATTCATGACGCGCATCCGGCGCGCGATCGAGTCGAGGCCCTTCCCATCGCGGAGAATGTCTTTGTCCTTTCCCGCGGATGAGGCATAGAGCTGGTCTGGGTTGCTTCGCAGCGTGTCGATGACGACAACATTCCCCGGCTGGAGCTCGCCCCGCGTCCACGCGCCGCGCAGTGTGGCATCGTGGCGGATGATTTCGATCTTTCCTTCGGTCGTCTCGAAGAACGTCTGCAATGCTCCCGTCCTTTCGTCCTCGTTGTTGAGCAGGACACGACCAATGAGCTTTTTCGAGGCAAGAGAATATTCCATCGTGGCGTGCGGATCGCTGATTGCCACACCGCAACGGAAGAGTGTTCGCGCCCGGTCCTGAATGTCCTTCATGTTCCGGAGCTGGCTCAGGAAATCGGACCGCACCTGCCATCGACCATCTGCGAAGGGCCGGGCTAATCCAATCCGGGCAAGATAATGCAGACGGGAGGCTTCAGACAGATTTGCGATGTTGTCGAGAGTCTGGAATTCTTTTTCTCCAGTCGCCGGTCGCGAACGATCTGCCAATCGGCTGTCCAGCGGAGTGACACGATTGGAAGTCAGTTCAGTTAGCTTCTGCTCTTCAATCTCTTCGACAGTGCGCGGGCCGAGCTGCCGGGTTAAAGATTTCTGCACTTCCTCTCTCAGTCCGCAGCGGATCAGATCGCGAGGCAGAGTGAACTCCACACCGGAACGGAGCCGATCCCGCACAATAATGTGGGCATGCGCATGGTCTGTGTCGCGATGGATCACTCCGCCCCATTCAACCGGCCCGGATATCTCTTCCTCGATTCGCCTGATAAGATCCTGCGTCGTCCGGTCAAGGTCCGCACTGGCGTCCTCCGGCGAGAGAATGATCTTGAAAAGACGCCGGTCGCCGGCCTTTTGCCAGTTGTCGGCAAGCGTTCCCAGAGATTGCTCCTTTGCTAATCCCAACCGTTCGGTACCTCGATCCTCCCGATTGCCTTTGGCGCTTTCACGCTCGATATAGGTTCCGTGAGCTTTCCAGCCTCCTGGGGTCCGAGAAGTTGCGTATCGAATATTGACGATCGCGCGACGCTGAAAGGGCGAGCTTCGGGGTGTCGATGGCAAATAGGCAGACACTCTGCCTCGATGTCCGCCAGTCTTTGATGTACGAGCAACCATGCGCGCCAGGCGTAGCAAGTTTCGGGCTGTCCCGGTCATTCGTGAATACGAAGGCGGAATCTGCTTTACACGCCCTGGGCGAAGTTGGCCGCTACGCTCTCGATCCTCGTCTCCCGTTTTCCGATATTTGATTCTCCGGGCCATTCCTGACTACCCCGTGCTTGCCTCGCCTTCATGTTCTGTGTCGCCACCCAAGCCCAATTCACTAGCTGTATATGCGCCGGACTCCCGGCGCCGCAGGAATTCCCTGGCCGCAGTGACGTTCACCCGCTCATAGATTTGTGTCGCTCTGGTGCGCGCCCCTCGGAGCATGCCCTCAGGCACCTCGGGCAGCACCGTTAGGGCGTACTTGATGAAGGTGTCGGTCAACGCGAGATGGAGCTGCGTGACGGTTTCAAGGTTCTGAAACCGGCGAGCCATATTGTCCACTAGATTGCCGAAAAGCGAATAGACCAGTTGTTGCAGATCGTCCCGCTGGTTCGCCGCCATGCTGACCAGGTAATTGAAGACCTCGTTATCGCTCCGCACATGAAGTTCCTTGCGCAGCACAGCTAGTCGGTCAGCCTGAGCACGGCTTAACCGAACGTAATAGCGAATTGATTCCGGCCGAATGCGTTTTGACATAGTCGCATAGTACTGCAATGTACATTCCTTCTGCAACCTGCGGCACAATGCCATCATTTAGGCACTCACATGCGGCGTCAGAAGAACTTCAAGTGAAGGCAGATAGATCGAGGAGCAACCCCCAAAGCGGCGGGGCTTTATGTTCCACTACTGCACTACCCAATGAAGACAACTGCCTAACAACCCACCTGCCGCGGTCGTCGACCTTCGGAAAGCGCAGCCTGCGGCTGCAACAGAAGCAGCACAATTCGACACTTCGCGGCATCTCGCAGCAATACATTTATTGCGCCGATTTGTGCCTGAGAAGGCTGCACAATGCTGTACTGTGCGGCGGAGTGCTGAATTGTGATGCGGGATGACGCTTGCGAATCGGATCAAGTTCTGACATACTCAACGCGATGTACATTTCACCAGATAAACGACCAACGGAGTTGAAGACGCTAACCGATCTGTTCTCCACACGCATCGGAGCGACATTCCTCAAGTCTCGCGCGCTGAAAGCGCTATTGCCCGAACTAAGAAATGCTTACCATATTGGCCTGACTTGGAAAGAGATATGGGAAGCACTCAAGGAGTGCGGGTACGTCGGAAGTTATCGGCAATTCGTTGCAATGATCCGAAAGCTCGCATCCCCGGATCAGAAATCACGAAGATTCACCAAGAACCTCACCCCTCCATTCGTGGAGAAAGAGAAGCCAAAACCTGTCGCCCCAAATGGCGATACAACAAGCGGTCATAAGGAGAAACCCGAATGGCAAATTCAGAGGGAACAATTGATGTCCCGGCTGGACCGGGAAGCGGAGTTGAACAGGCAAAGGGAGGAACAGCTGCGGCCGGTGAAGATATTCAAGCCGAGTCCATTTGTGGGCAGAGGCGAGGAGTAGCCGCGGGATTTGGCATGAAGCCAAAGCGGGTTGTCTTCCCAATCGCCGGCAAGGGCGGGGTCGGCAAAACGACGGTGGTGGCGACCCTTGCTGAATGGTATGCGGACAACTCGTGCAGGGCGGATTTGCTCGATATGGACCCGGACAATAAGGCGGAGGGTTCCTTCAAGGCACTGTTTCCCCACGCACACAAGCTCCCGGCACTAGAAAGCTGGACCTATGACAAGCTGCTCGGGATTTCGCTTGAATCGACCGCCGACGTGATTCTTGCCGACCTGGGCGCGGCTCAGGGTCATCGGATGATTCCGTGGTTCCGGGAGTTCTATCGGGTCATGCAGGAATCCGGGCTTGAACTGCGCTGGACGGCGCTTGGCGTCGTCGATGGGGACATTGCTTCCGTCCGGTCGGTCATCGAATGGGGCGAGGAGTTGCAGAACACCGTCGATTACGTGATTGTTCACAACTACTTTCAGGAGGGCGTCGCCTCAGCATGGGAGAATCCGAAGCTCGCCAGCGATGTGGCGGCCTTTCGGGAAGCCTTCTCACCGGTTGAGATTCGGCTGGATGCGCGTCGGCCAGACCTCCAGAGGATGATGCGCACAATGAACGTCACGCTCAGCGACGTGGGCGAACGGCGTACTTCCTTGCCTGAGCTTCGTGCTCCCGACATGACCCTGCGTGCAAGGACATACAGGTTCCGCGCGTTCAACCAATTCACAGAAGCCAGAAAGGTTCTCCTCCCATGAGCACAACTCCGGCCCTCGTAACCGACAAAACCGCATGGATTCACGATCTCATCTTGCTGGCATTCCCGGAAGGCGAGGCCCGCGAGCGCGTTCTCATCGACCTTGTGCAGCAGTTCTCAAAGATGGACCCCGAAGATCCCGAGTGGCTTCGCTACAAACTAAGCATCGTCGAGTGCCGGGCCTTGGAGAATACGGCGCGCGGTCTCACCGAAGCCGCAACGGAGCAGGCGCGGCTCCGCGGAGTGACGCGCGAGATTGCCGATTTTGCCGCGACGCAGATGAAGGGATCGATTGATTCGGCCGCGCAGACGACTCGGCAGCTCTTGGAGGATGTCCAAGCCAGCCTGCATGAGGCCATCGCTGGCGACGCGATCCTTAAGAGCTACACCGAGGAGACCCGGCAGCAGTTCGGATCTGTCGTCAAGGCGATTATCGAGAATACACTGGCGCGGGCGCTCGCGCTCTCCCAAGAGCGCATGAACGAATGGATGAAAAAGACGCTGGCGCAATCAATCCACGAGGCACACGCTGCGCTGGCCTCAGTGACCGAGGATTTTCGTATGAGGCTCACTGGCGTCTGGGGAAAGTTACTCTGGGCCTGCCTTGGTAGCGGCCTAATTGCTGGGGTGCTGCTCTTGGCTGTCGGGTTCTGGCTGGGGCGGAACTGGTAGCTCCTCAGGCCCTTTGCTCTTCAGCCAGATATGGTGATTTTGCATCAGCCGAAGAGTCTCCGGGATACATCGGCGTTTATGAGGACCGATTCGTAGTTGAGCCTTGTTGGTATGCATCGGTAGGGCGGCCGTGCCTATGCGGGGGCAGCTGAACAACCGTTGACGCAACTGTCGTCCGATGGCATGATGGTTTGGTCATGTTCTTCTTCAATAGCTAAATCGGACAGAGAAACAGGCAGGCCGCGACGAGCGGTTACGGATTCTTGTGCCTTGAATCTGGCATCGGCGGCATGCGTCGTTGCCGCTTTCTCACCGGTTTAGAAAATTGGAGAAGTCTATGTCCTGGTCTGAACGTTCTGTTCAGGATCACAGGCGGCAGACGGACCGCGCCATTCACCGCGCTTGTGCGGATCTTGCCCGTGATCCAATTACCTTCGCGAAGTTTCTAGAGTTACTACTCTGTACGCGCAGACGAGCGCCACGCATATTTGAGGCGCCGATTGCGAAAGCCCGACATCCTGGGGTTGATGCCCTAGTACACCTGGCTCGGTTCCGGGCCGCACATGTGCGCTCGGCGTCTGATTGGGCGGGCACGCCATCGTCTTCGCGGCCTGCGGTCTCATCCCTGGCGCAACATCTTATTGGCAGGTACCAAGTCCCCGCTTTCATGGCCTCAGTTTGGCATGCGGTCGATGAGGATGGAGACAGGAAGCGTGCATGGGTGATCGCACATTCGCGTGGAGCGAGTTTTCGGTCGCTCGATCTGCCGATAAACATGACGCGAAGGATGGAACGTATCTTCTTAGCGTCACAAGATCATCTCGCGCTGGAACCAGCGATCCGCAGAGCGGAACTGCTTGCGCTGGGCATGCCGCTCGATTTTGTTAAGGCGATCCTCTCCACCCGACTTGCAACGGACCTGCGGAATGGTGAGTTCTGGCGCACGGTTTGGATGTTCATCATGTCTCGTTCAGGAGACATCGATGCGACACAGATTGGGCGCATGATTGACTACATCCAAGCCGTCCGGCACGATCGAATTCGCATTGAGACGCAGGAAGGCATTACAGAAATCGCTCCGCCTCAGCCAGACTTTTGCATCAAAGGCCGATCGATGCAGTCCATGCTGCGGCTAATGCAGGAGTGGCACCGTAGTCTTGGCGAAGCTTTCACCGGTACCACGTTTTCGTGGGCGCGATCACCCTTTAGACCTTGGATGATGGAAGAGCCGGCACGTGACGAATGGGAGTTGGCGAAGCGCTGGCAAATTGTGGAACTAACCAATAGCGCTCAGCTACGCGAAGAAGGTTTAGCCCTGAATCACTGCGTTGCCAGCTACGCGCACCTTTGCCACCGTGGCAACTCGAGCATTTGGTCGCTCCGCAGGTGGCAAGGTGAAAAGATTCGCCCGATGCTCACGATCGAAGTCGATCCAAAGAGACGTGCGGTCATCCAAGCTCGTGGCAAGGCTAATCGCTCAGCATCCGGTAAGCCGCGTCGGCTTCTGCACGAATGGGCAAGTCGAGAGGGGCTGCAGATGGCCATCTAAGGGGTTTGCGGTCAGTGGTACCGAGTCGGCATGGCGACTGGGATCTCGTGCCCCACCGCCGGAGCTGGGCTGCGAAGGAGGCTCCCGTGAGCCTGACGCGTTTTTCTGGAGTAATCCGGCTTGAGGCCGCTATTTCAAGTTTAATGAACGAGTTGAGACGCCCTCGCCCCATCCGCCAAGTCCAGGCGGAGAACGCCCGTGCCAAAGGTCTTCACGGACTGAGGTCTTTCCTTTGCCTAGACGAGCCACCGCGAATTTGCCGTATTCTTCCTAGCCATTTAGTATTGCTGCGTTCATTCAACCTGAGATTGGAGCAGGATGCCGCCCACGCCGAGCATTGTCTTCGCAAATGTCACTTGTCGATTTGGAGGTAAATATATACTTCTCGACCTCGCTGAGGAAATTGCGATTCCGGCATTTACCGACTCCAGCCTAAAGCGAAGATATGGCCCGACTTCATACTTCTTCATCGACGTTGGGATTCTCGATGTAAGCGTTGAGGACGCAGAAGAACCTCAGCTCACAATTTACGGCCGATTCGTGAAGGATACTGTTTTGACGCGCAGTCAGACCTATTCCCTAGAAACTGGCCTGGTTCCGGATGATGGATCGCTAGCTTCTGCACCATCGTCATTCTTTGCTCTCGACCTAAATAATCATAAGCTTGCCTATCTTCCCGAGACGTCCTATGCACCGTCAATTGCGGTGTTTGCTTCAACTGTGCAAACGTTTATGCGGAGAAAACACATAGCTTTTGTCCGTGCGTTGTATGAATTGTCTAAGACTACTGATCAACCAATATCTCTAACTTCTCTTTTCGAGGAATATCCAGCTCCCGACGTGGATGCCACCCCAATGGCCAACAAAGCCAGCATCACCGAATTTCTAAACGCTTTCTCAACCCTCACGCATTTGGAATTCCGCATACTTCAAACGAATGCCGAGATATCCCGCCAAGAAACATTTCGCGCGCTCCAAGCAATGAAAAATGATATCAGCGCGACCTCCACCAAGCTTATACACGACAGCAAGGATGGACTGAATATTCGAGTAGCCACAGAGGAAATAAATGCGTCAGCGGCCGCAGGCAATCAAAAAGTTGTTCTTGCCGGCCAGGCAGAGGACGGCACTCAACTACGAGGGAGTAATGACAGTTTCAAACTGCGCGTTGCCGCAGATGATGCGCCCGCAGCGCCGACGGCCAAAGCGGCTTATATGGTGAAGGAGTATTTCAAACAGGTCAAGAACGGCTTGCTCCGGCCGGACCTATCCGAAGGAGAAAGTCAGAAGATAACAAAGATTAGGGAGAATCTCGGTGGATCCATCAACCAAGGTTGATTTTGAAGGCCTCTTTGACGAGAAGAATCTTACTCAGATCTTCTCGCTTGCCCCGTCGTTTGTTAGCAACCCATTTAACGTTTTTATCGCGTCGACAACCGCATTCCTATTGTTGGTATTTTCAATCGCTCACATATGCATCCCAAGCCTAAGGGAAGCAGTTCGGTTTCCCTTCGCGGATACATTCTCGATTTGGGCCAACGCAGGGGCGTCCCTTGCTGGATCAATCCTTGGCTTCCTAATAGCCGGGTTCGCGATAATCTGCACGATTCTTCGGCCTGGGACGATTCTTAATCTGCAGCGCCTGCACAATCCGAAATATAAGCTGAGTGAACTTAAACTTCTGTTTGTGATTTTTGTAGATGTCTTTGTTCAGTATCTCGCCCTTCTGTTCTGGTCGCTATTGGTAGTCATTTTCGGAGGTAAGACCGGGCCGGCCATGATGCTCGGAATCTTTCTAAGCAAAATTAACTGGATGATTCCGTTTTGTTTGCTTCACGTTATTCTCGTGGCTTGGGGAACTTGGCTCGTGATGCTTGTACTGAGCTTGAAATCGTTTATCTACAATCTTTATCAATCTCTGGCCCTCGCCCTTGTGGACTCCGCAGACGATTTTCAGCGTGGCCTCTAGCTTAGCTAACCCCCAGGAATTTCTCATCTGATGTCTATGCGCTCATTCCGAGGACAAATAAGCCCCCCAGTTCGGCTTATATAACTCGACAACGCGGCCTCGCCGTGCCTATTGATTTTCAAAGGGGACAACGAGCCATTGTTTCGTGACTGAGGCTGTCCCCTGATACAAATCCGCTTGGTTCGGATTCGTACTCTCCCATGTCTTAAAATCGAGACTTGGTGCACCCGGCTGTTCGGTCAAGGTTGATCGACGTCCTCAATGGGAGTAGTGGGCTCCTCGGGAAAAAGCCATTCCTGGTTGAGTGGTGACTTTCGGAAACCAGTTGGTGAGTCCGGGCGATATCCGTTCTCAAACGCATATTTCCTCCCCTTGCCATGCGCGTCCCCGCTACACCCCTTGCATTCGCAACGCCCCGAGCGCCTATGCTTGTCGCTGTCATAGCATTGATGCGCACAGTAGGCTGGATGTGGGACCCGACCGGCCGGTCCGGTCGCAGAGGGAGTCGTATTCTTTCCTTCCAACGTGTTCTCCGCCATAGATAAAGAGATATATCATCGCAGCCTGTGCGAAAGTGGCATTTATTGTGGACGACGCCTTGACAGAACAGATTTAGTAATGGGAAGTCGGCAAGTGTAATGGAATCTGTTAAGTACGGTCGAAACGCGAAATGCCATGCTGCTACGGCGTTTAAGGGGACCTATTCCCGTTAGGCGACCCGCCGCATGCTGATACCCCGCGGATCCCGCGTCGCGGGACCCTACCCATTCTCAGATGCGCGATTCGGCGGGATTATGATCGTGTCGATCTCGGCGCTTCCGTAATGATCCCTGAGCCTCTGAATGAAAGAGGGCTCAGCCGAATGAACAAAAGCCAACATTCCTCGCAGCTTCGCGGCCTCATCGGGGCTAAGTCTTCCGGTCAAAAAGTGGTGAACCTGCGCACGAATAAGTCGCTTTCTTTCGTGTCCTAAGGAAACCTGTCCGTCGTTTGCGAGCACTAAACCGGTTACGCGCATTGCACCCTTGCGAGAGGCGTGTACCGTCTTTTCCGCGTTGAGCTTCAGCCTTGGATGTTCCATTCTCTCGCAAATTGCTGCGACTTGGATCTCTACTTCACGAAGGACGTTCGGTCTGTTGGTCGAAAAGGTGAGATCGTCTGCATAGCGGGAATATTTGACTTTTTTCCTGTTGCAAAAGGCCTGGACTGTTCTGTCGAAATCGTACATTAATAAATTCGATAACATGGGTGACGACGGGGCGCCTATAGACATGACAAGCTTGCCTGCTCGCGCTCGATTCCAAAACAAAATCTTCTCGAGACGGATTATGTCTTCGGCACTTAGGCGGGTGCTCTTTTGGCTTCGCAAGAATGCCTCCAAATCAGAGGCAGTAATCGAGGGAAAGAAATCCTTGAAATCCAGCTTGAGGAGGAATCGCGCTCTCGCGTGCTTCGCCGCGTTCGCCCGAATACTACGCCCTTTTCGATACGCTATCGCTGCGCTGTGAACGGGGAATTCGCTCAGTATGTTCTCCATTACCCAGTACTGGATTGCCTTTAGCTCTCTGGCGGGCTGTGCAATTGTTCTCTTGCCCCTGCCCTCTTTCTTGTCGACTTCATAGACCTTGTATCTATATGGCGCTGACCGAATAATACGGTCCAGCCTCACTTCTGGGATCATCAGGTCAAGGGAGATGGACTTAAGGATGCTCATCGCGCCACCTTCATTTTTGGGGCACTCTTGTAGGCTGCCTTTCGGTACTCGAATCCCGGAAGGTTCGGAATTATTTTGGAGATGTCGGCCGCTAGTCGCTCCCACTTGATTGACTTCCCAGCAGCCGAAAGATAGGAAATGAAGTTTGTGTCGGTCTTCGAGGGCACATAGAAGTCATAATTACCTGCGCGCGTTTTCGTTAGGTGCCCGAGTTTCTCCAGTAGAAAAAGAAATCCCTCTACGTTTTTTTGCTCGATTTCCCTCTCTGTCATAAGGTCAAGCCCGCCGATCATCTCCATGATTTCGTGGATTAGCAGGGGGCCACTCACGGCCACGAGATCTGCAACCAAAAGGATTTGATGTTCGAGATTGTTCGCATGGAAAGTCTCGGAGTTACGGTTTTTCTTAATCGCCGGATAGAGTATCTCCTCAATGATTTTTTTCGCCGCTTTTAGCGCCTGCGAAGGGCTGAAAACCGGCTCCTTTGTCTTTCTGAGCCAATCGAATGCATACCACCTGCTTGGTTTGCCTTTCTCATTGCACTCTTTCTCGACCATAGCCACCGGCCCATCCATGATGAATGAGTGTCTGCTCTGGTAGCGTGATTCGAGTACAACGGACAGCTTTGCGCGGAGGCTGGGTATGAAGGAGAACGCGCCGAGCTCTGCAATCGATCCTGCACTCTCAACGATAAGGAGAATGAGGGTAGAAAGGGCTGCGATTTGGTTTTCCAAGTCGACGAGATTTGGAAAGTCCGGCGAGTTCGGGCTGTGATACCACTTGGCAGCATCTTCGGCCAAAATGATCCTTGACCGCAGATTTGCGTGGTCCTTCTGGAGAAGCACCATCAAGACCGCGCGCAGAGACGTTGGTGCTGCTCCGCCTTTTTCGGGGAGCGGGCCACCGCACAGAAAAATTCGCTGCGGGCGATTCTGGACCGAACTCTTGGCGATGTTTATCGACTTGGCGATCTCGGCAAGAGTTCGTGCCATTTAGAGAAGTGCTCTTTACCTCAGAGAGTAGGCGCGAAGACAGAAATTTTCTTGGCGCACAAGCGAAGCGCGGAGACGAGAAAATTTCTGTCTTCGCG
>JBEKPD010000144.1:0-10828 GCA_049521075.1 Occallatibacter sp.
ACAGACGATCACGAATACGCCTGGAGACAGATGAGACAGAGAAACTTTCGTATCCCCGCGACTTGCCGAACCGGAAATGTCGCCGTGCACTCCGATCACGATGAGAGCGAATCCAAGGAATGCCAGGGCAAGACCAACGTAGACCCCCGTCGACAAAAGTTCGATACGGCTCTGATATGCGATGGAGATGGCACTAACCTGCAGCTTCGTGATGTCGAAGTATCCGTTGACAGAACCGGTCCCGGTCTGGAATCCACTTTTAATTTCTTCGGTATGAGATTGGAAGCGATAAAGGTAGACGCTTGCCGTGGTAAGACAGACGAGACCGGCTGCAAGCAGGACGAAGAAGGTTAGAGTCGCAGCAGTGGAACTCAGCCGCTGCAATAGGTCATCGCCATTGCGGGCAAATGTATTGCCGGACTCGTTGTCTGGCAACCGATTCTCAGGCATAGAACCCATCTGTCGTCGCGGAGATAGAACTGCGAGCGGGGATAGCAGCTCTGCAGCGGTCTGATTCTATCACCTTACTTTCACTCTCCGCCCGAACATATGGTTAGTTACCTGATCACGGACGTGATGCCGCCCCTCATTTTTCAATGGGGCCGACGAGGGCGCACAAGGGTCAAGTCGATTGGCCAAAGCAGCCAGGTGCTCTCATTATGGGCAGCTTGCCCGCAAGAGAGCCTATTACTAACGGAAACGCCGTAGCCGACACCAACCTTCCGCCCGATCCCCAACCAAAAACCCCCAGCCGCCGCCCTGCAGGCCCCACTCCGCTTACTCCCGCGCCCCCCTGAAAACACACCGCAAAATTCCCCACGCCCTTTTGCCGATAATTTCCCCCGTCCGGCGCACAATCAAGACAAATCACAATTAAGACAAATACAGGAGAAAATCCATGGCAGACAAGCCCAAAATTCTTGACGCGGCCGATCCGTCCAGCCCCGCCCTCTCTAACTTCGCTATTGCACGCTGCACCACGGCCTGGGAAAAGGCCTATCGCGCCCAGATCGACAAGGACGGGTTCGAAAGTGACGCCGTTCGCGAAGCCGGCCAGGCCTTTCGCGCCGCCATGCCCCCGCTCACCACGCGCGACCACTGCCGCGATTTCATCGCCTGCGTCGCCCAGGGCATGTTGCTCGGCGCCATCGATGAAAAACAGGGCACCAAGCTCCTCTATGCCGTCCAGATCGCCCTCACCGCTGCCAGCGCCCAGGAAAAATCGCACGAGGCCGCCGGCTATGCCGTCTACGCCGAACTCTCCGAATCCGAAGCCCGGCACGCCCAAAAATGCATTCCCCACCGGAGCAAAAACTGATGAAAAACATCACCGTCTCGGTGCCCGACACCACTTACTTCAAGGCGCGTGTCTGGGCCGCCGAGCACGAAACCTCCATCTCCGCTGTCGTCGCCCATCTCTTAGAGATTCTCCCCACGCACAAAGGCGCAGCCCGCCAATTCACGCCGCCCGACCCGCCGCCAAAATCTGCAACCGGTCATTGATGACTAACCAGTAACCCCACCCCCTCCCCCCTCCCTCTCCCGATACACCTACCCCCTCCCCCTAGCACCTGAAACCTGGCATCTGAAACCTAACGTCCCTACCCCCAATAAAAACCGCAAAGAGTGAACTGTGAAACTGTGAGCCTTGTAAACAACCCAGAATCATAAGTTTACGCGCAAAACCGCGCAGCAACACAGAAACTGTGCAACTGTGCTCCAAGGCCAGTGAAGCTTTTCGGGGATTTAGCTGAAAGCTAAAGGCTAGCGGCGCACCCGCTCTACTCTTCGATCTTGTAAGTGAACTCTTCGATCACGGGATTGGTGAGCACTTCGCGTGCGATGCGTTCGACTTCGGCGCGCGCAGCTTCGGCCGAGAGGCCTTCGGCTAGTGAGAGCGCAAAGTATTTGCCCTGGCGCACGGCGGCAACACTGGCAAAGCCGAGCTTGCGCAGAGCGTTGTGGATGGTCTGGCCCTGTGGATCGAGGACCGAGGCTTTCAGCGTGACATAGACATGCGCCTTCATGTTCCCTGATTATAAAAGCTGGGCCTGAGGAACCGGAAAGACGGCGAATCGGCGAACAACCGGCATCAGAGACTAGAAGACAGGAATCAGGGACTGGAAGAAAAGAAGCTCCACATTCCCCGAGGAGAAAACCAACAGAATGGTGAACTATTTGGAATTGCCGGTGGGCGAGCGCGCGCCGGAAGTGTTTCGTGCAGTCGTCGAGATTCCCAAAGGCGGGACGCAGAAATTTGAGTACGACAAGCAACTGCACGTCTTCAAGCTGGACAGGAATCTGCACTCGCCTGTGCACTATCCGGGCGATTACGGGTTCATTCCGTCGACACTAAGCGACGACGGCGATCCGCTGGATGTGCTGGTGCTGGTTCCGGACGCAAGCTTTCCCGGATGCGTGCAGGAGGTGCGGCCGATCGGGTTGCTGGAGATGCTGGACCAAGGCATACTCGACGAGAAAGTTCTGGCGGTCGGCAAGAACAATCCGCGCTATACAAATGTGTGGAACTACACCGACATCTATCCGCACATGCTCAAGGAGATTACGCACTTCTTTTCGATCTACAAAGATCTCGAAGGCAAGCGCGTGGAGATCAGGGGCTGGCACGACGCGGCCTATGCGCGCGACCGCGTGGCCAGGGCCATCAAGCTCTTCGAGGATGGGAAAGCGGCAAAAGCAGGGAGCAAAGCACCGAAGGAACAAGGGAACGAGAAAGCCGGGACGGCGAAGCCGGCGAATGGTAAGACGGTGAAGGCGTGAGTCGTAGTTCGTGAACCGTGAATCGTGATTCGTGTGCCGTGAGTCGCGAAGCTGTTCACTATCCACTGTGCGCTGTCAGCTCTGGCTTGCGGCGGCGGGCCAGAGCGACGGTGAGGAAGTAGAGCGGAGGCCCGAAGAGAGCCACGGCCGCCGCGACGAGAAGCGAAGAGACGTGGGCAAGTGCGGTTCCGGGATCGCCCAGCTTTTCAGAGCGCGAGGCGTAGAGCGCGTAGCCGATGAGCACGGTAGGCGCGGCGCCGAGCAGGCAGACGAAGGCGAAGCTGCCGGCATGGAACGGGCGCGGCAACTCGGGCTCGCGCAGGCGCAGGGCAATGAGCGCGAGAAATTCGAGAATGAGGCTCGTGCCGTAGAGAATTAAATCAATCGAGATGAGGCGCTCGAAGGGGAGACTCAGTGCCAGCGCCCAACCCAAACCACAAACAAATACGCTGACCCAAGGCACGCCGCGGCGGTTGCGGCGCAGGAAGACGCGCGGCAACAAGCCGTCGGCTGCCATGGCGATGGGCAAGCGCGTGTAGCTCATCATGAGAGCGTTGAACATGCCGACGCCGCAAATAACGCCGCCGGCGACCACGGCCAAGCCCAGCAGCGGGCCGCCGAGGGCGCTCGCTGCGACGGCCCACGAGCCGGTAGAGAAACCTTGCGGCGAGAATCCGGCGACCGCCAAACCGAGAAGCGGAAGCACGTAAGTAAGAGCGGTAAGCAGCGCAGCGCCGATCATGGCGCGCGGATAGTTGCGCTGCGGGTTCTCGACCTCGCGCGCGATGGTGGAGGCATTGTCCCAGCCCATGTAGTTCCAGAGCGCCACAAGAATGGCGGTGGAGAGGCCGAGTTGCGCGCCGGACTCGGGTGCGGTGCGGCCCCAGTCGAGGACCGGATGCGCGGCGAGGCCATGAGCGAAACCGAGCGCGACAAAAATCGCAAAAGGCGCGAGCAGCAAAGCAAAGAGCCAGACTGAGTCGTTGCCGACTTCGGGTGCGCCGAGCAGGTTCCAGAAACAGCAAAGAACCACGACCGCCAGCGACCACAGATAGGCGCGCGGACCGACGGTGAGTGCGGGGCTGAACTTGCCCAGGTAGAGCACGAAGATAGAAGGGTAGAGCGCCATGTCGAAGACGCTGGCGGTGAGCGAGAGCCAGCTCTCTTGATAACCCCAGAAGGAGCCGAGGCCGCGGCGCACCCACACGTAAAAGCCGCCCTCGGCGGGAATTGCCGCAGCGAGCTCGCCGATCATGAGCGCGGTGGGCAGGCTCCAGAGAAGCGGCAATGCGAGCAGAATGAGAATGGCACGAGCATAGCCGGCGCCGCCAAGAATGTCCTCAATGCCGTAGGGCCCGCCAGAGACCATGAAGTAGGTAGCGGCGACCAGGGGCACGAAGCGGATTTTGCGCAAGTCGGAATGGAGAGCAAACCGCATGAGAATGGATGTACTGAATGTAAATGGAAGGGGGCGCTGCGCAAAGCTGCGATTGCGCTTCAGGAGCGGTGTGAGGACGGCCTACGCGAGGCAAGTGCGCCCGCCGGCGGGCGAGGTGGACCGCGTGAGCACGAATTCCGGTATAATCCTGACTGAGACCGGAGAGATGGCCGAGTGGCTGAAGGCGGCGGTTTGCTAAACCGTTGTACGGTCAAAAGCTGTACCGGGGGTTCGAATCCCCCTCTCTCCGCCAGGACCCCTTCCGAAGGCTTCCGATAAAATCCAGGATGTCATGATAAGCCCCAGTAAAATATGGGGCTTACGTATTTTAGCGTCCCGAGGCGTCCAGCTTAAGCCGGAGATTTTTGGGTATACATTTGGGTATATGAAAAGTCAAAAAGGGTATATATTGCCTGCGAGGGAGAGATATGCCGCTTTCCGATACCGCCATCAAGAAGGCTCTGCCGACCGATAAACCGTACACTCTGACAGATGGTGGCGGGCTTTATCTCTTGGTGATGCCGGCTGGCGGCAAGCTCTGGCGGTGGTCGTACCGTTACGAGAAGAAAGAAAGACTGATGGCATTGGGCAAGTATCCGGATGTCCCCCTTGCCGTGGCTCGGGCGCGTCACGCGGAGGGTCGACGACTGCTGGCGACCGGCGTTGATCCCATGGAGGAGCGAAAAGCCCAAAAGAACGCCGAGAAGGCCGCCGTCGAGAATTCGTTTCAGACCGTTGCCAACCGCTGGCTGGAGCACTGGCAGAACAGTGTTACCCCGAGACATATGGCCTACGTGAAGCGCCGCATGGAGGCGGACATATTGCCTTGTCTTGGACCACGGCCCGCGGCGGAGATCGAAGCGCCGGAAATCGTCGCCATGGTGAAGGCCATTGAAGCGCGGGGCGCTCGTGACATTGCCAAACGTGCGTTGGAAACCGCCGGTCAAGTATTCCGATATGCCATCGCACATGGATATTGCCGCCGTAATCCTGCCGCAGAGATCCGGCCTAGCGACGTTCTGAAGGCCACTCGTAAGATCAACTACGCGCGGATCGAAAGCCAGGGAACTTCCGAATTTGCTCAAGGCCATCGAGGTTTACCGAGGGAAACACATTACGCGGTTCGCGCTGAAGTTGATGGCGCTGACATTTGTGCGTACGACCGAATTGATCGAGGCGAAATGGGAGGAAATCGACATCGAAAACGGTCGCTGGAATATTCCAGCCGAGCGCATGAAGATGCGGACGCCCCATATCATTCCGCTGGCAAAGCAGACCCTTGAGACGCTCGAAATGCTAAGACATCTCACCGGCAATTCCCAATGGCTTTTCCCTGGCGAACGCAGCGAGAAACGCCCGATGAGCAATAACACGATTCTGAAGGCTTTGGAGCGAATGGGCTATAAAGGCGAGATGACCGGTCATGGCTTCCGGGGGCTGGCCTCGACATTGCTGCACGAGCAAGGCTTCAACCACGACCACATCGAATTGCAGTTGGCTCATGCTCCGCGAAATGACGTGAGCGCCGCTTATAACCACGCGCTCTATCTTGCTCCGAGAGCCAAAATGATGCAGGATTGGGCTGACTTCCTTGAGCAAACGATGCGAAACGGAAAGCTCATTCAATTTACATCGAAGGCCGCATAACGATCATGCGGCCTGGTTTCCAATCAGAAGCCCAAGGAATACGTTCGCTTGTTGCACTTACGCTTACAAAGAGCACGGAGCAGGTTCTCCAGATTGGAGGGTGCGACTATTTTCGATTTGCCTGCTGATCCATTCCTCGATGTCCGATTCCACCCAGCCCACCGCCCTCGCGCCCAATGACACGGGCTTTGGGAAGCGTCCCTCGCTCACCCGCTGGTAAACAGTGCTTCGGGAAGGGCCTGTTCGATCGAGCACGTTTGTTGTAGCGCGAAAGCGCGTGCTGCAAGGCCGTTTGACCTGGGCCGTAGGTGGCGGCCTCGATTCGGCATGCGTCATCAAGAATCTGCCAACCAGCCCGCAGGTTCGTGCATGGATCGAGCAGCGATTCAGGATCAATTTCGCGGCGCTTGGCTTCGTGACTGCTGACCTGCATCAGACCAAGATCAATGTCAATGCCGTAGGTCTTTAAATAGTGGAGCCATGCGAGCGCCTCCCGCGCATTCGCGGGCTGACGGGCGCCAAAAAAAAGGGGCCTGCCTCAGCAGACCCCACACTTCAAGGTTTACGAATTGACGCTATGCAGCTTTTGCTTTCTTCGGGGCTGCGGTGCGTGGCTGCTTCGGCATCGCTTTCTCCGTCGCTTTCCGGGCGGCTTGTGTCTTCTCCTTCTCCGCGAACTCCTGCTTGACCTTGGCCGTGATCGCGGCCACATCCACCTTGTAAAACTCGGCGGCTTCTCGCAGGGCTTTCGCGGACTCGTTGGGGTTGTGCGCCGATTGCAGGATGGTGATTGCCACCAAAACGCGGCTGATGGTGCTCTCGTCGGCTTTGCGAAGAAAGGACGTAAGCAGCTTGGTCAATGCTTCTCCGCTGCCGTTCGCCTTGCCGACGCCGTTAATACGTAAGAGAACCGCAAGACGGCGCTCGTCCAAGACTGCGGCAAGGCGCTCGGTGATAAAAAGTAGGTCGCGCTTCATCAGCCGGACAGGAACGGCGTCGCTGGTTGCTTTCAGGACGCGGAGGCCGGTTGCCTGGGCGATGGCCTCTTCGCGGCGGCACTTCTCCTGTTCGGCCTTGAATGCCGCATCCGTCGCGCTCTTCTGCTTGCGGGCATGGTGAATCGGGCAGTCGGGATTCGCGCACCCGGATCATCTGCCAGCAAATAGCGCAGCGGTTGGCGCGGTAGCATCGCCTCATAAACAGCCGTGATTTGGTGCGGGAGCGGATCTACAAGCGAAGTGTGGACTGCCAGTACCGGGTCGAAAAGATGCGCAAGCCGGATGCGATTCGCCTCCGAAACGAGCCGAAAGAGAGCGCCATCCCCGTCAAAGCTCCACGGTCGTCCAGACTCAACCAACTCGATGCGTGACTCGTCATAGCGATAGAGCAATTCATTGGCCACCTTGCCTGACGGGTCTTTGTACGTCAATTCCAAAGCCTCAGACCCGAACCACTGCGTATCGACAACAGTGACAGTCTGGTCCGGGATAATTCCGCGGATCGCTGCGTTCGGCGTTAAGTCCTCAAGATGTGTCATCGCAATGGCTCAGTTCCCTCGTTGAGAATGTCCAGGTATCGGCGATAGACGAAGATACGGTGCCGCTCGCGGCCGGTGGTCTCTTCGAGGATGCCGAAGTCGATCATGTGACCCAACGATTTCGCTACGGTTGGAGCTGAAATGCCAATCCGCTTTGCCGCCGATGGGATCGCAATGATCGGGTTCCGCTGCATGTGCTGAAAGACTCGCAGCACTGACGCGGCAGGTCTGCCGAGCGTCTCGATCTTCTTTTGGTCTTGGTTGAAAAGGCTCAAAATTTCGCGCGAGGCATTGGCTGTTTGTTCCGCGGTGTCACGCACGCCGGTGAGGAAAAAATCAAGCCAGGCCTCCCAATCGCCCTTGGTTCGCACGCGTTCAAGCAATTCGTAGTAGGCCGCCCGGTTTGTTTTGAAGTAAAGGCTGAGGTAAAGAATCGGCTCTCTCAATGCGCCCTTTGCACAGAGCAGGAACGTTATGAGGAGCCGTCCAAGTCTGCCGTTGCCGTCAAGGAATGGATGGATGGTCTCAAACTGAACGTGGATAAGGCCGGCGCGGATCAGCAACGGCAATCCCGTCTGCTCATCATGTAGGAATAGTTCAAACTGGTTCAGGCATTCATTCAGAAACTCAGGCGGTGGGGGCACGAAGACGGCATTGCCGGGGCGGCTGCCACCGATCCAATTCTGGCTGCGTCGGAACTCGCCGGGTTGCTTGCCGCTACCACGTCCTTTGGAGAGCAGGATCTCGTGAATCTCCCGAATCAGACGAAGACTCAGCGGAAAGCCAGAGCGCATTCGCTCCAAACCGTGGTTCATTGCCGCCACATAGTTCGAGACCTCCTGCACATCCTCAATGGGCGCCCCCGGCGCCTCATCGTTCTCGTAAAGCAAGAGGTCGGACAGAGACGATTGCGTGCCCTCGATCTGTGAAGAGAGTACGGCCTCTTTTCGAACATATGTGTAGAGGAGTAGGGAAACATCTGGCAGGAGCAACGTCAGTCCATCGAGTCTGCCAATGGCCTGATTGGTTTGCTCCAGTAGAATCTGGAAGCGCGCTAGATTTATCGGTGGATCGGGCGGCAATGGCGGAGGCACGAACGCGCGAACGGTCTCGCCCTGAAACTGCTTGACGACATAGCGCCCTTGCCGGGCAGTGTGATCTGTATCGGGCACGTAATCCTTTCGTTGATTTTTCTGTAACGAAAGGATAGACCATTATCATTTAGTTAGCAATCGGATGTGCCTCAAGGATACGGGGAACGCACCAAGCGGATGGGTTGATTTGAAGGGGGATAGCAGTGAAGAAATGTTGGCCTTTCTGTTGGCCTCATCGACTAATTTAATTTGTAGGTGATTGATAATAAATGTCTTATAAAATATTCTGGCTCCTCAGGTAGGACTCGAACCTACAACCCTTCGGTTAACAGCCGAATGCTCTGGCTTTTTGCGACTTTGAAAAGCCCAGCAGGAGCACATCTGAGGACAGGCTGCGCTAAGGCGTTCATAGCAAAAGCACATAAGCTCATCTATCAACCGCTGAAATATGAAGGACTTGTGTCCGCGCCAACAAGATTTAAAGCAGGTGTTCTGACTTCCCTCCTCTTCACCGATTGCTATCGGTATGCTCACGATTATCACCCATTTTGAAAGAGCAGGTGCACAAATCTCTTCACAGCGTTTGGCGCCAGACTCTGAACTGCACAACCTGAACTAACAATCAATCCGGCCCGCTATTCGCGCCTTCGACAAGGTTGCGAACAGCGGGCTTTTTGTTCTGGAGACCCAGTGGGTATGAAATCGATCGAAGAATTCCACTCCGATTTGGCACACCTGCTTCTCAGGTAGAACCATCAGCGGCCAACCGCATTTCGCCCCCCGCCACCTAGCTCAACACAACCTACACGAGGCATTCGTCATGATCTTCACCTGCGTTTCCTGCGGGCTCCGGCAGTTTGTTCTTCATTCGGATCTCTGCCGCAGATGCCGCGCTCCTCTTGGTTCCACTTTTTTCGAGCTCTCTCTTATCGATAATTTTCACTCACCCCGTAAACGTAATCAGTTACCTTTGCCCTTTGGTTCGGCAATCCGCTCGATGCGTCTCCGCCAGGGCAAGACCGAGGTCCAGCTTGCACGATCCGCTCGCGTCGAACGCAGCCACTTGAGCCGGATCGAGCGAAGCGTAATCACACCCAATCTCGACACGGTTCTGCGCATTCTGCGGGGGCTCGGAGCCGAAAGCATTTTCATTCACATCCCCAGGAAGTGAGAAAGGAGAAACAAACTGATTCTTGCGGCTATGGCCTCTTCATGCCGATTTTGACCGGTGCAGAGAAATACGCATCGATACCCTCGGCCTGCACCGGTCATCTTTGCAAACCCGCACTGTCAGGGAGCACGGGTCGTCAACAATGCTCCTGGACATGGGGCGGTTACCATTCGGCCAAATACTGCCGTGGGTGCCAGGCATGTGCCGATTTCGACACATGCCGAAGCGGTGCAGGCCTCTGCCTGCGCACAATGCATGGGATCATGTCGACATCCAATGCCTCGGCGGAGCGATTTCAGGACCTGCCAGAACAAGAGAGGGCCGACTAAGGTATGCGCCCTTCAAGGGGCTGCGTGAAGAGAGATCGGCTGCGGAATTGCTGCGTAATTGTTCTTGCTGGTTTTGATGAACTGCTTGGATGCGGCGAGCAGGACAGCGCTGTTGTTGGAACCCTTTCATACCAGGCAGGTCGAGTGCGACCTGCGCAGATGGCGCATGCGTCGCCCGCGAGTCGGAACGAACTGAATTCGGCATTCAAGACTATCGAGTTGCCGGATGGGCACGAAGGAAGCTGCTCACCATCGGTGGAATTTTCTCGTCCGAGTTGCAATCCGGACATCGACACGACGCCGTTTTTCCTATTGTCGGCATAGCCGCATTGCGGCAGGCGCCGCATAGCAAGGCTATGCGGGCGGACCTGCCTAAGCTGGCGACAATCGACGCGGCTGGAATCACGGCAAAGGTCCCTAGAAGGTAATCTTGGCCGCAAGTTGAATCTCACGCGAGATCCTTTGAAACGAAGTGGGCGAGCCCGCTGAGGAGATGGTTCCATAGGCTGAACCCGGAGTGATATTCGGCACCAGCGTAGTGCTGCTTGCAGCAGGGGCAGGGGCAGTGGCAGACGGATTGTTGAACTGCGGAGCGTTGAAGAGATTGAAGAACTCCGCACGCAATTGCAAGACCTTCGATTCGGTCAGATGTGTATTTTTGAAGACTGAGAAATCCACGTTCTTCGTACCCGGCCCCTGAAGGATATTCCGACCGGAGTTACCCCATTGCCCATTGGCAAGCGCCCCAGTTAAGGGAATGCTCACAAACGCTGAGGTGTCGAACCACTTCGAAAGCGTGCGCTTGCTGCTTGGGAGCGATCCGTTGCCATG
>JBEKPD010000145.1:0-10781 GCA_049521075.1 Occallatibacter sp.
TAGGGCTTGTCATCAAATTGGATATATGCAGGGAGAGCAGCTTCTCATAGTTTTTGGAGACAGGTGTTTATCGCTATATTCTCTGCGGCATTGCCATCGCTCCCAGTGGTCGCGCAGCTTTATTGATTCTTGCGAGGGACAACGAAATTCTGATAGCGCCAATAAGTCCAAGTTTGAAGGCGATCGTTCGTTTCGAAATTGAAACTGGAAGGTTGCCGAGCTTGTTGTCGGGCCTTTTATGCAACATTATTTTCGAGTGTGCCGATCGGGTCAATGGTGATTCGAATCCGGTCTCCGCTGGCCAGGCTGAAGTTATCGGGCGGAACGATGCCTGTCCCAGTCATCAGGAACGCACCGCAAGGAAAGCTATTGTCGCGGAAGAGGTATTCGACAAGAGTATCCGGCGCGCGCTTCAGCTCTCGAATTGTTGTAGCACCGGCAAACTCGGTGCGCCCATTGCGCGCGATCTCTAGGCTAATGGGAGTATCGGTGGGGAGTGGCGCGCCACCGATAAGGACACATGGGCCCAGTGCGCAACTACCCGTGTAGACCTTAGCCTGAGGAAGATAGAGCGGATTCTCGCCCTCGATGTCGCGCGAGCTCATATCGTTGCCAGCAGTGTAGCCGATGATCTGGCCGCGATGGTTGACGAGCAGAGTGAGCTCCGGCTCCGGGACCGACCACTTGGCGTCCTTGCGAATGCGAACGTCGTCTGCGGGGCCGACGACGCGGTGGGGCGTTGATTTGAAGAAGAGCTCGGGACGTTCCGCCGAATAGACGCGATCGTAGAAGTCACCGCCGCCCGCGGTCTTGGCCTCTTCCATGCGCGCACTGCGGCTGCGGTAATAGGTGACCCCTGCCGCCCAGACCTCCTGGCTGCCAATCGGCGCGAGGATTTTTGCCGAGAAGAAATCCCCGGCAGGCTCGCCCGTCCTGACGATGGAGAAAAGATACCCGCTGAAATCGTCGTGCGTAACGAGTGCATCCCAGGAAGATTCGGGGAGTCGGTAGTAGCTGCCGCCGTCTTCAACATATTGTCCATTGCTGGTGCGGTAGAGTTTCACGGTTGCTCCTTCAGTTGTGAAACGATCTTGTCGACATCGTAGACACAGCCTCCCCAGACGCCGCCGCTGGCGTGTACGAGCGCGGCCCAGAGTCGAGTATCGTCGGGGAGTTCAGGATGTGGATGCAGGTCCGGGCGAGGCTCGCGGAGTGAGAGGCGCCGCGACCCTTCTTCCGCGCCGAAGATCTCAGCGGCGTCGCCCACGAGTTGAAGAGAGCCGGTCAGAGCTTGGCGATCGATCACAATCTCGATCCGGTCGCCATCCTGTACCTTGCCGATGGGTCCACCGGCGAGCGCCTCAGGGGAGATGTGGCCGATGCACGCTCCTGTCGAGACGCCGCTGAAGCGGGCATCGGTGAGCACTGCGACGTGCTTGCAGTGGGGAAGCTGCTTGAGTGCGGCGGTGATCTGATAGATCTCCTGCATACCTGCGCCTGCCGGCCCACCGCAGATGAGAACAACCACGTCGCCCTGCGACACCTCGCCGCTCTTGATGGCCACGATTGCCGACTCTTCCGTGACGAAAACCTTGGCGGGACCAAGGTGCCTGTAGACCTCGTGCTCGTCGACAAGTGAGGGATCGATCGCGGTGCTCTTGATAACCGAGCCATCTGGCGCGAGATTGCCTACAGGAAAACAGACTGTGGAAGTCAGTCTTCGTGACCGTGCGCGATCGGGAGACATTATGACATCGCCGGGATCGATGCCGTCTCGCTCTTCAAGCGTGTGGCGGAGCTCATGGCGACGCTTGCTTTCGCGCCACCAATCGAGGGAAGTTCCGAGTGTTTCTCCAGAAACCGTCTTCGCACTGGTGTCGAGAAGTCCTGCCTCGCGCAGATGCAACATAACCTCCGGCACGCCGCCGGCTAGAAAAACCTGCACCGTGGCAAAATTGCGCGGCCCATTGGGCAATGCATCGACGAGGCGCGGAACCCGGGCGTTGACCTCGGACCAGTCGGCGGCGCTGGGCCGCGCGAGCTTCGCTGCATGTGCGATGGCGGGAATGTGCAACAGGAGGTTGGTTGAACCGCCGAAGGCCGCGTGCAGCACCATTGCGTTTCTGAGCGCGGCCTGCGTCAACACGTCCTGAGCACCAATGCCTAACTGGTGCAGGCGCAGGATCGCGCGACCGGAGCGGCGCGCCGCATCAAGCCAGATCGGCTGACCGGAAGGAGCGAGCGCGGTGTGCGGTAGGGCGAGTCCTAAGCCTTCAGCCACCACCTGCGAGGTTGCGGCAGTGCCAAGAAACTGGCATCCACCGCCGGGAGAAGCACAGGCCCGGCAGCCCACCTCGGCTGCGTATTCCAATGTGATCTGATCTTGAGCGAAGCGCGCGCCGATAGTCTGAACCTTTGCCGCATCCTCGCCCGACTCGGGCAGCAGCGTGACGCCGCCCGGAACAAGAACCACGGGTAGCTTTCCCGCGGAGGCCAGCGTCATCATCATGGCGGGCAGGCCCTTGTCGCAGGTGGCAATGCCGACGACTCCTTTGCCCGTGGGCAGCGATCGCATCAGCCGGCGCAGCACAATCGCGGCATCGTTGCGATAAGGGAGCGAGTCCAACATGCCGGCCGTGCCCTGCGTGCGGCCATCGCATGGATCGGTGCATGCACCGGCAAAGGGAATAGCGTCGAGAGTCTTCAACTCGCGCGCGGCTTCCGCAACCAGCAGGCCGACCTCCCAATGGCCGGTGTGGAAGCCGAGAGCAATAGGATCGCCGTTCTCGGCGCGCAGTCCGCCGTGCGTGCTGAGAATGAGAAACTCCGGATCGAGCAAGCGATTTGGATCCCAGCCCATGCCTGCATTCTGGGTCAGTCCGAAGAGATTTCCAGACGGCTCGGTGAGCAACATCTCCGCGGATAGCGGCAGTTGCCCGGCGGGACCATGTGCGTGCGTGGTGACGCAGAGCAGAGCTGGATCCGAGGTCTCGAGTACCGACGAGAGTGAAATGGCGGCGATAAGAGTCTCCTTTCGCTCTCAAGTATAGAGACCGCAACGGCAGGGCGGCAGCCGATCTCACGATGATGTCGTTTGGGGGTGATATAAAACTTGTGTGATCGATCAGTCACCGCAAACCCCGGCGTCCTATCAGCCGGGTTTGCGCCGCCGCTGGATCGTTCTGATGCCGGCGGTCTTTGTTACCTATAGCCTTGCCTATCTCGGCCGCTCCAACTTCGGCTTTGGTGCGGCTGCCGGACTCGCTGCGGCGCTCAAGATCACCGAAACCAGGGCGGCGTTTCTTGGGTCGGTCTTTTTCTTCGGCTATTTTCTCTTTCAGGTTCCCGCGGCGTCCTACGCAATGCGCAAGAGCGCCACCCGGCTGGTTTTCTTTGCTCTCGTGAGTTGGGGCGTCCTCTCCTCACTTACGGGCGTGATCACGGCATTCTGGCTGCTGGTGCTTGATCGGCTGTTGCTGGGAGTGGCGGAGAGCCTGATTTTTCCGGCGATGCTGGTCCTGCTGACAAACTGGTTTACGCGCGCGGAACGTTCGCGTGCCAATGCGATTCTCATCCTTGGCAATCCGCTTACAGTTACCTGGATGGCCGCCGTCACCGGCTATCTGATCAAGGCCGTTGGCTGGCAGATGGCGTTTATTCTTGAAGGAATTCCATCTGTGCTTTGGGCCTTTGTCTGGGTACTTGTGGCGCGCGACCGGCCGAGCGACGCGTCATGGCTAGGCCAGGAAAGCTGCGAGCAGCTGGCTGGGGCCTTCGAACTGGAGCAATCCGTGTTGCCGCCATCGGTGAGTCTTTCTGCCGCACTCCGCGTGCCGGGCGTCGTTCTTTTATGCGTCCAGTATTTCTTCTGGAGCTTCGGAGTCTACGGACTCGTGTTGTGGATTCCCGAGATGATCCGCTCCGGATCGACGCGCAGAATCGAGACGGTAGGCCTGCTGAGCGCAGCGCCGTTTTTGCTGGGAGTGATTCTGATGCTGGTGGTCGCGTATTTTTCCGACCGTGCTCTCCATCGCAAGGTCTTCGTATGGCCGTTCCTATTGCTTTCCGGAGTTGCGTTTTTCTGCTCTTATGCGACCGCTGGGAGTCACTTCTGGCTGGCGTATGCGGCCCTGATCGTTGCCGGCGGAGCGATGTATGCGCCCTATGGTCCATTCTTTGCCATTGTGCCGGAGATGCTGCCGAACAATGTGGCCGGCGAAGTAATGGCTCTCGTGAATAGTTGCGGGGCGCTAGGCGGCTTTGCTGGCACGTGGTTGGTTGGTTTTCTCCAAGCACTTACTGGTAATTCACGCGCCGGATACCTTGTGATGTCCATCTCGCTGATGCTGGCAGGGACGATCATCCTGAGGCTCAGGAACACGAAGTCATCACGCCATTCATGAGAGAGCCCGCAGTTCGTCTTAGAGCGGATCGCGCGTGAACGCGCCATCGACCAGCCGCCAGATGCCGAGCGGATTTTCGTTCTTCAATTCGTCGGGCAATGCGGCTTGCGGAAAATCCTGATAGCACACCGGCCGTACGAAGCGGAGAATGGCCTGAGTGCCGACCGATGTGAAGCGGCTGTCGCTTGTGGCGGGAAACGGCCCGCCATGAACCATGGCGTGACAGACTTCGACTCCGGTCGGAAAACCGTTGACGACGAGTCTTCCTGCCTTGTGCTCCAGAATGGCGACGAGATCGGCGAAGGCTGCAAAGTCTCCATCCGTTCCATGCAGGGTTGCGGTGAGCTGGCCTTCAAGCGCATGCGCCAGCGCGATCAACTCGCTTCGATCTGTGTAGCGAACGATGAGCGTGCTGGGGCCAAAGATCTCCTTCGCCAGTTCGCCATCGTGGAGAAGGTCGCTGCCGCAAACTTGAAAGAGCGCAGGGAAAACATGCCCGTCGCTGGCTGCTGAGTTGGCCTGCGCGAGCAGCTCAACTGAGCCGTGGGCCTTCCGGTCAGTCACTCCGCGCTCGTAGCTCCGAAAGATTACTTCGGTGAGCATCGGCGAGGCAGTTGCCTGATTCACGCGATCCACGACGCTGGCCACTAATTTGTCCGCGTTGTCATTGCGCGGCAGATAAACCAGTCCCGGCTTGGTACAGAATTGTCCGATACCCAACGTGAAGGAAGCGAAGAGACCTTCGGCGATCTGCGCGCCGCGCGTGCGCAGAGCCTCGGGAAGCACGAAGAGCGGATTGGTGGCGCTCATCTCCGTGAAGCAGGGAATCGGCTCAGGGCGCGCCGCGGCCATCTGTATTAGAGACTTGCCGGCAGATAGAGAGCCGGTGAAGCCGACAGCCTTAACCTTGGGATGCTTGACCAGCGCCAAGCCAATCTGCGCGCCGGAACCGAAGAGTAGCGCGAAGACTCCCGCAGGCAGGCCGCACTCCTTTACGCTGCGGCAAATGACTTGTCCAACTAATTCACTGGTGCCTGGATGCGCCGAATGCGCCTTGACAATGACCGGATTGCCCGCGGCGAGCGCTGATGCCGTATCTCCGCCGGCGACCGAGAAGGCGAGAGGAAAATTGCTCGCTCCGAAAACGACGACTGGCCCAAGCGGACGCAGCAGCGAGCGCAGATCGGCCCGCGGCAAAGGCGCGCGATCAGGTTGCGCAGGATCGATGCGGGCATTAACCCACGAGCCTTCTTCAACAAGCTGCGCAAAGATCCGGAGCTGGTTTGCAGTTCGCGCCAACTCTCCCTGAAGACGCTTCTCTGGCAAGGCCGTCTCGCGATGCGCACGTTCCACCAGTTCAACCGCAATGCCTTCGATTCCCAATGCGATCTGGCGAAGAAACCGGCCCTTTTCCTGGCCGGAATACTTGCTGTATATCGCGAAGGCTTCCCCCGCCAGTGTTGCCGCCAGATCGACGTCCTCCAGGGAAGCGGAATGGAAAGCCGGATCGAGGCGAGTTCGAGTCGCGGGATCGAAGCCCGCAAACTCCTCTCCGGTTGTCTCTCCCGGTTTGCCATTCAGAATTGAACACCCACGCAGCATAACCATCCGCAATTCTAACAGGCATTCACTTTCGCAGAGCCTTGCGGCGTCTCCCAACACGACCGCAAAACGCCGCAATCTAACTGATAACTCCGCCTCGTCTGCGATGCAGGCCTTCCCCTGTCATTTCGGTTCATGCGACAAGGCGGCAACGGGCTTCCCCTGCTGTGCTGCTCAGCCCCGGCCAGTGTCACGGATCCTGTTATCTGGAAGAGCTGGTCGAGGACGGATATCGCCACGGCTGGCCGAAATGGCTTCTGGGGATCGCGGCTACAGCGCCCCTCGTATCCTCCGCTGGTCGCGATCTCATGGCATCCAGCCTGTGATCTCCTATCGCCGCGACGAGCGGGACCACTGTCCCGTGCCTCCGCCCTGGATCGGGAACGCTATCGTTTGCGCAACGTGATCGAACGGGCGATCGGCAAGCTCAAACAATGCTCCTCCATCGTGACACCATTCGATAAACTCGCCGAAACCTTCCTGACCATGCTTGGGCTTGGTTTTTTGAAGCTTTATCTGAAAGCCATCGATTCACCAAACACTGCCTAAAATACAAGTGATGATGTTCCGAGCCAATCACAACTTTACGCCAGCAGCGACGCAACCGACGCAGTCAGGTAATACCGTGTTTAGACCGGACTAGCGAGATGATCTCCATTTCAGAAGACTAAGCCCCCGGCCTTTAACAAGGTTCCGGGGCCTTTTAGTTTCTGCGCAACGTTGTGCGGTATCTCAACGGCAGATAACCTGACTGTTAATTAGGGTTATGTGGGTTTGACTCCCGCCTGCGCGGTCAAGATTATTGGCGAGTAGCGTAACTGGCGACACGCCGCGCTCTTACAACGGAAATTCAAGGTTCGAAGCCTTGCTCGCCAGCCAGTTAGTCGCAATGTCAGTTGGCTTGCGGAGACAAGTGCTCCGGAAACGAAACCAACAACTGGCCGGAGGGCAACGGCACCAGTACGGGAAACACCACGGGTAATTTGGGAAGCGCCGGAACTATCACAGATACAGTAAAGCCCGGTTCGTATTTCGGCTACGATCCGTCTAACGGATCCAATCCTCCGCCACTCGGTGTTCTTGGAGACTGGCCAGATACAGACGGCTGCAATCCGGACCCGATTATAGGTAATTCGGGCACTTACTCCAACGCCACAAATTGCTCTTCGCCCACGCTGACCAGCAAGTACGGATCAACCACCGCGAACGGGCAGTGGACGCTGACCGTGATTAATGCCGCAGGCACCATCAGCCCGATATCGATCACGGATTGGTCGTTGACAATCACGTATTCCGCCGCAACGCCAACCGCGACATTCATCAGCAGCAGCGCAAACCCGTCGAACGCCGCCAATACAGTCACCTTCACGGCCACCGTAACTTCTTCAGGAAGCACTCCGACCGGGACGGTTACGTTTACGGCCAACAGCGCGGCCATCTCAGGGTGCAGCGGCAAGACGCTGAGCGGCGACCAGGCTACTTGTTCCACCACGCTTGGCCAGGGCAACAATCTCATTGCAGCGAGCTATACCCCGAGCGGCAACTACGGGGCAAGCAACGCTATGATGAGCCAGCTGGTTGAGGTCACACCTACCCAGTCCGGGAACACTTGGTGCAACAGCAAACAGATTGTTGCACCGGGCAATTCAGCAGGAATTCAATATCCATCCGTCATTCATGTCTCTGGCTATCCAGCCGGCGCCACGGTCTCCGATGTGACGGTGGAGTTGGAGGGCGCAACCGGTCCGTCCGGCACGAGCGCATTTCATCTGCTGGTCGCTCCCGGCGGCCAGAACAACCTGGACTTTTTCGATTCCGCATTCGCGGCCATTCAGCCGTCGAGCCCAGTAAACCTGACCATTGAAGACAATGCCGGTCAAACCCCGAGCGGTAGCGTTGCGCCGTCCACGGGTAGTTACGAGCCATACGACGACAATCGGGGCGGAGTTAACGGAGACTCGTTTCTGTTCTCCACGTCACCCTCCGTCGATTCGAATATTCCCCAGGTTCCGGGAACCATCAATCGTGCCGATCCGTTCGGAGGCACCGGCATAACCAATTTCCAACAGGCATTCAATAACGCCCCAGCCAATGGCGACTGGGCGCTGTACGTCTATGCGGGAGGCGGCGAATCGGAAACCCTCAACAACGGCTGGTGCATCGACCTCAACGTCAACTCCGGTGTGGGGACTACGACTGCTCTTACTTCCAGCCAAAATCCGCAGATCACCGGACAATCCGTCACGCTGACTGCGTCCGTGGAAGTGCAGGGCACCAACTCTCCGGTCACCTCGGGAGGCACCGTGACCTTCCTGGACAACGGCCAGGTTCCCGCTGGGGTTGCCAACAATACGGTGAACCTGAACGGCAGCGGTCAGGCTGCAATTACCACCAGCGCACTTGTCGAGGGCGACCACGTCATCACGGCTACTTACAACGGCACCGCCTCCGACAATTCCAGCTTCACGACCATGACGCAGCGGATGAACGACGCCACCCAGCTTTACACATCTGGCGCCGCGATCCCACATGGCTCCACATGCAGTGCCACCTACTGCTATTGCAATCCCGGCGCCGTCTCTTCCAATGCTGCCAATAAGGGCCCCTTCACCCCTGACCCATCCAATATTTTCGTCTCGAATCTTCCCGGAACGATCAGCAGTGTCTCCCTCGGTCTGAACCAATACTCATCTTTAGCCGGTATTCTCTACTCGTTGGAATCCATGGTTGTGGGTCCCACCGGCGCGGACCTTGACTTCTTCTCCAATGCCGGGGGTAGCGAACCGCACGACGTAATTGGAGGCACC
This sequence comes from Occallatibacter sp., assembly GCA_049521075.1. GTDB lineage: Bacteria > Acidobacteriota > Terriglobia > Terriglobales > Acidobacteriaceae > Telmatobacter. The sequence continues at coordinate 8,813 of JBEKPD010000145.1, forward strand.
GCCGACCTCGGCAACTATATCTTTTCCGATGCCGCCAGCGCACCGATTCCGGACTCGGTTATCACCCTCTCGCCCGGCACCTACCAGCCGTCCAGCTACCCTGAGGGTGACGCAGCCAACTGGCCCGAGCCCGCCCAGCCCTACACCGCCAGTTCCAGCGGCTTCTACACTCTGCCCTCAACAATTACCTATGCGGGAACTCAAGGCAGCGGCACATTATCGAGCCAATTCGCAAACACAAATCCAAATGGTGTCTGGAGCCTCTACATGACGGAGGACTCGCCAGCCGGCACTGCCAGTGCCGCGAACGGCTGGTGCGTGAATTTGTCCGTGAATCCAGCGTCGGTGACAGTAGACGAAAGCCATAGCGGCAGCGGGACGGGCGGCGATTTTATCCAGAGCGAGACCGGAGCCCAGATCACTACCGTCGTAACTAACTCCGGCAACGGTCCCACCGGCGATCCGCTCGGCACTAGTCCGCTCAAAGTCGTTGACACGCTTAACTCTGCGTTCACCTATGAGAGCTTCTCGGGCACCGGCTGGAGTTGTTCGGTCACAGGCCAGACCGTGACCTGCACCAACGACTCCGCGGTCGCCTCGGGCAGTTCGTATCCAACGTTGACGTTGAACGTGAATGTCTCATCGAGCGCTCCCAGCAGTATCGGCAATTCGGCATCGGTGAGCGGTGCGGGCATTACTGCCAACTCTGGAAGCGACACCATCGCGGTTGAAGCGAACTCGATGCTGGCAGTGAGCAAGTCGCATACGGGGACGTTCACTGCAGGCTCAACCGGCGTGTGGACGCTCACGATTTCGAATACTGCAGCAAGCGGTTCGACGAGCGGAATAGTCAACGTGTCGGACACTCTGCCAACCGGCTATACGCTTGCGTCCTACACCTCAACGTCGAGCCTGTGGACCTGCAACAGCACCACAAATGTTGTGACCTGCGCAGCGACCCCGGGCATTGCCGGCGGAAGCAATTCAGTCATTACGCTCACCGTGAATATTCCGGCGACTTCGCCAACATCAGTGAGCAATACGGCACTGGCCTGGGGCGGAGGCGATGTTGTACACACCAGCCCGACCACAGCTGCTGTGTCGAATAACGATACGGTAACCGTAGGTGCTCTGCCCACGATCACAAGCGGAGGCAGCGCGACCTTTACCACCGGCACAGCGGGCGGCCTCACGGTTACGACGACGGGCAGTCCCAAGCCGAGCCTGAGCAAGACGGGCTCGCTACCCTCAGGCGTCACGTTCGTCGATAACGGCAATGGCACGGGCACGCTTTCGGGAACTCCGGCCGCGGGCACTGGCGGCATATATATGATCACCATCACCGCGAGCAATGGGGTCGGGACTAACGCCACGCAGAACTTCACACTGACCATCCCTGCGGCTTCGGCAACAGTGACGTTGACTCCGGCCAGCCTTTCCCAGAGTTACGCTGGATCGCCAATCGCGGCGGCGGCCACAACCACTCCGACGGGCTTGACGGTAGTTTTCACCTATACCGGCAAGGGTGGCACGATCTATGGGCCGTGTTCAGCCCCACCGACTAATGCCGACAGTTACACGGTGAGTGTCTCAATAACCGGTGGCGTTTACACCGGCTCAACGATCGGCACGCTGACCATCGCACCAGTTCCGCTGACCGTGAGCGCCAATAACATCAACATGAACACTGGTGCGGCGCTGCCCACATTCACGGCGAGTTACAGCGGGTTCATGGGCGCAGGCTTCGCTGATCGGATCGCCGGCATTCTCCACATCCGCGACCAGCTTCAGTCCGGCCGGCACTTACCCAATCACGGTAACCCAGGGCACGCTGGCCGATTCTAACCTAGTCGATCCTGAAAAACCGTAGAAATGCCGATAAATACCGGAAAAAGTCGCCATTATCTGGTCTGGAATTTCCCTAAAGGGGTCGAAATCGAAGTGTTTTCTGGGAAATAACACTGCGTCC
>JBEKPD010000146.1:0-10634 GCA_049521075.1 Occallatibacter sp.
GACGGCCAGCCGATGCCAGGCGGCGTCCTTTCCCACGAGCGCAAGGTGGGGGGGCTGATGAAGTCGCCCTTCACGTTCAAGAAGTACGGAAAGAGCGGCATCGAGGTGAGCGAGGTCTTCCCTCACCTGGGTGAGTGCGTGGACGACATGTGCATCGTGAAGTCGGTATTTACTGAGATTCCGAACCACGAGCCGGCGCTGGAGATGATGAACACCGGCGCGAACTTTGCCGGACGTCCGTCGATGGGCGCGTGGGTCACCTATGGCCTGGGCTCGCAGAACAAGAACCTGCCCGGCTTCGTGGTGCTTTGTCCGGATGTGCCCACCACGGTGGGCCCGCCACTGTGGTCCTCGGCGTTCCTCTCTCCGGTGTACCAGGGTACCTACGTTTCCGACAAAGTGATGACTGGCGACTTCGACCCGGCCAAGCTGATCGCCGACATTCACAACGATCGCTTCGGCTTGCAACAGCAGAAGAAGGAGATGGACCTGATCGAGCAGCTGGACCGGCTGAACGCGAGCGCTGTTGGGAACGGCCCCAAGGATCCGCAGCTGGAAGCCACCATCGGCTCCATGGAAACGGCGTATCGGATGCAGACCGAGGCTCCGGACGTATTCGACGTGAGCAAGGAGCCGGCTTCGGTGCAGAAGATGTACGGCGAGGGCAGCACCGCGCGCGGATGCCTGACGGCCGCGCGGCTGGTGGAACGCGGCGTACGCATGGTGCAGGTGTACTACGCCAAGGGCGATCCGTGGGATCACCACTTCGACATCGAGCTGCACCGCAAGACCGGCGGCGACTCCGACCAGCCATTTGCGGCGCTGATCAAGGACCTGAAGCAGCGCGGTCTGCTCGACGAAACCATCATCGTGGCGGGATCGGAGTTCGGGCGCACGCCGGTGGTAGAGACCGGCAGCGGCTTCAACGGCGGACAAACGCACAACGGCCGCGACCACAATCCGCACGGCTTTACAATGTGGCTGGCTGGCGGCGGTTTCAAGCGGGGATTCACCTACGGCGCAACGGACGACTTCGGCTGGAAGGCCGTGGAGAACCCGGTGCACGTGCATGACATTCACGCGACCATCCTGTATCAGCTCGGCATCGACCACACCAAGCTGACGTACCACTACAGCGGCCGCGATTACAGGCTAACCGACCTGTACGGGAACGTGATTCACGACTTGATTGCGTGAACACCTTCGCTGCGCCGGAGCAATGCTGAAATCCGGCGCAGCATCTACCTCGCGTGACTGCTCCGGGAGAAACGACGATGCGACCTTACCTCGTGCTGCCCCTGCTGCTCGCGTCCTCAGTTCTGGCGCAGGCGCAATTTCACCAACCCGACGGCGGCGACCTGCAGCCTGGAGTTCTGCCTGCAGCCTGGAGCACCGGCGGCCCCAAGTGCATGGAGATGCCCGAGTGGCAGATCCATGAGTACAATCCGAATCTGTTCATACTGCGGCAGTCCGGCTGCACGGACTACGAGATGCCGTTCCTGTACCTGCTGTTCGGTAAAGACAAGGGACTGCTGTGGGATACGGGCTCACGCAACAGTGACCTGGTGCCGACGCTTCAGCACGTGGTGCACGACTGGCTGAAGCGCAACAACCGCACCAGTGTTCCGCTCATCGTGATGCACTCGCACTCGCACGAAGATCACGTCTGGGGCGATGCCGCGGTGCAGGCGCTGAATGATCCGGCAATGCCGATTACGTTTGTCGCGCCGACCGTCGACGCGGCGGTGAAGTTCTTCGGCATCGATTCATGGCCAACGGGACTAGGACAAGTAGATCTCGGCGGCCGAGTGCTGAACATCGTTCCCATTCCGGGGCACGACATCTATGCTGTGGCCCTCTATGACCGTACAACCGGCATCGTACTGACCGGAGATAACCTGTATCCGGGACGGCTGTATATCGCCGACTTTCCGACTTTCCAGAGGAGCACCGAGCGGCTGATTGCGTTTCTTGAGGGCAAACCGGTAGCGCACGTGCTGGGCAACCATATTGAGGAGACCAGCACGCCATTCAAGGATTTCCCTATTGGCTCCATCTATCACTCGCACGAGCACCGGCTGGAACTTTCCTTCGGCGACTTGCTGGCGCTCGATGACGCGCTGAAGTTGATGCAGGACGCGCCGCACCGGATGGCCTTGAGCGACTTCACCCTCTGGCCGCGTGAGCCGGAACAGCACGGAGCCGATAGCCAACTGGAAAGGACACTCAAGCAGACCCAGGAAGAACAGCTCAAAAACAAGTGGGATCAGCCACAGTGAGCTGGCGGTGGATAGAGGAAGATTTTTGCGCCCATCGAAATTCCCGATTTTTACGGCCTCCTCAGGCCGGCTATGAAACCCTTAGTTCAGATAGATTTTGCGCGGATTGCCTCGCGCAGGGTGACGTTATTGCAGGCGCGGCAGCAAGTGCGCCGCGCAGCCACAATGCAGAGGAGATGACTGTATGAGGCGTTTGATCGCTTGCGAACTTCTCCTGGTTTTTGCCACGCCGCTGGCCTTTGCGCAGGCCGCGCCGTGGGTTCCAGATGCGGCCCACAGCGTGGTGAACTTCTCCATTCCGCACCTGAGCCTCTCGAACGTGCAGGGGCGCTTCGGCAGCGTTGCGGGAACAGTGTTCTTCGACCAGTCGGATATCGGCAAGTCAACGGTCAACGTGACCATCGACGTGAGCGGCGTCGATACCGGCGAGAGTGCACGCGACTCGGTACTGAAGAGTTCGAGTTTCTTCGATGTGGAAAAGTATGCAAAAGCGACGTTTGTAAGCACCAGCGTGCAGAAGACCGCGAGTGGGCTGACAGTGACCGGCAACCTGACGCTGCGCGGCGTGACCAAACCGGTCACGCTGACCGTGGAGGGGCCGAACCGGCCGTTAACCAGCGGGAATGAGAAGCTGCACGTGGGTTTCACCGCGGAGGCGTCGCTGAACCGGCGCGACTTCGGGATTGCAACGGCGTTTCCCTCCGCCGTGGTGGGAGACCAGGTGAAGCTGAGCATTGACCTGGAGATCGTCAATCAGAATGATCATCCCTAACACGCATGTTCAGTGGTCCGCCGGGGGCTGCGCATGATCAACACTCCGTCTAACTTCCGAAATCTTGGAAAATAACAAATACGATCCGCACCTTCATCTCCAATCAGGCTGAAGGGCGCTCAACCCGCATCATCGGAATGATCGTTTCAATCGGTAATCGATGCGGGACGCAAACGAATGACGAAGCGTCCAAGACCAACGGATCATCGCACTTCGCTTGATCGATAGTGGCTGGGAAGTTCCGGGCAACCAAGTGATGCCATTCGCGCTTGCAATCCGCGCATGTTCGGCATCGAGCTCGACGCCATAGCGCCGGACCTGTGCGTCGCTGGTGGCCAGATGCAGGGCAATTCCTGGTCCTACGCAGGGGTCGATCGCTGAAGCCGGACCAGTAAAAAACAGCAGCGAGCGGAGCTTCGCTTCCTCCGGCTCCGGTAATGGGTAGGAACCTATTTTCAGGCGCGCGACATTCCGCATAGTTTCACCTCATCTCGTCGGATTGATTCTCATAAATTGCGAAAGGTGGCGGCTTCCAGCTTCTGATCTGAATTAGCGCGTTGGGCTGTGCCCGGCAGCTGAGGTCCCGTATCCGTATTGCGTATTGTGAGGAGGGCAACATTCGCACCTTCGGCGGCGGTTTTGCAAGGGGGAGGGGACAGCGATAAGATAACGGCAAGCGCCGTACGATGCCTTCGAAAAGCGACAGCGCGATCCCCACAAGAAGCAAAAAATACGAATTCCCCACGCCAGCGAGACAATCCCAGGCAAACCCTGAAACCGGAGAGACCTCTATGCCGGAGACGGAAGATCCCAAGGCGGGCCAAGACCCATCGAAAACGATTACGAGACGCCGGTTCATTCTGGGCGTGATTGCCGGAGGCACCGTGGTGGGCGCGGCCAGCTACCGTATCCTTGCGCCGGGCGGACGCGGCCGGAGCTTCGGTGGCGAACGGCTGATCACGCTCAATGTGAATGGCAAGCCGCGCCGTGTGGAAGTGATGAAGCAGGAGACGCTGGCGTGGACGTTGCGCTACAAGCTGGGGCTGACGGGAACCAAGCTGGGCTGCGACCGCGCGGAGTGTGGAGCATGCACGGTGCTGATCGACGACGTGCCGCACTATAGTTGCTCCGTGCTGACGAATACGGTGCGCGGGCGCAAGGTGACGACGATCGAAGGCCTGGCGGCGGATGACGGCACGCTGCATCCTGTACAGCAGGCGGTGGTGGATGCGCAGGGCTTCCAGTGCGCGTTCTGCATGTCGGGCTTCATCATGGCGACGGTGGGATTTCTTAAGACGCATCCTCAACCCACGCGAACGGAGCTAGCGCACGGCATCAGCGGCAATCTTTGCCGGTGCCAGGACTACAACAAGATCCTGGACGCAATGATGCTAGGCGCGGAGAAGATGGGGAGGGCCTGAGCCATGGCAGATACGCCACAAGAGAGCGCGATGAAGGCCGAGAGCGAAAAGCCGCGCCCGTACGGCACAGGGTACAGGCTGATCGGCAGAGACTACGCGACGCCGGACATGGTGGCAAAGGTGACGGGAAGGTCGAAGTATGCTGAGGATTTTCGCGCGGAGGGAATGCTGTTTTGCCGGCTGGTGCTGAGCCCAATGCCGCACGCGCGGATCAGGCATATTGACGCGAGCGAGGCGTTCGCGATGCCGGGCGTGAAGGCGGTGCTGACCGCCGACGATATTCCCCCGCAAGCGGATTTTCTGGCCGACAACGGGCAAACCATCAAGGCGAACAAGTGGGGCGAGCGGGCGCTGACGAACGAGCCGATGTTCCAGGGCGATCCGATCCTGGCCGTCGCGGCGGTCGATGAGCTGACTTGCGCCGAAGCGATCGAAAAAATCCGGATTGATATGGACCCGCTGCCGTTCGTCGTCGATCCGTTGGACAGTTTGCGGCCGGGCGGACCGAATCCGCATCCGGATGGAAATGTATGGGTGCGGGGAATCTCCGGCCAGCAGATTACGGAGCTGAAGTGGACCAAGGACGACTTTGTCGAATACGACCAAGGGCGGCTGCCGATGGGCAAGTCGACGGGCGACTGGTCGTACGGCGATCTCGATGCGGGTTTCCGCAACGCCGCACTGGTTCTGGATGAATCGTTTGTCACGCCGGATGTGAGCCACCAATGCCTGGAGCCACGCACCGCCATGGCCTGTTGGCAAAACGGGAAGCTCTATCTGCACACGGGCACGCAAAGCACGTTTCAGACCGTGCCGGCCATTGCGCGGTGGATGAATCTGAAAGACGACCAAGTAGTGCTGGTGAGCGAATACACGGGCGGCGGGTTTGGCAGCAAGGTAACCGGCTCCGTGATCATGATTATTCCGGCGATCTTGTCGCGCAAGCTAAACGCGCCGGTGATGATGCGAATCAGCCGCGAGGAGGAACACTACATCGGGCGGGCGCGGCCGGGCGTACTGGGACGCGCAAAGATCGGGTTCGCGAGGGACGGACGGATCACGGCGCTCGATTACTACACGGTGACCAATAGCGGTGGTTACGACAACCAGGATGACGGCGCTTCCTCGAGCCGGATTGTTTCGCTGCTCTACCAGGTGCCGGCGATGCGCTGGCGCGGCCTGTCGGTGATGACGAATACGCCGACGCGCAGCGCGCAGAGCGCGCCAGGAGGGATGCAGGGCATCACGATCATCGAACCGATTCTGGCCAAGGCCGCGCGGAAGCTGGGTGTGGATCAGGTTGCGATACGGCGCGTGAATTGCCCGGAGGGCAAAGCGGAGTACGGACCGCCTAGTCACGGCCAACGGGCGCACGTGACAAGCTGCTTTTTGAGGCAGGCACTAGATCAGGGCGCAGAGCAGTTCAAGTGGCAGGAGCGCGCGGCGCGGCCCAAGCGGATGGGCGCGAAGGCGCGCGGCGTGGGAGTATCGCTGAGCACATTTCACGGAGGGACGATTGGCTTCGACGGCCTCGTGGTGATTACGCCGGAAGGACGCGTGCGCTTCCACTCCGGGATCGGCAACCTGGGAACCGAGTCGGTGATGGACGTGCACCGCGCGGGCGCCGAAGTGTTGGGCGTGCCGTGGGAGATTTGCGACGTGGTGTGGGGCGATACCTCGCGGATCTTTCCGTACACGTGCGCTTCGGGGGGAAGCCAGACGACGCATGCCATGACGCGGGCCGCATTTGCCGTGGCCACGGAGTGCAAACAAAAACTGAAAGAAGTTGCCGCGAAGTCGCTGGGCGGAAAGCCCGAGGACTACGACGTGGACAACGCTCGCGTATTCCGCAAAGGCGGCGGCGCGGGAATGAGCCTGGCACAGGCGGCGCACAAGGCGATCGAGCTGGGCGGCATCTACGATGGGCACGATGCGCCGGACGATGTGCACAAGGTCACGAAGGCGGCGGTGATGGCGCTGGCCGGACAGGGATTGGTAGTGGCGGCGCGCGACAAAGCTCCACGCGACGGCGACACGTTCTCCTACGTGGCGAGCTTTGCCGAGGTCGAAGTGGATGTGGAGACGGGCAAGTACTACATCACCGATTTTCTGGCGTACGGCGACGTGGGCACAGTGCTGCATCCGCACTCGCTTGGCGGACAGTTGCTGGGACGTTCGACGCTGGGGATTGCGCATGCGATTGGGCAGAAGTGGGTGTACGACCCCGAGTACGGAGTGGCAGTGGCCAAGCGTTTTTATCAGAACAAGCCGCCGACGATTCTCGATGTACCGGTGGACATGCAATGGGCGGCGCTGAATATTCCGGACCCGGAGACGCCGGTGGGCGCGCGCGGCGTGGGCGAGCCCCCGGTGGGCGGAGGATGCGCGGCAATTCTGAATGCGCTGAGCGATGCCGTGGGCGACGAGATCTTTCAGCGGGCGCCGGTGAACGCGGATACGATTCTGGCGTCGTTCGAAGCGGGAAGGCCGATGCAGCATCCGCTCGCAGGGAGCATTTGAAAGGCAGATGAGGCAAGGTGTCAGGTATCGGGTTTCAATCGATGACCGGAAGCTGATACGTGATACCTCCAGGAGTCATCTATGGCTGTGATACGAGATGTGATGCCGGCTTTTGATCTGCTGCAGCCGGGCTCTGCCGCGGAGGCGCAAAAGCTGCTGCTGCAGCACGGCGAAGATGCGTGGGCGATGGCCGGCGGGCTGGACAGCTTCGACTGGCTAAAGGACCGCATCAAGAAGCCGAAGGTGCTGGTGGATTTGAGCGGCGTTGAGGAGCTAAAGGGGATTCGCGTAACGAGCGACGGCGTGGAGATCGGGGCCATGACCACGCTGACCGATATTGCGAATCGTGACGAGATCAAAAAGAACTACAGTGTGCTTTCGGATGCAGTTTCGGTTGTGGCGTCGCCGCAGATTCGCAACCAGGGAACGCTGGGCGGCAACGTGTCGCAGGACGTACGCTGCTGGTACTACCGCGGCGGGTGGCCGTGCTACCGCGCGGGGGGAAACATTTGTTATGCGGATACACCGGTGGGGCGCAACCGCGAGCACGCGATCTTTGGCGCCAACCGTTGCGTGGCCGTACACCCCTCCGATTCAGTTCCGGCGCTGATCGTGCTCGATGCGAAGTTCGTGGTGCTGACGCCCCAAGGTGAACAGGTTGTGGATGCGGAGGATTATTTTGTGGGGCCCGCGGATGACATTACGCGGATCAATATGTTGCGGCCCGGCGATCTGCTGACGGCGATCCGCATTCCCGCGACGTGGGCGGGCGCGAAGTTCTATTTCGAGAAGGTGCGCGACCGCAATGTGTGGGATTTCCCGCTGATGAACGTGGCGTCGGCGATGAAGGTGAGCGGGGGCACGGTCAGCGACATCAGGATTGCGGTGAATGCGGCGGCGCCGCGGCCGATGCGGTTGAAGGCGGTGGAAGATGCGGTGCGAGGCAAGCCGACGGATGCGGTAACGGGAGAGATGGCGGGCAAACTCGCCGTCGAGGGCGCGGTTCCCCTGCAATTCAACGGCTACAAGATCCCACTGATGAGGAATTTAGTGAAGCGCGCGATCGCCGGCGTTCCACAGCCGCCGACAAGCGGAGTTTTTGCCGCACGCCAAGGCGCACAGGAGGCAACATGCGCTTGATCCAGTGGGCGACAAATCCCTGGGGGAAGGCGGTTCCGATTCATATTGCGTGGGACCTGATCTGGATCGCCGTGATCGCTGGACTGAGCTTCATGATCGTTCACTCGCTTTACCTGATCGTCGTGAAGCCGCCAAAACGATTTGCGGAGCGCAAGGCCGAGGCGAATGCGGCAGCGATTCCCGAGCGCGTGCCGAGGCATTCGCTGGCGGCGCGGATGTTCCACTGGATCATGGCGGCGTCGATGTTCACGCTGCTGTTCACGGCGTTCCTGCCCAAGGTGGGGATTCAGTTCAACTGGGTGGTCTATCACTGGATTGCGGGGCTGGTGCTGACGGCTTCGATTCTGTTTCATATCGTGCACGCCACTTTTTTCCTGGACTTCTGGTCGATCTGGCCGGACAAGACCGATGTGCGCGACGCCATGACTCGCATGCGGCGGTTTTTCGGCAAAAACGCGCCGCTGCCTAGCCGGTTCGCCAAGTATCCTCTCGAAAACAAGCTCTACCACGGTGTGATTCTGCTGAGCGGATTCGCGGTGACTATCACCGGCCTGTTCATGATGAAGCGTGTGCAGACGGGCATCTTCATGCGCAATCCGTATCTGTTCGGCGATATGACGTGGGGCCTGATGTATGTACTGCACGGACTTGCGGGAGTGGGGCTGATCGCACTGGTGATGGTGCATGTATATATGGGAGTGCGGCCCGAGAAATTTCCCATCACGAAGTCGATGATCTTCGGGTGGATGAGCCGGGATTTTTACCTCGAGGAACACGATAGCGAGAGGTGGGCAGCGAAAACGCCGGCGGGCTCTCAGGCTATTGCAAAACCGGAGTAGTGGCAGCCCGGAGCCACAGCCATTAAGTCGGTGCGACCCATAGGGAGCAGCGACCTTCACAGGAACTTAACAGGGCACATCAATTCTGGTTTTGCCGAAAGCAGGCTTATGCCGCAAGCGATGGCGATTGAAATTCAGAGACAGTGCGAGACGATCGAGCAGTGCTACGAGTTCACGCTCTCCTATGCGGCGCGCGGGTTGGCGAGCGACGAGGGCAGTGGACTGAGAGAACATTTGACGCACGCCTTGGCTGCGATGCAGGGCCTGGAACTGAGTTGCGCAGCGGCGATCTGCGAGGAGCGGCTTGCACTAGAAGACAAAAACATAGTCGACAAGTACGAGGCATTCTTTGCGGTGCTGAAACGCGACGCGGAGGGCGCAGTTACGGCGGTCGAGTTGGTGCTGGCGCAAGCGACGATCGGCTCGCAATTGATCGACAATCTGAATGCGTCGATTCATTTGCGTGCACTGCTTGCGGACTTGTTTCTCGTAACGGAGATTCTCGATGTGCGGCAGAGGACATCGAAGGCGGAGGCCGCGAACGGAGTCATTGGCCGGCACTGAGTGCGACAGGCAATGCACACTCCGGGCGAAGGAAAACATGGGCATGCTCCTTTCCCGACCTGTTTCTTACCACTGCCCACTGAGCTTAAGCTGTCGTTAGCCTTCCATCCGCACTCGTTGTGAGCGACTTATGCGCTCGGTGCACCTTGGGTGTTCTCGGTACAGTCCGCGCCGCCATCTGTTGGTCGCCCTCTCGTCCCATCGTGCGATGGAGCGGGGGCCAGCCAGCCCAAGGGCGCAGTCGCCTAAACTCGACATTTTGCTGTGGTGCATTCAAGCTCTTGCCTGAACTATGCCGCTACCAATTTTTGCTTTCGGATATTGTGGAGCAGCTCGTACTCCTCGCAGCCAATTCAGAGATGATGCAGCAGTACTACCAGTTTGCGTGCCACCGCGACGATGATTGCGCATTTCTTTCCGCTATTGCCTCCGCGTTCGGCCACCGTCGCCTTCGTTCATTTTCCTGGGCGCGCCGCCCCAAGCAATCTCCATGACAGCACGCGCCGTCATCGCCACCGGGCGAATGTCGCTGGTATTCATTAGAAGAAAGCCTGTGGCGCCAGCCTGGATGTATCGCGCCAGTTCCGTTTGCAATTTTTTCACTGAGATCATCTCAGAAAGCCGATTGGTGTGCTAGTTCATCATGGCAACGTGAATATACGCGCCCTGGCCAGCCGCAATTTTGCCGCCGTCCTGCATATCCCCGTAGCCGAAGTCAGACCAGACCAGCGTTACCTCGGGTGGAATCTGCAGGTATCCCTCTTGCATGAGGCGATCGCCTTCCTATCACAGATTGGTGATAAAGTGCGCGTTGGGATAGCGGGCGCGAACGATCTTCATCTGTTCAGCGATGGCTTGGCTGATGCGCTGACCGAGGAGGTGGTCGTTGTTCTTTCAATTACCCACAAGTTTCCATGGGGTAGAGCCTTCCGCAGAAGACCTGGTCGACTATATCACCAAACTGGCCCGACTCGGCGGCTATCTGGCACGGGCTCATGACGGACCTCCAGGCAACACAGTCGTTTGGAGAGGCCTCTCCAGACTCACCGATATCCAGTTGGGCTTCTTACTTGGTGCGCAGCTTGTGGGTAATTGAAAG
>JBEKPD010000147.1:0-10527 GCA_049521075.1 Occallatibacter sp.
GATCGGAATCCTCGTCGGGAATAGTGATCGCGTCCTCGTCATCGAACACCGGCAGAGACTCGGCAAACCGGACCACGTGTTTCCTGTAGTTGGCTTCCGCCTTCCCAGCGTCCCATTCAAAAGCCACATCACACTCCATTGTATGCACATTTTGTACATACGAGCAAACTTCCCGCTAAATGCTCAATCGATCTCTTGCCTTGCCGCGTCCCTGACTCGCCGACTCGCCGTCAGTAGACAAACGGCACCAGCCGCCAAGTCCGCTTGAAGTACGCCTCGTACTCCGCGCCGAAGTGCTCGCGCAGCAGCCGCTCTTCGGCCCTCATGCGCGCCACCAGCGGAATCAACTGCAAGAGCGCCAATATCACGCCCACGCCGCTGCGGAAAACCAGCATCCATCCCAACGCGGTAATCATCAGTCCCAGATAGCTGGGGTTGCGGATCACGCTGTAGATGCCGCGCGTCTCGAGCGTGTGCCCCGTCTGGATGGCGACCAGCCCGCTGAACCGCCGGCCCAAGACGTATACCGGAACAATGCGCAGCACTCCGCCCGCCGCGCACGCCACTACGCCCACCCAGCGCAACGTGTCACCGTCCAGCGTCCAAAATCCGATGCGGTCGGTGTAAGCGGAAAGAAACGCTCCCGCCAGCGCCAGCACTGTGAACGCGCCCAGCACCCAGCGGTTGCCGCGATCCTCTTTTTCTCCCGTCGTCAGTCCGCCCTGGGTAAAGATCGCCAGAAGCATGAGTCCCGCCGACACCCACGCTAGGGCCTGAAACTGCGGATGTGCCCAAAACGCGTGCCACCCGCCCCAGCCGGCGATGCCCAGTCCAAACTGAATTGCCAGCAAAATCGCGCCCGAAATCAGAATCTTCACGCTTTTCACGGCTCTGGCTCCTCAGGAAATCGCGCCCTCGCTAACTCGCTCCCTACCTACAGGAACCAGATCAGTGGAACCAGCCCGCCAATCGCAAGCGTCAGCAGAAACGCCAGGCTCTCCCGTCCCGTTTGGCGATCTGAGAGGCTATAGGCGTAGATTCCCTTCACAACGTTGTTGCTGGCTGCCGCGATCAGCACCGCGCCCGCCGCCACGTTCACCGGCGTGAGCGTTCCCGCAGCCTGCGTCAGCCCCATGATGAACGGGTCCACGTCGCTCACGCCCATGACGGCGGCGAGTGTGTCCACGCCCGCGCGGCCCAGATACTTGACCGCCAGCTGCGTCAGCACCAGCATCACCAGGAACAGCAACGCGAACAGAAGCGCCGTCCCCAGGTCCAGCGGATTCCTGGGCTGCTCCTTTTGCTGGATGGCTTGCGCGTCTTTATCGGCACGGCGCGACCAAAGCCAACCAAAAATCGCCGCCACCACGGCAATCGTCAAGAAGGGCACCAGCAGCACGGCCATCAAAGGCCGGCTGAACAGCGCTAGAAGAATCGCCAGGCGCAGATACATTACGCCTGAAGCCATCAGGATGCCACCCGAAAACAGATGCGGACGGTGCTCTGCCTTGCCCTGTCGCGCCAGCACCACCGTGGTCACCGTGGAAGAATAAGCGCCGCCCAGCAACGCGGCCAGCACAATGCCGCCCTGCCCCTTGGCGAGCTTTTGCAGCACATAACTCGCGTAGGAGATGGCGCTGATGGCCACCACCACCAGCCACGTCTTGAAGGGATTGATATGGAAAGCACCGAACTCCTGATTGGGCAGCACCGGCAGGATGACGGCGCTGAGCACAAGGAACTTGGCGAAGGTGAAGATCTCGCTCGTGGGAATGCGCGACGCTAGATTTTCAAGCGCCGTCTTCAAATCCAGCAGCAGCAGGCTGGCAACGCCCAGGGTTGTGGCGATCCAGAGATGCCCGTAGCAAATCAGCGCGCCGACAAGAAATGTGGTCAGCCCCGACATCTCTGTGGTTATGCCGGCCACATTATTTTGCGTGAGCTTGTGCCAGTACGAAAGCAGCAGAAAGCAGGCCACGACCAGAAAGCCCACCGTCACCGGCAGCATTTGCGTGCTCGATATCGCCGCCAGCGAGTAGCCGATGAGGCCGATCAAGGGAAAGGTGCGCACCCCGCCGAACGTGTAGCCGTTGCTGGATGCTTTGTGTTCCTCGCGTTCCAGCCCTATCAGGAACGACAGGAACAGCACCAGCAGAATCTTTACTGCGTCGGGGGGCAGTTGTTGGTAGATTCCCATAGGGTCCGCACCTCACAATCGTTTCGATTGGACTGCAAGACAGCATACACTTTGCCGCGGCGGACAAGACAGAAAGTTTTCCCCTGGCTTTGACAGCAACTTGTCAGCTCAGCCCGGATACATAAATCCCGTTCGAATCTTTCTTTTCTCGCTCCGTCGCTCCCTTGCTCCCTGCCGGGGTCCCCGGCGAGCGATTTGTGCCCGCTGGGGTGGCTTGCCCCCTGCTTTCAAGTGTTAGCCTCAAAGGTTATGGCAAAAAGCCAGCAGGTGGATTTTCTGGTGATGGGCGCGGGCGTGGCCGGCCTTCGCGCGGCAATCGAGCTGGCGCGTCACGGCAAAGTTCTGGTTGTCACCAAGGAATCGCTCAGCGAATCGAACACGCACTACGCGCAGGGCGGCATCGCCGTAGCCATGGAAGGCGACAGAGACATCGCCCTGCACCTTGAAGACACCGTGAACGCGGGCGACGGTCTGGTCTATCGTCCTGCGGCTGAGGCGCTGGTCTCCGAAGGTCCGCTGCGCGTAGCCGAGCTCATCGAGTGGGGCGCGAACTTCGACCGTGCGCTTGATTCTGACGAACTCCGCCCGGGCGGACAGCCCTACCTGCGCACGCGCGAGGGTGCGCATTCGCTGGCCCGCATTCTACATGCAAACGGCGACGCCACCGGCGCCGAGATCAGCCGCGCCCTTGTGGCCTTCTCACGCATGCACAAGAGGATTCGTTTTGCCGAGTGGACGCGAGTGGCGCGATTGGTCGTAGCCGATGGTCGCGTCGCCGCCGCCGATCTCGCCAGCGCCGAACCCTCTCGCGCTCAAATCGGAGCTGCCGCCCACAAGCCGCCGCACGCGGTTACTAGGATTGCCGCGCGCTCCTTTCTCATCGCTTCCGGCGGCGCGGGCCAAGTCTATTCCGACACGACGAATCCCGCAGTGGCTACAGGCGACGGCATCGCGCTCGCAGCGGAAACTGGTGCCGAGCTCGCCGACATGGAGTTCTACCAGTTCCATCCGACGGCGCTCGCCATCGAAGGCGCGCCGCGTTTTCTGGTCTCCGAAGCACTGCGCGGCGAGGGAGCATATCTGCGCAACGATCGCGGCGAGCGCTTCATGGAGCGCTATCACTCCTTGTTGGAACTTGCGCCGCGTGATGTCGTGGCTCGGGCCATCGCGCGCGAAGGCTTGGCCGATGCGGATGTCGAGAGCGGCGATGCTTCGCCGCTGCGTCCCGTCTATCTCGACATGCGCCACATCCGCGGAATCGATCTCGCCGCGCGCTTTCCCGGCATCAGCGCGTTTCTCGCGCACTACGGCCTTGATCTCAGTCGCGACCTGATCCCGGTGCGCCCTGCCGCGCACTATCTCATGGGCGGCATTCGCACCGATCTCGACGGCCGCACCAGCATCGCCGGTCTCTACGCGGCCGGAGAAGCCGCATGCACCGGCGTCCATGGTGCCAATCGTCTGGCATCGAACTCCCTGCTCGAAGGCCTCGTCTTCGGCGCGCGCGCCGCGCACTCCATGCTCACCGATACGCCCCCAGTCGCGCCCGTCTCAGACGCACCCGCTTTGGACCCCGCGCCCAAACACCTCTCGGCATCCGAAGGCAAGCGCGTAGAAAGCCTCATCGCCGCGTTACAGGCTTCCATGTGGGTCAACGCGGGACTGCTGCGCGAAGAGCCTTCGTTGCGCCAGGGGTTGGCCGCACACGCCGAGATTGAAGCCGCTCTGGCTGACATCGCCGCAAGCGGTAGGATCAGCCGCCGTCTCGCCGAAGCGCAGGCACTTAACCGTGTCGCGCACGCCATCCTCAATTCGGCCCTCGCCCGAACCGAAAGCCGCGGCGCGCACTTCCGCTCCGACCATCCCCGCCGCGACGACGCGAACTTCAGCAAGCACTCAGTCATCGCTCCCGATGCCAGCGTTCGCTTTGAAGCGTGGTAGCGTTGGGACTGGCAGATGTCAGGTCTGGCAAGGGGTGAAATCAATGTGGACAGGAGTCCTAGAACAAGTCCATCAACTTCAGCACGAGGCCGAATCGCAGGGTTACGCTCTGTGGTATAGGGGTCAAAGAAATGCAAGCTGGGTTCTTTTGTCTACGATGCATCGGCACATAAATAAAGCGCTGGTTTCGGTCTACGGCAACGAATGCCCCTTAGTTGACGAGAATGAAAAGATTGCGATGATGCGAGATGTTTACAAAATGCTGTTCCACAGATTCAGAGGACGGGCCCTGCAGCTTCTTGCCGATTATGAAAGATCGGACTGGGGTATCGTCTTTGCTATGCAACATCTGGGATTGCCTACAACGCTGTTGGATTGGACGGAAAACTTTGTGTGCGCTCTTTATTTTGCACAGCAGGAAAGACAGCGGTCGGATGATGCGGCCATTTTTGTCCTTAATCCGGATAGGCTCAACGAACGAGTCATCGGGAAAGCAGGATTCGTTACGCTTGGAGGCGATGCAAGTCGGCGAACGAACATAGACACCGCATCCTACCACCCAGCTATACTCCGCGCGAAGGAGGAAACTGAGGGAAAGGACGGCACAATGGAAACGATAGCAGTTGCCCCAGACCTAACTAACCCGAGGATGGTAGCGCAGCGATCCGCATTTACGTTATGTGGTGCTTCGTTCGAACCGCTGGAAAAGAAGTATCCGGACTGTGTTACAAGACTTGTTCTTCCAGCGGCCGATTTTCATGATGCCGCAGCGTTCCTGGAGCTAGCTGGCGCGACTCATTTTGGCTACTTCCCAGATCTTGAGGGACTGAGGGACGACCTGCTTGGGAAATTGGAGCGCGATGTCTTCCTTGCGCAACAATCCATCGCGAAAAAACCAGCGGATTCTCAGTAGGTTGCACTATAAGGCCGCTCAGGTGAGCCCCTCCGCTGACTTGCTAACTCGTTGACCCGCTGACTCGCTGACCGGCTGCACTTGCCACTCCGCAAACCGCGAGAATCCCGCCGATCACCACCAGCGAGATTGTGGCCGGCACCGCGATCCATCGTGCCGCAACCATCTTGAGCGCTGCAAAGGCCAGGATCGCGCCCAACCCATAGTGCAATTGCCGGAAGCGGTCGAGCATCGCAGCCAGTGCAAAGTAAATTGATCGCAGACCCAGAATCGCCGCCACATTCGATGTGTACGCCACAAACGGATTGTGCGTGACCGAGAGAACCGCCGGAATGGAATCGGTGGCGAACAGCAGATCGGTAACTTCGACAGCCACAATCACCGGCAGCAAAGAACCCTTGGCCGGCTGCAAACGCACGATCCACTCGGGAATGGCCGCGCGCGCCGAACCGCCGCGCACCAGCCGCCACGCCGCATAGAACAAAAATAGCCCGAAGACCCACGTGACCCACTCAAATCGCCCCAGCAACGCGATGCCCGCCGCAATGAACAGAGCCCGCAGCACAAACGCGCCCCACACGCCCCACATCAGGGCTTTGTGCTGTTGTTGCCGGCTAATCCGGAACCCCTCAAACAGCACCAGGAACACGAACAGGTTGTCGATGCTGAGTGACGTCTCAATCGCGTAGCCGGCTGCGAATTCGAGCGCTGTCTGGCGGCCCTGGGCCACGGCAATCCAACACGCAAACCCAGCGGCAGCCAGCACCAAACCCACAGTCCCGAGCCAGATGAACACCGGCGCGTACCGCGATTCGCGCCGATGGCCGGGCAGGAACGAGTCCGCCAGCAGCACCACCGCGACCACCGCGTGAAATCCCACCCACCATGCCCAGGACATGCCGGCAATCATAGCTGGATGCTATCGCAATGCAGCGAGTTAACAATTCAGCTACTTAGCAAGGCATCCAAATCGCGCGATTCCTTGTGACCCGGGAACCCCTCCGCGCATCTATTTGTGTAGTGGGTGAATTGACCAAAGTGCCGGAATACAAGCGGCAGCCACGACGTCCTCGCGTGGTCATTGTCGGCGGGGGCTTTGCCGGACTGCACGCGGCTACTGGCCTCGCGCGTCTGCCCGTCGATGTGACTGTAGTCGACCGCCGCAATCATCATGTCTTTCAACCGCTGCTTTATCAGGTGGCGCTGGCGGTGCTGTCGCCCGCAGACATTGCCCAGCCCATCCGCTCCATCCTGTGCCATCAGAACAACACCGAAGTGCTGATGGACGAAGTCACCGGCATCGACATCACCACGCGGCAGGTGCTGCTCGCGAGCGGCGCACATCTCGACTACGACTATCTCGCGCTCGCCACCGGTGCCACGCACTCCTACTTCGGCCACGACCAATGGCAGCCTCTCGCCCCGGGCCTCAAGGCGATCGAAGACGCCATTGAAATTCGCCGCCGCGTGCTGCTGGCCTTTGAACTGGCCGAGCGGCAGATGCTTGAACAAGGCTGGCACCCGCCGCTCAACTTCGTCGTCATCGGCGGCGGGCCCACCGGCGTCGAACTCGCCGGCGCCATCAGCGACATTGCGCGGCTCTACATGCGTCACGACTTTCGCCACATCGACACAACCCAGAGCCGAGTAATGCTCCTCGATGGCGGTCCACGCGTGCTCGCAACGTATCCCGAAGATCTCTCCGCCAAAGCTGAGGCCCAGCTCAAAGGCATCGGCGTCGAAGTCCACACGCAAATGCAAGTCACCGGCGTGGGACCAGGCTGGGTCGAGGCCAACGGCCAACGTATTGAGACCGTCGTCACGCTGTGGGCCGCCGGCGTCCAGGCTTCGCCGCTAGGCAAGATGCTGGGTGCGCCGCTCGACCACCGCGGCTGTGTGATCGTCGACAATCGCCTCAATCCTCCTGCGCTGCCTGAGGTCTTTGTCCTCGGTGACCTCGCCCACTTCGAGCAGGACGGCCATCAGATCCCGGGCGTAGCTCAGCCCGCCATGCAGATGGGCGACCACGTCGGTAAAATCATCGCCGCCGATCTCACCGGTCGCCCGCGCCCCGCCTTCCGCTACTTCGACAAGGGCGACATGGCCACCATCGGCCGTATGGCCGCCGTAGCCAAAGTTGAGTGGCCCTTCAAAGCGCACCTGAGCGGCTTCCCCGCGTGGTTCACTTGGGTCACGGTGCACATCTTCTTTCTCGTAGGCTTCCGCAACCGCCTCTCCGTGCTAGCCAGCTGGATCTGGACTTACCTCACGTTCCACCGCCGCGTGCGCCTCATCACCGGCGACCAAAATCTGCCGGGATGGAAAGAGCATACGCAGTCCAGGCCCGCCCAAAACAGAAACGAAGCGGCCGATTGAAAAAGCAGCTTGCAGCCGTCAGCTTTCAGCGCCCAAAGCTCACGTATTCCCGCCAGATCTCTTGCGGCGAGATTCTTCTGCAATTCTGTGAAGGTCTTCAACAAGCGAGCGGCAGCGGGTACATGAACGGACATGGGGATGGTGATCGATATCCGCGCCCGACGCGATGAGCTCAGGGAGTCGGCTTTGAAACTCTTCGCATTCGGATTGTTTTCGCTCTTCGCTCATCGTCCCGTCACGGATAAGGTAACATCGCGGCTGCCTCTGGAGCACAAACAAGCTGAGAGCTGAAAGCTGAGAGCTAAGAGCTTGTCTCTCATACGATGTCGTAAACTGATAGAGAAATGCTCGACTTAGGATTCGTTCGCGCCAACCTGGAGTTGGTGGAAGAAAAACTTCGCGCTCGCGGCGCCGACCCGGCCGCACTGCTGGGCGATTTTCGCGCGCTCGACAAGAACCGCCGCGAGGCCATTACCCAATCCGAGCAGCTCAAGGCTCGCCGCAACGAGCTCTCGCAGCAGGTAGGCGCGCTCAAAAAAGCCGGCAAGAATGACGAGGCCGCGGCCGTCATGGACGAGACCCGCGCCCTCAAAGAAAAATTGGACGCGTTCGACAAAGCGGCGGCCACTCTCGACGAGCAATTGCGTCTGTCTTTGGCCCGCGTTCCCAACCTCACGCGCGACGAAGTACCGGTGGGTCTGTCCGAGACCGATAACAAAGTCGTCAAAACCTGGGGCGAGCAGAAGAAATTCAACTTCGCGCCCAAGCCGCATTGGGAAATCGGCGAATCGCTCGGCATCCTCGATCTCGAGCGCGCAGCCAAGCTCTCCGGCGCTCGCTTCGCCGTCTACATGGGCGCCGGTGCGCGTCTCGAGCGCGCGCTCATCGGCTTCATGCTCGACATGCATACGCAGAAGCACGGCTACAAAGAGGTGCTGCCGCCATTTATGGTGAATTCCAAGTCGCTATTTGGGACTGGACAACTACCCAAGTTTGCCGACGACCTCTTTCGCTGCTCCGATGCCGACGCCGAGGGCGCGGCGCGCGGCGAGTTCAGGGATAGCGATCACTGGCTCATTCCCACCGCCGAAGTCCCCGTCACGAACCTCTACCGCGACGAGATTCTCGATGAAGCGCGGCTGCCCATCTTGCTCACCGCCTACACGCCGTGCTTCCGCGCCGAAGCCGGCGCCGCGGGCAAGGACACGCGCGGCATCATTCGCCAGCACCAGTTCCAGAAAGTCGAATTGGTCAAGTTCACGCGCCCCGAAGAATCCGATGCCGAACACGAAAAGCTGACACGCAACGCCGAAGAGATTTTGGAAGCATTGGAACTCCCATACCGGCGCGTTCTGCTCTGCACCGGTGACACCGGCTTCTCCTCCGCCAAAACCTACGATCTCGAAGTCTGGCTGCCGGGCCAAGGGCTCTACCGCGAAATCTCCTCCTGCTCGAACTTCGATGCCTTTCAGGCGCGGCGCGCCAACATCCGGTACCGTACGTCAGGTCCCAAGGCCAAGCCCGAGTTTGTGCACACGCTCAACGGCAGCGGTCTGGCCGTGGGCCGCACCTGGCTGGCGATTCTCGAGAACTACCAGCAGGCGGACGGCTCGGTGCGCATTCCCGAGGCCCTTCGCGGCCACATGGGCGGACTCGATAAAATAGTGAAGGAGTCCTGATGGCACCTGCTTCGCCCAATCAAGCCACCGTCCAGCCCCGGCGCGGCGTCAAAGAGATTTTGAAGAGTTATTTCTACTGGACCTATCCTCGCGGAGCGTTCCACTACGACGTAATGGTGACCGTAATCCTGCTCTTCCTCTTCATCACCCCGCACGTGTGGGACTACGGCGCCAAACCTCCGCTGGTCGCGGGCCCTCTGCACCCGATTCAGATTGTTGGCTACGGCCGCGGCGTCATTGTCACGGTGCAGGCTTCAGATATCAATATCCCCGCAGGCGCATCTTACGGAGAAGTGAAGAAGGTGCTGCGTGAGGCCATCGAGCCCGTAACAGGCGATGCTGTGTTTGTGGAAAAGTGGGAGACGGTCACCGACCCCCAGGGAAATCTGGTCTGGAAGGTCTGGGCGCACCGCTAAAGCCGGCATCTGTAGTCCTTTCGGCCTCGTTCAGCGTCAAATAAGCTAAGGAACCCCATGCACTTACGTAAGCTTTTTGCATTTCTTGCACTAGTTGCGATCTCGTCGTTGCCGCTCCGGCCCGCACACGCTGAAGATAAAGCCAGCGTCCTTGCAAGACTCGATACCGCAGCCATTGGTTTTCACACCGTGACGGCCACCGTCGAGTTCGACACTATCCAGACGGACCCGATTTACAACAAGGATGTAATGACCGGAACCGCGTACTACGAGCGCAATAGCCACTTCGAGATGGCCGTTCATTTCGCGGCGTACAACGGTCGGCCCACGAAAAGAGGCTACACATTCTCCGGCGGCACGCTGCTTTATTCCGATACCGGCAAGGAAAAGGACGCCAAACCCTACCCCGAGGCCAGCAAGTACGAGGGCTATTTCTCCCTCGGATTCGGCGCCAGCGGCAAAGCCCTTGCGGATAAATGGAACATCACGTATGTCGGCAAGGAAACCATCGACGGAATCTCGACCGACAAACTTGAGCTGGTCGCCAAAGATCCCGATGTCCTCAAATTGTTTCCCAAAGTGACCGTCTGGCTCGACACCGCACGCGCCGTGAGCCTTAAGCAGGTCTTCGATGAAGGCGATGGGCAATCGCGTGTCTGCACCTACACCAATATCAAGGTGAATCAGCCGTTGCCGAAGAACGCCTTCAGCTTCGACAAATAACGCCTGTCGAATTCACAGCCTGAGGCAAATGGTGTCCCGTGAAACTGCACGGCTTCAGTCGTGCCAAATAATGCGGGAAACTATTGGGCTTTATTGAATACGACATAGTAATGCCTCGTCGAGCACGCCGGAGGCGCAGTGTTTGTTAGCCCCGCGCTAAAGCGCTTTCAATTACCCACAACTGTGTCGGTTGATGATCGGTGTTGTCGGAACAGATTCTGCCTCAAGGGAGTAACTTTGCAGAGCATTCCGAGGTGCGGTGAACTGCCTTCATGGAAGAAT
>JBEKPD010000148.1:0-10364 GCA_049521075.1 Occallatibacter sp.
AACCTGCTTGTCCGTGACCAACCCGCCTCCGCTCCTACCAACCGGAATACGCTTGGCCTAATTGTCGTTGCATCGGGAATTTTGTTTGTCGTTGACCGGGACTTCTAATTGTCGCCCGTCAATCAGGGCTTTTTAATCCGCCTAGAACCCTGATTGCGATCACGTCAGCGGCCTCTCCAGGATTGTCGTCATCGAAGACGAGATCGATCGACTCGTCCCGTTTTAGTGTGTCGATGACTTTCCATTGGATGGAGCTTACGTCTTTGTTTAATCCTTGTGATTCGCGCTTTATATCCGTACCTTGCCACTCCCAGGTCTCGATCTCCTCTGCAGCGAAAGCCGGCTGAGGGCTTCTCAGTTCGGTGTATTCATTGCCAGCCAACGATGATCCATCCGCGAACCAAATGATGGGCGGACACTTATAGAAGAAAGCTCTGAGGTCAGACTCCCGAGCATTTGAACCATGTTTTATAGCTGCTCCGTTATCTCCTCGAAGTCTAAAAACGAAGTCTTTTGAGTCGCCATCGACAATGAAGTCTAGCTCGAATTCTCTTGATTGCGAGTCCGTCCGCACGCGGAAACGCAAAGGCGTGTTAAGTGTTGGAGAGACCAGCTCAATGGTTGTATTAGTGATCGGCGCTACTTCGTTGTCCAACACAAACTCCCACCTGCGCTCCGGTTCCATGTAGATATCAGCAGGCCAGTCGATTCCGATTGGCATCTTGTCTGGGCGCCGTTCGAGGATCTTAGAAAGCAAGCAATGGCGGAAGATCTCATCGGGATCGATTGATGGATCGGTTACTTTTCTTCCAATCTCGTCGCACCACACTGGGAATCTGTCTAGCCGTTCTCGCCGGTGGGACCATATGCGCCCCTTCTTTGAAACGCCTATCGTCTCTAGCTCGCCCTGTGCATACCCAACTCCGGCAAGCACCGCTTTCTGTGCCGAACCTCTCTGAAGTTGAGTAATACTTGGTTCGACATCGCCTCCCATGCGTCCTGTGTACCGGATATTTCGGCCTAGCATTTCTGTCAAGCCGACATTCTGAAACTTCACGAGGGAAAGACCAGCAAATGCTCTGAAAAGAGGATCTCCAGTGATCAGAGAAACATCGTCGCCAGCGATAGCCCTGGCTAGCTGACCGAACTCTCCATTGTTCCCGGAGTTATTGATGAAGAGAAGGTTGGCAGGCTCATTCCAATAGGCCACGTATAATTCCCACTCGACTGAGTGAAGATTTTGGGCCTCCGTCCAAGGCAACGGGATGCGCCTCGTTGTGACGATGATGAGAACCTTCGAATGAGGATTGATGGTGTGTTGGACTTGTAAGCAATCCTCGATTTGAGGAATCCCGACTCTAAAGTTCTCTGGATTCCAGTCTTGGCAGCGCGTCCTGTAAATCACAGCGCTGGTCGCAGGCTTGACCGCTTGTAATGAGAGCTCAGCCGGGAAATCGTCAAAATTAGCGATGAACTCCTGTGACGCGATCTCCGATCCGATCAACTGCTCTGAAAGCTCTGGGAGAAGTCTGTTCCAGTCTGGGTCTTGGGTATAAAGCCTCTTCAATTCCTGCTGTACATCAACATCTGCGACATTCGCGATGAAAGTAGCGTCTCCTAAACCTGCTTTGACTCTGGTAAATCGTCCGGCAAGTTGCAGGGTCACCGCAAGCGACTTCCTTATGTCATGGAAGGCAGCTATCTTGAGCTCGGGCAAATCGAATCCTTCCCCCAGCATGTCGACGCAAACTACTATGCGGGCCTCACCAGAGAGCAACTTCTCTGTTGCGTTCTCGCGGGCTCTCGCCGATAGTCCCGTGTGCATCTCGATTGGACTTAGGTCAGTGTTTTGGCTGTAAAGCTGAAACACCTGCTTTGCACGTTTCACGGTTGATACTCGGGCCATGAGCACTTGGCCCGAGGCCAAATTAGCGCGCAAACAAGCAACAGCTTTATCGGCGATCGCTTTGTCAGCATCCGCCTTATCGTAGATATGCACTGTCTCAAATTTGATTGGTCGAAAATATTCCTCTTCCTGCGCCTTATGAAGCGGGTATCGGAAGACGATTTTCCCTTCAAGCTGCTTGCCATCTTCACGGAAAGGTGTCGCTGTGAACTGAACAATAAGGCTGTTTTCAAAGTTCTTCTTGAACAAGTTCCAGGTCGGTGCTTCGACATGGTGGGCTTCATCAATGAACAGGTGCGAGCAGTGTTGCGCGAACCTTTGTTGAACTTCAAGGGAGCTACGTCCAAATACCGCGCTTGTGCTGATGCAAACCTGGCAATTTAGCATCAGGGAATCCACTTCCTGCACAGAACTGGGAATATGTTTCAAGTTGCAGACGATCGGATGCAAAGCTGTCTCCGACACAACACCCGCCTCAGAGTCCTTGAGTACTCCCAGTGTGAGGAATTTGAGGTAGAGCTGAGTCCGGAGCGCATCGGTAGGCACCACAACGAGCACCTTCCTGCATTGGTGCGAAATAAGGATTGATAGCATCGTTTCGGTTTTGCCAGTTCCGGTCGGCATTACCACCGTTGCTGTGGTGTTGTTGACCGTCCAGTGAGCACTGATGGCGTGAAGTGCGCCGATCTGAGGCCTACGAAGTCCCTTGCGGTGCAACTCTCTGTTCTCTTCTCGATAGTTGAAGGCATGTTCCCAGCTAGCAAGGACCTGTTCGATTCGAGTCGCCAGCTTGTCCTCATATGCCCGGATCGTTGGGACGGTGTTCTTCAGCCATGTTCCGGTGGATGCGTCTACGGAAGCTGAGCTTTCTTCAAGGTCAAAGCCGATTACCTTGCCAAAGGTGTCGGGGAAGGTCTTGGTCTTACGCGGCACCACAAGAATCTCTGTACTAGCAGGGGGCTGGAACAGCCAACCTTTAAGGCGCGGCGACTCATATCGGGCTAGGTTGCCTTCTACTTCGGAGGTGGGGATGTTGATCTGCTGGATTAGGTCTCCATGAGGGGATCTCACATCGACTGCGAATTGAGGGGGTAATCGAAGACGCACCGTACTCTCCGAGATCGAATGAAGGGCAATTCATTATCTCCCGGCGCTGCCCTCCATTGACATTCTCATCGATGTATATTGCGGCTGGATTGCCAATAGTAGATGCGCTACAGGCCTCCGATGCCCTCATGACTGATGTGCCTCGTGACGCCAAAGTTGGGCTAGGAGCATCTATAGAGCTAATCCCAGCCCAGAGCCGCCCAGATTCTTTACAAATCGAGACTGCTCCGTTGCCTGATTTGGAATAGATATCTGTGTCTTGCCAGAGTCGAGAGCGGAGGTCTTCGATACGTTCCTGCTGAGGGCATCCGCAAGGTTGGCCGCGTCATTCGTGAAGACCTGGGCATCGTAAGATGCCCGCGAAACGGACACATAAGCAAACCGTCCGTTGATGAGATCGGGATGGACCTCGGTATCCATATTGACCAGCACACGCTGGGAAGTCAGTCCTTGAGCGCTGTGCGATGTGACAGCATAGCCGTGATCGAAGTGCCGCATCTCTTTGGGATCTAAGGAGACATCCTTGCCGCTATCCAGGCGCAACGTGACCCGTCCGTCTGATTCAAAACTCTTAAGTGTGCCGAGGTCTCGATTCGCGACTTGAAGATGCCGATTCGGTGCTGTTAGCTGTACGCGATCTCCGATGGCAAATTCGCGTTCAATTTCACGGTAGGCTGAGATTCCTCGTAACCGCGAAGGGTCGTATGTCACACGTTCGCCATCTCGTCTCTGCACCGTAATCAGATTTTCTTTGGGTTCGGTGCTGACGACCTGCGCGTAGCTTCCGGCCTCAATACCGTTCTCCTTGCTTCCCCGGATGTAATGGAGAAAGTCGCCAGCTTCGTACCGCGCCGCCCAGGCTCGATCCGCGCCCGTCATGTCGGAACGGGGAGTGAGAACTTGAATGGAGCGATCTTCCTTATCCAGCAGCCCCATTTTCTGCAATTCAGTCCGCACGGCCTGGTTCAGAGCCCGGCGTGAGGCATTGTCCGGCGAAACGATGATCGTGTTCTCGGGTTGTGCCGAATAGGCCTTCGCCATTGCAGCAATGCGTTGCTCGGCGTCCGGAATTTCGGTCACTCGACCCTGCTCTTGCAGCATACGAACTCCAGTCGCAGTTTCATTCCTGGAGAGGTATTCGACGGCTTTCAGGAGTTCGGGATCTTGCTGGCGAACGATGCGATCAAGCAAGGCGCTTCGCATCCCTGACTCCTGTAGTTGCTCGAACGGCTTTCCAGCGTCTACGCCTTGATGTTGCCGAACGTCACCGATCAAAAGCACCTTATCATCGGGGCCGATGCGCCGTAGGAAATCCCGCATCTGTTCAGTCGAAGCCAGCGATGATTCATCGACCATGTAGAGATGCCTTCGAGAAGGGTCATTGGTGTTCCGGACCCGTGCAAGAAATCCTTGTAGGGTGTCGGCTTTCACGCCTGCCTCGCGGAGCTGGTGGGCGGCGCGAGATGTCGGCGCAAATCCTTCCACCGCGTATCCGCTTTGCTCGGCACCGTGGCTTATCACTGAAAGCGTGGTCGTCTTGCCACTTCCCGCGCTGCCTTGCAGCCCCTGGATTTGATCGCGAGAAGTGAGTATTTGTTCGATCGCCTTCCGTTGTGTTTGATTCAGTTGCACGCGAGCTTCGGTGAGAGGAACGGCATCCTGAATGGACATGAGCTGCGGAGCCCAGCCCTGCGCGTCTCGCACGGAACGGATGATTTCTTTCTCAGCTTGAATCGTTGCCGCGGTTGTGAAGTGCCGGCCTGCCGCGTGTTTGCTTCCGAGAACCTCGCGAAACTCACCAGAAGCGATGCGCGCCTCGAAGTTCGCGCGGACTTCCGGGTAAGTCATCTCACCCATGCCGCGACGCATGGCGTCTACAAAGATAGCCCGCTCGTCAAGAACGGCCTCGCGCTCGAAGCCTTTGTCACGGGCAAAGGTCAGTGCCGAGCTTGCCTTTTGTGTTCTTTCCTCAATCGAGTTCTGGTGAGCTTTGCCCTTGCGGCGCGACTGGGCCTCGGCAACGATTGCCTCCGCCTGATTTCCGAAATCAGCGGCGATCTGACGGTGTGCCGCCACGACCTCAGCCGGAGACAGAATTTGCTTCCCATCGCGTGTATTGTGCGCCGCGATCTGAGCTGCTTCCGGTCCCGAGAAACCACTTCTTGCGACCGCCTCCACGATCTGTTGCCTGCGAGGGCTTGAGGCATCAAGATACTCCTGCGAGTAGCCTTTGATCTCCGGTGCGCCACTCCTGCCTGGCTCGATCTCATAGCCAAGTGTGCGGAGTTGGTATGTGAGGTGAGACTGGTACAGGGCCGTAGCAAACTGCTGTGTCTCGAAGAGACTGCGCGGTTGCAAAGCCCGCATTGTCCCGTCCTCTCGCTCGGTCATATTGAAGATTACTGAATGGGTGTGAAGTTGAGGCGCGGCGTATCCATCGACAGGGCGCGCGGTGTCGTGCTCGAAGGTGGCTGCAACAAACTGCCCGGTCGTTTCCGGCGCGTAGTTGCCGCCGATGCGGGCCTGGGTATAGTGCTCAAGCTCGTTGAGGGCGAAAGCAACGGCCTGCCGGTGGGCCTGCCGAACTTCGTCATCACCGCCAACGAGCGCCGTCAGCGAAACGGATTTCGGAGCGGAAAAGGTGGCATCCCAACCTGCGCGATGCTCAACGGGCGTGACCGTCCGACCGTCTTCGGTCTTGTATTCATGAACAGCCCGGTGCCGCACAAGCTGTTCGCCTGTCGCCGGGTGTTGCCCCTCCGCGAGACGGGAGAACTCTAACGCGCCTACTGCGCCAGAGAGTCCAAACTCCTCGGCGAGTTTGCCACGCCATTCGCCTTGGATGGTGTCTTCCTGCTTCCAATAGTTCTGTTCCGCGGCGGTGAACTCCTTGGCGTGATAGGTCTGCGCCTGCGTAGAGGAAAGTGGTTTGGATATCGTCAGCATGGTTCACTCCTATCCGCGCGTGATGAGATTCTGAACGTCGTCATCGGGAGCCAGCGCAAACTCCGGCTCGATCGCCTCGACCTCGGAAATTCCGTCAGAGGTGACTGGCGCGGACTGCTCTGGCTCTTGCTTTAGCTCAACCGGTACAGGATTGGCACTACTTGTCTTTTTCGGCTGGTACGGCAACTTGTCGTCGGGACGTTCGCGTGGCTCAAAGCCGTTAGCCACAACAGGCATGTCGAAGTAGGGGAAAGAAAACCGGGTCACGTAATTCTGGTACTTCATAAAAGCGTGCAGGTCGGCAAGGCCGGAAATTTCGGACTCCAATACGAGCGGCTCCACTTGGCGGTCAAGCTGAAAGTTCCGTCCTGCGCGCGTACCGTCGAAGTGGGTCTCCCGAAGTCGTTCAACCTCAACTTTGCCGATGAATTCGCTTACCCACTGGCCGGCTTTCGGCTCCTTTGTCGTGAGCCAAACACTGGTCGCTGGCTGTGACAGCATGACCTCGGCAAGGTGGCCGTATAGGTATTCGAGCTGGGCCTTTCCCTGGAATCCCAGCACAACCGGATTCCGGCTCTTGCGGGCTTCAGTGATGGCCGTATGAAGTTGCGGTAGCTTCTGCAAGCTGGCCAACTCATCGATGACGAACCACACCCGCCGCTGCGCTTCTTTGGGCTCATTCAGGAGACGCAACACCAGCCAATCAATCCAGAGACTTTGCAGTGGGCGGAGCGCTTCACGCTCCGCTGGAAGTGACGTAAGGAAGATCCAACCCTGCCGCTTCTCGGCCCATTCGGTGGCGGTCCATGACCCGTTACCATCTTCCGGTTTGGGCAGTAGACGCAGGCTGTCCGCCACTAGACCGAGGGATGCCAGCACACCTGCCCGCTGCTGGTGTGCGCGCGGGTCGATAAGGTGTGCGTGCTCCGTGCCCTTGAGCCTACGGTCGATCTCCTCAGGGTTCGACATCCACGCGACCAACTCATCCGGCGTCGGCCCATAGGCCATCAGGAACGCAAAAATCTTCTGCGGCGATTCAATAAAGAACTCGCCCTTTTTGTCCTGAGGCGGCTGGAATAACGATGCGGCAAGAGCCTTGGCTTCGGAGCGGCTGCGCAACTCATCGGCTGGTCCCCAATAGGGGCAACGCTTGTCGAGCGGATTCAGGATGACATCGCCACGCGAAGAGTCATAGAAGCGTTTCACAAACTCGCGGGCTGGGTCGTAGACAATAGCCGCATCACCCCGGCTCTGTACCTGGCGAAGCACTTGAAACATGAGGGCGGACTTGCCCGCGCCCGTGTCTCCGATGATCTGCATGTGCTGTGCCTCGGCACGTATCGGGATACGCAGCATAGGCTTCATGTCGTTCGTCTTGAGCCCGACGCCATCGCCCTTCACGGTCTTGTTGAACTGCTGCGGCGTTAGCATCTCCGGGCCTTTCAGCCGGCGCCCATACTTCAACTGCTTCTGGCGCTGGACATCCTTGAGCAGAGCGATCGGTAAAAGGATCAGAAAGAGGATCGCGCCTCCAATAATGGGCGGCTGAAAGAACCCAAGGAGCGTTGTTCCGCTGTAGACCATCCCCCTGAGATAGACACTGAACCGGGCATCAACATAGCTCCGCGCCGGTGCACGAAAGAGGAGAGAATAGCCACGCTCGCGAGCGTCATCGGAAAGAGCGAGGGGAATGGTCTGGCCGGCCGCGTCAGCGGTCTTTCCGAGAACAACGTCATCATTCATGGCGGGTCTAGGAGTGCTGTGCGGACCGCCGATAAATAGGAGACGGTAGCTGCTTCTGTGGTTTTTCATCAGTGCGCCGAACGCCGACGACCGTTCGTAGGCAGGTAGGCAGTAGCGTTCCAGAGGAGTCGCCAGATGGATACGAACGCAGACGGCAACGAAGGTTAGGAAAGCGACACCGAGAGCCACCGCGTAGGTATAGATCGGCATGTGGCGAGGCCAAATGATCGACTCTTTACGTCCCCAAACAGTCTTCGGCATTCGTCACCTCCGCCTTTCGGCAATCAGCTTTGTAGCCAGGTCGTGCTTGGTCGCCCCGATCTCATCGAGCAGCTTGTCGAAACCCTCGGCGCTCATGCGTTGTCCTGTTCCGAGCGAGCGAAGGACATTGACCAGGAGTAGGCGAACACCGACAGTTTCCGAGAGCGCGATTAGCTCGGTATCGTGGGCGCCGCTGCGAAGACTCCGGAGTGTGAGATCGCGAAGCCACTCGCCCGTCGTTTTGCCATCGGCAGACGACGCCTTCTCGACGGCGCGGTATTCGGTTTCTGTGAGCTTGGTGCTTAGGGTCTGATTCCGGCTTTCGCGACCGCGAAGCGCGCCTCGTTTCGCCGGACGTTCTGTATCCAAAATAGGCATCGCTACTGCCTCCGTTCTTGAAAACCGAGGGAGCTAATAAGCTCCCGGCTGTTTACCAAATGCCCGCAAATCAGTGGGAACCCATTAGCTCCCGCAGGGAGCTAAACAGCTCCCTAGTAGGGGTGGAGTGTCAAGATCCTTCCGGTGCGAAGCACCGCTGTGGCTTTGCCGCAGATGTGGGAGCGGGATCATGCCTTTGATCCCGCCGCGGTAGCTGCTGTTTGCGCTGCGGATGTTGGCTGGGAGACTGGCTTGCGAGCTGTCGGCTCGGCCACCTCATTAGCTACAGCTTTCCGGATGCGCAATGTCGGTGTCACCTTCCGGGCATCCGGCGACTTCAGGAACTCCTGAAAGTCGCGGTCCTTGGTGAAGACATAAGCAAGCGCCTGCTCTACGACATCGTCAGCAGAAGCGCTAATGAAAGCCGCGTATTGATCGACCTGGGCAGCGGTTGTATCAGTCAGCCGAATGGAGGCGCTGATCTGACGGGTTTGGACGACTTCGAGTAGAGGCATTTCCGTTCTCCTTGGTGTTAGGAATCAAGCAATCTTTCTGCGTGCAATCATGCGTTGGGCCGTAGCCGCAATCTCCCGCGCTCTAGCGGCGCAAAGTGCAGCTGGAAGCTCGAAGCGGCGACGCTCATCGAGCATCGTGATGACATCGTCGATAGGCGCGCCTTCAAGGAACCATTGACGGGCGGAAGCCACGTCAACAGTTCGCTGCGCGTAGTAAAGCGGGTTGGGTTTGTCCGATCTGCGGGAAGCCAACTCGTGCGTCAGCTTGCCGGGGTCCTTGCCCTCCTTGAGCTGAAGACAAACCCATGACCAATCCTGCTCAGAGCGCGTGTCCTTGAGGGAGGTGGAACGCTCGGAACCGCGAAGCGGAGGCGTGGCCGACATGACGATGCTTTCGAGGTTGAAGTCTGCCGGTGTCCACACGCGGTTGTCGCCGTATTCGACCGCGACGGAGTGCGCCGGAGAATACTTCCTATTGAGGAAGCCGGGGATGCGCAAAACCCGATTCCGGTCGGTGCAAGCAGGATCGCCGCCGAAGGCGATGGCGAGCCGCTTGAGTGTGATCTCCTGCTGCTCGAAGTCGAAGCCTGCCACACGCCAGAAGACCTGGTACTTGGCGGGCGAAGTGCAGAGGATTGCGGAGGCCGGAGGCACTGCATACGAAGCCCGAAGCGCAGCGAGCCGGGCGTCGCCATCGTCATCGATGTCGAGGTAGACATGGCGTACCGAGTCGATGGACTCTTTCGTCCGTTTCCGGCTGCCGGAGCAAAGCGGATTGGCTGCGACATAGATGTTCGCTCCGTTGTGGTTCTCATGCGCCAACCAGCCGAGGTAACGAGGCGCGAGAGCCTGTTCGAGAGTCACCACACGCTGTTGGGTCTTCGCGGGGATCTCTGTGCGTAGTAGGATTGCGATTGTCGAGCCCGGAGCGAAGCAACGGGTGAGAAAGTCTTTGGCAGTTTCGTTCATCGAATCCCTCCATCCGGTCTCTCATTGCGGGGGCGATGCCTGGGGTTAGCAGCCGAAGAAGTCCGGCCCGTGCCGGACTCCCAAGCCACGGGACAGCCCTAGAACGGGATGTCCTCGTCGGTCGCCACTGGCTCCGCCTCAAGCTCTTCCGGGGTAGCCTTCTCAGCCCGGTCCAGCTTGAGGATCGAAGTCACCCGAACGCTGTCGGTGCGCACCGGCTTCTTCGCTTTCTTCGGCGTGTACTCAATGTGGCGAATCTCACCCTCAACCTGGATGTGTGCGCCCTTCTTGAGCGTGGCAGCGAACTCGCTGAACTTGCCGAAGACAATGCAGCGATGCCATTCGGTATGCGAGACGTACTCGCCGGTTTCTTTGCTCTTGTATGAGGTCTTGGTGGCGATGGAAAACGTGGTGAACTTCTGGTCGTTCTTGCCGGTGCGTACTTCCGCGTCGCTGCCGAGGAAGCCCATAAGGATTGCTTTGTTCTGGTACATGGTGGTGATCTCCGTTTCGTTGAATTTCCCGTATCCTGCTCGGGT
>JBEKPD010000149.1:0-10314 GCA_049521075.1 Occallatibacter sp.
AACACACTGGCGCTCGGTCTGAAGGATTACCCCGCGACGTTATCCGTCTACCAGGCGCTGCGCGGGCAGCGCGTGGAGGTGACAGGCGCGGGCGCTCCGGGCGGTCCGATTGTTGGCCGTCTCGTCAACGTCGAATTTCGCAAGGAGACCGACAAAAACGGCGCCACCTCAGAGGATCACTACTTCCTCATCGTCGAAACCGACACCGGCGCGCTGCGCACCGCCGAACTCACCGACGCCGTCTCAGTGCGCATGATCGATCCCTCTTTGCAGAAGCAGTTCGCGTCGTATCTTGAGATCGTCGCCTCGGCGCAGGACCAGCAGTTGCGCCATCTGACGCTCGAAGATCGCGGCCAGGGCGAGCGCCAATTGCAGGTGAGTTACATCAGCGAGGTGCCGGTCTGGAAGTCCACCTACCGCATCGTTTTTCCGCGCGACCCCAACGGCAACGCCACCGTGCAGGGATGGGCCGTGGTCGACAACACAGTGGGCGTCGACTGGAACAATGTGCAGTTGTCGCTCGTGGCCGGCGCGCCGCAAAGCTTCATCCAGCCGCTCTCGCAGCCGCTGTACACGCAGCGGCCGACGATTCCCATTGCGACGGTCGCGCAGAATGCGCCGATTACGCATGAGGCGGCGGAAGCCGTTACGGTGCAGTCTGAGATGATGAACAATCAGCTCTTGGCGCCGACCAGGATTCCGCACAACATTCAGATGGTCGCTGGGAAAGAGGCTGCGCCTTCGAGCTTTGGCGTGGCTGGAATGGAAGGCATGGGCGGCAGCGGTTCCGGGGTCATGGGCAGCATGTTTGGTTCCGGCACGGGTTCTGGCGGCGGCGTCTACCGTGCGTCGGATGCGATACAGGAAGGCGACGTCTCCACCAACGCCTTCGACGACTTCTTCGAATACGCGCTCACACAACCTGTCACGATTCACAAAAACGAATCGGCCATGGTGCCCATCCTGCAGCAGGATCTGCCCGCGAGCCACGTCACCGTGTGGAGCGACAGTCATCCCACGCCGCTACGCGCCATCTGGCTCGAAAACACATCCAAGCTCACACTCGATTCCGGCAGTTTCTCAATCTTCGAGAGCGGCGAGTTCGCTGGCGAGGGCCTGCTCGATCCTATCCATCCCGGAGAAAAGCGCCTGCTCTCCTACGCCGTCGACCAGGCGGTGAAGGTGCGTCGCGGCGACTTTTCGCAAACGCGGACGCTGCATCACGTGGCTGTCCACGAGGGCGTAATGGTAGAAACCACGAGTTCAGTCACCGACACGACCTACACCATCACCAACGCCGCCGATCAAACACGGGCCGTGATTGTGGAGCACACACGCCAGCCGCGCTCCGAGCTCGACTCCGACGTGAAGCCCGACGAGACTACGGCGACGGCGTATCGATTCCGAATGGCCGTCGAGCCGCATCAATCGAAAGACCTCCATGTGCGTGAGCACGCGGACATCAATGAGAGGGTGCAACTCGGCACACAATTCGGTAACGGAGACGTTCTTATAACTGCCGGCAACTATTCACCCGCGCTCGCCCAAGCGTTGAAGCCGGCCATCGATGCCCAGACGGCGCTCGCCGATCTGAATAGCAAGATCGATGAGGTCACGGAGAAACAGAAGACGCTGGCCGACGACGAGAACCGCTATCGCGAGAACCTGAAAGCGCTCAAGGACAGCACTACATCCAAGCGCTTTGTCGACGAGTTGAACGAGGCCGAGGATGCGATCGAGGCGGCGCGGAAGGAGCAGACCGATCTCGAAAAGCAGCGCGACCAGGCCCAGGCGCATCTTGACATCGTCATCGCCAAGCTCTCCTTCGACACCGACCTCGACGTGGTGCTCTCGAAAACGCCGTAGAAAGCAGGTGTCAGGGAACAACTAATAGCCCAAAGCGGACACCTGACAATTGACTACTGTCTTCCGTCGTACACTGTTGCGGTGCGTTGAGCGGCGCTTTTTAGCGCTGCCGCGCACGGAGGACCGGCGCATGAAAAAGATCGGCATCCTGTTCGGCGTGGAGAACAGCTTTCCGAGTGCGCTGGTCGAGCGCATCAACGCGCGCAATCCCGCCGGCATTCGGGCCGAATTCGTTCTCACCGGCGCCCTCGAGCTCAGTCAGGTTGCGCACTATGCGGTCATCATCGATCGCATCTCGCACGACGTGCCGTTCTATCGCGCGTTCCTTAAACACGCCGTGCTCAACGGCACGATCGTCATTAACAATCCCTTCTGGGCGTCGGCCGACGACAAATTTTTCAACTACACGCTGGCGCGCCGCCTCGGCGTGGCCGTGCCGACCACCGTGCTCCTGCCGCACAAAAAATTGCCAAATGAAACTTCTCCGCAGTCAATGCGCAACCTTGAGTTTCCTCTCGATTGGGACGCGACATTTGCCGCAATCGGCGGGCACGGTTTTTTGAAACCCGTTGACGGCAAGGGCTGGCGCGACGTGTACGAGGTGCGCGGCCGTGACGAATTCTTCCGCGCCTTCGACCAGACGCGCGACCTGTGCATGGTGTTTCAGAAGGCAATCGAGTTCACAGAGTACTTCCGCTGCTACGTGGTGGGGCAAAAGAAAGTGCGCATCATGCCATATGACCCGCGCCGGCCGCACGAAGAGCGTTACCTTAAAGACGCCGCCCGGCCCCGAACCCTCCACGCCCGCTTGCTCTGGAGGCGGATGGAGGAGGACGCCATCAAGCTTTGCCGTGCGCTCGGCTACGACCTGAACACTGTCGAGTTCGCGGTGAAAGAGGGAACTCCTTATGCGATTGACTTTATGAATCCCGTACCCGACGCCGATGTGCATTCCGTCGGCGAGGTGAATTTTGTGTGGATTGTCGATCGAGTTGCTGAGTTTGCCATCGCCCGAGCCCGATCGGAGCAGCACGTGACGCCGTTGCGGGCTGCGGCGTATCTGGGCGCAGCGTACGGCAAAGGCGGCTCGTACAAGCGTCCCAAGCGGTGAACTGGCCCTACGCCAATTCCACTTTCAAAGTAATGCCGATGTCAGAAAGCTTGTTGGCGGGCATCTCCACGCGCAACCCGCTCTCGTCTTGCTTCCAATTGATTGTGCCGCTGTATCCGAGCAGGGCGACGTGGAGAATCTTGCCGGGATTCTGCGGACTATTCTTCGCAAGCGCCCGCACCAGCGTTGTTTTTTCCGGCCAGCCCATCACAAAAGCGTAGAGTGTAGAGTCCTTGGTCGTGAAGCGCACATCTTGGGCAGTAAAATCGCCCTGCTTGTCTTCGTTGAAGCCGCCGGATTTGATGGCGACCTCGGTCGAAGGTCCTTC
This sequence comes from Occallatibacter sp., assembly GCA_049521075.1. GTDB lineage: Bacteria > Acidobacteriota > Terriglobia > Terriglobales > Acidobacteriaceae > Telmatobacter. The sequence continues at coordinate 3,306 of JBEKPD010000149.1, forward strand.
GCCGTAGATCTTCCACGGCCGGGTGGCGTAAATGCCTTCGCTGTTCACGGCCATCCACGTCGTAATGCTTTCGAGGATCGTCATCTCCTCGGGGTCGAGCTCGCCGGAGTTGGGCAGCGGAAAATTCAAGAGCAGGTTTCCGTTCTTGCTCACAATGTCGGTGAGCATGTCGACGACTTTCTTCGCGGACTTATACTTCTGCCCGCGCTTGTAGTGCCACTGCCCGATGCAGGTGTCGGTCTGCCAGTGATTCTGGGCAATGCCGTCTGAAACGCCGCGCTCATGATCGAGCGTGCATGTACCCAGGGCGCAATCCGAAGGCTCCTTGCTGTTGTACACCGCCTCCACATCGCCGCCGTGCAATTGCGCGCTCACGTTGTAAAGGTGCGAAACCATCTTCAGTCCGTACTCCTCGAAGGGAAGGTGGCCGTCGGTGTAGAGCAGGTCGGGCTGGTATTTGTCGATCAGGTCGGTCATGCGATCGAGATAATGCTTGCGCCACGCATCGGGAATGCCGGTGTCGCTCCAATCGACATTGGGGGCGGCAAATTGCGCGCAGCCTGCGTCGTGATAGAGATCGGCGTATTGTGGATCGACGCCGTCGTAGGGAACGCCGGCGAACGGGCCGGTTTTATCGGCACCGTGGGAGACGGCGAACCACTTGTAGCTGATCCACAAGTGCTCGCTTACGCCGAAGCGCAGCCCGTGCTTCTGCGCCGCATCGCGCCACGCGCCTACCACGTCACGCTTCGGCCCCAAATTCACTGCGTTCCAGCGCGTGTACTTCGAATCCCATAGATCGAAATTGTCGTGGTGCACGCCCATGCTCACAAAATATTTGGCGCCAGCTTTTTTGTAGAGACCCATCAAGTATTCCGGGTCCCACTTGGCGGCCTTCCAGAGTCCGACCAGGTTCTTGTAGCCGATCTGCGAAGGATGTCCGTAGTGGTCGAGCTGGTATTGGTACTGCTCGGTTCCCTGAATGTACATTTTGCGCGCGTACCAGTCGCCGTCCTCGATGGCCGATTGCGGACCCCAGTGCGACCAGATGCCGAACTTCGCGTCGCGGAACCACTCGGGAATCCGGTAGGCGTGGAGGGATTCGCGCGTCGGCGCGAAGGGGGCGGGTTGCACCGTGGATTGCGCGGCGGTGAATTTGCGCATCGCGAGCGCAGAGCACGTTCCGCCCATCCATTGCAGCAGTTTCCGGCGGTTGATCATCATTGGCAGGCTCTTTCCGGTTGAAAGATTTTGCTTTGGCGGCTGATTCCGCGGGCGAATGCTGGTGTTATTTTGCGGCTGCCATCGCCTTGCGCATACGATCTTCCGCATCGCCGGGCCAGTAGGCGCAGCCGAGCTCGAAGAAGACCGTGGTGTAGGGAATGGCCAGCTCTGTCTTGATGATGAGCACGCGAAACACTTGTGAAACTTGGTCGAGTTTAGCGATGATCTGCTCGTGCGGCATGGAAATCTTGTTTGCGCCGGTCAGTAGCTCGTCGAGCTGCTGGCGGTAACGCGACACGCCTGGCGCATCGGCTTCGCTCACATACTCGAGTTCTTTGTCGAGATACACGTTGGCGCGAACATGCCGGCTGGCATTGACGGCGTCGAGCACATTGCGTGTGACTTCGAGTTGTCCGGCGCCGGAGATAGTGGTCTCAATACCCGGCTTCGACTGCGCTGGATACGCAGAATCGGCGACCACGATCCAGTTCCGGTGGCCGTAGAGCGGCAGCAGAGTGTGCAGTTCGCGTTCCCAATCGGGTTTGGTTAGTTTCGGCGTATCGGCCATGGAGTCCTCATTTGCAGGAGCGGAGTCAGCGGTGTTCACGGAGCTAGCCGAGTTTCAGTTCTTCATCCGCGCACACGGCCACCTTGCCGCATTTGCCTGAAGCCATCAATGTATACGCGTCGCTGGCGCGCTCCAGCGGAAAGCGGTGCGTGATAATGTCGGCCGGATGCAGGTTCCAGCGCACCAGCCGCTCCACCAGCTCTTCCATCAGCCAGGTCGATGTCACCCACGATCCGTAAAGGGTTTTCTGATCGTGAATCATGTCGGGCGAGGGATTGATCTCGACGCGTCCGCCCTCGCCCAGGAAAACGATTTTGCCCCACTTGCGAGTGACGCGGACCGCCGTGGCCCGCGCGGCATCGTTTGCCGAACAGTCAATCGCCCGCTCGACGCCCATGCCTGCGGTCATCCGCTTGACCTCGGCCACGTTGTCCGGGCTGGATTTCAAAACCTCGTCGCACAGGCCAAGATCCATCGCGATCTTCATCCGCTCCGGGACCACGTCAATGCCGATGATTTTGTTGGCGCCCAGCTTGCGGCAGAGGGCTCCCGTGGCCAGGCCCACCGGGCCCAGGCCGGTAATCAGCACCGCATGATTGCCGTTGATGCCGATCTTTTCCAGGCCCTCGTATACTGTGCCGAATCCACAGGCCACCTGCGCGCCATCGGCGTAAGAAAGCTCGTCGGGCAACGCGATCAGATCTTTTTCTTCGGCGATCATGAACTCCGCCATGCCGCCGTCGCGTTGCCAACCGTAGGCGCGCCGATACTTCTCGCTGGTGCAGGAGATCATGTAGCCGCGCCGGCAGTCGTTGCACACGCCGCAACCGGAGATGTGATAAACGATCACGCGGTCGCCGGGCCAGAAGCGGCGGCAGCCGGGGCCGACGGTGACGATCTGGCCGCAAGGCTCGTGGCCGGCGATCACGCCCTGGTAGCCCTCGGGGCCTTTACCAAGATGTTCGTGATAGATGCAGCGAATGTCGGACCCGCAGATAGTCGAGGCCTTCATGCGCAAAAGAACTTCGCCATGACCGGGCTCTGGCACCGGCACGGTGCGCATCTCCACGGTGGAGTTACCGGGCAGATAGGCGGCGGACATTGTTGCTTTTGACATTTCGTTCTCCAGCGTTCTGTGAGCCGTAGCCTGTAGCCGGTAGCCTTTTTGCGCCGGCGCGGGCACTGTTGATTCCCTTTGAAACTGGCGCAGCGCGAAGCTACAGGCTACGAGCTACCGGCTACTGGCTCGTCTCATGCCGGCGTGATCTCCCCATTCACATCCCAAAGATCTTCCCAGCTCTGGCCCTCCTTCCACAGGAAGACCTGGCCTTTGATCAAGCGGCAGTTGCGGTCGATGGCGGCAATGGCGCGCATTTCGTCTTGCGTCAGCGGCTCGCCCACTGCGGCCGCGAGATTTTCGCCATAGTGATTCACCGAAAAGGGAATGGGCGTTTGCCCGCGCTCGACGGCCCACTTGATGCACATCGCCGCGGGGTGAATCCCGTGCCGCCGTGCGATCTCTACGATCACCGGATCCTCGGCGGGCGCGGTGTCTTCCGGCGTGCGGTCGCGTTCCGGCCGTCCCGGCGAGCCGATAGGGCAATAGCCCACGGCTTCGATGCCGTTCTCCACCACGAACTTGAACAATTCCGGCTGCTGGAAGTGCGGGTGCAGCTCCATCTCGTTCACCGCCGGCTTGATGCGCGCATCGCGCAGCAGCAGTCTGAGCTTAGGGATGGTCATGTTCGATGTGCCGATGTGCCGCACCAAGCCCATCCGCACCAGCTCTTCCATCTTGCGCCAAGTCTTCATGTAGTTTTCGTGGATGTAAGGCTTGGCGCCGGGCGAACGTGAAGTCACGTCGCAGCCCCGAGGATGAAAGTTGGGGAACGGCCAGTGCACCAGGTAGAGATCGAGATATTCGAGCCGCAGGTCGGCGAGAGACTTCGAGCACGACGCAATCACATCGTCTTCGCCGTGCTTATCGTTCCACAGCTTGGAGGTGATCCAAAGCTCTTCGCGCTTGATTCCTCCGCGCAGAATGGCCTTGAATGAAGCGCCGATTTCTCGCTCGTTGCCGTAGACCGAAGCGCAATCGAAATGCCGGTAACCTATTGCCGCCGCGCCCTTGACCGCTGCGGCAATTTCGTTGGCGGAAACATTGTCGGAGCCGAAGGTGCCCAGCCCGATCGCCGGCATCGTAGCGCCTGAGGAAAGTTTGCGAAAGGGAATCGTGGCCGGATCGACGGAGAGGCCTGCGGCTGGATGTGCCATTTGTGATACGCCTTGCACTAGAGAGTTAACGCTAACTGGCGAGGATAGACCCATTTTGTAGAAAGTGTCAAATTCAATCCTGCAATTCCTCTGGAAAAGGCATCCGTAACTTGCTTAGGCGGCTTTGCCAACGCCTGGATTGCCGTCTATCGCCGATGCGGGTTCCGCGAGCGGCGGTCACATCAATTCAAGTAAACTGGTACATGAGCACAACCAGCAATCCAGCGCTCCACCCGGTCGCTCTGCGTTCCGAGTGGAGGCCATCGGTGAATCCGTGGATGGTGGCTGTCAGCGTGATGCTGTCCACCTTCATGGTGGTGCTCGATTCCTCCATCGCCAACGTGGCTCTGCCGCATATCGCAGGCAGCCTCTCGGCATCCACCGACGAATCCACCTGGGTGCTTACCAGCTACCTGGTATCAAACGGCATCATGCTGCCGGCTTCCGGCTGGCTCTCGCGGCGCATCGGCCGCAAGCGCCTGTTGATGATTTCGATCCTGGCCTTTACCGGCGCATCCATGCTCTGCGGTATGGCCCTGAACATGCCCATGCTGATTTTTGCGCGCGTGCTGCAGGGCGCGGGCGGCGGCGGCATGCAGCCGCTGGCGCAATCCATCCTGCTCGAAAGCTTCCCGCCAGAAAAGCACGGCATAGCCATGGCTGCCTACGGAGTCGGCATCGTGGTGGCGCCGGTCATCGGGCCTACTCTGGGCGGATGGATCACCGACAGCTACTCCTGGCGCTGGATCTTCTACATCAATCTTCCCGTCGGCCTGCTGGCACTGTTCATGGCCAACCTGTTCATTGAAGACCCGCCCTATCTACGCCACGCGCGCCGCGTAGCCATCGACGGAATCGGTTTCGCCCTCATGGCCGTCTGGCTCGGCAGCCTGCAATTGGTGCTCGACAAAGGCCAGGAAGCGGATTGGTTTGAAGCCACGTGGATTCGCTGGCTGACGGCGCTTTCCGTCGCCATGTTTCTCGGTTTCATCGCACGCGAGCTCCTGTGCCGCGACCCCATTGTGCAGTTGCATATCCTCTTGGACCCGAGCTTCCGCACGGGAACGCTCATCACCGGTTTCTTCGGCGTCTTGCTTTACGGCGTCACCGCTTTTCTGCCTCTATTTCTGCAAACCCTGCTGGGATATTCGGCCATGGACAGCGGACTGGCGGTGAGCCCGCGTGGATTGGGCTCCATGCTGGCGATGGTGGTTGTGGGCGCGCTCATTAATCGCTTTGACAGCCGCGTTCTGCTGGCTTTGGGCATGGCCATCTTCGCTGTCTCCACGTTCATGTTGAGCCGTATCAACCTGAGTGTCTCCATGGGAGCCGTGGCCTGGCCAAATTTTTGGAATGGCTTTGGAGGGGGTCTTGTATTTGTACCGCTGACCACCCTCGCCATGGGCCGCCTACGCAAGCAGGAGATGGGCAACGCCGCCGGCATCTACAACCTGGTTCGAAATATCGGCGGCAGCATCGGCATCGCGGCCCTTACCGCCAATCAGGTGCGCGGTGCGCAGATCCACCAGAGCTACATGAGCGCCAACCTGACCGCGACCAACCCGGTGGCGATGAATGCCATAGAGGGACTTGCCGGCAGGTTCCAAACCGGAGGCGCCAATGCAGTGCTGGCGCATCGCGAGGCGATGGGCGCGGTGTATGGCAGCCTGCAGCAGCAGGCCGCGGTGCTGGCCTATGCGGATAACTTCCGCCTGCTTGGGTATCTCGCGCTAGGCTGCATTCCGCTGGCGTTCCTGCTCAAGCGCCCGCGGCATGACGCGCCCAACAGCCGTGAAGCAGCGGGCGAGTAGCAGCGGATTCTTGGATCGTGGTTCGTGAACCGTGAACCGTGAGCCGCGGATGGCAACGCGCGGCGAGATCCTGCGTGGAGTTCGACTAGGGTGGGAAAGCTCAAATCTCAACCCACCTTTCTCAATTCACCACGACACGGGGCGCCCCCGGTCTCGAATTTGAGACCCGGGAAAGCACGATGCCCGTCCTACGCTTCGGCGCGGACCAGGATGCAGGTGATATTATCGTGGCCGCCGGCATCGTTACCGGCTGCGACGAGCCGCGCACACAAATCCTGCAGCGGAAGATCGAGCTTCAACACCCATTCAATGTCCGCATCGGAGAGTTCGCGCGTGAGGCCGTCGGAACAGAGCAGGAAAAGATCGCCGGGCTCGATTTCAAGCTCAAAAACGTCTGGAGTGACCGAGCTTTGGGTGCCCAGGGCGCGCGTAATCACGTTCTTGAAGGGCGAGCGCTGCGCTTCCAGCCGATCCATGCGGCCCAGGCGTACCTGCTCCTCCACCAGCGAGTGATCGAGGGTGATCTGCTCCAGTCTTGAGTTGCGCAGGCGGTAGCCGCGGCTATCGCCCACGTTGATTATCCAGCCGCGTCGGTCTTCGGCCAGCAGCGAAACCAGCGTGGTGCCCATGCCGCTTAGGTTGCGGCTGTGCTGCGCGCGCGTGAAGATGGCCGTATTGGCGCTGGCCACGGCCGCTTCGGCGTCGTCCGCCAGTGAACGGGCCGTGTCAGGGTGGGCAGTATCGCGGCTGGTGAGAAGACGCATCACCTCGTCGACCGCGAGAGAGCTGGCAACTTCGCCAGCTGCGGCGCCGCCCATTCCGTCGCAGACCACGTAAACGCCGTGCTCGACGGAAAAGCCGAATGCATCCTCATTGGATGGGCGCTTGCGGCCACAATCGGTGACCGCCGAGGCCGCATAGTGAGCAACAGCCGTGGTCAAGAAGAAGAACCCCCGTCGCTCAGTGTACATAAAAACAGGGATCAAGCCACACCAGCGGGCAAAAATCGCCAGGGCAAACGCATCTTAAACGCTATATGCAGAGAAGGATAGTGGGGATGAGATGGGGACATGGAGAGTCCCCTGAAGTATTTTTCGGAGTTGAAGGACCCGCGCGTGGAGCGGACGCGGGA
>JBEKPD010000150.1:0-11462 GCA_049521075.1 Occallatibacter sp.
GCTCGCAGAGCACAGAATTCAACCGTGACAAAGCGCCAAATCAGGTGAGAATCAGCCGAAAGCGGGATACTGTCAGCCAACAACTTACTTTTTCAGCAGCCTGCTAGGGGGCCGCTGCCGGAGTTGTCATTGGTTCGTCACCGTTTGCGAATATGACGGCAACTTCACGCGGCAGTTCGTGGCGCCGCACCTGCGGCGATTCACGGCCTTCGACCCGGAGATTCATTTATAGATAGCGTGACCGCGACTTTCTCAGTTCGATTCGTTTGTAAGTCACTATGAGTCACCGCAAACCTGCTGCAACTATATATCTCCGATCGAGTTACTGTAATACGAATAAAAGTTGCCCACAACGCGATGGCGTCTTGAGGGGCGTCGATCGCTAGATCGTCAACAAATCTGGACCCACGTTACTTTAGCCTCATGTCCACTAGTAACTTGCTTGTGCTAGGTAAAACGGTTTAGCGTGCATTCCTTGGAAAACTTGCAGGCAGCGACAAAGCCCAAGATAGGTGCAGTTGCTGTTTTGCCGGCAGTTAAGACACCGATTGCGAAGTTTGTCGTATAAATCGGTTGTCTCACAGGTGCATATCCTCTGAGATCGCATTCTAAGTGTGAACGCTTCAAGTTGCCCCAAGATGCCCTCGATAATTTTATTCCCGCGCGGGCGACCTTCATCTTCTCCTTCTCATTTTCTATTAAGTTCTTACTATTTGAACACGATTAGAGAAACGTTCAGGCTGTTCTACCGTGCCGGCAGGGAAAGGCCGCCATATCGTGATCCTGTCGCGTAACGCACTTGTGTATCGATCGTCGTTGAGGGGCCATGTGATGCAAAAAAGAAGCCAAGTTTCGGCCATTCACCACTCCTGCGGATGCGAATATTCTCGCCAACTGATCGGGTGCTATTCGGTACCTGCGGCATCATCTCTAACACCGCCTTTGCCGATCTCATCGGCTCAGGTAACACACGTCACTAATCCCTACGAAGACGCGACGGCGCGCGTTAACCCGAGCCGGACCACGGAAGTCGGTACTGCGATCGCGACCGAACCGGCCGGTTCCGCAATTGCGAACCAGGCGCCCCTAGTAGGAAAAGCCCCGACTTTTGTTCGGCTCCGCCCGAAAGACAAACTTGATCGCCATGAACCTGCGATGCTTCAGGCAGATGGCAGCCCAATAGTCCTGGTGCTTCAACAACGAGAAACAAAACTCCATTAGCTCACTGAGAAGAGGGTCAATCATGAGATTACGACTTGTCGGTATAGCCGCATCGGCATTCCTGCTTGCTGTCGCCGCGGCCAGCGCGCAAAACGCGGTGGTTAATTATGGCTCCTCACAACAAACGATTAGCGGTTTTGGAGGAGCGACCGCCTGGCTAGGACAACTTACTGAGCCCCAAGCTACGGCTCTCTTCAGCCCGACCGAGGGTCTCGGCCTCAGCGTTCTGCGCGTGCGTATCGATCCCACCGGCTCACCGACAAGCATCCCGCCTTGGGCAACCACTGCTCCCAACACGGGAAGCTGGTTTGACGAAGTTACCAACGCCCAGGAGGCCGTCGCCGCCAATCCGAAGGCCATCGTTATGGCTACCCCCTGGACGCCGCCTGCCTCGCTGAAGTCCAGTTCTTCATCTCAGCCCTTTTTCTCGGGCACATGCAGTCCCGCAGCCGGGTTCTGCGGCGGCTTTCTGGAGCCCGCGAACTATGCCACTTACGCCTCGTATCTCGAAGACTTTGTCAACTACTTCGATGACAATGCCGGCTTCAACCTTTATGCCATCTCAATGCAGAACGAACCGGACTTTGCAAACGTCGATTACGAATCCTGCAACTGGACCGCAGCGCAGATGGACACTTGGATAGCAGGTAACGCTTCCACGCTTACCACGAAACTTATCATGCCGGAGTCATTTCAGTTTATTCAGGCCCAGTCGAATGCGGCCCTTGAAGACCCCGATGCTGAGCCCCTTATCAGTATCATTGGCGGCCATCTCTATGGATCCTCGCCTACCCCCTATACGCTTGCCAAGCAGGACGACAAACCACTTTGGATGACCGAGCACATGTTTACGCCGGCAGGATCACAGCCGGCAATCGGCGATGCGCTTCAACTGGCCGAAGAGATTCATAACTCCATGGTTACGGGCAACTACAGCGCTTATGTATATTGGTGGATTTGGGACGACCCGGCCGACAGCATCAATTACGGTCTGATTAACTCCGATACCACCGCTCCCGCCCCGACTTACTACGGATACGCCATAGGGCAGTTTTCCAAGTTTATCCAGCCTGGTTATGTTATGGTCAGCGCCACGAACCCCGTACTGGGCGTGTTTGACTCGGCTTACATGGGAGACGGAAACCTGGTGATCGTGGCCATCAATTCCAACATCACTGCCACCTCTTTTCCCGTCACCATCCAGGGCCAAGCTGCGACCTCGTTTACTCCCTACCAGACTTCGGCCACTAATACGATGACGCAGCTGACTCCGGTTAGTGTTACTGGCGGAGTGTTCACTTATTCGCTGCCCGCGCAGAGCATTACCACCTTCGTAGCGTCGGCTTCGACCGCGCCCGGATTCACGCTTTCGCCATCAGCCTCCAACGTTTCAGTTACCCAGAGCAAAACGGCAACCGACACAATTTCGGTTGCGGACCTGAATGGATTCACCGGAAGCGTGAGTCTTGCCGTTTCTGGCGTGCCCGCCGGCGTAACTGCCACGCTCGGCACAAACCCAACCACCGGCAGCAGCGTACTAACTTTTACCGCCAACAGCACGGCCACGACGGGCGCCGCAACGGTCACCGTCACTGGAACCTCCGGAACCTTGACCGAAACCGCCACCATCTCCCTTTTCGTCGGTTCCGACTCGTGCAACATCGTGTACACAATCTCGCCACAAAGCTCAAGCGCCTTCGGAGGCGCCATTACCATCGACAACACGAGCACAACCGCCTTATCCAATTGGGCCCTTGGCTGGACCTTTGCCAACGCGCAAACAGTCTCGCAACTGTGGAATGGCGTAGAGACTCAGTCCGGCGCGAATGTGACGGTGATCAACGAAAGCTACAACGGCGATATCCCCGCCGGGGGCAGCCTTTCACAAGTGGGATTCAACGGAACTTGGAACGGCGTTACAAATGCCGTACCCACGTCTTTTACGCTCAATGGAGTCACCTGCAGCGGAGGCAGCGGCACTGGCACAGGTACAGGCAGCTTCACGCTTGCCCCATCGGAGAACACTCTGTCAGTGACTCAGGGTAGCAGCGTTACCGACACGATCACGGTAACCGATGTAAGTCCGGTCGCCGGCAGTGTAACTCTTTCCGCATCCGGCCTGCCAACTGGCGTAACTGCGTCCTTCGGCACGAACCCTGCCACCGGAACCAGCGTGGTCACGTTCGCGGCCAGCGCAACAGCCACCACCGGCCCGGCTACGGTCACCATCACTGGGACGTCTGGAACCCTGACCGCATCCACGACCATTGCTCTCACCGTCGCCTCTGCTGCAGGAAGCTTCACGCTTGCCTCGTCGGCGAAGACCCTGTCAGTAACTCAGGGCGGCAACGCTACGGATACGATCACGGTAACCGATATAAGTCCGTTCGCGGGTAGCGCGACTCTTGCTGCGACTGGACTGCCCACTGGCGTGACAGTAACCTTCAGCACGAACCCTGCCGCCGGAACTAGTTTGGTTATGTTCACGGCGAGCGCAACAGCAACTGCCGGCGCGTCGACGGTCACTATTACTGCAACGTCGGGCACCCTGAGCGCATCTACGACGATTGCTCTCACTGTCGCTCCCTCGACGCCTGGCGGATGCACCATCGACTACACGATTTCTCCGCAGAACACAAGCGCCTTTGGCGCGTCCATCACCATCATCAACAATGCAAGCACAGCCTTGAGCAGTTGGACGCTCACCTGGGCATTCCCAAATGGGCAAACAGTTTCGAGCCTGTGGACCGGCGTTGAAACGCAGAGCGGCGCAAACGTGACGGTTACGAATGAGCCCTACAACGGCTCCATCCCCACCGGAGGCAGTCTCACCGGTATAGGATTTAATGGAACCTGGGATGGCGTCACCAACGCGATACCTGGGGCGTTCTCGATTAATGGTACGGCCTGCACAGTTAACTAGCGACGTATGGCAACGCAAAGTTGGCCCAGCAGCGATCTATGCGGAGCGGGTCTCCAGCCTGCGCCGCCGAAAATAGTTGAACGGCGCCCGTCTTTCGTGCGCTGAATCTGAACGCTGTCGTTTTAGAAGCAGAAGCGCTCAAACTCCCAATCCGATAGCAGCTGACTGACAACTAATGGGTTAATAACTAGCATGTAAATTGCCCTTGAACGGACTAAACATTAGTCCAATCGTCGTGGCCGGCCATTGAAGGTCGTTCGCTTCGTGAAGAAAGAATCAACGAAGGTTCAGCCGGCCCACAGATCGGGAACGAAACGTCCAGGGTCTAGGAATACCATTGAGCTCGCTTTGCTGCGCGGCCGAATCCCACGTGGCCGTATAGTCGGCAACATGGACACTTGCCGGTTTTATGTTCATTTGGACTAGATTTGTAAACACACGCCGAATTCGCGACACGTTTCTTTGTTCACTTCCATCCGCAACACTCCGATCTTTGGAACATCAACATTTCCAACTGTATTGTGGCCAATCCGGAAGTGCTGTTTGATTTGATATGTGCGGATCTTCCGTCTGAAATTGTTCCAGTTCGACGAGCAACTGGACTCAGTCCCGGAATATCCATAATCCGCGAAGAGGTTCACATTATATTCATTCCCGCTTAACACCCCTTGCAATCTTGATCAGTAATAAATAGCGAAGCAAGCCGTGAATTCTGCTCACGTGCGTTCGCACATTGTTCCCTCATTACGTGTGCACTCCGATCGCACCGGATTCAGGCAACAAAGAAGTCCTGACTCAAACGGAAGCAGTGAGCCGGCCCAGGATTTGAGACTCCAAAAGAAAGCAAGGCAAGAGGACAAGCGGGTAAGACATTCCCGCTCCAAAAGACATTCCAAAAACACGAAAGGAATCAAAGAAGAATGGCTAACGTGAAGTTATTAGAGAGGTTTAGCGGCGTTATTCTCGTTCTCCTCCTCAGCGTAACCTTGGGCTCCCCTGCCTACGGCCAATACGAAACCGCTTCAGTTCTCGGTTTTGTTCATGACGCTTCAGGTGCAGCAATCCCGGGTGCGAAGGTCACGCTCGTCAACATCGCTACGAGTCTGGAAACAACGGAAACAGCGGACTCGCAAGGGCAGTTCGAATTTACCAGCGTTCGCATTGGCCAGTACAAAATCAAGGCAGATGCACCCGGATTCAGCGGGACCGTTACGGAGCCTTTCACGGCTGAAGTGAACGCCCGTCAACGCGTGGATGTGAGCCTGAAGCCTGGAGCGACCAGCGAAACAATCACCGTAACCGGGGCAGCTGTGCTGCTGGAAACGGAAGACAGTGAGCGAGGGCAGGTGATATTCGCGCGCGATGTGAACAATCTTCCGTTGAATGGGCGCGCCTACGCAGACCTGGCGTTGCTCACTCCCGGCGTGCGCGCAAATGTGCTGGAAAATCAGACGGTTACTAGTCGCGACGCTTCCTACAACGTGAACGGCAATCGTAGTGAGCAGAATGAATTCCTGCTCGACGGTCTGGACAACAACGCTTACGGCACATCGAATCAGAGCTTCTCGAACCAGGCCATTCAACCCTCGCCGGATGCGATCAATGAGTTCCGCGTTGAGACAGACAACTACAGCGCCGAATATGGGCGCTCGGCGGGCGCGGTTTTTAACGTGAGCATCAATAGCGGCACCAATCATCTCCATGGCAAAGTTTGGGAATACAACCGCAATACAGACTTCAACGCCATAGGGCCCTTTACTCCGCCGACGAACGTCCTCACCGGAAAATCGGTCAAGCCTGTGTTGGTAAAAAACCAGTTCGGAGGCGCCATCGGTGGTCCGGTGCCCAAGTTTCTTAAGAACAAAATCTTCTATTTTGGTGACTTTGAAGGCAACCGCCAGGTGCAGGGCCAGTACGCTGCGTCGACAGTCCCCAATGCAAATCAGAGGCAGGGCATCTTCACAGACACCCTTGGAAATCCTGTATCCCTGCACAACCCTCTCACGGGCGCTGTCTATGCCAACGGTGTTGTTCCACAATCGGATTGGAACGCGTTGGCAAAGTTGGTCATTCCGGCCCTCCCGTCTGCAAACGTCACGACAGCAGGCGCAAGCGGCTTTTCCAACAATCTGGTGGACGTACCCAAAGCCGACTTCACCGATAACAAGACCGATGCGCGCTTCGACTTCTTTCTGAATCCACGCACGACGGCCTTCTTCCGCTGGAGCTGGCACCATCTGAATATCGTGGACGCCGAACCCATCACAGGCGCTGCCGGCGGAAACGCAAACGGCACGATTCACGACTACAACAAGCAGATCGCAGCCGGCTATACCTACTTGTTCAACCAGAACTCCATCATCGACGCGCGTGTCGGATTCACTTGGACGCTGGGAGGCAAGACGCCCTATGGTCTTGGCCAGCCGAGTCTGATTGCGGAGGCGGGTATCCCTGGCTTGCCGACTTCCCCTCTCATCTCGCGCTCGCTGAACGACCAGAACGTTTCGAGCTTCTCGCAGTTCGGTGCACAAAGCAGCAATCCGCAGTTTCAGAACCCGTTTGTCATCGATCCGAAGGTCAACTACACCTTGCTGCACGGCCACCACAGTATCAAGGTCGGGTACGAGTACCAGGCGATCAATACCGAGATCGACGACTTCAATCCTACCGATGGAAATGACAACTATGGCGGCGGCTTCAGCTCCGGCCCATCAAATGCCAACGCTGGAGCCTATACCAGCTACAACGACGCGGGCATCAAGGAAGCTGCCTACCTGGCCGATTTTCTGGTGGGAGCGCGCAGCAGTTATACACTGAACAACTTTGTCATCGTGAACTACCACCAGATGATGAATTTCTTCTATGTCCAAGATGACTTGAAGGTGTTCTCCAAGCTGACGATCAACGCCGGACTGCGCTATGAACTTGTAACCCCGCAATGGGTTACTGGAAACCACCTGGCGAACTTCATTCCTCCACCGGGAACCGCATCGCAAGCACCCTACCTCGCAATCACGACCGGCACCCTGCAGCAGGCGAGTTATGGTGGCATATCGTCTCGCGCACTGGTCAACATGCCGACGACCGATTTCGCACCGCGCCTTGGCTTCTCTTACGGTTGGGATCCTAAGACGGTGATCCGCGGTGGGTACGGGATCAACTATATTCAGTTCAATCGTGAGGGCGGCGAAAACCTTCTCGCGTACAACGGTCCCTATATCGTCAACTCTGCAATTTCGCAAGTCATCGCCAAGACAACGAACGGAGTGACCACAAACACGCCCATCTGCTCGGCCAACGTACAGACCACCTCATGCTTCAGCCCGACAATGCAGGGCTACAGTCCAAACTTCGTCAGCTCTGCCGGCTTCAGCACTGCTCTGGCAGAAACTCGCTATATCCCCAAGGACATTGCCACAGGCTACGTGCAGGCCTGGCACTTTGGTCTGCAAAGACAGCTGGGCAAAGGCACCCTCGTCGATATTTCCTACGTCGGCGAACACGGGGTCAAGATCTGGGTGCTTGACGATATCAACCAGGCCCCGCCGAACACTCCGAGTCCAACTTGCGAATTCGACACGACGGCCAACAGCTTTGTGACCACCGGCTGCGTCCAACTGCTGCAACGCCGGCCCATTGTTGGCTTCACGGGCATCGAGGGATCAGCCAACCTCGGCATGCTCATTTATCACGCTGTGCAGGCCAGGGTTGAACACCGTTACGCGAACGGTCTCTATCTGCTCAACGCGTTCTCTTATTCCAGGGATATCGACAATGCATCGGGCCATCTGGATACACCGAACAACGACAACTCGCGCGTGAATCTTGCCAACCTCGTCGGAGAGCGCGGACAGTCGGCTTACAACCAACCACTCAACGATACATTGACAGCGATTTGGGACCTGCCGTATGGGCGAGGCCGGCGTTGGGGTGGAAGCGCCAACCGCGCCATGCAAACGCTGGCTGGCGGTTGGCAGTTTACGTTGATCAACACGGCCACAAGCGGAGCTCCTGTCAATCTTATCTACTCCGAACCATCGCAGATGGATGTAAGCGATCTGCTCAACTACCGCCCCAATGTGTCTGGCAACCCCAGAAACCCAAAGGGACTGTGGGTCAAAACTGCCACGTCACTTACGGGGTATCTCAGTTCTTCGGCCGTCAGCATTCCAACCAACGTGGCTCAACCTTACGGAAACGCAGGCAGAAACTCTCTCCGCGACAACCCGTTCTACCAAACGAATGCCGGCTTGCATAAAGCGTTTCCGCTGTGGAGCGAATCTTCCAACCTGGATTTCCGCTGCGAGGCATTCAATGCACTCAATTCGGTGAATTACGCCAATCCTGACTCCAATCGCTCCGACGGTGGGTATGGCGCCATAACGGCGTTCTTCCCGCCTCGCCAAATCCAATTGGCGCTCAAGTTGACCTTCTAGTTCAACCACAGAGGAGCCTTCACGACCGCAGTCGGCCAGTGACGGCTCCTCAATAGTGCTCTCCGCGTTCCCGCTTGCGGGCTCGCCATTCATCTTCGATTCGCTGGAGTCGTCATGCCTTCGCAAAAACTCGCTCTGCCGTCATTGGCATTCTTTCTCTCTCTAATTGCGTCATCGGCTCCTGCCCAGCAGGCAGATCAGATCCGCCTCAATCAGATTCAGGTTATCGGGACACATAACAGCTATCACGCGGGCTTTCCGCCGAGCGCAGAGGCACTGTGGAAGATCAAAAATCCTGTGGCTTACCAGGGGCTCGATTATCGGCATGCGTCCCTCGATCAGCAATTGGACAGCGGCGTGCGGCAGATTGAGCTGGATATCTATGCAGATAGCCAGGGCGGCCGGTACGCGCATCCCCTGGGACCCAAGATGATTGCCGAAGCCCATCTTCCTCCGGACCCCGATTTTGATCCCGATGGCATTATGAACAAGCCAGGCTTCAAGGTTATGCACGTCCAGGACGTCGACTACATCAGCACCTGCCAGCCTTTCATCGCATGCCTCAAACAGGTTCAGCATTGGTCGCACGCGCACCCAGACCATATTCCCGTCTTCATTCTGGTGGAGACCAAGCAGGGAACAGGACCGCGTGGACAGCTTCAACTTACCGAGCCCGAGCCCTTCACATCCAGCACGTTCGATGCCCTGGATGCCGAGATTCGCTCCGTCTTTCCGCCCGATGAACTCATCACACCCGATGACGTGCGCGGTCGTTATGACACGCTGGAACAGGCAGTGCTTGCCGGCAACTGGCCTACACTGGCGAGCGCGCGCGGCAAAGTTGTGTTCCTCATGGACCAGCGTCCGGTTGGCCCGGTTTACCTCGCCGGGCATCCATCGCTGAGAGGGCGCGTGCTGTTCACCAATGCCGCCCCCGGCGAGCCTGACGCGGCCTTTATCGAACGCAACGATGGGCCAGGAGAAGACATCGCCGCCCTCGTTCGCAAGGGGTATCTGATTCGCACCCGCACGGATGCGGATACAAAGGAAGCACGCATCAACTCGACCTCGCGCCGCGATGCGATGATGGCGAGCGGCGCTCAAATTCTAAGCACAGACTACCCAGCCAGCGAACCGGCGGCCTGGCCAGGTCACTTCACCGTTGCACTTCCGGAAAATGCGATAGCTCGCTGCAACCCAGTCAACTCTCCCGCGGCATGCAATTCGGAGACTTTGAAATAAAGTCAGTTGGACACTTCGGAACTGAACGGGGTGGATTTTCGATGGGGACGTAGTGCTAATGCCACCGATCCCGATCAAGGCAGATGCGGTCGTGAGTTCCGAGAAGTCACTCGGGCCGACCATCGCTACACCTTGGACCTCGGAGGCTCATCGAGTGCAGATTGGATAGTTCCAGAGGATTACCCCCGCACACGCATCAGGGGTCACCGATTTCTTGTTGGGGACTTTCCACTTGAACGAATAGTCGGCATCTCGTAAGCGTGTGGTCGACTTTCAATTCCCCACAAGTTTCCATGGGGTGTTGCCTGACGCGGTTCGGGCTCAAAGCTGATACTTATGGAACCCTGATGGTGGATGTTGGACTTCTGTCATGTCGAAGCGACGGAGCGGTGCAAGCAAAATTGAGGAGCGGGCTGAGGGCTGGATCGGCGAGGAGTTAAGGGGACGCCGGTTTCAGGACGCGAGGCATGGCAAGCGTCTCACCATGTTGGTGCAGTTTTCGAATCGCATCGGCGGCAGCATTCCGTTTGCGTGCCAGGACTGGGCAAACACCAAGGCAGCGTACCGACTGCTTTCCAGCGATCGGATTACCGAGCATGCGATCCTCGCCGGCCACCTTGCAGCCACGCGGAGTCGATCTAGTGCCAGCCATGGGCCACTGTTGATTTTGCACGACACCACCACATTCACCTACAACCGCGGCGATATGGCGGCGGTCGGGATCACGCACAGATCCTTCACTAAGAAGGACCGCGACGGTCTTCCTCAGCACTATGTGGTCTGTGGCCTGCAGATGCATTGCGGCATGGTTGTGACTCCCGCGGGACTGCCGCTAGGGCTTGCCCCCATACATTTCTGGACGCGCGATCGATTCAAGGGATGCACGGCGATGAAGAGGAAGATCAATCCCACACGGGTGCCGATCGAAGAAAAGGAGAGCCGACGCTGGCTCGAAGGTCTGCGGCGATCATCGGCGCTTGTGGGCAGACCTGAACGCTGTGTCCATATTGGAGATCGTGAGAGCGATATCTACGAGTTATTCTGCCTGGCGGAAGAAGTCGGAACTCACTTCCTGGTGCGAACGTGCGTCGACCGCCTCGCCGGAGATGGCAAGCACACCATCGCCGACGAAATGAATGAGACGCGCGTCAAAGGGCTGCACCGCATCGCGGTTCGCGACCGCAAGGGCGAGCTATCCGAAGCCGTCCTTGAAATCCGCTACCGTAAGATTCTCGTTCTGCCACCGATCGGAAAACAGAAGCGATACCCTCACCTAGTTCTGACGGTGATTCACGCCGTGGAACGCAGCACGCCGAGCGGTCGCGACAAAATCGATTGGAAGCTGATGACCGACCTGCCGGTCGCATCACACAAAGACACCGTGGAGAAGTTCCAGTGGTATGCGATGCGTTGGAAGATCGAAACTTTTCACAAGATACTGAAGTCTGGCTGCAAGGCAGAAGAATCACGGCTGCGCACTGCGGAACGGATTATCAATCTGATAGCCGTGCTCTGCATACTTAGTCGATCCTGAAAAACCGTAGAAATGCCGATAAATACCGGAAAAAGTCGCCATTATCTGGTCTGGAATTTCCCTAAAGGGGTCGAAATCGAAGTGTTTTCTGGGAAATAACACTGCG
>JBEKPD010000151.1:0-10059 GCA_049521075.1 Occallatibacter sp.
TCTGGAGCATCTTCTGCTTTGGTCTGATTGGCGAAGACAGCATCAATTCCTCGCACAGTTCTATCACTACCGAAAACGAGGCTCCTTGCTTCATGCCACTTAGTTACAACTGTAGTACTAGGGTGGGTTTAAACTCCAGCTAACATGCCCTCCAGGCTCAAGCGTTATCAGGAAGCAGGGGACTTCCATTCCCTCACCTTCAGTTGTCACGACCGTCTACCGTATCTCGCGAATCCGGCAGCGCGTGACCTCTTCGAGCGTGTCCTGGAACAAACTCGCAGGCGTTATGTCTTTTATGTCTTCGGCTATGTCGTCATGCCGGAGCACGTCCACCTTTTGGTCTCGGAGCCGAAGCAAGGAACCCTTGCGCGCGCCATGCAAGCCCTGAAGACCTCCGTTTCCAAGCAGTCGAAGCAAAGGCCATTCTGGTTGCCGCGATATTACGATTTCAACGTTTACGCGAACCCGAAGCGCATCGAAAAACTCCGCTACATGCACCGCAATCCAGTAACGCGCGGCTTGGTCGCGAAGCCGGAAGATTGGCCGTGGTCCAGTTTCCGGCACTATGCAACTGGGATTGAGGGAACCGTGCAGATAGAGTCCACATGGACCGCCGCGAAGCGCGCAGGATTGAAACTTCCAGAAGGCTATCGACGGTCCACAGACCCAACCCCACCCTAGCCGCAAAAACAAAGACGCGGCGAGGGTGGGGCACCCGGTGCCCGGCGCAGCAGGAATTCGGACAGAGAGCCTAACCCTCGTGAATCGATCCCCCAACTCAGGCGCCGAAGTGGTATTCTGGCGCGTCATCAAAAAGCTTGAGGAGGATGTCGTGAAAAAAGGCATCATTGTTACGTTCGGAGCGTTGGCATTTCTTGCCGGGTGCAACAACCAATCGCCCAAAATTGTGATTCCGCCCAAATGGCCGGGCGCTGCGTATCATCTTTCATTCGGTCCGGCGCCGGCCAAGGCCAACGCGGCGGGACTTACCATTCCGCCCATCAAGTATGTGGCGAATCCCGACGCCGTGGAGACCAGGGCCGATCTGGTCATCGAATTCGACTCTTCGACAGCAAAAGGGGCACCAAAAAGCGACGGGCCAGTGACCAACCAAATGGCGATGGGAGCGGTAGATATCTCGGGCACCGAGGGCCAGTTGCCCACCGACTACGTGGACAAGGCCAGCACCGATCTCTCGAAGATGCTCGGGGCCTACTGCATGAAGGGGAAGATCAAAATCTCGGTGGCTCTCACGCGTTCGTCCATCCCTATGAACCCGACCGACGACCAGATCAACGCCAAGCGCCTCTCCGATTGGACGCCGATCGAACTCGACTTCAAGAACCCCCACCCGAAGTGCTAGCCGAGTGCTTAGGGGTTAGTGGATAGTGAACAGCAGGAATGCGCTTGGCGCCATGGCTCCCGGCTTTTCCTGCTGTTGCTTATTTTGGGATGGCGCATGCCATGCTAGCGACCGCCGCGCACTACCATAAAGAAAGTGATCTCAGTTGAAGCAGAGCATCCCGCGGCAGCCATTGCCGAGGGCACGGTGTGTTTCGCTGACGGAACGCGCATCGGATTTCGCCGCCTGGGTTCGGGGCCTGCGATTGTGATGGTGCACGGCAGCGTCTCCACGCACACTGACTGGATGCCCGCAGCCAGGCTGCTGGCAAGCCGCCACACCTGTTCTCACCCTTCGCTAGAGTTCGAAAGAAGCAGATCCTTCGACTCCCCTTCCACTTCGCGTCAGGGTCGCTCAGGATGACATAAGGGTGGTGCACGCGGCTGTTCTCTGATCCCTGTTCCCGATCTCGGAGATCCGGTTTTATGGTGCGCCGAGAGCGGGAGATACTCCGCAAATCGGAGGGAGGGCTTTGCGGTGTGTTTTCAGAAGGTTGCGAGGAAAATGAGCTTAGCGCGGCTTCGCCCGCTGGGCCGCTCGCGGTCCTTATTGGCGCTCACCGACAGTCTTGAGGGCACAAAGCTCTCAGCAAATTCCAAGGCACGCCGATAAGAAAGACTGCGAGTAACTCTCTCTGGGCGAGGTGTGTAAGCCGAGTGCGCAGTGTAATCGAGCACGCAGGTTTGGTTGCGGCAGTGGAGCAGGCCGCGGATGGCATTGTCATTACCGACACCAGCGGGACGATTCAGTATGTGAATCCTGCGTTTACCGCGCTGACGGGTTACACGCGCGACGAGGCTGTAGGCCAAAATCCCCGCATCCTCAAGTCTGGCCGCCTGTCCGCGGCACACTACGAAGAGCTTTGGAGCACCATCCTTTCCGGCAATGTCTGGCAGGGCGAATTAGTGAACCGGCACAAGGATGGCTCGCTCTATAACGAGGAGATGCGGATCGCTCCCGTTCACGACGAGAGTGGTGCAATCACCGGCTACATCGCCATCAAGCATGATGTAACCGAGCAGCGCGCGGCCCAGGAGGCGCAAGCGTTTCTCGCGGCGATTGTAGAGAACTCCGAGGACGCCATTATGGCCACCACTCTGGAGGGGCTCATCCGCGCCTGGAACCACGGTGCGGAAAGGGTGTTTGGCTATTCCGCCGAAGAGGCGATCGGCAAGCACGTGTCCATGTTGATAGCCCCCGAGCGACTGGACGACTTGAAGCAGTTTACCGGTCAGCTGATGCAGGGCATCACTGTCTCCCAGTACCGAATCCTGAGCCTTCGCAAAGACGGATCGAAAATACATGTCTCCGTTACCGGTTCTCCGATCAGGAATTCCGCAGGCGAGGTGGAGGCCATGTCGGCCGTTGTCCGCGACATCTCGGAGCGCTGGAAGTCCGAGCAAAGGCTTCGCGAGAGCGAAGAGCGCTTTCGCAACATGGCGGATGGTAATCCGGCGCTGATGTGGGTGACTGGGACCGATGGAGAACTTCAGTTTATTAACCGTGCGTATCGGGAACTCTTCGGAACGACCTGCCAAGAAGTTCAATCGGGCAGGTGGCACCTACTGATTCATCCTGACGATGCTCCGGCCTTTATCGCGGCGTTCCACCGCGCCGTGGAGGAACACACGCCTTTCAGCGCAGAGGCGCGCGTGCGGCGAGCCGACGGCGAGTGGAGGCTGTTGGGATCGAAAGCGCAGCCGCGCATATCGCCTGAAGGCGAGTATCTAGGAATGGTTGGCTTGAGCGCAGACATTACCGAGCGCGAGCAAGCAAAGAGAGCCTTGCGCGACTCCCGGGAATTTGCCCAATCGACAATCGATGCGCTCTCATCCCACATTTGTGTTCTGGACGAGACAGGCGCGATCGTCGCCGTAAACCGGGCATGGAAGGATTTTGCGGAAGCCAACAGACCAGAGGATTGCGGTGAAGCCACGAAGTTAGATGCGTGGCGAAGCCGCATCGGCGAAGGCGTGAACTACTTGGATGTTTGCAGACGCAGCGAAGGCGAATTGGCCGGCGAGGCTGCCGAGTTCGTGGAGGGCATTCAGGCCGTGCTGAAAGGGGAACGCACGCTCTATTCCAAGGAATATCCGTGCCACTCTCCCAATTGCCAGCGATGGTTCCTGGGCCGAGTCACGCGATTCTTCTCGAGCGGCATTTCCAGGGTCGTTGTCGAGCACATCAACATCACCGAGCGCAAGCAAGCGGAAGACCATTTGCGCGAAAGCGAAGAGCGCTTCCGCACGATGGCGGACGGCTGCCCGATTGGAATCTGGGTGACGGATGCGCAAGGTGTGAATTGCTTCGCCAACAAAGCCTACCTGGAATCCTCCGGCATCACTCAAGACGATGGCATAGACAATCGGTGGAGGTCCATTATTCACCCGGACGATGCTCCGGGTTTCTTCGAAAAATTCGAGCGGGCGCTGAAAGAGCACACACCCTTCCATACAGAACGACGCAGCCGACGCGCCGACGGCGGGTGGTGCTGGATGGAGTCGAGGGGGATACCGCGCTTCTCTTCTGAAGGAGAGTTTCTGGGGCTTGCCGGCACCAGTGCTGACATCACCGACCGCAAGCGGGCCGAGGAAGCACTGCAAGAAAGTGAAAAGCGTTTTCGCGCCATGGCAGACGGCTGCCCGACGCCAATGTGGATCTCCGGTGCCGAGGGTGGAGTTAATTTTACCAACCGGACATTCCGCGAGTTTTTCGGCGTTCCCCACGAATTTGCGGAAGGACACAAATGGCAGTTGCTGATTCACCCGGACGACCTGCCGGAGTTTGCCGGGGAACACAGCCGCGCAGTGCGGACACATACGACATTCAAGGCTGAAGCGCGAGTACGGAGAGCCGACGGCGAATGGCGGTGGATCATCGCGCACAGCGAACCGCGCTTCTCGCCGAGCGGGGAATTCCTAGGGCACGTCGGCATCAGCACAGACATCACCGAGCGCAAGCAGGCCGAGCAGGCCCTCAAAGACAGCGAAGAGAAGTTTCGCCAATTGGCAGAAAACATCAATGAAGTTTTCTGGATGATGAACGCCGCGGGGACTGAGATTCTGTACATTTCTCCTGCCTACGAGCAAATCTGGGGCCGAAGCTGCACCAGCCTGTATGCGGCTCCGATGGATTGGCTCAATGCCATCCATCCCGACGACCGCCAGCATGCCCATGAGACTTTCATGCAGCAGTTACAGGGCGAGATCATCGATTCCGAGTACAGAATTCAGACGCCGGATGGACAGGAGAAATGGATCTGCGACCGGGCGTTTCCTGTTCGCGACCAAAACGGCGAGCTCATCAGGATCGGCGGAGTTGCCAAGGAGATTACCGAACGGAAATTTGCCGACCACGCCTTGCGGAGCAGCGAAGAGAAGTTTCGCCAATTGGCAGAAAACATTCGCGAAGTCTTTTTTATTATGAGCGTTCCTGGCCCGGGGTTGGTGTATGTGAACCCCGCAGGTGAGGAGGTTTGGGGAGTAAGCCGCGAAAGTCTTTACCAGAATCCAATGTCCTGGGCAGATGCGATCCATCCCGATGACCAAGCACGAGCTCGTTCTTTGGCCGCGAGGCAGCTTGAGGGAGAACTTGTGGACTCGGAGTTCCGCATCCTGACTCCAGATGGCAGAGAGAAATGGATCCGTAGCCGCACTTCTCCCGTGCGCGATCAGGACGGAAAAGTGATTCGAGTGGTGGGAATTGCGGAAGAGATTACCGAGCGGAAACACTTTGAGGCGGAGCTGATCAACGCCAGAAAAACCGCTGAATCTGCCAATATTGCCAAGAGCCGCTTTTTGGCCAACATGAGCCACGAAATCCGCACGCCGATGAATGGCGTCATCGGCATGAATCAATTGCTGCTGGAAACGGAGCTCACCGCGGAACAGCGACGCTATGTTGAGGTGGCCCAGACCAGCGGACGGACATTGTTGTCGTTGATTGACAACATCCTGGATCTGTCCAAGATCGAAGCGGGAGGAACGACACTCGAGAATCTGGAATTCGGCCTCGGCCAGGCCGTCGACGAAGTGGTCCAGCTTCTAAGTGTTCAGGCCGGCGCCAAGGGGCTCCGCATCGTTTCGCGGATCTCGCCGAAGATTCCTGAGTTACTGCGCGGTGACGCCCGCCGGCTGAGCCAGGTGTTGATGAATCTTATCGCCAATGCCATCAAGTTTACCGAGCGGGGGGCGGTCACATTGGATGCCGAACTCGATAGCCAGAGTGAGAAGGCGGCAACAATTCGCTTCACCGTGAGCGACACGGGAATCGGGATACCCGAGGACAAGATTCCGGCGCTGTTCTCGCCATTTGTCCAGGCCGATGCCTCCACTACGCGCAAGTATGGCGGCACGGGGCTCGGGTTAGCCATATCCAAGCAGCTTGTAGAGATGATGGGAGGCAGCATTGCAGTAAGTAGCTGGGAGGGCCAGGGTTCAACCTTCCGGTTCACCGTCACCTTCGGTCTTGCACTTGATCGACGCCGGTCCGCACCCCAATCTGCATCTTTCCAGCAGGGCAAGGCCATCCAATCGGCTGTCAATTCAGCTATCAATGCTGCTCAACGGGGGCATGGAGAAAGAATTCTGATAGCGGAGGATAACCCCACCAACCGGGAAGTGATTCTGGCACAATTAAAGAAGCTGGGATACGAAGGCGCGATGGTGGCCAATGGCGCGGAGGCCGTGGAAGCGGTGGAGCGCGAGAGTTTCGACCTGGTGCTTATGGATTGCCAGATGCCGCTGATGGACGGCTATGAAGCAACCCACCGCATCCGTCAATCGTCGCATCCGCAGATTCCAATCATCGCACTCACCGCAAGCGCCATGAGCCCTTCACGGGAAAAATGCCTGAGCGAGGGGATGGACGACTATCTTGCCAAGCCGGTGGAGTTCGCTCACCTGGCTGCCGTGCTCGCTAAATGGATACGCAAACCCAGCGCAGACAAAGAGACTCTGCTGCTTCAGCGGCCTCCCGATAAGCCAGCAAAAACCATATTCAATTCCGATTCTCTGATGAGCCGGCTCATGGGAGACCGGGAGCTGGCCTGCACCGTTCTTAAAGGGTTCCTCAAAGACGTTCCCTCCCAACTGAAGCGGTTGTGCGACCGGCTTGATGAATCGGACGCACCCGGTACGCGGTTTCAGGCGCACACCCTGAAGGGAGCAGCGGCGACGGTGGGGGCAGAAGCCCTGCACGACGTTGCCCTGGCCATCGAAACAGACGCGTCCGCGGCCCGATTGGAGCGCTGCCCCGACCTTCTGGTTCGCGCCATCGACGAGTTCGAACGCTTCAAGAGCGCCGTGGAGCAAGGCGGATGGAATTCAAAAGCAATCGACAATACTGGGATAGAGGAGACGAGCGATGTTTGAACTCAAACTTAGCGACAATTTGCTGGTGGACTATCTGGCCGACGCTCGTGAGCAATTGGCGACCGTGGAATCGGACCTTCTTAGCATCGAGGAAGATGGGGCGGACATTGATGAAGAGCGGATCAATCGCGTCTTTCGGGCCGTGCACACGATCAAGGGAGCCTCGGGCTTCTTCGATCTTACAAAGATCGGTGAACTTGCCCAGCATACAGAGAACGTGCTGGCGCTCATCCGTTCGCGGAAGCTGATTCCAACGCCAGACAGCATCCGTGTTCTATTGCGTGCCACCGATTGCTTGAGCGAGTTGGCGCAGAATCCCCGCACAAGCAAGCAGGCCGATATCTCTGAATTTGTGGCCGAGCTGACCGGACTGTACGAGGATCACAAGACTGCCCTGCCAACGAACGGTAAGACAACAGGCGTCACGGCGGCAGCCAGCAAGGAATTCCCGGACGGCCACCCTCTGCGTGCGCTTCTGGTGGAAGACGATTTCTCCGGCCGGCTTCTGCTGCAAACATTTCTCTCCCGCTATGGCGAATGTCACATTGCCGTCAACGGCAGAGAAGCCGTGGATGCGGTTCGTTCCGCACTGGATTGTGGCCAGGGATACGATTTGATTTGCATGGACATCATGATGCCCGAAATGGACGGCCGCGAGGCGGTCCGCCAGATCCGCGCTCTGGAGGAAGCCAGGGGAATTTGGTCCACACATGGCGCGAAAATCTTCATGACCACGACGGTGGACGAAATAAAAGAAGTGATTCTATGCTTCAAGGAGCTTTGCGACGCGTACCTGATGAAGCCGATCGATCTTGGGCAATTGCGAGATCGCATGATGTCCTATCAACTGGTTCAGTAGATCGGTTGGCAAATGATTTTGCCGCAGCCGATGCCGATAATGCCCTGCGTGTCGTCCCGCAACTGATCGCGCGGCTGATGGCGGATTTTCTGGCCCGCTGACGAGCGAACTGGGCTAGTTCACAGTTTCACAGTTTCTGTGTGACCGGACGGTTTCGGCTGTAAATAGCTGATTAATTTGCGGTTCCTCGCCTCACAGTTTCACAGCCTGCTTTTTGGCGTTTCTTATGGGGGAGCGCATCAGGTTTCAGGTTGCCGGTTTCAGGATTCAGGGCATAGGGGGTGGGGCAGGGAGTGGGGAGTAGCCAGTAGGGGGGAGGGGGTGGGGGGAAGGCGGAAGAGGGGGGACGGGGACTCAGGACTCGAAGCCCGTAGGACGGGTTGAATGCTTATAGGAACAGTATGCGCCGGATGCTGTTAATTCTCTGCAATTTGGCGGGCGGATTTTGCGGAGCGTTTTGAGTGGGTTGCGGGGAATGTAGGACCGTGAGCGGTGGACAGCGAGCGAGTGGGCGAGGGGCTAAGGGACTACAGGACTACGGGGGCCGGGTCGCGTAGCGCGAGGGCTTGACGCGTGTGCGGCAATGCCGCATACTCATCGGGTGAGCATTCCCATGCTGACGGTCGTTGAAACCAGCTCCTTTGCCCGCAGGGCTGAGAAACTGCTTTCGACCGAGGAGCATGAGGATCTGATCTTCCACCTTGCTCTTCATCCGCAATCGGGGGATGAAATCCCGGGTACCGGGGGCGTGCGTAAGGTTCGATTCGCGGCGCAGGGCAAAGGGAAATCCGGTGGAGTGCGGGTGATTTATTACTTCTTCGATGAGGAGAATCCGCTCTACGCGATCTTTCTCTATGGCAAGAATGAGCAGGCAAATCTTACGCCGCAACAAAAGCGGGAGGTTTCAGCGTTTGCGGCGACGCTGAAGGCGGCAGCAAAGGTGCGCAGGATCAAAACATGAAAAGGATCAAATCATGAAGCGGAAGAATGTTGCAGACGAACTTGTCGCGGCCATGCGCGAGGCGGCCGCGATTGCCAAGGGCGAGGCGGAGCCCGCTGCCGTTCACCAGTTTCCGCTTCCGCTCAACGTGGATGTGCGTGCAGTGCGGGCCGCAACCGGCCTGAGCCGCGCGGAGTTTGCGCGGCGATTTGCGCTGGACCCGCGAGCCTTGCAGGATTGGGAGCAAGGACGGCGGCGTCCGGATCGCGCGGCGCGAGCTTATCTGACGGTGATTGCGCGGCATCCGGAGGCGGTGGTGGAGGCGCTGGCTAGTTGAGCTGTTGAATCCCAGGTCTCAGAAATGGAGCACTCGGTGTCTGCCCCGTCACTTCTTCCTAACCCGCTCCACAGATTGCGCCTCGAATTCCCGAAAGCTTGTGAGACTCTCACCGAGTCTGGAAATCGGGTAACCTCGAAACCTAAGCAACTGGTCTTGTTCGGTATTGTATCGAACAAACAAAAACGCGTCCTCAGTCAAACCAACTTTTACGTAGCGCGAGGGGGCCAGCTTTATCTCTGCAACTAGCCGACTCTGATCTAGTCGAGTTACGTGGCCAACAATCTCTTGGTGCTCACCGCGAAATGTCTGATTTGTGAGAGCCCGAACGTACTCTTGCGTGCTTTGAGTCAACTTTATTGGCTGCGCATCTAGTCCACCCTCTGGAATCAGCTCGATGCTTTCCACGCCGCCAATGTTACTAATATGATTTGTAATTTGTACTGTCTCCGCATAGATAGCGCCGACAAACAGAGATCCTTCGATGTCTCGAGCATTTATCGAGGTCTTTTCACGTTCATCTTTTGACCTTCTGGAAAAAACGCTTTGCAGCGCGTACTTGGTGAGTGTTTCCATTCCAACTTTTAATAATGTCGCAAGATATTGTTGGCATATTGGGTCAGAAAGGAATGGGATGAGCGCATAAACGTCAGACGATTTCCGGCGATCGTGAATTTGGAGCGATAGCCTTTGCCTTTCCGCTCGAGTCAGCTGCGCATGTTTCGAAAGTCGACCATTCTCGAACAGGAATGCCTTATGCACATGACCTGCTCCCCTGAATCCGCACACAACCGAGTACGATTTTCGTATTCAGGAGTGAGGGCGGAGCATGTCGAAGAGCAAGCATACGGAGGCGCAGATGATCGCTGCGCTGAAGCAGGTGGAGGCGGGCCGGAAGGTGGAGGACGTAGCCCGGGAGTGCGGAGTGTCGAAGCACACCATCTATGCCTGGAAGGCGAAGTACGGCGGCATGGATGTGACCGAGCCGCAGGAGGCCAAGCAGCTGCGCGATGAGAACACGCGACTTCGGAAGCTGGTAGCGGATTTGAGTTTGGACAAGGAAGCGCTGCAGTCGGTGATTCGAAAAAACGGATGGAGCTCGTAGCGATGAAGGCAGCTGTCGAGCATGTGCAACAGCAGTACGCCTTC
>JBEKPD010000152.1:0-10023 GCA_049521075.1 Occallatibacter sp.
GATGTGTTCTACCGGCTCCGTTCACGCGGGGCTTACACACGGCTTGAGCCGGATGACGGGAAACTGTCACGTCCGGTTCTTAGGGGAGGGAGCGGCAGCAATGCCGTTCCCTTACCCGACCCGCTGAGGTGGGGAGCGGAAGACGCGGAGCGGCTAGAGCGGGGGAGGAGACTTCCTCCCTATACAAAGGTGAAAGAGTAAGTCCTAAGCAGCGTTAAACTAAGAAGCACAGTTGCGTAGAGACAAAAAAGGAATCGACAGCCGTCGGTTTACCTTGTGAGGCATGTATGTAGGGAGAATAACGACGATGCCAGTGCCATCGACCTATGTGCAGAGAGTCCATTTTGAGGACTTCGACGGATTCCAGTTTGAGCGACTGGTCTTCGCGTATCACGTCCGCGCAGAGAAGTGGCAATCGCTCGAATGGTATGGCCAGACGGGAAGCGACCTGGGGCGGGACATCTGGGGCATCCGGGAGGACGGGCAGACAGTATGTGTTCAGTGCGCCAATCGCAGCCGAGTCAGCTTGGCGAAAATACAGGACGATCTCGCGAAGGTATTGAGCGCAGCCAACGGAGCACCGGACTGCTTTCGTGTTGTCGCCAGTAGAACGGTTTCCGCCCAGACACGTGACAAGATCAAGACACACGTCCTGTCTGCGGGTGTAACGCACTGCGATGTTTGGTCCGGCATGGAGTTCGAGGAGTTTTTGCGGCACAAGGGCGAACCTCTGTTGAAGCGATTTGTTGCGGGAGTGATCTTTCCCGATGCCGCTCAGGAACTCACGTTATTCGCACGGGAAGATGGTACGCCAAGCGATGACAAGATTCTCGCGGCGATGGCGAAGCTCTTCGACCGGCCAGCTTTCTACACACCGATCCATCAAGAAAGCAACCTCGCGGACTTCAAGCAAGCGATTACGGATACGATTCAGGCATTGGGAACGGGGATCTGGAAGGCCCGCGACGGGCACGTGATTGGCCGGATTTCGTCGCGCCATCAAATCAAGGACGCTGCGCTCAGTCAAAAGATGCAGGCCGTGGAAATGGCCCTGGCGCGATTGCGTGCGGAGTTTGACGACCAACTGAGGGCCGGAGTTATCCATCACTGCAGCTGCAGTGTCCCTGACTGTCCGACGTATTTCATGCCCTCCCATGTCGCGCATAATCTGGAGCGGCTTCGTGACAATGTAGTACGGGAGTTCCGGAGCGCTTATCCGGTTTTCCATGGAAGAGGTGGCTGGTGAGTATCAGCTTCACGACGGTTTTGGCTGTCGGGTCATTTCTGTTGTCGATCTATACGTTATGGGCGACACAGCTCCGCCGTGGGCGTTTGAAGATGACGCAACCGGCGTTGGTGTGTTTGCGGCGAGAGTTGCCTGCGAACACGCCAAAGATATTCATGCGCACCTTGCTGTTCGCAACAGCGGTCAAGGGCCGTGTTGTCGAGAATATGTTTCTTCGCGTACAGCAGCCGATGGGAACGTATGTCTTCGATTTTTGGGGTTATGGCGAGTCTGAAAAACTTACCCTTGGCAGTGGACTGTTTGTCGGGCAAACCGGGGTTGCCTACAATCACCACTTCAATCCTCGCCTCGGTTCCGTAGACTTTTTATTTGCGGCGGGCGAATATCGTATCGAGGTCTTCGCAACGGCTGTAGGGGAAAAACGTGCGGAGAAGCTTATGGAATTAAGTTTTACGGTAGGTGGAGAGCAGGCAGCGGAACTGCTCCAGATCATGGACCGGGAACTTTGGCTGCTTTGGAATGCCGACATGCGCAGTTACGACGGGCACATTGAACGAAGACCGAGGAGACCGAATCGTCCACAGGAGATAACTCGGTGAGCGTGCCGGCAAAGCGCAATCCACACTCTCTGTCTACCTCAAAGGATCAAACAGCCTTTGCGGAGGTTGTCCAGCTCATCACGGTCGCCCGTGAACGCGCCTTTCGGGATGTCAATACAACCCTGATCGACCTCTACTGGAGGGTAGGTGAAGTCATTAGCCGCAAGATCGAAGCCGCGGAATGGGGCGATGGCACAGTGGACAGACTCGCACTCCACATTGCCAGGACACAGCCCGGCATTCGTGGCTTCAGCCGTCCCAACCTTTTCCGAATGAAGCAGTTCTATGAGACCTATCGGGGCGACTCAATTGTCTCGCCACTGGTGAGACAACTGCCCTGGTCGCACCATCTCATCATTCTTGGTCAGAGCAAGCGCCGCGAGGAACGCGAGTTTTATATCCGGCAGGCAATTCAGGAGAGGTGGAGCAAGCGCGAACTGGAGCGTCAATTCGATGCCGCTCTATTCGAGCGTGCTGTGCTCAACCCGCCAAGAGTCTCGCCAGCGGTGAGACAACGTTACCCGGAAGCTGCCAGCATCTTCAAAGATGCCTACAACGTCGAATTTCTCGATCTTCCCGAGGTGCATCAAGAAGCCGATCTTCACCGGGGCCTCCTGGCCAAGCTGAAGGATTTTCTGATCGAGCTGGGGCGCGATTTTTGCTATGTGGGCTCCGAGTATCCGTTGCAGGTTGGTGGCCAGGATTTCGCGCTCGATCTGTTGTTCTTCCATCGCGGCCTCAATTGCTTAGTCGCCATTGAACTGAAGGTGACGCGCTTCGAGCCGGAGTACCTGGGCAAACTCGCTTTCTATTTGGAAGCCCTGGATCGGGATGTGAAGAAAGTCCACGAACGTCCGTCGATTGGCGTGTTGTTGTGCGCGAGCAAGGACAACGAGGTCGTGGAATACGCGCTCAGCCGAACATTATCTCCGGCCCTGATCGCGGAGTACCAGACGCACCTTCCCGACAAGAAACTGCTCCAAGCCAAGCTCCACGAATTCTACCTTCAGGACGCCTCGGCAGAACGGAAGAAGCTCTCGAACGCATCCAAGAAACATCGTACCGGGAAAAAGTAGTGGCGGTTTGCACACACTTGCCTGAAGTGAAGGGTGTTTTCGGGGAGTGATTCCGGCAATCGCACGTAACCGGCTATCGATGAGTGCTTTGGCCTGGTATCGCCATTCGAGAATCCATTGGTCCGATATGGCGACTCTCCGTCGGAGTGGATTGCCGGATCTGAGCTGTTCTCCGATTTCCAGCCCACTGTACCGATCAGAACAACGGCTAGATCTGTGGTTTGTCTTGTTCTCGTCTCAGCGGGAGGAATAGGCAAGTTCCTCAATGATCGTCGGCATCGGAGCTCCACCGAGAGCGGAAACCTTCTGGTTTTTGAAGATCAGCCGAAGCCCATCGGCGATGTTGTCGCCATGCGACAGTCAGGCAGAAGATTTATAAATACGTGATTGCTTGCCGGGGATCGGTGCCTTTGACTATGCAGGACAGTTTTTTCTCATAGACCGACCACGATGATGGCAGCGCCGTCGCCGGTAGCGAGTTCGGATTTCGATAAATGATGAGCTCATACTCGATGCCCCGCGACGGTACTTTCGAGAAGGAATTGAAGATTCCAAGACCACCGATGTTCTCAAAGCGATTCGTCGTGAAATACCCATCCTCCACGTAAGACCTTTTCTCTCCGAAAAGTGCGGCCTCGACCTGAAACAGAGTGTCCCCCAATGAAACGCGCAGATCATCGGCCATGATTAGAAGGTTCGGACAGCTCGTCAGAAACTTCGGATAGCAATTGTTGGCTTTAATGCATTCGTGGACGGCTTCCCAGTTTCCGATCGCTCCACCCTTCCAGACTTCGTACTTGTTTGATTGCGCCAGTCCCGCGGCGATCTGTTCCGGGGTCAACTCGCTTTCCCACCCGCGGCTCTTTATTTCGACGAACACTTGCGGCTCATTTTTCCAACTCAGTTTGAACTCTCCTGTTTTACCGTTCGCTCCCGCAGGGTCCCATTCAGGAATGCCAAACCCGAGGCTCCTGAAAAGGTATGCCAGCCGCAATTCGTTCAGGGCCTTATCGCGTTGCCGATCGCGAGCTTCGAAGTTCGGAATGAAGCGGCCCAGATAACCATTCTGCTCAGCGAAATGCAGCAACGCATCCAGCTCTCGCACGTAGGCGGGAGGGCCGGGATAACCGCCGGTCCACGAGTCAGTATTGATGAGCTTCTTCGCAACAGGCCCAAGGCGCATAGCGCCAGCGCTTTTCACCACATCTCTACCTCACCCTCTATCAATATAATCAGTAATCAATAAAAAATGACTCGGAGACAGCATGCCCGGCCTTGTAGTTCCGCTGGCAAATTTTGAAACGGAGTTGGCGCAAATTGACCTGGGTGATGGGTGGGAACTACGCCCCTTGGGTCACAGCGATCTGACCTACATTGGAAGCAATTTCCTTATAGCCCAACATTTCACGCCACAACATCACAGAGATATGACGTATGCGCTTGCCCAGAAATGTGGGCCGCATGAGAAACCTTCGTCCCTAGATCCAAGGCCGGGCATCGATATACTTCGCGCTATGAAATTGCTCCATGCCGGCGATATGTCCACTCCCCTCTATTTCCACTACGACGTCGAGGGTCGATCAGTGATCGGTGGGCTATTGCCCGCAAAGCGACTGGGCGCGCCGTATAAGCTGCTCTCTTCAGACCTTGTGAACCTTCGAAAGCTTATCGTCGCAGTCAGAGGCGCTAGAGCGAGGGGCGATCAACATATAGAACATGCATTGTCGAGGTTCGACGATGCATGCTCGAGGCAGATGATGGAAGACCAGATTGTCGATTGCTTCACCGCTCTGGAGAGCTGCCTAACGCCGGATACGACATCAGAGATAGGGTTTAGATTGGCGCTGCGAGTCGCAGCGCTGCTCGTTGGGTCCAGAAAGGCCGTCTACGTTCGCGAACTCATGAAGGTAGGCTATGACGTGCGAAGCACAATTGTTCATGGCGGTGCGCAATTCCACAAGCTCTTTTCGGACAAGAAGTTCATTAGGAAGCTTAGGCCAATCAAGGTCGCGATGGGCCTCGATCCAGATCTTCCTTGCATAACATCTATATCGTTTTCAGGCGATATCGTGAACTGTACAAGGGACGCGTTGCGAGTCGTGGTTCTTGCTCTGGCGGCAAACTATCCGAACTGCGATGATCTGGTTGCAGATCTCGATCGCCGGTTAGCTGATGCCCTGGAAACAAGCGGGAGTATTCTGCCACTGTGAATCGTATATAACAAGCAAGCGGACTCGCTTGAGCGGATACCCTTCGAGCTCGGCGAGCGCGTAATCGCCGATGCACTCATTGACGTGACCGATTATTGGCTACGAGTATCCAGTTAACAGCTAGACTTTCGGGCGGTGAACGATTGCTCAGAGTTGATCGATGTTGCTTATTTTCAGCCTATTACGAAAGCATGTTGTCACGACAAAAATGTGGGGACCACTCAGGATTTGCCGCTTTTTTGAAGGAGGTTACCCACAAAAGTCCCCACATTTTTCATGGCGATTTGAGTCCCCTGGGGAACCCCTATGGAGAGGAAGTCAGAAATAAGCTCTCCGCATCTGGACATCCACCCCTGTCATCCGTGGCCGCCATGCGCACAGGGCTTCACTCAGACCATAGTGGCTTGCTATGTCAGTTGTGGAATTGCGAGCAGAACGACAAGCGTGACGGAGATCAGCGTATCGCCCGCACGGGAATCATGGTATGCGATCATTCCTCCTACCGGCTCCACGGATGTATACTCGGCCCATCATCCTAAAACCCGATGCGGTTGAGGAGCAGAGCATGCCGACTCGACGCAGCTTGGTTCTGTATCTCGTCATTTTAGCCATCACTTCCGGAATGTTTGCGGCGGACGAGCCAAAGCTCAAGTCCAATAAGGCTCCCCTGGCTCACTGTGGAGAGTTGTACTCACCACCGTTCGAGGATACGAGTGATGCATGGCAACGGCCGTGTTTCGACCGCCAGCAGCGTCACTATGCGCACCGTCATCCCGGAATTGGATTCGAGATTCTCGACGCCGAGTCCGAAGCCTGTTTCGTCCCCGATGAAGTGTATCAATTGCTCGACAGTCTCATCGATCAAGTGGAGGCTCAGGTTCATTTTGATCGAAGCCTCGGAGATGAGACCGCTCGGCATAATCAGGCGCTAGAGATCAGCCAGGCTATTAGCGACACAATGGCAAAGAACGGATTTGGCCTGTACATTCCTACGGACACTTTAGGGGATGCCCTACTGAACCGTGCCCCCATGGGTCAGCCCCAACGGCACATCTTCGATTGCGATACAGGGAGCTTCGTCTTTCTTACCATAAGCGACTCTTTGCAAGCCCCGGTTTCCCTCGTCGATATCACTCTTCCCAGCGGCGACGGACATAACTACGTCCAATGGAGATTGGACAACTCTCATTCGATGAACTGGGATATGAACGGAAGGGCCGAGTGCATTACCCCTCCCGGCCTCCCCTCCTACGAGGGGCGGCCGATGACCCGCGAGCAGACCTTGGGATATGCATTGGCTCTCAGAGCAAAGGTTTGGGAAAGGCGCGGCGACTACAGCCACGCCATCACTGACTATCAAAGCGCGATGCAAATGTACTCTGACGCTCCGATCGCCTTTAACAATTTTGCGTGGCTGATTGCCACCAAAGACTTTCCAGAGAGGGGAAGTTGGAAGAAACAAGCCCTTCAAGCTGCGATCAAGGCAACGAGCATTGAGCCTTCGGCAAACTACCTAGACACGCTGGCGTGCGCTTACGCCTACAACGGAAACCTGATAGACGCCGTGAAGACCGAAAAGGAGGCTCTAATCAAGTCTCCCGGCAATCATGATTTCACCAACCGACTCACGCTCTTCGAGAGCGGGGAGGGCTGTACGGGATCTCAATAAATCACCGAGCCAATTGTGGATCTCGGAATTGCCAACGTCTGCTAGGTGAGCGAGTCCCAAAGCTACTTGACTGGATTTCTTGCCCTCAAGAGTTCGAGTCGTGATCGGGATCAGCGCGACGATTCACTCCATTTTGTTCAGAAGCCTAAAGGAGACCTGAAATGAAGCGGTTCACCGGCTTTGTTGTTCCGATCTTAGTTCTCACGGCTTTTGCAACACTGCCAAACGTGGTACACGCGCAAGAGACGCTAGGACGGCCGTCGAATCGCCGGTCAAGTGAGACTGGGGACATCAGCCCGGCGACGATGCTCCGGGAGTTGAAAGCACGAGGTATTGATCCATTGGATTCCAACGCCAACCACAATCTGCGCCTAGCCTACATCAGCTATGAGTTCGAGGCGGGCCAAGGCAAGAATCTCAATTCGAACCAGGAGGATATCTCGAAGGCACTTGAAAAGCTGAACACTGGCTTAGCCGAAACGGCGCTTTCCTCGCACGTTAAGGTTCGAACCCCCCGCCCGGGGGCGCGTGTGTGGTACACGTTGGTTGGTAGCGGCGGTAAGCACCCGTTCAATCAACTGACAAATAACAGCGAAGACGATCTGCCCATTGGCATTTACTTCATCTGGTCGGAACGAGAGGGAAAGGTGACCTCGTCCAAACAGATACCTTTCAGGATAATTCAAGCCGCGATTTCGGTGGATCTTGAAGAAACGCGCTAATCCAGTGAAGCAAGAGCGCTATAGGAGCAACAATGAAGATCACGACAATATCGGCGGCAATCGGCACTCAATTGCCTGGGATAGCATTTTTTCTCGGCACCATCCCGCCAGAGCTCAAAGCTTGGACTCTTCTCGCTTCCGGTGGGGCGATGGCAATCTTTCTTCGGATCTCTCTCATAGACGTCCCGGATGAGAAATTGATTGGGAAGGGTTCAAGGAGAATCGCCGCGGCCATCCTCTTGGCAGTACTCTATGGCGCTCTCTTCCAGTTCGTCACGGTAGGAGATCCTCAACATCCCGATTCCAAGCGGCGTTTCCAGTGCGGCTTTGGTTTGCTTCCGTTCTCCTTGACCCCCAAAGCCCTTGATCTACTGCACAATGGAAACTTGGGGATCAATAACAAAGAAGATCTGATGCTTGCTGTCGGTGGATTCCCAGGTGGCCAGGGGAGCGCGGCAATCGCCTGGAAACTATGGACGATCCTCCTCTCATCTGGTATGCTGATCGCGCTTTTTGTAACGATCTACATCTTCTGGGCGTCAGGCCTGGCCTATTTCGCCCGGGTGGTAGGAACAAAGAATATCCTCACTTGAGGAGCTTCAGGAGGCCACGGAGATGATGTGCACCAAGATTGCCGCTCTTGCAATGGCACTAGTGCTTACTGGCCCCTCCCCAACAACTCAGAAACCGTCTTCTCCGACAACATCTAATAACTCAAGAGAGGTCTCTGCGCAAGGCGCCGTGACCTTCCTCTCCGATTCTGATCCTGCGTACGCCTATCTCGAGGCCGTCCAAGAAGCCGCTTATGCTAACGATCCCAAGGCATTCCGATGGACAAACCTGCCCTCGCAGCGCAAACAGCTGGAGGATCTTATGAAACAGTTGGGATCGTCGGATTTGGAGGACGCAATCCTGAACCGTCTAAACCGGCCTATCCCCACGCGCTTTGAGGAACCAAACAGCCTGGTGATGCTTGACGACGCGTCGCAGCTTGTCGAGGAGACAATCGGCAGTTCCATGCCGTCCGCGAAGAGGCCCCGGCGAGGCACTCTGCCGGCGAGCACCCTCAATGCAAGAACCATCTTGGTGCCGAGAACCGATTTGCAACTCGTGGTCGTAAACGCCCAAATCTTTGGGTTTCTCTACGAATACATGAAAGCTGGGTTGCAAACGGTTTCCGTCAACATTTCGGGCAACACCTTGGATATGTCTTATGGCAAGCAGGCCTTTGAGAACGGCCCTCGCCACGACGTGCAACTCATGGTTCGAATGTCAAAGATTCTGGAAGACGAGGTTAACCATCGCAGAGTTCGAAGTGAGGGTATTGCAAGCGAATGGGAAAGACCGCTCCTCATGCCGTTGGTAACAGCCATGGAGTTCTTTGTTGTCGCACATGAGTACGGTCACATTGTTTTGGGGCACACCTCCGAAGACCGGAGCGAGCAAGTCATCAATGCGAGCGGAAGTCAATCGGTCAGAACGCTACTCCGAACGTGGGGGCAGGAAGCTGCTGCCGACCAATTTGCGTGCTCCATGCTAGACCGCTTTCTCATGAGCAAAGCGGCGGCATCTGAGGCAGATCACGCTGGCTTAGATTTTCGCGAATTGATGCGATTGGCTCCGCTGCTTTTCTTTACATTTGATAGGGCAGCGGATGATGCCCAATTCGTGTTCGACAACAAGCGCCTTCCTACAAAACTCGCGGACCAAGAGCGCCAGCAGGTGATCGATTATCTAAAGCAGGCACTCGAACAAGAGTCCGGCGCCAAGCGGGATGCCAAAGTCTCCCGTGGTTTAGCAGAGAGCAAATTCGATACCTCCGTGGAGCAGGTAGTGAAGGGTGCATATCCGCCGGCCTGGGCGAGAATGGCTCTTGTACAGGAGTACCAGAGATCTCACCCGTTTCAATCAGGAGACTCAACCGACCGAGCATTTCGGGATCTCGGGATCTCCGTGCGCGAAAACGTCGAAGTAATGGAAGCAGACCTGATGCCCAAGTGGATCGAAATCATCCAAAGCGCAGGTTCCCAACGGTGAGGATCGGCGCGGATGCGGACGCACTCGCGCTCTCAAGATGCCTCCGCCAGAGCACATCCCTTACGTCCGTCTACGGCAGTGTCATTCTGGATCATCGGCTAAGCAGACTGAGGCCCATTCATGGGTGCGTACCACTCTGCATTGGTCTTCGCACATTCCTTCCATTGCGGCGGAGGTCTTCGGCGAGAAAGATCCCGTGACGACAGACCGACGGTGCTCTTCGGTTTATGCAAAATCGCCAAATCGCTCGCCGAACAGAAATCAGTCCTCAAGGTCGGCATGGCGACTGGAATGTTGTGCATTGCCGGCAGGTTGGGGTCTGAGGATGCTCCAGGAGCCTGGGGTGACGGGCGACAATTAGAAGTCCCGGTCAACGACAAACAAAATTCCCGATGCAACGACAATTAGGCCAAGCGTATTCCGGTTGGTAGGAGCGGAGGCGGGTTGGTCACGGACAAGCAGGT
>JBEKPD010000153.1:0-9963 GCA_049521075.1 Occallatibacter sp.
GGCAGATGAGCATAGAGCAATTCCCAGCCATGATCGCTCAGATCGTGACGGTGGGGCGCAACTGATTGCATCTTCACTAGGCCATCTTCGCATAATCCACCATCTCGTGACGACACTGCCTAAGCATTACACTCAAAACCTACGAAATTCCGAAGTCGGCGAGACTCAATCTGGCCGTCCCGTATAGTGCTCAGTCCGGTGCACCTCAGCATGATCCTCAAGCGACTCCAAGTGCGTAGTCACCTCCGCAGGCATCTCCAAATCCTGCGCCAGCCGCTCTTCCACAATCGTCGCCAATCGGTGCGCATCGCCCAACTTCATGTTGTCGGGGAACAGCAGGTGCACCTCGATCATCTGGCGCTGGCCCGTGGCGCGAAAGCGCACGCCGTGGTAATCCACGCCCAGCTCCTGGCAGAGCGCGTCGAGCCGAGCGCGAATCTGGTGCCCGACCCGGGGATCGGAGTAGTCGAGCAGTCCCTTCGTCGAGCGCCACAGCAGCCGTCCGCCCGTCCACAGGATGTTGCCCGCCACGGCATAGGCGATAAGAGGATCGAAGGGCCTCCATCTCGTTGTCATCACCAGCCCCAGGCCCGCAACCACGCCAAAGCTCGTCCAGCTATCGGTCAGCACGTGTCTGCCATCGGCTTCCAGAATCAGCGAGTGATTCCGCTTGCCCATGCGCAGCAGGTACCAGCCGAGCCCCGCGTTCAGCGCTCCTGCCACCGCCAGCAGAAGTACGCCTCCGCCCAGATTTTCCAGGGCCAGGCCTTGCTTCCACTTTTCTGTCGTGTTGTAGATAATGCTTCCCGCCGCCAGCACAATCATGGCGCCTTCAAAGCCCGCGGAAAAGAAAGTGATGCGCTCGAACCCGTAGCGGAATTGTGGAATCGCCGGCCGCGTGCTCAGCCATAGGCTGAACAGCGCAAATGCCACCACCACCACATGCACCACCGACTCCGCCGCATCGGAGAAGATTGCCGCCGAACCCGTTACCAGGTACGCCGTCATCTTTCCCGTCAGCATCAGCACACCCACCAGCAGCGAAAGCCGCATGGCGAACCGCGCCTCGCGATGCTGCCGGCGTTTGTCGAGCGAGTCCTGATTCGACGAGGGAGTCATAGCCGATTCTTTTCGCTTGCGGCCCGGGTGAGTCTTGCACCCAGTCTACGCGCAGTCACGTAAAGAATCTTTTTCGCACAGAAGAAATCTCACGCGGTTCGCCGCCGTCCGCACTACCCCCACTACGGTTGCCCCGGAATCTGCGGATGAGTGTGCTTCATCCGGCCTAGATCGACGCCAAACTTCGGGTCCTCGCGCGTGCCCTCCACATGAATGGGAACCTCGGTTCCCGCGCCATCTCTCTTGAAGAACGGGTCGGCCGGCTTGAGGAGTGCGCCCTTCCATCCGCCGATCATTTGCGAAACCGTCGCGTCGGTTCTCGCCGTTCCGACAAAGTTCAGCACTCCGCCCTGCATGCCGTACGTGCCCTTCAGGTCGATCTCCGCTCCCGGCACGGTGTAAATCAAATTAGGAAGCGTAATCATGGCATCTGCCATCGTGAAATCGCTCTCGATCGTCGAGCGCACATCCGGGTCTTCGTCGTGTTTCGCTTCCTTGGGTTTGCCCCGGCCGCGCAAACTCAAGCTGCTCACTTTTTCCTGGATCTTTGCGCTGGTGAACTGTGCGTCTTCGAGCAAGAAGCTTCCCTTCAGCCTCAGCTTTTCGTCTACCGGCGCCTTACTCGGCGGAATCTCAAGAAATGTTTTCAGCGCCAATCTGCCGGTCAGCAGCGGCGTTCCGCTCTTGCTGGTCAGGCGCAGGAAATCTTCCATCCGCCCGCCATTCACCGTCACGTTCAATGCAATGTCGTGCCCGCCCGGCATCGGGGTTCCGTCCTTCGCGGTACCAGGCGGCACACGCACCACCTTGCCTTCGCAAATGAAGCGCGATTTCCCCAGCGTTGCATCCACCGGCTGCAGGTATGTGTCGCCATTTGTCCCATCAACGTGCGCATGAAATACAGTGTGCAGCGGAACCGCGGTGCCAAACTTCGTCAGCCGAAAATCCGGCGTGTCGGTTTCGCCGTCGACTGTCAGGTCTCGCAAAACGCCCACATACTTGCCGGTCGATTCCATAATTCCCGCAATGCCTTTGAAGACGCCCAGGTCCGCGTGTTCGAACCGGTAGCTGCCGTCGAGCGGCGTGTCGCCCGGATCGTCCACCGCCCACGGTCCCACCCTGCCGCCCGTCAAAATCTTGCCTGCCGGCTTGGGATTGGTCAGCTCCGCGTCGAATTGCATCGCCCCGTCCGTGTGTGTGTCAGTCAGCTTGATGTGGGCAATGGCGAACTCGAGCGGTAGCTTTCCCGGTTTGTCGGTTTCAATCGTCAGGTGCGCGTCATCGCATCGAATACTGTCGACCACGAAGCGCACAGGCAGGGTGCTATGCTGTTCCCCGGGTTGCGCCGCAAACTTATGCGCCAGGTGCGATTTCGGGGGTATGTCGATGTCCAGCCCCTTTAACTGCACTACCGAGATCCTTACCGGCTGGCCCGGCTTGTAGTGCAGCGGGGCGTGAAACCGGAACTCCCCGATCTGAATCAGCGGGCGAATCTCCGTTCCAGGTCCGCTCGAAGAAATCGTGCCCGAGGCCGTCCCGCCAGCCCCCTGCTCCGGCGGCCAGATGCGCAATCCCTCGCCCTCGGCCCACAGCCCATTCACCAGCGACACATGAAAGCTGTCCAGCTCCACGTGCGTGTGGAAGTGCTCTTCAAGTTCCTTCACAATCTCGGCGCGCAGCATTGGCTCGGCATTGTGCAATACAATCGAAATCGCCACGCCCAGCGCAATCAGCACCGCGAGCAGTACGCCCAAAGTCCACTTGAGAGCTCGATACCTGCGCCAGAATCCCGCCTGCTTCGCCGTCACCGCCCACCTTCGCCCGCGTCCATTCTCGCAGGCTTTTTCTCTTCGCCAAAGGATCAACTCCTGCTACGTTGGATGCGCAACGTTGCCTGACACGCTACTCCATCGCCCCGCAGTCCCTCAGTTCCTTAGTCCCCGCGCCCTTTGCTCCCTTGCTCCCAGTGCATTAGACTTTCACTCACTGATGCAAGCCCTCATAGAGCAACTCGTAAAGCTACAGTCCATCGATCTCGACCGCGCCCGGCT
Source organism: Occallatibacter sp. (assembly GCA_049521075.1). Classification (GTDB taxonomy): domain Bacteria; phylum Acidobacteriota; class Terriglobia; order Terriglobales; family Acidobacteriaceae; genus Telmatobacter. The sequence continues at coordinate 3,171 of JBEKPD010000153.1, forward strand.
CAACCAGCAGATGCGCGCCTTGCCCGCAGAGATCGCCCAGGCGCACGCTAGGCTTGCCGCCGCCGAGCACCAGTCCGCCGAGGCCTCCGCGGCGCTTAGCCGCGAAGACATTCTGCGCACCCGCCTCGATCGCGAGATCGACGGGCACCGGAAGAAGGCCGCCAAGTTTCGCACCCAGCTCGACGACGTCACCACGCCCGAGCAGGCTGCGGCCGTCGAGCACGAAACCAATTTCGAAACCACAGAAGCCGAGCGCCTTGAAAATGAGGAATATGCGAGTCTGGAGCGCACTGAGGCGCAGGAAGCCGCGCTGGCCCAGGCCCGCGCCCAGGTGGAGCTGATGGCCGCCGAGCTCGAAGGTGTCCGCGCCCGCGTAGCCGCGCGACAACGGGAATTCGCCGCCGAGCTCACCTCGCTCGATACCGCGCGCGAGGTTGTCCGCTCTGCCATTGAGCCCGACTGGCTCACCCGCTTCGACCGCACCGCCGCTTCGCGCGGCACCGGTATCGCCCGTGCGGAAAAGCAGCAGTGCACCGGCTGCCGCATGGGCGTGCGCCCGCAAGTCTGGAATCAGCTCCGCGAAGGCGAGATACTCCCCTGCGACAGTTGCAATCGTCTGCTCTACTTTGATCTCTCCATGCAGCCCGCGCCCAAGGCTCCGCAACCAGAATTGCCCGCCGGCACAGGCCGCGCCCCGCGCAAACCCCACCAGGAAGGCGCGTAGGCGTCTGCCGATCGAGCGTGTCGATGCTCACCCGCCGCCACTTTCTCATCCAATCTGCCGTTAGCGCGCTGGCATTTCCACTACTCTCGTCCAAAGCCCAAGGCCACGGAGTGGGGGGGCACGCGCCACCGATTATTGACTCCCATGTGCACGTCTTCGAGCGCAACCCGCGTTTTCCCTTTGCGCCCGGCGCACACCCGCCCGCCGAGGATGCGCCGCCCGAAAAACTCATCTCCCTCATGCGCGCCAACGGCGTGGCCCGCACCGTCATCATCCAGGTCATTCACTATAAGTACGACAACAGCTACCTGCTGAGCGTTCTCAAGCGCTATCCCACGCTCTTCCAAGGCGTCTGCCGCGTCAATCCCGAAGACCCGGCCGCGCCCGACGATCTCAGCCGTCTCACCCAAGAGGGATTTCGCGGCGTCCGTCTCAACCCCGCGGCTGATGCCTCCGGCGACTGGATCCGTGGGCCGTTGATGCAGCCGCTCTGGCGCCGGTGCAGCGAGCTCAAAGTCCCCATGACCCTCTTCGTGCTCGCCACGCGCCTGCCCGATCTGGTTCCGCTCATAGAAGCCAACCCCGAGCTCACGGTCGTCATCGATCACATGGCCGATTGCCCACTCGACCGTCCCGACTTATTCCAGCACCTGCTCGACCTCGCCCGCTACCCGCGCGTCTTCGTCAAAATCTCCGACATGTGGGCGCTCTCCAAGCAGTCCTACCCCTACCCCGACGCGCAGGAGCAGGTAAAGCGCCTCCTCGAGCGCTTCACCGCGCAGCGCCTTATGTGGGCGACGAACTGGCCTGTCTCTCTCTCGCAGCTCCCCTACGCAAAAATCGTCGACCTCTACCGCGACCACCTTGACTTCCTCACCCGCGAGGAGCGCGAACAAATCCTCAGCAAAACCGTGCAGCGCATCTGGCCCTTCGGGCTGTAAAATCCGCAAGGCATCCGTGCCCCACCCTTCGCACAGCTTCGCCGCGCGAAGGGTGGGAACGCACGAACCCGCTGCCATCCTGCTACCCTTTTCTTAAGTAGCCGGTCCGTCACGGAGCAGAAGCCGGCCTGAACTCTGTCTTCGAGGAGCCCCTGTGCAGCGCATCTGTGTCGATATGGACGAGGTTATGGCCGATACCCTCGCCGAGCACATCCGCCGCTACAACCAGACCTTCGACGAGGACGTAACGCCGAAGGATCTAGCCGGCAAAGGCCTTTGGGAGGTCACACCCCTCGACCGCCAGGCGCAGCTGCGCGCCTTTCTCGATGCCGAAGATTTTTTTGAAGACCTTCCTCTCATGCCCGACGCCCAACCGGTGCTCAAAGACCTCTCCACGCGCTTTGAAATCTATATTGCCACCCAGGCCATGGCCGTGCCCAACTCGCTCGGCCCCAAGTACCGCTGGCTGCAGCGCCACTTTCCCTTCATCCCGCCCACGCACTACGTTTTCTGCGGCAACAAGGCAATCCTCCGCGCCGACTTCCTCATCGACGACCAGCCCCGGAACCTGCAGCGCTTCGAGGGCCTGGGCCTGCTCTACACCGCACCGCACAACCTCATGGCTACCGGCTTTGTCCGCGTGAATAACTGGCTTGAAGTGGCGCAATTCTTCGCCGCTATTCCTATTTCAGAACCGGATTGCATCAAACCAACAGAGCAGGCCTCATCGGACCGTTCGTAGCTCCGCCGGCAAGATCGTTCCCAACAAAATTCGATACCATGGAGTGTGAACGTGTTTCGCTCCCTTGGAAAGACCCCTGTCACGCGCCGCCGATTTCTCGCCGCAGGCGCGTGCGCTGTGGGCGGCACGGCGCTCTATTCGGGCGAGGTCGCGCGCCATTGCATTGATGTCTCGCCAAGCGACGTCTTTCTTCCCGGCCTTCCCCAAGCTTTTGACGGCTTCCGCATCGCGCAAATCAGCGACATTCACATGGACGAGTTCACGGAGCCGTTCTTTGTCCGCGATGTCGTCGACCGCATCAATCGTCTCAACCCCGATGCGGTGTTCCTGACCGGCGACTTCGTCACCTGCCAGTTTGCGCCGCCCAAATTCGCTATCGGCGCCGCCTGGCAATGCGCCGGGCTCCTCGACGGCCTCACCTGCCGCCAGCGCTACGCGGTGCTGGGCAACCACGATCTGATGATCGGGCCCAAAGAAATTTCCGAGGCCCTTGCCGACCACGGCATCACGGTACTGCGCAACTCTTACGTGCCCCTCGAGCGCGCGACTGGGAGAATCTGGCTCGCGGGGCTCGACGATCCCGTGCAGGGCGCGCCGCTTCCTGAAGTTGCTATTCCGGAATCGATCCGCAACCTCCCGCACGAGCCGATTGTTCTTCTGTGCCACGCGCCCGATTACGCGGACTTGCTGCGTCTTCACCCCGCGGGTCCTTCAGTCGCGCTCATGCTCTGCGGCCACACCCACGGCGGCCAAATTCGCCTGCCTTTTATTGGCGCGATGGTTCTTCCTCAAATGGGCCGCGAATATATCGAGGGATGGTTCCGCCTAGGCGGCATGCAGCTCTACGTCAATCGCGGCATCGGCACCGTCGGCGTTCCCTTCCGTCTCAACTGCCCGCCAGAGATCTCACTGTTCACGCTGCGCTCGGACTGACGGCCAGCGAGTGGCGCGCACCTGACACTTTGCCAATCCGGCGACGTGAGAACATTGAAGCATGGGATTCAAAGAAAGCCTGTTGCGCGGAAGGATCGACGGGTTGAGGAAAAATATCGCACGCCGCGAGGAGCGCGGAGAAGATCCGCAAAGCATACAGAATCTCAAGGCACAACTCGTGGCCACTGAGCGGGAACTAGAAGAGTTAACAAAGTCCAAATGATCTAAGATCGGCCTTCATATTGCCTGGAAATAATTCGCCCTTGCAGTTCCGCGTAGATATGAAGGGTGTGCCACGCCCGCCGCCCTCACGCTCCCGCAATCGTCATCCCATCGATGCGCAAGGTCGGCGAGGCCACCGATCCGCGAAACACCAGGTCGTTGCCGATGGCGCTCACGTTGCGCAGCATCTCGGCCAGGTTTCCCGCGATTGTCACTTCTTCTACAGCGTGGGTCAGTTGGCCGTTCTCGATCCACAGGCCGGTCGCTCCGCGCGAGTAATCGCCCGTCACGATATTCGTGCCGAATCCCATCAGGCTGGTTACGTAGAGCCCCGCCGTCACCCCGCCGATGATCTCTTCCGCCGAAGGCGTTCCCGGCGCAAGGAAAAGATTGCCGCAACCCACTCCAGGCGCGCCCGCCAATCCCCGCGCCGCGTTGTGTGTCGACTTCATGCCGAGCTTGCGCGCGGTGTAAGTATTCAGCAGGTATTTGCGCAACACGCCGTTCTCCATCACTACAGTGCGCTGCGAAGGCAGCCCTTCGCCGTCAAACGGCGAAGTCCCGAACCCGCCAACGCCCGTAGGCAGCAGCATCGTGTTGTCGTCCACAATGGTCAGGTTCGCCGCGCCAATGGTCTCGCCCAGTTTTCCCGTCAAAAACGACGCGCCGCGCCAGATGGCGTCGCCCGATGCGGCCTCGAAGATGGAGCCGATCAGGGTCCGCGCGGTCTCCGGCGCGAAAATGATGGGAACGCGCTGCGTGGCTACGCGCCGCGCACCCAGCCGCCGCAACGTGCGCCGCGCTGCTTCCGCGCCCACCGCTTCAGGAGATTCAAGGAACGCAAACGACCGCGCACTCGACCACCAGCCGTCGCGCTGCATTTTGCCGTCGGCGTCTTTGGCCAGTGGCGCGGCCGCCACGCCGGCGTAGCTGGTGCGATAACTGCCCACAAATCCACGCGAGTTGGCCAGCGCCTTGCACCCGGTTGAAGCGTCAAAACTGCCGCCGTCGGAGTTCGTGATCCGCGGGTCTGCCTTGAGGGCCGCAGCCTCCGCCCGCCGCGCCCACTCAATTCGTTCCGCCCCGGCAAGCGAGTACACGTCCTCGAAGTAAAGATGCAGATCACACTCGACCGCCCCGAATTCGTTCGTCTCGGGCAAACCGGCGAATGGATCTTCCTCCGTCACTGCAGCCAGCGCCAGTGCCCCCTCCACAAGCTGCCGAATCCCCTCCGCGGTCAGGTCGCTGGTCGAGGCCGACCCCGACCGCTGACCCAGAAAAATGCGCAGCCCCAGCCCGCGCGAGCCAGATTCCTTCAGCGTTTCCACCTCGCCCATGCGCACGTTCACGCTGAACTCGTCGCCCTCGCGAGCCACAGCCTCGGCGTCCGTCGCGCCTGCCTTCACAGCTAGGATCACGACGTCGGCAGCCAGAGATTCAAGATCGAGTGCAGTTTCAGTGGGCAGGGAAATCGGTTCAGACATGTTCTCAAGCTATCAAACGCGGCGGGATTCTCGGTTGGATGGTCGTGGCTCATTCTGTCCCAAAGGTCACTAACTCGCCGGAACTTTGCGACGGAACTTGTTTCGGTTTCAAGGTTCCATTGGCACCGATCCAGTTGAAAAAACAGCTAAGTGGTCACTGCCGAGTAGCCGGTGATACGTCCGCAGCTCGCTCTTGAAAGGCACGAACTTTAGTCGTGCCGAAACGTCGCAATAATCGATGTGGGCCGATGCCCTGAGGGTATGGGGATGTCGCCCCGAAGGATGCTCTAATTGTTGACATCGGCATCGTGCATCCACACCGTTTCGACGTTCTCATCCTCGGCGCTGGCGCCGCGGGCCTCATGGCCGCCATTGAAGCCGGTCGGCGCGGCCGCCGCGTAGCGGTGCTCGAGCGCGCTAACCGACCCGGCAGAAAGATCCTCATCTCTGGCGGCGGCCGCTCGAACTTCACCAACCTCAACACCCGCCCCGACAACTTCCTCTCCGCCAATCCCCACTTTGCCAAGTCGGCCCTGGCCCGCTACACACCCGCCGACTTCATCCATCTCGTCGAACGCCACGGCATCGCCTGGCACGAGAAGACGTTGGGACAGCTCTTCTGCAACGGCTCCGCGCAACAGATCGTCGACATGCTCATGCGGGAGTGCATGGAGGCCGGCGTACGCTTGCTCGTTTCCACCACCATCCACGAAGTGCGCCGCAACGATTCCTTGGGCGCGTCTGGGAGCGCGTTCTCCGTCGTCGCCGGCAACGCCGTCTACACGGCGCCCGCACTCATGGTCGCCACCGGCGGGCTGTCGATTCCCAAAATCGGAGCCACAGCTTTCGGCCACGAGCTTGCACGCCAGTTCGGCATACCCATCGAACCGTGCCGTCCCGCGCTCGTTCCGCTCACCCTTTCCGGAGTGGAGCACGCACATTTCGCCGACCTCGCCGGCATCTCCACGCCGGTTGTCGCCACCGCAGGCAAGCGCAGCTTTCGCGAGAAGATGCTCTTTACTCATCGCGGTCTCAGCGGCCCAGCCATCTTGCAAATCTCGTCCTATTGGAAGCAGCCGGAACCCATCCACATCGACTGGGCGGAGGACCACGAACTGCTTGCGCCCCTGCACACGCCCAACGCCCGCCGCGATCTCGCCTCGCTCAAGGCCGCGCTGCGCATGCGCCTGCCCGTCCGGCTCGCCGACAGGCTGGCTGAAGTGGCCGCGCCGCCAGGCTGGACCAACCGCGCCCTTGATGAGTTGGAACGCCGCCTGCATAGCTTCGCCTTCACGCCCACCGGCACCGAGGGCTACGAGAAGGCCGAAGTCACCGCAGGCGGCGTCAGTACCGCGGCACTCTCCGCACAAACGATGGAGTGCCGCACCGCCCCCGGTCTCTATTTCATCGGAGAAGTGGTCGACGTCACCGGCCAGCTCGGTGGCTTCAACTTACAGTGGGCCTGGGCCTCGGGCTCCGCCGCGGGCCGCGCTGTGTGATTTTTCCTCATTGCCGCCTTGTAGATAATGATCTGCCCAACTTACGTATGTTATCCTCAGCGATTTCCCTCAAATGAAAGAGCCGAAGAATCGGCGGTTGACGGTTGATCGCCTCTATAGCATTTTCGGAAGATGAATATCAATCTTGCTCAGGCAAATAAATAGCGATAGGGTATTTGCATGAAGAAGCGATCCAGTACGAAGCGAGTGCGGATGATGACGGTGCGCGAGTTCCGGGCATGGTTTGG
>JBEKPD010000154.1:0-9822 GCA_049521075.1 Occallatibacter sp.
CTTCATTGCGGCCGAAGTAATAGGCGTTGCCATGAAGATCCGCGGTGCCCGACCTGGTTTCGACGTCTACGTTCGCACCCGCTCCTCGCCCATATTGCGCGTCGTAGAGCGAAGTCTGGACTTTGAACTCCTGAATGGTATCCGGAGCCGGGATCGCGATCCCCGCCCCACCGAAAGGAGTGACCTCGGTGATATTGGAGCTATAACTGTTCGCATCCACTCCGTTTAGCATGAAATTGTTATCGCCACTACGGGCACCATTTGCGCGTATCTCCTGGCTTCCGGCACCCAGTTGCGTCGCGTCCACGATATCGGTGTTCGTTCCGGCCGTCAGGCCGAGGATTTCGGTGAAGTTGCGATCGACGAGCGGCAAGTCGACGACCGATTCCTGATCGATGACCCGTCCCAGAGTGGCATTCTCCGTTTGAACAAGACGAGGCTTCGCACTAACCGCGATTTGTTCCTTCGCGCCGCCGATTGATAGCTGAATCTTGAGCCGGCTTACTTCTGTAATTCGAACCTGAATACCTTCCAAGACAAGTGGTTCAAATCCGGGCGCGCGAACTGTTAAGTTATAGTTGCCAGGAGCGAGAAATGGGACCGAGAAATTCCCCTCAGCATCCGCAGCGAGATTGCGCTCTTCCTGTGTGGCCTGACTCTTGACGACTATTTCCGCACGCGCGACCAGCGCTTCACTGGGGTCGCTCACGGTGCCAGCGATAGCTCCGGAATTGGCCGTCTGGCCATACATCGGCAGCAGAGCGCAGAGCACCAAGACGGAGACCTGGAGCAAGGTGCGCGACGCGTGCAAGAACATGTTCTTCGTCACCTCGTTCCTCCGACATTCACCACGGCGGGGCGCAAGGACAATTCCGGTTTGCGACAGTATGGATTATTTTGCGCTTTGTTTGCAAGCTTCTTGGCACCACCACGCGCCGCGACTCCCACGCTTCCAGGGCTTTTGCCTCGCGGATAAACTTTAGGAAGCGCGAGGCCTTTCCGCGGGTAACACGGATACGACCGGCACGGTGAATCTGGCCCAAGGCCATCAAATTCGACAGTGGCTCCATTGCAAGCGAGTATTCGTGTTCGAGTTGTCCGAGACTCCGAGGCGACCGCCGTTCAGCGTTGAGTGCCACCTCCGGGACCGGCGTTCGGTTACCGCGTTCTCGACTGGACGGGGGGCGGCGGGCGAAGACATTACACCTGATTCTGCGCTGGACTTATGAAATACTACGAGGGCACTTCAGAATGCTCTTTCGCTAGAGTCGGGACGTCTGAGGGTGAGCCTTGGGAGTTCTAGTAATTCTGGGAAAAGACTGTACAGTGACCGTACAGTAGATTTGGCAATTCTGGAAATCATGCCAATTCGGGCATTCTCAGAATCAGTAAGTTGAGTGTTTTCAACGCTTATGTCCGGTTCGACTCCCGCCGCCTCCACCAACTCTAAGTTACTGAATATCCACCACTTAGAAATTCAGACGGAAATATTTTGGTCAGACTGTACAGTCGCGCTCCAAAATTTGCTCCAATTTGGCGATTCGAGCAGAATCTCGCTGAAGTCGGGGTGCTCATGCTTTCCGTCTATACCCCCACCATCCAGATTGTAAGAACGCCGGCGACAAGACATGGCGCCGTTGTAGCTGCCCCAAGTGGATCTGGGGATCGCTCAACGGCAAATTCATTCGCCAGAGCGCTCGGACCCACCGTTGGGAAGAGGCTGAGGAACTTCGCCATCAGCTCAGCGAGGGACTTGCGCCGGCCAGTCGTCGGCTTACAGGGCCCATCCCGGCTGTTGTTGCCGCTCCGGCGCCGCCGCCAAACGCAGATCCCGAACGGCCGAGAAAGCCGCGGATAACGGTGGAGGCTGCGGTCAATGCCTACCTGGCCGACGCGACAAGCCGCGGTGTGGCGCCCGCTACCCTCTCCAAACTCACCACCATCTTCCGCAAGCAGTTTCTTGTCTGGACGCGCATCGAAGGGATCGAACTCCTAGATGAACTGGATCTGGACGCTCTGCTGAACTTCCGCAACACCTGGGAAGACGGTCCCCTCGCCAAGCAGAAAAAGCAGAGCCGCGTGATTGGGTTCTTCTGGGCCTGCGTGCGGCGGCGCTACCTGACACAGAACCCCGCCATCGGTCTCGGGAGGATCAAGGTTGTGCAGATCCCGACCGACTACTTCCCTCCCGATGAGTTCGAGCGGATCATCGCTGCAACCTACATCCGTCGGGGCGAGCGCGGTGGCGGAGATGTTAAGGCGAATCAAACGAGGCTTCGAACCATGACCCTGCTGATGCGTTGGAGCGGGCTACGCATCCGCGATGCGGTGACTCTCGAACGGCATCGTCTCAACGGCGACAGCCTTCTGCTCTATCAGGCGAAGACCGGGACACCTGTCTACGTGCCGCTCCCCCCGCACGTCGTGGAAGCGCTCGAAGACATTCCACCCGGCCCCAAACCGAATCCCCGCTACTTCTTCTGGAGCGGCAACGGAGATCCGAAAAGCGCTGTCGCCGATTGGCAGCGGAGTTACCGCCGTCTGTTCAAATCGGCGGATATCAGGACAGCCGACGGCGAAAGAAAGCGATGCCATCCCCACATGTTCCGCGACACGTTCGCCGTGGAGATGCTGCTCGCTGGCGTACCCATCGATCAGGTCTCGCTCTTGCTCGGCCACGCTTCGGTGAAGATCACGGAAAAGAGCTACGCGCCTTTCGTCAAGGCGCGACGGGTTCAATTGCAGGAGAGCGTACGCAATGCCTGGAACGCCACCCCAGGGAAAGAGCCGCAAAGTACACAGCCGGCTTGTGCCGGTTCGGTGAACAAGCGCGCCGGATGGCAGTTGATTCACACGGGAAAGAAGGCGAAGGCAACGGCATGACGACTACTGAATTGTCGGCCCGGAATACAGCACCATATAGCGTTGAACACGCGCATGCACCTGGTCCCAGTGTCCGTCGAGAGTCTGGAAGAACACTTCCGGTATTTCATCGTTGACCACTCGGGTTCGAAGCCAGAATCGAAAGAACATTGCCTCCATCACGTCGTCGGGAACCTGTGCCGCGTTGCAGAACGAGATCGCGGATTGAAGATTTTCGAAAGCCGGCGTTACTTCCCACTCAGCCTCTCCCTTCGAGGCCGGGGGGCGCCCCATCCACGTTTCCGCAGCAGCTCGCGCAGCCTCGATTCGGGCAATGCGCTTGTCGAGTGCAGTGCTTCGGGTCAGGCTTGGCAGATCATCGCAGATCTGCTCCAGAAGAGTGAAAATTTCCTTCATCCTCGTGCCAAAGGTCCCGCGTAGCCGTTCAGCTACATCTGTAGGAACACGCATCCGTCGAAAGGCATAGGTTAACCACGCGTTGAGAAACGCACCTTCCATGGCGAAAGAGCTGACTTCCTCATCGAGGGCATTCAGTACTGCGACACCCAACTCGGATGCGGCGAAGCGCCGTTTCTCGGACAAGTCTGAGCGGCCCCGCTCGTGATAGAGCGAGTAGCAAAGTTCGATCGCCCGGCTGTCCGTGTCGGCCTGGCGGCGATACGCGCGAAGCGTTCGCTTCCACTCGCGCATCTGGGCGGGAGATATGGGCACAGAAGTGCGGCCGATGTTAAGTCGGCGGGCGATCTCGGAATTGCTGAGGCCGGGGATGAGCGCTTTGTGAACTTCATCTTTTATACGATGCACTGCCGTCACCCATTGGTGGGATGAGAGAGCGCGGACGAGAGGCATGTGCGAGGTGGAGGAGAGGTCTGATGTCGAAGCAGGAGCTCAGCGGGCAAAGTGTTGCGGCATGCTGCCGTGAGCCGGTTTTTCCACGTCACATATCTTCTTTTGGAAGAAGCTCTGAACGAGGCTGAAACCGGCCGTTTCTCGCGGTGCGGTTCCGTCGGTCGGTGAGCCTGCCCAGTTGACGATTGCGCAATGAATAGCGATTGATTTTAGGCTCAACAGCGGCCGCAGTGTTTTGTGTTACCGGATGGTCTCGAATGTTGCACAAAAGCGATTGCATTCCCAGCAACGCTCGGGCTCGGGCGTCTTTGAGACGTAGCCGCAGACAGGGCGAACATAAAAGTCGGCTGGCGTGCCAGTCGGTGAGTCCGAGCTATCAGCCTCCATCCGGCTGATCTCTTCACTTAATAAAAACGCATGTATTTTTTTCTGCTTTAAGGGCCCAACTGAATGCACGCGCGGCAGAGTTGTCGGTCCTCCGATTTCCCACTAGAAAGCGCGGATACATTGAGTCGATCTCGTAGATCTCATCGCCCAGAGCGGTCGTCAGATTTTCCAGTGTGGTTTTCACATCCACCGTATGAATCTGCGCCTCCGGTCCGCCGCCTAGTTGCCGGATCACGAGGACATAATTTTTACCGTGGATCTGTCCGGAGCGCGCAAAGGCGCGGAGCAGCCCGGCAACCGCGTGCAGCCCGTCGGAATCCGCTTTGGCGGCGTATGCCGTTTATTTGGCGTGAGCATTCGATTCGGTCTCAAACGCTATCAGGAGGTTCTTCATAGTGACTTCGTTTTGCGGGTCTATCTGACAAACGGACATGAATCCTCCTCCGAAACGTAATCTCACGGCTGGCGATGCGCGCGGCGCGGTTGTATTCCTCATGATTCTTGCGTTCGGTTCTTTGTTAAGCGGCGGCTAGCGAAACGACGAATCCTGGGGATCGCCCAGGAACATTTCGCCGGGAAAGTTGTCGCCATCTTAGTCCAAATTTGTGCAGAATTGATCGCAATCCACGGCGAACCAGGCATACCTGTGGTGCGCATCCCGTTGCGGAACAATATTCGTGGTTGGAGAAGAGGATATGCAGGCAAAAATTGGGAAATGGATAGGATTAGGCGGCGGGCTGGAGCTGTCAAAGGGCGGAGAAAACGGGTAGTGGGTTAGTTTGCTTTTGCACAGACCAAATCCGCGAAAGTCCCTCGGAAGCGATGGGCTTTCGCGGTCATGTGGAGAGGGTAGCGCGTGAATCGCGCGCCACGCACCAATACGCCCAGCGTCAGGTAGACATTCTGTAAAGTCTGAATCAGGCGCTCTCCCCGAGCGTCTCCCAAAGCAACTCTCTGTCTTTTATGGACTTGGCCACGGTTGGCTTTGGCAGCAATGTGCGAAGTTCCTCAACCGTCCAGACATGATTTGCCAGCCCTGCCTCCATTGCTAGCGTCACCCGTAACGTCTGATGAACCCTGCAAAAGTTCGAGTACATTGGGATGTTGATAAACAAGAAAACATGTTTCATCGATGCGCGATATTCGTTCTTTTTGAATCAATGGCTTATGGGTTGAGGGAGTCTTTATGAAATACGCTTGAGGAGGGCCGATTTTGATCTCATAACTAATGTGTTAACTTATTTTTACACCTCAGATTCCACGAGGAGTATGGCGAGTCCGCGGCTGAGGCGCCGAAGGATGACGATCTCCTGATCTCAAACGTGGGCCGCAAGAGGGTGGATGGGTATACAAGTTGCGCTGATTCACCGGACATGTTACCGGTATGAGAAAGCGATATCGCTTGGTCCGCAGGTGATCCAGTTGCGCCCTGCGCTGCACTGTCGCACGCCCATCCTTAGCTACTCCCTTGATGTCACTCCTTCTGAACACATCCTGAACTGGCAGTTGGACCCCCACAATAATCGACTGGCGCGCCTTCTCTTTCTGGAAAAGACAAAGGAACTCCTGGTTGAGGTAAACCTCGTCGCAGAGCTAACGCCTTACAATCCGTTCGAGTTCTTCCTCGAACCTGGAGTGGAAGAATTCCCATTCGCATACACGCCGGGTCTGGCTAAGGATTTGGAGCCTTATCGATCGGTGGATCCGTCTGGGCCACTGCAACAAGCGTTTCTTGAGAGTTTTGTGGGCCGGAGTGCGGGAACGCTCGATCTTCTACTGGAGCTGAACCGAAAGGTGCGAGACGGAATTGGCTATGTAACGAGACTGGAGCCGGGTGTCCAGACGTGCGAGGAGAGCCTTGAGAAGCGGACGGGATCGTGCCGCGACTCTGCATGGCTCCTGGTCCAGGCTCTCCGAAACCTGGGAATCGCGTCACGGTTTGTGTCGGGCTACCTGATTCAACTAGCAGCAGGCGAAGGGGCGTTGGAGAGCGAGGGCGAAGGGCCGAAAATAGACTCCGCGGATCTGCATGCCTGGGCAGAAGCGTTCTTGCCGGGAGCTGGCTGGATCGGATTGGATCCGACTTCGGGTTTGCTCGCAGGCGAAGGGCACATACCCCTGGTCTGCACTCCGAATGCCTCGCAAGCCGCGCCAATCGGAGGCACTGTCGAGCCGGCCGGAGTTGAGTTCAGCCACTCGATCTCTGTTCGCCGTTTGAACGATCCGCGACGAACTTCCATGCCTTTTACCGAGGCGGATTGGTTGCGCGTACGACAGGTTGCACTCGGTATCGATGCGGAATTGGAAGCCCAGGATGTACGCCTGACCATGGGCGGCGAGCCTACATTCGTCGGCATCGACGAGCCCGAGAGCCCGCAATGGAACATCGATGCTTTGGGCTCGATAAAGCGAATCCGCGGCCTGGCTCTCATCCAGAGTCTGCGCAAGAGAATGGCGCCCGGTGCGCTGCTTCACTATGGGCAAGGGAAATGGTACCCCGGCGAGCCCCTGCCGCGTTGGGCGTTGGGCTGCTATTGGCGTGCCGATGGTGTCCCCATCTGGAAGGATGCCGACCTCATCGCACAGGCCGCTTATGACTACAGTTTTGGTGTGGCCGAGGCTTTCAGATTTATGCAAGCGATTGCGCGACGCCTTCAGGTGAGCTTGGAAAACCTGCTCCCTGCGTTCGATCCGGAATCCGAGTCCGCGGAACCAGTTGGTTACATACTTCCTGTCCGCCGCCGGCAACCGAAGGGGCAATTACGTTGGTCGAGTCAGTTATGGTTTACTCGTCCGGAACGTCTGGTGCTGTCGAAGGGCGACTCGCCGATCGGCTATCGTATCCCCACCGAATCGATGCCCTGGGTCGCGCCAGATGAGCTTGAATACGAGTTTGGTGCTGCGCCGTTCCAAGATCGGGTCAAGCTCCCATCACAGTCTGCGCTCCGCATGGAACTCTTCGAATTAGATCCAGAGGCCGATCCGCTTCCAGCAGTCTTGCGTGAGTCAAAAACGGCCGAGGTGCTGATCCGGCCATCGCTCTGTGTGCAGGCACGGGAAGGCCGCCTGCACGTGTTTCTACCCTATGCGCCCATTCTTGCAGACTATCTGGACCTTGTCTCTGCAGTCGAAGATACGTGTCAGTATCTCAATATGCCGGTTTGGGTGGAGGGTTACGCGCCGGATTCCGATCCTCGGTTGCGATCGTTCAGTGTCACTCCGGACCCCGGCGTCCTGGAAATAAACTTGCCACCGGCGAGCAATTGGGTCGAGCTCGAACAGATCTACACAGTTCTCGACGAAGAGGCCCGCCACAATCGGTTAACCGCCGAGAAATTCCAATTCGATGGCGGCCATATCTCCACTGGTGGCGGAAGCCACATCGTCATCGGTGGGGCGACCGTGCTAGATAGTCCCATGCTGCGCCGCCCAGATCTGCTGTGCAGCATGTTGGCATTCTGGCAGAATCACCCTGCGCTCTCGTTCCTGTTTTCTGGAATGTATGTCGGACCGACAAGCCAATGTCCTCGCGTGGACGAAGCACGCCTGGACACCCTGTATGAGCTCGAAGTCTCCTTTGGCCAACTCCCTTCAATCGATTGTCCGCCCTACGTTGTGGATGGGCTGTTCCGCAACTTGCTCGCCGATATCACAGGGAATACTCATCGCAGTGAGTTCTGCGTTGACAAACTCTTTCCGCCGCGCGGCTTCGGGTCACAACTTGGCTTGCTCGAACTGCGAGCGTTCGAAATGCCCCCGCATGTGAGAATGAATCTTCTGCAGATGTTACTGGTCCGCGCCTTGGTTTGTATATTTTGGAAAACTCCGTTCCAAGGCGGCCTGGTCCGCTGGGGTTCGATACTCCACGACCGTTTCATGCTGCCTGAATTTGTCCAACACGACCTTTCCGAGGTGCTCGCTCATTTGCGGCGCTCCGGCTGCGACTTTGAGGAGCAATGGTTTGCATCGCATCTGGAGTTCCGCTTCCCCAAGATTGGGTCAATCGCCGCGGACGGAGTCGAACTGGAACTACGTCAGGCGCTCGAGCCTTGGAACGTGCTCGCGGAAGAGAGCATTTCCGGCGGCACGGTACGCACCGTGGACTCTTCGCTTGAACGGGTTCAGGTGAAGGTGTCAGGGATCACTGAGGAATCCCGCTATGTAGTTGCCTGCAATGGGCGCCGTGTGCCGCTTCAACTCAACCGCGAAGCCGGGGTCGCCGTCGCAGGCGTACGATTTCGCGCGCGCAGCTTATCGGCGACCCTTCACCCTACCGTTCCTGTCCATGCGCCGCTCGTCTTCAACCTTATCGATTGCTGGAAGGATCGCTCGATTGGCGAGTGTACCTACCATGTTTCACCGCCCGATGGCCATCAATACTCAGCTCGTCCAGTCAACGGCACAGAGGCCGAAATCCGGCGTCGTGAACGCTTTCAGGTCGCGGGCCCTGCGCCCAACCCCATGACCTCTCCTGACATCGAGGCTAACCCGATTTTCCCGTTAACTTTGGATCTGCGCCTGTCACCGCCCAAACGAAAGATCCAAATGGAGATGAAGGGGGGCAAGCCATGACTGTCGACCTATATCAAAGTCTCCTCCCTTACGGAAACGCCTATAACGAGGCATCGGCTGACGGTGTGACTCCTCGCCTGCACTGGGCGGCTTTGTTGGATTCTCTGCGCGATGTCGGGCCCGAGGAGTTGGAGCGACGCTGGGCGCGTGCCGAGCGTCGCATTCGCGAGAACGGCATCACATACAACATCTACAGCGATCCGCTCGGAGCAAATCGGCCCTGGAAAATCGATGTCGTTCCATTCCTCATTGCAGCCGACGAATGGCGATTGATCGAGGCAGGCATCATTCAGCGCGCCCAGCTGCTGAGTCTTATTCTCGAAAATCTTTACGGCTCGCAGAGCCTCGTCGCGAATGGCCACTTCCCTTCCGAACTCCTCTATGCCAACCCCGCATTTCTTCATCCGTTGGTGGGAGTGCGCGTGCCCGCGCACAGTTATCTGCATATGTTGGCAGTCGATTTGGCCCGCTCACCGGACGGACAATGGTGGGTTCTTTCCGATCGAACACAAGCTCCCTCGGGCAGCGGCTATGCTCTCGAGAACCGCACCATCGTGTCCGGTGTTCTACCCGATCTCTTCCGTAATTCGAATGTGTTGCGCCTCGCTCCTTTCTTCCGCGCCCAGCGTGAAACACTAACTGCCCTGGCCGAGTGCAACAATCCGCGCATCGTGCTCCTGACCCCCGGTCCATTCAACGAGACCTACTTTGAACACTCGTATATGGCGCGATACCTGGGATTCACTCTGGTCGAGGGAGCTGATCTGACAGTGCGCGACCGTTGCGTATTTCTCAAGACCGTCGACGGGTTGGAGCAAGTCCATGTAATTCTGCGCCGGGTGGACGATAGTTTCTGCGATCCTCTCGAGTTACGGAGCGAATCTTTGCTCGGAGTGTCGGGTCTGGTTGATGCAATCGTCGCTGGAAACGTTAAGGTTGCAAATGCACTGGGCAGTGGCCTCATTGAGACCGCAGCGATCATGCCTTTTCTGCCCGGTCTTTCTCGATACCTGACTGGAGAGAAGTTGAAACTTCCGTCCGTCGCGACCTGGTGGTGCGGGCAGCCCTACGCGCTCGATTGGGTTCTCAACCATCTCGATTCCGTCGTGGTGAAGCCGGCGTTTCCATCGC
>JBEKPD010000155.1:0-9691 GCA_049521075.1 Occallatibacter sp.
CAGATGAGCATAGAGCAATTCCCAGCCATGATCGCTCAGATCGTGACGGTGGGGCGCAACTGATTGCATCTTCACTAGGCCATCTTCGCATAATCCACCATCTCGTGACGACACTGCCTAGATATCCCGCCTTACGATTCTTGGATCACCATCAAACCCGGCGAATCCTTGAAGATGGACGCCACGTTCAAGGCCGAGTGGGAACGGCTTAAGCAGGTCCTGCGGGAGTATCGCGGCACCGTCCTCGCCAACGCTTTCCAAATCGAGATGCAGGTGGACCGGCTCCTCTGTGAAATTCTCTTCCCAGCGTCCGACGACCAGAACATCAAACCCGAGCAAAACATCCCACTCACCAAAGGGAGCGCGAGCGCACTTCGCAACCTATTCGATGAGTTTGTGCTGAAAGCTAGCACAATGCCAACCATATCTTTCGGCTACAAGATCGAACTGCTCGGGAATTTGGCCGAGCAAATTGGGGAGGTGAAGGCTGTCGTGCCACCAAGCCTGATCAAAACTCTGCACAACCTTCGCAGGATGAGGAACGATTTTGCGCACTACCCAGTCGAGTTTATCCCGAAAGGCCCTGTCGGGGAGCAGACCCTCGAAATCGTGCTCACTACCCACAAGGCACAATACAAGATAGATCAGGCGTATATCGAGAGCACCGACGCGATGTTTCACGATGCGGACGAAGGACTCAAGGCCGCCAACGAAGCCATGAGAAACAATCTCAGTAGGGAGCAGGACGCCACCCCGAGAGAGGCTCTGGGCGAGTGACCGCCAATCCGGAAGCTACTGATTGAACCCAGCGGATTCAAACTGAGACACTACCTGATTCCGCTGCATCTCGATTCCGCATTTCGATTCCGAACCTCGGACCCGCCCGCATTGCCATCCCCAAGCTCTTTCCAATAGCCTTCCCTTCAGGGACTCATCGTGCACACAATCACTCTTCTGCAAGTTCCGCGCCTGACCATCGGCAGCGGCTGCCTGGCGGAATGCCGCCAGTATCTCCTCGCCCGCGGCGTCGCCCGCGCCCTCGTCATCGCTCCGCCGTTCGGGCGCAAGATGGCCGAGCGCATTCTCGACGGCATTCCAGATTCTCAAATTGACGACGCCGTCGACGCGGAGCCGTCTGTTTCGAGCTTCAACGGAACTCTTGCGCGCGCGCAGGCATTCCGGCCCGATGCGGTCATCGGCCTCGGCGGCGGCAGCGCGCTCGACGTGGCCAAACTCGTGGCTGCACTCCTGGACGGCAAGCAGAAGATCGGCGAAGTCTTTGGCATCGGCCTGCTCAAAGGCAGAACTCCGTTGCTAATCTGCGTGCCCACCACAGCCGGCACAGGCAGCGAAGTTTCCCCCAACGCCATCCTGCTCGATGACTCCGACGAGATGAAGAAAGGCGTGGTCAGTCCCTGGCTGGTTCCCGATGCGGCCTTCATCGATGCCGAACTGACGCTGAGCGTTCCGCCAGCCGTAACGGCCATGACCGGCCTCGACGCGCTCACGCATTGCATTGAGGCCTACACCAACAAGTTCGCGCACCCGGTCGTCGACATCTGGGCCATCGAGGGTGTGCGCCTCATTGCAAGCTCGCTCGCCGAGGCGGTTCGCGAGCCCTCGAACCTCGCAGCCCGCGAAAAGATGGCGCTGGGCAGCCTGTATGGCGGTCTCTGCCTCGGCCCCGTGAACACGGCCGCCGTTCACGCGCTCTCCTATCCGCTCGGAGGCCGCTATCATGTGGCGCACGGCCACGCCAACGCGATTCTTTTACCCCACGTCGTCCGCTTTAACATTCCCACCGCGCCGGAGCGCTACGCCGCAGTCGCCCTCGCCCTCGGCGCAGCGCCCGCCGCGTCCGATGAAGCCACTGCCGAAGCCGGCATCGATCAACTTTGGCGGCTGATCGATGCTACGGGACTCGAGATGAACCTTTCGATACTCGGCTCTGGGCTGGGCATCGACGAGAGCAAGACGCCGCAACTCGCCGCCGCTGGCCTGGGCGTTACGCGGCTGATGAAGAACAATCCCCGGCCCATGTCGCAGCAGGACGCCGAGGCCATCTATAATGCGGCCTTCCGAGGGCACGCAGCTTTCCAGGGGCACGCAGCTTTCCGCTCCGGAGGAGCGGTCGAGAATAGCCCAGGGTGAAGTCCGCGCGACCAGGGTCACCAAGAAACGGTTTTCTGTTTCTTGGGGTCAGGTCAGCGGACGGGAACTCTGGGAACGCGATCCCGCAACCGCTTCCGCCCCGTAGGACCGGCCGAACTCCTCGCAGGATTTTCGACAAATCTCTCCGCAGCTCGCAACGCGTAACTTTCGAAAGAGGCCATGAAAGTTCCCGGCGCATACAAATGGTTCGTCGTAGCGATGCTCTGGTGCGTATGTTTTCTCAACTACGCTGACCGGCAGCTTCTCTTCACTGTCTTTCCTTTGCTGGGCGCGGAGTTTCGCTTGACCGACGCCGCGCTCTCGGTGCTGAGCGCATCCTTCATGTGTGCGTATGCATTGTTCGGACCCATCGCAGGATTCATCACCGACCGCGTGGGCCGGCGCAACGTCGTGCTCGGCGCGCTCGTCCTCTGGTCGGCCACGGTAGCCGCCTCGTCCTTCGCGCATCGCTACCTGTTATTGGTTGCCGGCGTTGCCATGGGCGGCGTAGGCGAGGCCTTTTATTTCCCCGCCGCAATGTCCATGATTGCGGACTATCACGCCGTCGACACGCGCTCGCGAGCCATGGCCTTCCACCAGTCGAGCGTCTATGTGGGCAGCATTGTGGGCGGCGCCATGAGCGGCTACGTCGGGCAATATTACGGCTGGCGCCTGGGGTTCCGCATCTTCGGCGCGGTGGGCATCGCGCTGGCGTGCGTACTCTGGACGCTACTGAGGGAACCGCAACGCGGGCTCTCCGATGGCGCGGCGGGAAAATTGCCGGCCTCGCCGCGATTGATGGAAGGGCTGCGCGAGTTGGCCGGCAACCGCGCCGCCTGGATCCTGGTGATGGTTTTCATCGGCGCAAATTTTGTGGCCATGGTTTTCACGGTGTGGATGCCCACTTACCTCTTCCGCGCCTTTCATATGAGCCTTTCCATGGCCGGCTTCAGCGGCGCGGCCTATCTGCAAATCGCTTCCATTGTGGGCGTGGTCACAGGAGGTGCGCTCGCAGATCGAAAGGTGCGCCGCACACCGGGCGATCGCGGCGCGCGCATGTCGATACAAGCGCTGGGACTGTTTTGCGGCGTGCCGTTTCTGCTTCTGAGCGGCTTTGCCACCACCGTTACGGTAGTTCTAGCCGCGATGATCGGCTTTGGCCTTTTCAAGGGCGTTTACGAATCGAGTCTGTGGGCAGCGCTCTACGACGTCACTCCGATTGAGAGGCGCGGCGCTGCCCTCGGAGTCATGAATTCGCTGGGATGGCTGGGTGGCGCCTTGGCGCAGCTTTCAATCGGCCTGGCATCGCAGCGCTTCGGAATGAGCCTGTGCCTCAGCGCCACGGCCGCAATCTACCTCAGCGTTGCCATCCTGCTCTGGTCCGGAGCGCGGCGTCTTCGCAGACCGGCAACGTCCGAAATCCTATAGCTCTTCCGCCGCATGCGCATCACCGCGATTAAGCAACCGGCTCAAAATCACGTAAAGCACCGGAATAAACACGAGATTTAGAATGGTGGAGAGCAGCATGCCGCCGACAATTGTCGTACCCACCGAGCGCCGGCCCAGTGAGCCCGATCCGGTGGCAAACACCAGCGGCAGCACACCAAGAATAAATGCGAACGACGTCATCAGGATCGGCCGCAAGCGCAGTTCGCCGGCTTCAATCGCAGCATCGGCAATGGAGCGTCCCTTGCGCCGCAACTGCTCGGCAAATTCGACGATCAAGATCGAGTTTTTTGCCGAAAGCCCGATCAGCATCACCAATCCAATCTGGCAATACACATCGTTGGCAAATCCACGCAATGAAACCAAGCCCAGCGCGCCCAGCACAGCCATGGGCACCGCCAGCAGAATGATGAAGGGCAGCGCGAAGCTCTCGTACTGCGCCGAAAGCGTGAGATAGACAACTAGAATGCCCAGGCCGAAGATCACGAGCGCTTTGCCGCTCGATTCAATCTCGTCGAGCGTCAGTCCGGTCCATTCATACTTCATGCCTTGCATCATGCTCTCGTTGGCCAGCTTCTCCATGCCGGCCAGCGCCTGGCCGGAGCTGTAGCCCGGCGCCGGCGAGCCGTCGATCTCCACCGAGCGGAAGAGGTTATAGCGCGAAATCACCGGCGGCCCCGCGCTCTCGTTCACCGTCACAAGGTTGTCGAGCGGAACCATCTGGCCTGAGTCGGAGCGCACATAGTAGCTGTGCAGGTCGCCAGCATTCATGCGGAACCGCTGGTCGGCTTGCACAAAGACGCGATACGTGCGGTTGTTGTAGTCGAAGTCGTTGATGTACTCGGAACCCATGAAGACATTGAGCGTCGTCGAAATCTGCGAGAGGGAAACGCCCATCGCCTTGGCCTTTTCGCGGTCGATGGTCACCAACTCCTGCGGATCGTTGGCCGAAAAAGTTGTGAAGAGGCCGGCAAGTTCCTTGTGCGTACCTGAATTCGCAATCTGGTGAGCCACGCGGTCCAGATCGCCCAAAGTGTTGCCGCCCTGGTCCTGCAGCACGAATTGAAATCCGCCAAAGCTGCCCACGCCCTGCACAGCCGGTGGCTCAAAGGCTTCCACCAGACCGCCACTGGGCATAAACATCAGCATCTGCAACTTCTGCGCGACAGCCTGGATGACCTCGGCCGTGGTTCGTCTCTTTCCGTGTTCTCCGGGAGCGGCACCCGTGTTCACAAACATCATGCCTGCATTCGCTGAGCTGCCCGCCAGGCTGAACCCGACCACGGAAAACAGACGCGCACCCACTTCAGGTTCCTGCGCAATGATGGCCGATGCACGTTCAGTAAGTGCGGTGGTATAGGCCAGCGAAGAACCCGGAGGCGCCTGCACAATCACCATGAAGTAGCCCTGGTCCTCCTGCGGAATGAAACCCGTCGGCACCGAGCGGTAGACATATACCGTTGCCCACAGTCCAGCGATGAACACCACCAGCAGCAGGTATCGAAGCTGCAGCGCCACATGAATGATCCGCGCATAGGTGTTGCCGAGCCATGTGATCGAGCTGTCGGCGCTGTGAATACAGGCGGCAAAGATGCGCGACACAAAATCAATATGCAGAAAATCCAACTGATGCGGCCGGGCCTCTTCGCCGCGCAGGAAGAGCGCGGAAAGTGCCGGCGAAAGCGTCAGTGCGTTGAACGCCGAGATGGCAATGGCAAATGCAATGGTCAGCGAAAATTGCCGGTAGAGAATGCCCGTTGTGCCGGGAAAAAAGGAGACGGGCACAAACACGGCAATCAGCACCAGCGACGTAGCGATCACCGCGCTGGTAACCTCGCCCATAGCGCGCGAAGTGGCCTCGTGCGCATCCGAGTGCTCCATGTGAATGTGGCGCTGCACATTCTCGATCACCACAATCGCGTCGTCCACCACCAGGCCGGTGGCCAGCGTGATGCCAAAGAGCGTGAGCGAGTTGATGGAAAAATCGAAGATCCTGATAAACGCGAAGGTGCCGATGAGCGAGACGGGAATCGTGACCGCGGGAATGATCGTGGCACGCCAGTCGAGCAGAAAGAGAAAGATCACCGTGATGACGATGACGATGGCCTCAAGCAGCGTCACCAGCACTTCGCGAATCGAGTCGCCCACCGCCGTGGTGGAGTCGAAGGCGATGGCGTACTCGAGACCGGGCGGAAAGCTTTTCGAGAGCTGCTCCAGCACGGCCTTGGCCTTGCGGTCCACGTCGAGAGCGTTGGCATTGGAGAGTTGCTCCACGCCTATGCCCATCGCGGTATGGCCGCCATACTCGAGCAGCGTACTGTAATCCTCCGCGCCCACTTCCGCGTGGCCCACGTCCTTCAGTTGCACGAGACCATTCGATGAATTCTTGACGATGATGTTGTCGAACTCTTCGGGGCTGGAGAGGCGGCCCACCACGCGCACCGGAATCTGAAACGCCTGCTTCCCGTCGGAAGGCGGCTGCCCAAGCTGTCCGGCCGGAACTTCGACATTTTGTTCCTGGAGTGCACTCACCACGTCGGTCGCGGTCAAATTGCGGGCGGCCAGGCGAACCGGATCGAGCCATACGCGCATCGCGTACTTGCGCTCGCCAAAGATCAAAACATCGCCCACGCCGGGAATGCGCTTGAGCGCGTCCTTTACATAGATATCGAGGTAGTTGGAGATGTACTCGCTTGGGTAGCGGCCGTCGCGCGTGAAGAATCCTGCGCCAAAGACAAAGTTGTTGTTCGACTTCACGACGTCGATGCCGGTGGAAACCACCTCGCCCGGCAGCCGGCCCTCGACGCTGGCCACACGGTTCTGCACGTCCACGGCCGCGATGTCGAGGTTGTAACCCGTCTGGAAGGTGATGTCGATCTCACAGCTGCCGCTGTTGGTGCTCGAGGAGCTGATGTAGCGCATGCCCTCCACGCCGTTGATGGATTCTTCCAGCGGAATCGTGACGGCTTTTTCAACGGTCTCCGCATCGGCGCCCACATAAGTGGCTGTGACGGAGACAACCGGCGGCGCCAGCGTCGGATACATGGACACGGGAAGATTAGGAATGCAGATCGCGCCCGCAAGAATAATCATCAGCGCGCAAACCGTAGCAAAGACCGGGCGATGAATGAAGAAGTCGACGAACAAGTTGCGCTCTCTTTCTTCTTGGCCGTTAGCTGTCAGCCATCAGCCTTGAGCTATCGGTTCTCCTGTTTGTTCTATCGAGGCGATTCGCACCAGCACACACGAGCTAGTAGCTGATAGCTAGAAGCTAACAGCTGCTTTTCTCATCCGCCCATCGGAATTACCGGCATGCCATCCACCAGGAACTGTGTTCCCGTCACGATCACACGATCGCCGGCGCTCAGACCCGAGACGATCGAGTAGTTATTGTCCACCGTATCGCCCAGCACCACCGGCGCGCGATGCGCCATGGCCATTCCGCCCTGCTTTTGCATCACGAAAACAAAGCTCTGTTCGCCCTGACGGATCACCGCCAGCACCGGAACAACCGCCATCGGCTTGGTGCTCCAGATAACTTTGGCCTTCACGATCTGGGCATTGCGCAACGTCCCGGATCGCACCGGGGCTTTCACCAGAATCCCCTGCAGCATGCTGTCAACTTCGGGTGAGATGAAATCGACAGCAGTTTTTTCCAGCAGCTTGCCGTTGTTATCCGTCAGGTCGATGCCGAGTCCCATGCGCACCTCGGCGGCGCGCTCCGTGGGAATGTAAACGTACGCCTCGAGCTGGTTGCTTTCGTCCACCGTGGTCAACATGGGTGCCGGCGAGAGCGACGGCGAAACGTAGTCGCCCACATGCACCGGAATATCTCCCACCACGCCGTCGAACGGCGCGCGAATGGTGTAGAAGTCCAGCAGTTGTTCCTGCGTTTTACGCGATTCCACAGCCGATTCGTAATCCGCCTTCGCGTTGTCAAAGGCCTGCTGCGCTTGGTCGTATACGTCGCGGCTCGTCACGCCGGCATCAAACAATTTGTGCTGGCGCTCCAACTCGATCGTGTCGTAGTCGAGGAGCGCCTTCTTCTGCCGCTCCGTGGCGCGCTGCGAATCCACCGTCGCCTGTTGCTGCCGGGGATCGATCTTCATCAGCACCTGGCCGGCCTTCACATGGTCGCCCGAGCGAACTCCAATCTCCGTCAGCAACCCACTCACCTGCGGCATCAACGCAGTCGAGCGCCGCGATTTGATCGTGGCCACATATTCGCTGCTCTGCGCCACCGGCGACATGGCTACGGTCACTGTTTGCACGGGAAGGCCCTGCATCGCCGGTCCGGTCGCTGCCGCCGGCTTTTTCTGACAGCCCGTCGCCGCAAGCGCCATGGCCAAACAGCTCGTTGAAAAAATGCGTAACCGTTTTTTCTGAGTCAATTGATTCTTCCTCTGGCGGATGGTTTGCGACGACCGCGATCAAGCGCGATCCACGGTTTCAACCAGCCGTGCCGGTGTCAACTGGTGAGAATAAGCCCCTGTCATTACCTGAACTATGCGACGCGCGGAGCCCGGTAATCGATGCAAAAAAACAGCGTGGCGCGTTCCGGCGCAGGCGCCGACGGTTATGCCGCAGCCTTTATCGAGCATAGCGCACACCCGAGGTACGCTGTCTCAGCGCGGATGGTTCCCGGTGAGCCGCATACGCCGGCTTCGCCCGTCGAAATCCACGCGCTCGAGCTTGCTATGCCTGCGGTTTGCCGGGATGGGCCATGCTCGCAAGAAAGGTATCGAAGGCGTTCTCGAGCGATGGGGCGGTGAGAGAGGGCACCAAAGCAGCCGCGCGGTTTTCGGTTCTTTGACACTCATTCCGCGAGTTGATAGCCTCTTAATGGACGCATCTTGCAAGGCGCTTGAGGCCGCTCCCGCGCAGCTTTCTGCCATCCGAACCGTCCCCGTCGTCTAGCCCGGCCTAGGACACCGCCCTTTCACGGCGATAACACGGGTTCAAATCCCGTCGGGGACGCCAAATAGAATCAATAGTTTATGCAATTTCCCCCGCTATCGAGAATTCGCGGGGCCGTCTCGGGAACGATAGAATCGCCCTCGAAAGGCGCTTTCAATCGCGAGGGTTTCTTGCGTGGACCGTACCTTCCAAGAGCCATCTTCAGCACCTCGCAGACACAGTAGAGCGCCGAACGGCGATAAAGCACGCCTGCACCAATGATCAAGGCGCCAACCGTAATGCCCCTCAGAGCACAACTTGGCCCCGATGGAGGAATACGTGCTCCCTCAACTTGCACTGGCTTTGTTGCAATATCCATGTGCTGGACCCGCGTCCTGTGCGCTTCACCCGCAACGCGTGATTGCCAATCGATTAGTACGCCCCAGCTCCCGATCGAGCAGCTTCGATCGTTAGTGATAGGGCGGAGCAAGCAGCGCGGGGTCCGCCAACATCCTGCACGCGACCTGGTCGCCGAGGTCGCAGCCTTGTTGCAACCGCTGCTCCGCAAGCTCTTCGGTCTGCGGTCCGGACGCTTGACGGCGATAGACCGTCGCCGCTTCCACGCAACTCTGCGCCCAACCTCCGGCGCATGATTTTTCCAGATTCTCAAGAGCCTTCGCCGTATCGGCCGCGGCACCCTGGCCGTTCAAGACCATCTCGCCCGCTACGCCACAACCGCGCACGTAGCCTTCCTTACAGGAAATTTCGAATAACGAGAGGGCGCGAGAATCGTCCTGGCCTACGCCCTTGCCAACATGCAGTGCCGTCGCCAGATAGAAACAACTGTAGGCATCGCCTTTGTCGCACGAAGCTTGAAGAACCCGGTCGCCGCCGTCCTTTACGAAATCGATGAACTGAACGCACGCCTTCCGTTCGCCCAGATCGCAGGCGCGACCAAACCCGCGACCAGCCGCAGCAGGCTCACGAGGCACCAGAACCCCAAGGTTGGTCACAGTTCCCATCTTCAAGCACGATTCTGCCGATCCCCTCTCGCACTCCGTGTTCAAAACACCCACCCACACAGTGCATGCTTTGTGGCGATGGGCATTGCAAGCCTGTTCCCAGAATGCCGGATCTTTTCCGGGGTGCGGGATGCCAACAATCTCCGTGGTCACAAAGCCAGTGGTCATCATCCATC
>JBEKPD010000156.1:0-9675 GCA_049521075.1 Occallatibacter sp.
CGTCTGATGTTGCGGCTGCACAACCGGCTTGGTCTCCTCGACCTGTGGCGCAGGCGTTTCTATTAGCCACTTATTCATCATCGGCGTGAGCATCGCGGGGTGAAAGAGGGGAATCGCGATCAACGCAGCCAGGATCGCCGCGTTGAAGCCGAACGTCGCAAACATCCAGTTGCGGCTGCGCGTGTGGATAGTACCCATCGAGTCAAACGTTGCGGATTCAAACATGGCTGCCTCCCCGAAACATCGAATTCAGCCGCGCCGTTTGGGAGGGCGGAAAGTTGGCCGCGGAACGCAAGCGGGCAGTTTGCTCGCAAGCGGCCGTCCCGCCCGCAAGCGCAACGCTTCGGGCGGGGATTCACGGACTTTCGATCATCCCAATCGGTACCACTGTGCTTATACAGACACCGCGCATAAGAAAAGTGTTCCCGAATTGCGCGAAAAATCGGCAGTGGGTTGGTTTGAAGGAAACTTTCCTTCAGGGGCTATTCCTGCAGGACAGATATTCTTGCGTCGTCCCTACGGGACTCCACAGCGAGGTTGCGGAATCTCGTTTCCTCACGCTGAAGCGCGGGCTAACAACCATTGCGCCTCCGGCGCGCTTGACCGGACATTTCTTTTGCAGTGTTCGATAAAGTCCAGTTTCATTTTGCGGCATTTGCTGCACGCGACCCACGCACTGCATGGGTTCCCCGGTCGTGCCCTTTCGCGACGACTCATCGCTGACTCGCTACGAAAAACTCCGTCCCGTGCAGTAAACTCCAGGAGTTCGCATGGCCCTTGGAGTTGGCATGAAATTGTTTCGCTTGCTGTTTTTGGTCGCGCTTGCGGTTTCTTCCGCCCAGTCGCCCACCCTTGCCGCGCCCCACTCTGAGGCGACCCTCAGTTACATCCATGCTGCGTGGGGCTCGCTCACCCGCTCCGCGACGGATTGCGCCTCGCTGACTGACACCAAGATCGCGGCAACTTCCGTTCTCTACTTGCCCGCAGGTTTTCCCGCCCCGCCTGAAGTCACTGCGGCCGTCGAGCGTTGCCACATTCGTATCATGACTCTGCCGCGCCCCATGCAAAAGCTCGGCGATGTGCGTCCTGAGGAGCTGGCCACGCAGGGCCTGCTCTATCTGCCGCACCCCTACGTAGTTCCTGGCGGACGATTCAACGAAATGTACGGCTGGGACAGTTATTTTATTGTTCTTGGATTAGAGTCCGATCACAAAGAAGAGTTGGCGAAAGGTATCGTCGACAATTTCCTCTTCGAAGTGGAGAACTACGGCGCAGTGCTCAACGCCAACCGCACTTATTACCTGACCCGCTCACAACCGCCGTTTTTGACATCGATGATTCGCGCTGTCTTTGAGGACCCGGCCAGTTTTCCTTGGACACCCGCCGGCCGCATAGCGGCTACGAACTGGCTCGCGCACGCCTACGCTGTCGCTAACAAGGACTACTCCAACTGGACGCGCCCCGAACATGCCGCCGGCCACACTGGCCTCGCGCGCTACTTCGATCTCGGCTCCGGCCCCGTGCCTGAGATGGCCGACGCCAGCACCTATTATCCCGACGTGATCCGCGCGCTGGTTGAGCATCCCAGCCCCGAGGGCGCGGCGTTTCTCGTCAAAGGCTCCGAGCATCCCGATGCCGCCGAAGCCGCACGGCTCAAACAGACTAGTTGCGACGTGCAGGCGGGTGTGGTGTGCGCGCGTGCCTGGTACGGAGACTCGCACGGCGGCTACCGGCTGAGCCGCGACTTCTACATCGGCGATCGCGCCATGCGCGAGTCGGGCTTCGATACCAGCGATCGTTTCGCTCCCTTCTCCGGCGCAACGCAGCATTACGCGCCGGTGTGCCTGAACAGCCTGCTCTACCGCTACGAGCGCGACATGGCGCACTTTGCGCACCTGCTCTCGAAGCCGCAGGACGCGCTCGACTGGGATCGCCGCGCTACTGCGCGCGCCGCCGCTATGGAACGCTACCTGTGGCAGCCGAAGGAGGGCGTCTTTGCGGATTACGATTTTGTGCGCAACAAGCCATCGAGCTACGCTTACCTGACTTCGCTTTATCCGCTTTGGGCGGGCGTGGCGACGCGCAGGCAGGCCGATGCGGTCGAATCGCATCTCAATATCTTCGAGCGTCCCGGCGGCCTGGCTATGAGCGATCGCAACACCGGCCTGCAATGGGACGAACCCTACGGCTGGGCGCCTACCAATTGGATTGCTGTCACGGGGCTCGACGCCATGGGCTTCCGCGCGGACGCGTTGCGCATTGCGCGGCACTTCGACGCGACGGTCGATGCAGGATTCGCCGCCGACGGCACCATCCGCGAAAAATACAATGTTGTCGCGGGCAATGCGCAGGTCACAGTGAGCGCCGGATACACGCAGAATGTGATCGGCTTCGGATGGACGAATGCTGTGTATCTGAAGTTCAGGGAGATTGCCGAGCGGGCGGCACACTGAAGCGGAGCGACAAGAAGGTTCGAGCTTTCAGCCGTCGGCTCTCTCGGCTTGCTTTTGCGCGAGCCCTTGTTTGTGCCTGCAAGAATCCGCTTCTTTGGGTTCTCGGATCCCGGGTCTCAGAAGCGAGACCCGGGGCACCCCAATTGGTACAGAAACAAGCGGTCGGAGGCCTCGGTCTCCGACCGCGTGAACTCGCACAAGTGGGGTCTGTGCTATCCCACCCATTCGCCCCAGTTTCAAGAAGCAGGTTCTTCGACTCGCCCCGCTCGCTCAGAATGACAGAATGGATGGGGCACGGGAGAGTTCTTCTTCAACCGGTCAGAGCCCTTGGGTAGAGGATGAGCACTAAAAGCTGAGAACTAAAAGTTGGGAGCTGTTCTTTCCATTCGCGCCTCCAGCTGCCGGTTGAAGCGGATGAGCGCGATCCACATGCCGTCGTCGCGGCGCTGCCATACCAGAGTTCCGCCGAGTTGCTGCGCAATTCGATCCGGCGACAGATCGTGGTGCAGGCCGAAGTAGCGCTCGTCGAGCGCTTCGCCGCTGAGACGCGGAAAGAGCGGCGGCGGATCGTACTTGGTGGAAAAGACGAGGGCAGCCGAATATTTTTCCGGCTCCGCGGCGGCGCGCGCAATCTCGCCGGCGGTAAAGTCGTCGATGGCGCACACGTCCCACGGCTGCTTCACGTAGCCAAGTTCCGGCTTCGTCAGCTCATCGGTCACGGGCCACGCCGTCATGACTGTGGCGGCGGGATACAGTTTCCTGAGTTGCGCAATGCCGGCCTGGTGCATGCGAATTACATGCGCGTAGGCCAGGTTATCTTCCGGTGCGAACCCGTAGGGAGGGTTCACGAAGAGCCCGGCAATAAATGCTGCGGCCGACAAAAGCGCGATCCCCCACCAGTACGGCACGCGGCGGTACAGCGTCGAGACGGCCACCAGCAGCACCAGCGGATACATGGGCAGCAAGTAACGCGTGAGCAATGCGCCGCCTAATATGCTGAAGAGCACCGCGTTGGCAAGGAGCAGAAGAAAGATGCGCAGCAGCACCAACGGATCAAGCGTTGCGCGGTCGTGGCCCTCGGCATCGATGCGCGGATTGAGCAGCAACGCTGCGAAGGCCATGAGCACCGGAACAAAAAGATTGATGTGCGCGGTCAGGTGCAGGATGCGGTGCGCGAAGGCCGCCAGAATGCGCAGCGGGGTGAGCGTGGCCTCGGCGTTATAGCGCAGAAACTCCGGATTGCCGAAGAGAAATCCCGTCTTAGCGTAGTGGTAGCCGTACCACGCGGCCAGCGGAAGAACGCAAGTCGAAAGCCATGCGGCCTCGCGCAACAGCCTCGCGCGCACAACTCCGCCGGTCCTGAATCCGACGGCAAGATTGACCGCGGCAAGCGTGAGCGGAATCGCGATTGAGGTCTCCTTTGAAAGCGCTGCGGCGGCAAACCACAATGCAGCTGCCCACGGCTTGCGGCCGCGATCGGGAAGGGCGTAATTCAATCCCCACAACGAACACGCGGCAGCGAAGATGTCGGCGTGGGCGAGCGTGCTCTGTGCGAACCAGATGGGATAAAGGCCGGTGAGCAGCACGGTCCAGAAGGCCACAGAGGCCACGCCCACCAGGCGCATCGCGAGGCGCCATACCGCGAGCAACCCCAAAGTCGCTACCAACAGCACGGCCTCGCGCGTAACCTCTGGATAGTAGCCTGAAGCCTTCCAACAGAGCGCAAGGTAGATGCTCGGCAGCGGCGGGTGCGCGTTGGTAAGAGTGCTGGTGGGGATCAGCGAACCGGTACGGAAGAAATCCCACGCCGCGGGAATGTAGTAGCCGGCCTCGTCCCAGTAGTAGGGCAGGCGCAGCAGCGTGAAGTGGCTCAGGTAGAGTGCGACAAAGATAACCGGAAAGATCATCCAGAGCGGCAGGGGGGCATCCAGCCGCGGATGGAGGATTGCTCTCAAGCGCAAGGGATCGCTCCTTGAAGAAACAGCTTTTAGCTACTAGCCGGTTCTGCGGAACAGGTGTCGCAACGCCGCCCGCACGGTTTCTTTGGTTGGACCGCAACTGCGCAGGTTTCGCCACATCAGCTAGAAGCTAATTGACGGGTCCGTGGGGAAAGCTCTGGCTCTGCGGTTCCAGGCTGAGCGCGCCGAAGGCCTGTTCGTACTGGGCAATGTTCTGGCCCAGCACGTTCAACAAGGCTTTGGCCTGCTGCGGGCTTAGGAAAATGGCCTGGTGGTTGCGGATCGTCACCTGCTCGGGGCTTTCACTGGAGGCGAGGCCGAAGATGAGCTGGAAATCCCACACGCTCACCCGCACCTGCACGCTGTTGGCGTAGGTCTCGCGGTAATCGGGAGTTTGGGTCAAATTCACTTGAGGCTGTTGCGGAGCTGGACTCATGATGCTTTCAGATTACGCCATAAGACAGCTATCAGCCTTTAGCTCTCAGCTTTCAGCTCATCACGCGAGGACGCAGCGCTTCGATTTCGCACGAACAAGCTGAAGGCTGAGAGCTGACAGCTAAATGCTGCTTTTCAAATCTTCTGCCAGCGGACAGTTTTCGCAGCGCGCTGTCCGTCCGCAATGCGCCTTGCCTACGGCTACCGTTAAGGCGTGGAATTCGTTGTAGAGATCTGCGTGATTTTCTTTGGGATCGGCGGCGAAAGCGCGTCGCGTGAGGGCGGTCAGTTGGTCATATGAGATTTTTGTGCGCCTCGGCGCGGTTTTAAGTAGCCCGTGCCGCTCGGCGATGCGCCGGAGATACTCGTCGGCCACGGGAACCGAATGGTCGAGCGCATAAAGCAGAATTGCGTCGGCGGTCTCGGGGCCTACGCCCGGCAATTCCAAAAGCCGCTGGCGGAGCGCTGCGGTCGGCGTGGCTGCAAGTTTTTTGAGCGAGCCGCCAAACTCTTTGTCCAGCATTGCGACAAATGCCTTGAGTGCAGGCGCTTTTCGCGTATAAAAACCGGACGGCTTAATGAGCTGCCGTAGTTTGGCCAAGGGAACCTTGCGCAGGCCAGTGACTGTTAGCGCGCCTGCCGCGCGCAGATTCGCAAGCGAGTGCCCGACCGCCTTCCATGCGGTGTTTTGCGTGAGATACGCGCCCAGGATCACCTCGAACGGCGTCTTGGCCGGCCACCAGTGCTGCGGGCCATAGGCGCGCTGTAACAGATCGTGCATGCGGCGTAAGCGCTGCGCGGCATCGGGCTGGCGGTTGGATTTCACGGCTGACTTTAGGATAAGGGGAGAGCGGTACGCGATCCTTCGGTGCTGGTAAGGAGATTTTATGAAGAGTCACACGGAATATCTGGTTTTTGAAACGCGCAAGCGGCGCGAGATGGTGCACATTACTGACCAGGTGGAACAGATAGTCGGCCGCAGCGGCGTGAAAGACGGCCTGTGCTTTGTCTCACCCATGCACATTACGGCGGCGGTCTATGTGAACGATGATGAGAGCGGACTCATTGAGGACATCGGCAAGTGGCTGGAGGAGCTGGCGCCAGCGCGGCCAGATTATAAGCATCACCAGACGGGCGAAGACAACGGCGACGCGCATCTCAAATCGTTATTGCTGCACCACGAGACGACGTTGCCCGTGACCAACGGCCGGCTTGACCTGGGCACATGGCAGCGCGTCTTTTACGCGGAGTTCGACGGCCAGCGCCGCAAGCGAGTGATCGTGAAAGTGCTGGGAGTGGAATAGCGACTGGCTCCGCTCACTCCCCATCCGTCACTTTTTGCCATGGTCCGGAACCTTGTGCGCCGCCTGGAGCGGCAAAGTCGAGCTTGGTTCGCGGCAGGACAACAAGATCTACGCGGCGGTTCTCTGCACGGCCGGCGGCGGTGTCATTGCTCGCGACGGGATGAAACTCGGCGTATCCCGCGGCAGCTAGCCGGTCGGGAGGAAGAGCTTTCATCTCCAGGAAGAGGCGCGCGATATGCGTGGCGCGGGCCGAGGAGAGCTCCCAATTGGAATCGAACTCGGCGGTGTGGATGGGTACATTGTCTGTGTGGCCCTCGATGCGGAGATCGTAGGGTGTGACGCCCAGGCGTTTGGCAATGGCTTGCAGGGTGGGCAGCGCCTCCGGCTTGGGCGTCGCCGCGCCGGAATCGAAAAATCCCGCCTCGCGCAGGCTGATCACCAGCCCGTCGCGGCCCATCTCCAAGGCAACCGTTTTGGTCGCGATCTGTTGGGCGAGCGTCAGGGACAGGTCGTGTTGAACGCGGCCGAGGTCGTATTTGACCTGCATGGGGCTGAGCAATTCCTCGCCTGAGGGCTTTGCCGGCTGCGCCGCATCCTGTGAATCGGGACTCGCGGATGCTGCCGAGGAGTTGAGAGCTTTTTTGACGGCCTGCGCCACCTGCACCTGTTTTTTCTGGTCGGCCCGCGCAAAGGCGAACAGCACGAC
Organism: Occallatibacter sp.; assembly: GCA_049521075.1. GTDB lineage: Bacteria > Acidobacteriota > Terriglobia > Terriglobales > Acidobacteriaceae > Telmatobacter. The sequence goes on from JBEKPD010000156.1 coordinate 6,857, forward strand.
AAAGAATGCGAACAGCAGGGTGATGAAATCGGCGTACGAAACCAGCCACCGTTCCTGGCTGACGCGGTGGCGCTGTAACCGGGAGCTCATGCGGCGCGCTCCCGCTCCGTCGGCACCTGGTCCTTGACCTCAAGGAAGCCGGCCAGCTTGACTTGTAGCATGCGCGGATTCATGCCCTCGAGAATCGAGATCACGCCTTCCAGCATCATCTCGCGGCGGCGCTGACCGCTGTGGATGCGCAGCCGCATTTTGCCGGCGAAGGGTAGGAAGAAAAGATTGGCAAGGCCCACGCCGTAAACGGTGGCTACAAAAGCCACAGCGATGCCGCGCCCCACCTCAGTAATGTTGTCCAGATGCTGCATGACCTGGATCAGGCCGAGCACGGCGCCCAAGATGCCGATGGTGGGCGAGAATCCGCCGGCCGACTCGAAGACCGCGGGCAGCCGCTCTTCCTCATCGTTTAGCGACTCCAGGCTCACGTGCATGATCTTGCGCAGCTCCGCAGGCTCGGTGCCGTCCACAGCCAGCATGAGGGTCTGCTTGAGAAAAGGATCCTGAATGGTCTGCAGATCGGCGTCCAGCGAGACCACACCGTTGCGGCGCGCCTTGTTGGCAAAGGCCACCAGCTGGCGAACCAGCTGCGATTCCTCTTTGCGCGGCGCAGTAAATAGATGCGCCAGGCTGCGGAAGGCAGCCATCACGGTGGTCAGCGGGAATTGCAGCATGACCGCGCCCAATGTTCCGCCGAAAACAATGAGCGCCGCTGTAGGCTGCATAATCTGGCCTATGTTGCCGCCCTCAATCGTTAAGCCGGCAACAATTCCGGCGATTGCCAGAAACGCGCCTGCGATGCTTGCCTTATCCATATGAAGCTCCTCAGGGAATTGGACAATCCCGCGTTTCTATTGCCGCAAATCGCCGGCAGGTTTCATCTCGATCGGGGCCGCTGGCTGACCTTCAACATCCAGGCTCGCCAAGGCGGCGATGCGCTCCAGATCGCCGAAGTGATGCAGCCGCTTGGCTACGATGGCCAGTAAGCGCGCGCGGTAGACGGTCACCTTTTCTACCACCTCTTCAATGGCCTCTTTTACGATCAGCTTTTCGCCGTTGATCAGTGTCAGCATGGTGTCCGGCGAGGCTTCAGCGGTTTTAATCAGATCGCTGTTCACCACCATGGGACGGCCGTTGAGCCGCGTTAATTCGATCATCTCCAATCTCCTTCGTTGCAGTTATCGGCATGGAGGGTGAAAGGTTAAAAAAAAACAACTAAAGGTGTAGAAGTGTCCCCGGCGGGACACAATTCGTGTGTTCATAAAGTCCCATAGGCCTGAGCCGAAATAGAGGCCAGATGCGACGGTTCCGAACCGGCAGCAGCCACCATGGTCAGCATAAAATGGGGGCACTCCCGGGGAGATGGGCCGCAAATCACCGCATCCAACAAGGAGAACCCCATGTCCCTGGGTGTCTTGAACAACCTCTCCGCGATCTACGCGGAGAACAACCTCAACAACAGCAACAATAGCCTGAATACCGTGCTGCAGCAGTTGTCTTCCGGATCGAAGATCAACTCTGGCGCGGATGACGCTGCCGGCCTTTCGCTGGTGGATGGTCTGCAAGCTAACTCTCAGGCCCTTACCCAGTCCCAAACCAACGCAACCGAAGGCGTAGGCCTGTTACAGGTTGCCGATGGCGCACTGTCGCAAGTGACAAGCCTGCTTAACCGGGCCGTGACGCTGGCTACCGAAGCCTCGAACGGCACCCTCAACTCCAGCCAGGATACGGCAGCCAATCAGGAATACCAGTCGATCTTGTCGGAAATTTCAAACATTGGATCGACCACCACTTATAACGACGCCGCGGTCTTTGGCAAGAACACCAACATCTACACGGGCGACAGTTCGACCACAGGCTCTTCAATCGATGCATTGAATATCCGCACGCTGTCTTCATCGAACGTCGGTGACTCTGCCGGCGTAATGGCCTACAGCGCGGGCGCCAACAACGTGTTCATCAATCTGTCCAGCAGCACGACGAATGCGCAGGCCACGGATACGCTGAACCAAAGCGGCTCCACAACGATCGATGTGAACTACCTGCTGAAGGGCACCAACGGTGCGGAGACCTCGGCGCTGGCGACAATTTCCGTGGGCGGGAACACAAGCTTCTCCAACACAGCCAATGGCTTGATCAGCGCGATCAACGGCGCAGGATTGGGGCTGACGGCCAGCTTTACCACGGCTGCGCAGGCGGGCGTCAGTGGCGGCACCACGCAGACGGGCATTCAGATCACAGGCGGAGCAATTTCTGTCGGCGTCGATCCCAACACGGTCAGCACCAGCGGCGTTTTGAATCCCAACGGAATTACCAATGAGAATTTCAATCTGGGTCAGACGATCACCGTCACAGCCGGCGGCACCACGGCGGCTTCGTTTGTGATTGGCTCGTCCACCAACACACTCGCTGGCCTTGCTCAGGCAATCACCGATGGAATCGGCGCCGGCGCTGGCGCGGGATCAGTCACAGCCAGCGTCATCACCAACGGCAACGGCTCGCAGAGCGTCGCGCTCTCGGATGCGGCAGGCGGCGGAGTGCTGGCGGTGAACGTAAGCGGCGGCCAAGGAGCGCAGTCACTCTCCAATCCCACATCTGCAAGCCCCACCAACGCGACCACTCTGGCCTTCACGCAGGATCTGGCCGGCACAGCGGGCACACCCGCTGGAGCAGGATCACCCGGCTCCGAAGCCACCGGCACATTGACCTTCCACTCCGGCTACACGGCCTCGAACAGCACACCGCTCAGTGGGAACATCGTGCTGAGC
>JBEKPD010000157.1:0-9606 GCA_049521075.1 Occallatibacter sp.
ACCATGCGACATGCTCAGGGCTGTGCTCAGCCACGAAGCGAGCCATCGCATGAATAGCGGCCAAGCGTTGATTGCGTGTGCGGATTTTACAGTGACGCTCATGTTCAAGGTGGTCGAGGAAGTCCTTCAAAACATCCCTGGAGAGATCATCGATACAAAGATGGTCAATGGGATGTCGGCTACGGGAACTGATCCACGGAAGCAAAATGGAGAAAGTGTCACGATAGCTGCGTTGCGTGTTCTTGGAAAGGTTTCGCTCCGCGATCACGTGCTCCAGAAGAAAGCGCCGTACCCAACTGCCGAGCAAGTTCACCCTAGACAAGTCTCACCTCCGGTCGGGCGTAGCGCTCGAAGCAAAGGCTGGCCTCTGTGAGTAGTTCTGTTGCCATCGTCAAGTAGTGCGCAGTGTCCTGAATACTGCCATGTCCAAGATAGATCGTGAGGTGTGGCAGCAAACGCTGTACGTTCTTGCCTTCTCGATACCACGTAACGATCCGTACCAGGGCAAAGCTGTGACGAAAATCATGAAGCCGCGGCTGGAATCTCGCTTCCCTGGAACGATGGACACCGGCTTCTGCGCGCAACTTCTTGAAGATCTCTTCGGCAGTATTGCGAGTGACTCTCCGAAGCTTTACTGTTCCCAGTAGTGGTGTGTTGTCTGTGTGATGAACAGATGGCCACTGCTGATCGATATAGGCTTCTAAGACGCGCCGCAAGTCAGGACCAACGGGAACGAGACGGCTCTTAAAGAACTTGGTCTCGCGAATAGTGAGCACTCCTGAACTGCGATCAAAATCTTCGATATTCAACCGCAACGCTTCACTGATCCGGAGGCCGGTTCCATAAAGTAACAACAAGAGCGTACGGATGGTATTGGGTGCGAGAAACCACGTGTATCGATGCCGCGAGTCGGCAGCATCAATGAGCTTGCGTATATCGTCGTTGGTGTAGATGTAGGGTTGAAACTTCTCTGGTGATTGTGGTTTGCTGCGCGGCAGAGGGATGTTCTGAACGTAATGATGGGCCTGTGCGTAACGGTAGAACGTTGCCAGAGTCTGATACTTGTAAAACCAGGTAGCGGTCACTGGACCGCTGCCATCCAGGAAGCGTCGAACAGCACACGGGTTTACTCGCCCTATATCGCCGTTGCCTACGCTCTTCACAAAGGCACGTAGCTGAGCAGCCTTTGATTTGAAGTCCTTTCCGAGAGAACGCTTATACGCAATATAGGTTTCAACGACCTGTGACAGTGTCATAGTAGTCCTCCGAGGCTGATCGCAGCTACAGCCTGAAGCGCTTCCATGCTGCCTCTGGGATAGATTGGTGTGACAAGATGAGCACTGTGCTCGGTATGGGCAACCAGACCACTTAGATCGAACTGACCAACTTCCTGCAACGCGGCCAGGTTGGTCTTGGCATATATCTGGGTAGATTCCAAGGAGAGGTGGCCGAGATGTTCGGCAATATCCTTGAGCGTGAATCTTTCTGCCAACAAATGGGTGGCGCAGGAATGCCGAAGAGCATGGGGCCCGTAGCATGGTAGTGTGAGTCCCAGCTGGAATAGACGATTGCGTACCATTATTCCGAGACAGGTTGCCGTTAACGGTCGAAACGGCTGAATTCGTGTGACGAACACCTCACGATACGAACATCGTGGGCGCACTTCGCGAATGTACCGCAGGATTGCATCTCCCACGTTACGGAGCAAAGGATAGGGTTGAGTTTTGCGCTGCTTGGTGCGGCGAACATGAATCACTTCCTGTTCCCAGTCAATGTCGCCCAGACAGAGATGGCGAACTTCACTGCTACGAAACCCATAAACTGCCAGCAGCAATAACATGGCGTGATCGCGAATATCGCTCGGAGTGTCACCGGAAGATGCAGCTAGGAGGCGCTGCACATCACTCCACAGCGGTCCTCGTGGTAACCGTTCAAATTTATAAAGACGAGGCGCATCGATGGTGTTGGCAAGGCCTGGAATACACCAATTCATCGATTGAGCAAAACGAAAGAAGTTGCGCAGTGCCTTGACGTGAATAGAAATGGTTGTCCGCTTCCATGGCCTTTGCGCGGCCTGCCAGGTAAAGTAGCGAGATATATCCTCCGGAGTTATCTCGCGCAGTGTCTTTATGTGGTCTGCTGCCCAGTTGAGGAATGGGCGCAAATGTGTCTCATGCATCATCAAGGAAGCATCTGCTAGGCCGAGCTCTTGTTGTTCGAAATGAAGGAACGCATCCAGTTCTGTGGTGAACGGAAGCCGGGACACCGGCTTCTGTAAACGTCCCAACATGCGCAGCCAGTTTGTCGCGTGAAACACAAACTTTGTTTCCATGCGGTGCCGACTGCTACGGCAGCGAACAAGCGCGGTACTCCATTGCCTGGCAGCAGCCTCAATTTGGGCAGGCGTGACTGTTGGGAGACTGAGCGGAAGTTGCTCTGCCATATGGTAGAGCAGATTTGCAACTTGTCTCAAGGTCGGCAGGGCGCGGCCTTCTTCCATCAGCAACGTCAAATAGCGTTCTCGTTCTTTTGCATATGGGCCGTTGCGGTGGCGATTGAGATCGGATCGACGGAACAAAATTCTCTCGAACATGGTGAATCTCCTTTGAAAGTGGTGATTCTCCAAGTATCGAGTGTGAGCGCTACGTAGGCCGCATCTTGCAGATCGCCTGGTCGTGTCGCAGTGTAGAGGGATGAAGCACGGCGGACGGAAGAGTGGCTAAAGTGGCGATGGTTTGTGAAGATCGTGTGAAGCTGCGCCAAGAACAATCGGCGCCGGTGTCAGCCGAGCTGCACGAGAAGTTTCTCGATTGGAAGGAACAGTTTGTTGCCCAAGCACCTTATGGCCGAGGCGTCTCCGATCTTGCGTAGCGGTCAATCGGGCCCTTGCCGTGCTTTTGAGCACCGGGCCCCGTCGGCACGGTCGTTGGCGCGATCCCCGTTTACGAATACCTAACCCAACATTATCCAAGAAAGTGTTATGAATAACGGGCTTAACATTGAGCCTTACGCTACAATTACCTAATTCGACGGACATGATTCAACTCACTTCTGGAGGGCGGCGATGCTGCTTTCTGTTCACGACGAGTCACCGGCTGGACAAAGTCTGTATGAGATCACGCTTGAATTTCTGAGCGAGCGCATCACAGTGCGCGAATTGATCCGCGAGCGCGTTCACCGCGAGGTTCGTGAGTTCAACCGGCAGCAGGACAAGCTCACGTTCGATGGGCTGGTGCAGCCAAGCGATACTGAGCAGGAGCTGAATGGCCCGCGGCATTCGTATCGATTGAAAAAGCACCGGACGCTCGACTGGGAGGCGCAGTTTGCGCTTGCCACAGACGCATTCGAGAAGAACGGATTTTTCATTCTGATTGATGACAAGCAGGCCGAGACGCTGGACGAGCATTTTGTGATTGGGCCAACCACTGATGTCAAATTCGTCAAGCTGGTTCCTCTGGTTGGGGGCTGACCTATGCCGAAAGAAGACCTCGGCCCACAGTTTACGTTTTCGCCTTCTGACCCGCTTGCCGCTGAGCATGAGGCCGTCATTCGCTGGGTAAGCGATGCCGATAATGCGTCGTCGAGGGCCTATTGGCTCGACGTGGAGCTGAAGTCGTATGAAAGTGGCCGCGTGCTCTTAGACGCGAAGCCGGAGCAGGCGCGACTCTACGTTCTTGCTGCGCTGGCGCAGGCCCAGTTTCTGTCAGATCGAATGGCCGAGGTCCTTTCGAACACCGCGTCAAACCTGTCCCGCGGGAATCTGCACCATAATCAGGAGTGGAAAGGACTCAGCAAGGTGCGACGACCAACCGTCACGGTCATCTCCACCCTGATGCGCCGCGCCATCCCCTTTAATCGTGATGACCTCGTAACTCTATTGAAATTCTGCAACAGCACGGTCGAATACGATCTTAATCCCAGCGGAAGCTGGTCCAATACCGTCTGGCATCTTCAATTCTGTGTTGCAGGACACCTTCCAGGTGGACATGTAGTCAAAGCGTTGCAGCGCTACGCCGCAACCGCTGCCATTGATAAGGAATTGAAAACACTCGTCACCCGTTATGCAAAAAGACTCAGTGGCTCGTGGGAGCAAAAAGAGAAGCGTTGCGGGACAGAATTGGCGCAATTGTCGGGGAACGATCCGCAAATCCAGCTCATTCCGTGCGAATACTGGAGCGCGGCAGTCAACACGCATATTTCCGCGCGGACGCCTGCCCAACGCGAGAAATGGCATGCACTTTTGAAGCACGCGCTTGCTGCCACATCTGCAAGGCCATCGGAACGTTGGCGCAGAACTGCCGGCGAATTGATTGCAAAACTGGGCGCAAAGAATCTGCGCGAAGCGCTTGCCGAGTGGCTACCCCTCGTAAGCAAAGGACGATCGGAGGCGATAACCCCGGCCTTCCGCGGCGATCCGCGCGGCGGGGCCGACTTGATTCACGACGAAAACGCGAACGCACTCCGCGGATTGCTGTGGCTCATTCCGATGCTGGCCGGGCACGAGGAGTTGACACGCCTCGTGACCGCGGTCGCGCTTAGCACCTACAAGAAGATTCCGGGAATTGGTCCGCGCGCTGTAAAAGTGGGCAATGCGGCCGTCTACTGCCTCTCGCAAATGGTGTCTCCTGAGGCCATGGGGCAACTGGCGATCCTGAAAGTTCGCATTCGTTTCGGCACTGCGCAAAAAGAAGTGGAAAAGGCCTTCGACGCAGCAGCCGCCGCATTGAAACTGCCGCGCAACCAAGTGGAGGAGATGAGCGTGCCGGCCTGCGGCCTTGAAGAAGCAGGAATGCGCGAGGAAGTTTTGGGAAACTATCGCGTTCAACTCACGGTAACGGGCAGCAAGGCGGAACTGCGCTGGTTCGACGCGCAGGGCAAGCAGTTGAAGTCGATGCCCGCATCGGTAAAGCAGGAAAACGCAGAAACCGTGAAAGAGTTGCAGGCCGACCTTAAGCTGATCCAGCCGATGCTATCCGCGCAGCGGGACCGGATCGACGCGTTATTTCTGGCGCAAAAATCATGGCCGGTGCAAATCTGGCGAGAGCGCTACATCGACCATCCTCTTGTAGGAACCATCGCGCGCCGGCTGATCTGGATCGTTGGCGAAACTCCCGTGCTGGCGATTGACGGCGCGGTTACTGATGTCAAGGGCAACTCTGTGAATCTGCCTGAAGATGGCCCGATTCGGCTCTGGCATCCCGTGGAACGAACCGTTGAAGAGGTTCTCGCGCTGCGCCGGAGAATCGAATCGCTGGGAATTGTGCAGCCGTTCAAGCAGGCGCACCGTGAAGTGTATTTGCTGACGGATGCCGAACGACGGACGAACAGCTATTCCAATCGCTTTGCAGCGCACATTGTGCGGCAACATCAATTTAACGCACTGTGCGGAGCGCGCCAATGGCGGAACAAACTGCGGCTACTGGTCGATGATGAGTACCCTCCAGCAACCCGAGAGCTACCGAACTGGAATCTGCGCGCCGAATTCTGGATTGAGGGCGTGGGTGATGACTACGGGCTGGACACAAACGAGGCAGGAGTCTATTTGCGGCTGGTGACTGACCAGGTGCGGTTTTACAGAACAGACGCTGCGATAAACAAGGCGCATGCGGGCGGCGGCGGATACAGTACTCGCGCAGGCGGACCGGGTGACCAGAATGTGAACGAGCCGGTGCCGCTCGAAGAGATTCCCGCGCTTGTGTTCTCAGAAGTGATGCGCGACGTTGATTTGTTTGTGGGCGTGGCATCGGTAGGAAATGACCCAACATGGCAGGACGGCGGACCGGGTGGACGATTTGTAGATTACTGGCAGAGCTACTCATTCGGCGATCTTTCTGCGACAGCTGTCTCCAGGCGGGAAATACTTGAAGGCCTGCTTCCGCGTCTCAAGGTTGCGAAGCAGTGCACGCTGGTTGACAAGTTTCTCGTGGTCAAAGGATCGAGACGCACATACAAAATCCATCTGGGCTCGGGGAACATTTTGATGGAGCCTAACGATCAATATCTATGCATCGTGCCGGACGCGCACACTCGGATGAAAAGCGATCCAGTTTATTTGCCGTTTGAAGGCGATGCGACTCTATCGATCATTCTCAGCAAAGCGTTTCTCCTCTCGGAGGACGAAAAGATTAAAGACGATACGATCAACCGGCAAATCAACAACCTCTGACGGTCAGGCCCGGTTGTTAATTCCCACCCGCAAGTCGGCCAGTGTCCAATGAAGTTTTGAGGCGCACGTCGAGCGAGTTTTCGCGCTCAACAGAGAGCACTGGCCGGTTGGTCGGCGACTCCCACCTTGGCGTGAGCGGGATCACTCCCTACGATCAGTGGCCAAAATATTGGGCGCTTGCACAAGAATGCAAAGTCGGCCTAGCCTCAGCGCAAAATCGAGCTCTGCAACCTTGATCCGACCTGTGGTTCACGTAACGTTCACTATCGAGTTCAGTTATGTTGCGAGCAAAATGCTACCAGACCAATAGGAAAGCATGTGATCGCCTTCTACACAACATAACCTCAAACGCAACATAACTCCCGGTATTCCACTCCGAAGCGAACGAACTCCGGAGTGTGGGTTATGGCGGTGTCCCGCGCCGCCGCATCGCGCATGGCCATCACCCGCATCTCTGTTGGCATCCGGTCGAGATACGCGATTCCTCTCCCAACCGAGGTGTCGCTCAATGCCCTGCCCAGAGCTGTGGCAATGGCGATTTGCGCGGAAGGCTCCGTGGGAAGCGGCGCCGTCGTGGGGTTCAGAAGGATTTCGTCGATCGAGGGCAGCTGGCGAAACAGCCGAATGAATGCGACAAGTTCCGAAGCCGCTGTCGGCCCCACCGTTCCATCCAGGAGCTGCGCCTCAAACTCGCTGGCCCCCGAAAGAAACTGCGTCTTCTGACGGCGGGCGATACCGCAAAGCACCTGTGAGGCCATCTCCCAGGAACGCGGAGTGGGCCACACGTTCACCGATCAGCGCATGGAGCGCCTCATAGAGCTTCGATGGCTTCATGGGATTTCCTTTGAGGTTTTTTGGTGATTTTTAAAAAAGCGCAGGCAATCACCCTTTTGGAACAAGGATGAGCTGCAGCCAGACTTTCACTGGGTCCGGCCGAGACAACCGGCAGTGCGCTGGTCATCGGAGTAATTGGCGGGAGCCTTACATGAGTAGTACCTTCAGATCGGTTGCCAGCTCGACGACAAAGTCCACAGGAGCGCCGTTCCTGATGAGCGGGCGAGAGAATTTGGCATCTACAAGATCAGACGCCTTCACGCGGCTGCCGAACAGCACGACCGCGAGCGCACGGTCATCCTGCCGAGAGGACCAGAGAAAACCCTGGATCTGCGGATGGGCCGCGTACACCTGCTCGGCCCAACCACGTGTTCGAGGGTACTGTGCCTTGGTCGTATCGATGAGTTGGCGAGGGGGAATGCCCAGTCCGCGCAAGGCGAACTTGCTCAAATCGAGAAGTTCAAAGCCGGCCTGGAACAGGAGCGTCGAACACACCCTGCCTTCCAGCCTCTTCGAGTCAATGTGCTTAAATCCCGTGCGGTACGGCACGTCGCGAAAGACGCTCTCCATCAAAGCGCCACGGGGAGTGGTCGCGGCATAGAGAGTCGGAATCACGTTTCCCGACGGGTCAAGGATGGGACTGAAGCGGGCATTGCCTCTGGGGCTCGGGTTGAATTGATCGACAGCGTAGATCGCGTCATGCACGCGATACATTGTCTCGCCCGAACCCCAGGTGGTGGGTTTGATCTTCGAGGGGACGGTTGGCGAAGCGGTGGTTGCTGCCCGTTTAGCCATGTGCGAACTCAGCCATCTCGTCCTTGGCCGCGGCAATCACCTGTTCGGGATCGGTGGCCAGCACATCCTGCGGACGTTCGTCATCGAGGAAGCTATTTAGCCCCGCAAACCAGAAGGCCAGCCCCCACCCGTCCTTCACATCTCCGAAGACATTGAGAATCGCGGCCATCTCCTTGCGCGGACGATGGTCGCTTGGATTGAGACCGTAAACCGGCAGATAATCCTCTCGGCCGTGCTGGATGGCGAAAATCTCCCGGTTCCGCTTCCACTTATTCGGCTGCACGCTCAGATTGGTCGAGCTGAAGCCGGCAAGTCGAGCCACTTCGGTCGCGGGCAAAAAATCTCCGCTGTTCAGAATGGCGGTCTTGGCCTCAATCAGCATGCGTGCCTGCTCGCGCGCCGCCTTCGATGGAGTGACGTCGGTCAACAGTACGTTGACGACCTTTCTCAGGGTCTCTTCCTGCCGCTCCTGAATCAGCTGCGGCAGAAACTCCACGACCTGGTGGATAACCCGCTCGGCCGCCGCGCCCTGCTCGTCATCCGCGAAGGTCACCGCCACGGTCCTCCGCTCTGGAGAGCGGTTGAGCTGCCGAATCACGTCGCGACCCGAGCCGCTCAGTACGGTCGATCTAACATTCTGGATTGGCTTGACTTGTGCCATAAGTCTCCCTTTGGTCGGTCGCTCATCTGTCCATAGATTATCATGAAAATCATCCTTACCATAATAATCTATCCGGCGATCCGATGCCAACCAAGCACCGAGACTTGCGGCACGAAACCGTGCGGAATCAGATCAGGCTGCCTCGTCGATCTCCTCCGAGACCTCGTCCTCTTCTCCAACCTCCGCAAGGATCTCCTCTTCTTCGTACATATCAGAGTTCGGAACTGCCGCAGGCGCATCGAAGAGGCTGGCCGCCTTCGGGGGTTCGGGCGTTGCCTGCGGCGTGGGCCTCGGAGCCTCGGCGGGCTTCGTAACTTCGGATTTCGTCGCAGCCTTTGTGGCCGAAGTCTTACTCTTCGACCGGGCCTCTGCCTGCGCTGCCTTGGCTGCGGCATCCATCTCTGCTTTCGCCCGGTCCAGGCTGTTCTTCAACCCCAGGTGCGCTCCGACGAAACTGACCAGCGTCGCAGGCAGATCGCGATCGAGTTCCTCGGCCGATGCGGTTACGGTGAGCGGGGTCGTCAGCGCCGCGTTTTCACCTTCTTTGAGCTTCTGCGGGATCACATTCACGCGAATCTGATCCTCTTCAACGTGGGTATCCGCCTACGCAAAAAGTGGAATGATCGCGTGAACGCCAAGAAAGGATTTACCGTCCGTCACGACAATCAAGGCCACATCTCAAATCGAAGAACGGGCCCATGAAGTGGAAGAATGCCCTCCGTACGAGCATCCCGCGGCGCTTGCAGGACCAGTGTTCTAAAGTTGGGGGCGGATGTCTGTTCCGAATTGCTCACAATTCTGGCAATAACGATGAAAATAGGTCTTTGATCGCTCAGGCATTTACAACGCGCTGTTCGGCTTCCCATGTATTTGTCTGGATGGCACGCCCAATTTGAACCTGCTCGGTAGGGTGGACGCGAGTTCGCAGAATGGCGGCCATATAGGACTGGGCAACCCGCTTCCAGATCATAGGCCGAGAATAAAGGTAGGCTCGCTCACGCATTGCCTGGCGTGCCTTGTCATCGTCCAGCAGCGCGATTGTCGCTTTTGCGATGGCCGCCGGGCTTTCAAACGGCACCAGCAGTCCGCGTCCATGGTCGAGCACTTCTGCGGCGTGCCAGTAGGGAGTCGAGATAATGGCTTTGCCGGC
>JBEKPD010000158.1:0-9550 GCA_049521075.1 Occallatibacter sp.
CCAGGCTGAGAACCACCTAAAAAACCTCACTTGGCCCATGCCCGCCCCCAAAAGCAACCGCCGCAATTCCCGCAATCAGCGCAATACCGCCAAAAAGCGGGGCGTGTGAGAAATGCGGGCTAAAACCTCGAATCGAACGTATGAGGTGCTGCGCGATTTGCGGCGGCTGAAGCGGAACGCGAATTTGTTTAGATCATCCTGAAGATGTTCATCGGAGACAGGTCCCTGATGCGTTCCCAACAACGAACGCGGGCTTCAGATCGGGCACCATTGTCGGCGCGAGCTGTAGCTGTCATCCGACCGGCTGAGACCATCATCGCTCGACTCGCGTTCCTCTACATCATGTCTGGCCAAAGGGCAGTTCATTGCCGGTAAACTCGCCCGGAACCTCAGAATTCGGTTCCTGCACGGAGGATTCGCGCTTTGTCTACTCAGTGCGATCTCAGACCTCCCAGTTTGATGCGGCATTTTAGATGGTTGATCTTTCTCGTCCGGATTCCGACCCAATGAGCGCGTAACTGCAGGCAACAGTCCGATGTGAAATCTTAAGGACCGTGGGGCTGGTCTTTTCTAATTGGAGAACCACTGTATATAACCGCAGCTTCAAGATTGCTCAAAGACACAAGGCCAAATTGCCGATCAACAAGTATGCAATCTATTTTCTTCCGTGCTGCACGGCAGCCATCGGACCGACCCTCTCGATCAGTAACACCCTCGTGAACCCGTATAAAACCTGATCCCCGATACTCGGTGTGCCGGATGTGTGCCCAAATGCGGGCCGGAGGTGAACTACCGGCCCGCAAACTTGGGCAGCCGTCGCGACAGGCATCGTGATCGATACCGCTGGCCATCACCGGGGGACTTGGGACGGCCCGTTCAGAGCGCGGATTTGTCATCACCGGGTCCTGTGTTGGCGGATAAGCCTTGTGCTCGCAGTCGTTTCCGCTGGGGAAGGATGTTGGTAGACACCCCGGTTCTTGCAATTGTGGTTTTCGATTATGCCAAAACTGTTTTTTGCGCTTTAAACAATCGCCGCGCTGACTACCTGAGTCGATGGCCGCCGTGACCGCTGTCGCTTCCCAAGCCTGGTGGGGAGGCGTATATTGGGTCGGGCATTTCGAGTGCCTGGGAGTTAAAAAATGAAGAGCAGGACATTGAATGTTTTTGCCGTTCTGTCGCTTGCGATGGGGTTCGCCGCAAGCGCTTTTGGACAGACGACCACGTCTCAGCAATATGCATCCGAACCGAAGCTCAACGCGCATCAGGTTAAGGCATTGATCGCTACAGCGAAATCACCCGAGGATGATCTGCGAATTGCGGACTACTACGAAGAGCAAGCGCAGAATTACTTAAACCAGGCGCGTGCCGACGCAGCGAAAATTGCCGCGTACGAGAGAACCCCCTATCTGAATTCTTGCGCAATGTGCGTGACATCAAGCAGTTCGCTTGAGGCCGCCGTCCACTCGCTGAAGATCAGCAAGCGGAGGGCGGACGAGCGGGCCGACGAGATGCATCAATTGGCTGTCACGTACGAGCAAATGGCCACCAATGCGAATCCGCTTACAGCAAGTTTTGGGCTGTAATTGGTCCCGCTCGCATTGTTTGTTGCGCTGGACGACAATCATCGTTTCAAGGAACTCAATCTGCCGCGACGAGTCTTCGTGCAATCCGAGCGAGGGCGCGCGTGCTCTCTAGCTTTGAATGTAGCGGTATCCCTCTGCCAGCCCGTGTCGCATCTTTGCGAGACGGCCGCTTTTTTGCGGATCTATGCGCGCGAACTAAGTCGAGGAAGAATCCCTGCACTCGAAGGTCGGCGGTCATCTCAGGATGGAACGTCGCAGCAACGAGGTGACCCTGGCGAACGAGAGTTGGAGAGCCATCGCGCCGGGCTAACACCTCAACGCCGGTGCCTGTTCGGGTGATGCGCGGAGCACGAATGAAGACCATTTCCAGCGGACCTCCGGGCAATTCGGTTCGCTGCGTCAGGATGGTTGAGTCGATCTGCCTGCCATACGCGTTGCGCTCAACAGCGATGTCAAGAAGGCCCAGGCTGGCCTGAGCGGGACTGAGCACTTCGCGCGCCAGCAGGATGCATCCGGCACAAGTGGCAAAGCACGGGGTAACGGAGAGAAACTCTCTGAGCACTTCGATGAAGCCGTCGCGCTCAAGAAATCTCAACATCGTTGTCGACTCGCCACCGGGCATCGCCAGCCCATCGAGACCGTCCAATTCCGCAGCCTTGCGCACAAGAACCGCGCGCGCACCAGCTTTCTGGAATGCGCGCGCATGAGCCTCGAAATTGCCCTGCACGGCAAGCACACCTACGGTAGGTTTCTCGCTGCTCGCCACTTCAAACGGAGCATGCAGATTTGCGGTTGCTGCAATTGTTGTCATAACGAGTGCGATCGAGGCTCCGTCAGAATATGATCTTGCCGCCAATTTGAATAATCCGCCCAAAACCGAGCGACGACGTAATTGCTCCAGTGCTGGCGTTCGTTCCCTCAGCTACGCCCGTGACTGCTGTGCTCGGTGTGCCCAATTCCGCGGTGTTGAAGGCGTTCAACGCCTCGACGCGAGCCTGGAATGTCACGCGCTCGAGGGATTTAAAATCCTTGAACAGAGAGACATCTTGGTTGTCATATCCGGGGCCTTTGCATGAGATTGTTCTTGGGGTGTCGCCATAGGTGTAGGCCGGCGCGAGCGAAAATGCGTTGATATTGAAATAGGGATGCTGCAGATTATTGGGCCCGCCAATGCGGCTTTCGGGACGACCGGAATAGCATGGATTCTGGCCGGCTACCAAATTGGGCCGTTGTGTTGTGCCGCCGACAGCGCCATAAACGGAGCTGTTCAGGTTCGTTTGTGTGAGGGCCAGAGGCGAACCGTTTTGATCGATCCATTCATCGTTGACCTGCCACCCGCCAACTGCGAGATCGAGCCATCGATTCATCCCAGAGAAGAAATGCTGACCGCGGCCCAATGGAAGCACGTAGCTGACCGCTGCCGCGACGCGGTTCGGCATGTCATTGATTGAGCGAGCGTATTCTCCGCCAAGGTTGTAGTTGTCCTGCATACCGTTCGTACTTGCATTCAAAGTGCTTGTCGTGCCGTACAGGTTGTCCCAGTTAGAGGACCACGTATAAGTTGCCAGAACGCTCAGCCCGCGGCTCATTTGCTTCTGAATTTTGATATCCAGCGCGTTATACCGGCTCATGCCGTTGCTTTCGATAACAGTGACTCCGCTAAACTGCGGATACGGAATCAACAATTGAGCTTGTTGAACCGTCGCATTCGATATAACCCCCGTGGACGGATAACCTCCGACTTTCGGCGCATAGTATGGATTAGATACCTTCGTTGAGAGACTCGATCCGTACTTTGCTCCGCCTGGCGCATAACTTGCCATGGCCGAGTCCGGCACCTGATCCAATCCAACGTTCTGGCCCCAGTTGCGTGCGTGTGCGCCCACGTAGCCTACTTTGAGAGCGATCCCCCATGGAAGCTGCTGCTCGATATCCACCGAGTACTGATCGACCAACGGGAAGCGCCGGCCGAAGGACTGCGCGGTGACTGTGCTGCCGACACCGGACAATGGTCCTAATGAATTACCAGAGGGTTGCAGGAGCCCAGACGGGAATGGATCGGACAGCCAAGCGTTGGTGCCTACACTCGAATTGGCGAGTGCAGCATTCGTCGAGGCATTGATGTAAGTGGTCGTCTGGCTGAATCCGGTGGAGTAGGGGGTGAGCGCAATGCCCGCATAATAGACTCCGGCTCCGCCGCGGATTACCGTCCCTTTTCTCAATTCGAACGCCGCGCCGAATCGTGGGGCGAACTTTAAGTGGCTCTCATCGCAGCAGTGCACCGGGTTGCCACCCGTTCCTGCAAATGCCAGGCCACCCACTGCGGTTGGTGCACCTGCGCTCGGAAAGGCGTAGGTGATATTCGGGTCGAAGCCTACGTTGTATCGATTGCTCGATTCCTTCTGTCCCAATTCGTATTCATAGCGAATGCCGATATTGAATGTCAGCCTTTCATTCACTCGAATATCGTCCTGGGCGTATAGGGCGTTGTATTTCTCGTTCATCAGCAACCCGACCGCATTGATGTTGACTGAGCCCGCAGGAGTGGTCGTCGAAGAGGAACCTGGCAATCCCATCAACAGATCGGCAATTGCGTTTGGTCCGTTAGACGTCGCGCCTCCCGATTGATCGCTATACATTCCATCAAACGCAAAAGAGCCGTTTCCTGCAGTCGCGGCGGAAACGTGGTCGTTCATTGAGCGGAAGACATATCCTGCTTTCAAGCTGTGCTTTCCAAAGGTCTTTACAATACCCGCGACGAGGTTATTCGAAGCGTTAATGGTTGGTCCGGACGTGGCAGCTCCGAGCGAAGCTGCGCCAGTTACTCCCATCAGAGTAATTGTCGGAAACGTGGGAGACTGTAGCTGGCCTACATAGCTTGACGGGAAGCCCGCGCCCCCAAATCCATCTGCCTGATTGAAACCGATGCTGTATTGGAGTGTGTCGCTATAGTAACGGTTGAAACCATAGCCGACTGTCAAAACGAGCGTCGGGCTGATAGTGAAGACGTTTTGAACGGCAGTCGCATCGTTGAATCGATGAATTACGCCGTTATTCTCCGCGAAGACCTGGAGGATGTTTCCTGTGGGTTCCTGGGTTGCGAGATGCACATAGGAAGCCGAGCCCGACCACCAAGTCCTGAACACGTGATCGATCTTTCCGCTGTACATATCCGATCGGGTCTTAAAGTCATTCGACCCGGTAAAATTCGGCGTTCCGGTGCCGGTGTAGTTGTTGCAATTGGTGCTCGACGGATAATTGCATGCCGGAAACTGCTTGGCAATATATTGCCCGATCGGATTGATCAGCCCAGGGGGGATCACGTTGGGAGTTCCGTTGAATGCTACGGCATTCGCTCGTTTGCCCGCGACGAACGGCTGAGTAGGATCATAAATCGTGACTGAATCACGCGAGAAGTCACCCGAAAGTTCTGAGGGTGTCGGAAGATAATATGAGTTGGTCGAGCTCGTGTACGGCTGGGCCTGACGGTATCCTTCTTCTGTAACCCAGAAGAAGGTGTTGTCGAGCGCCCTGAACTTGTGACTGAAAGGGAGAGGGCCTCCAAATGCTCCAGCATAGAGATAGGTGGTTGAGTCAGGCCGGGGCGTGCCGACAAGCTTGTTCGACCACGCATTTGCGACCCAATTCGTTTGGCGTGTTTCTCCGTAGAGTGTTCCGTGATAACCCGACGAACCGGACTTCAGCGTAGAGTTAAAGACACCACCGCCGCTACGGCCAACCTCGGCATCGTATGTGTCCACTTCAACTTTGGCGTCGGAAATCGCCTCGAGAGACGGAATAAACGTGGCGCCTCCGGCCGAAGTGGAAACCGGGATCCCATCGACCACGTAGTTATTCGCCGCATTGGGTCCGGCCGCGGAGCCGACGGGTGCGCCCGCCACGGATATACTTGTTGTCCCACTTTGATCTTCCGCACGAACAAAGCGTGGATCGCCGGTCGGCGTGGCATTATTGTCGAGCTTTTCAAAGACGAATGGATTTCGTCCGAGATTCGGGAGATCCTGGAGCTTTTGAGTATCGAAAGTCTGACCTTCAGAGGCCGTGGCCGTGTCGATGAGCGGCTCGGTATCACCCGCGACGACAACCTCTTGAGTTACGTCGCCAGCTTTTAGCGTCGCATCGACCGTGTTCGTGTTGCCGATGCTGACCACAATCGCAGTCTGTTGCATCTTGCCGAAGCCGGGTGCGGTGATGGTGACGCTATAACTACCCGGATCGAGGGCCGTAAAGAGATACTCCCCGCCGGAGTTTGTGACGGTTTTCCGCATGATTCTGGTCTGTTCGTTTGTCACAGTAACTGAGGCGTTTGGAAGAACTGCTCCCTGTGGGTCAGAAACGAGACCGCGCACGGCGCCATAGTTAGTTTGCGCGGAACCAGGTATTGTAAATACGCCTGCTGAAAGACAGAGAGAGAGCAACAAACTGCAGATGCTTTTGTGTCCGTGTCGCGTCATTTTGTCGAGTCCTCCTTCTGGCCATATGCTGAAAGCTAGGTAACTCGTGCCTTTTGGGCACCGCACCTCAAAGACAACACGACACGATACCAATGCCGAGACGTGCAGAGGATGGCGTCTCTGCGCGCGCGAGGGATCGTCGTGACGAGAAGGTCTTCAACAGGGAAGAGTACCGCGGGAAAATATGCCCTCAGACAGAGAAAGGCACTTGCGGCGGTCGTTGATTCTTCGCCGTGTAATAAGGCGAAGGGCAATGCCTGTGTGCTATATGCCGCCCATCATCGACAGGGTGATGGGAGAAGGTGCTGTGTCTTATGCGTCTTCCTTACAAAAAGCGGGACCACACACTTCGTGCGAACGATTCGAAACAGAGAAGCTAAGTCCAGGTCGACAGCAGAGTTACTCAGGCTTGATCTAAACTTAACACTGCATCAACTCTCAGTCAACTGGTGTTGCCTGAAAAGGCGCATTCATCTGAAGAAACGATTCGCGCTTGAGGAATGAAATCCGCCGCTTCTTGAGCGCCGAATCTGCGTCGACGATCACGCCGCCCGATCTGCCGCACCAGCCTCAAAGCTCATTGGGTGCAGGTATCTCTTGTAAACATAGCGAAGCACATAGATACCGGCTCCCGCAATTACTGCGGTAACAGCGTTGGAGACGAGGACGCCGACGACTGTGATGAGAAAACTGGCGGCATCGATGAAATGCATTTGTCGAAGACGGCGCCACGTACCGATGTCGAGGAGAGAGATTCCCATGTAAGTTGTCACGCCAGCAAGAGCCGCCATAGGAATGTGGGCCAAGACACTCGATCCGTAGCGCACAAAAACAAGCAGAAGAACTGCGTGGATGACGTTCGCAAAGCGTGTGGTCGCGCCGCAGCGGATTGCCGCTACGCTGCGGGCCGGGATGCCGACGCTCATGGGGGCGCCAAAGATTCCTACTGCCAGGTTGGCAATGCCGTATGCCCCGACTTCTGCATCGGAGTCTGCGCGAAGAAGAGGCTTGTGGCGGCCCTGAAAGTGCTCGATTGTACGGGAGGTGAGCAACAGATTGACAGAAGATACAAAGGCCAGCATCAAGCCCGATGGAAGCAGATTGACGACGTCATGTGACGTCCATGAAAATCCAGCAAACTGCGGCATGGCGAGCTGAAGAGAACCAACTTCTGGCTCGTGCGAGTGCAGCAGCAGCGCTACGAGAAAAGAAACGATAACTCCAATAAGAGGTGCGGGGATGCGGTGTGAGATGCGCGTGCAAATGAACGCGGCCGCAATAACGGTGCAGCTAAGCACGAAGGGGAGCCAATGCGCCTGGGTAATCTGACTTAGGGAGGCTGCGAGCTCAACGACAGGAATCTCGGAGGCGGTCTGATGTACGCCGAGCATGATAGGGAGCTGCGAGATGACCATGAGAGCGCCTATGCCGGCGGAGAATCCGGCGACCACGGCGATCGGTACCCGGGAAACCTGGCGCCCCAAGCGCATGATACAGAAGCACATCATGAAAACCGAAGCAACGATCGAAATTTTGGCGGCCCCAGCTATGCCCTGGGCGCGGACTGCGCTGGAAATGAATGGCACTGTGGCGCTGGCCGTACCCCCCATAAGAAGGGAGTTGCGGCCGAGTAATACGACGAACGGTGTTGAGATGACCGAGGTGAACACTCCCAATATTGGCGGCAGGCCCATCAATGTGGCCATAGACAGTCCATATGGCAACGCAATTAAGGCGGCAATAAATCCGCCCGCACAATCACCGCCGAACCGCTCCCAACTATATTTCGTCTTTGCTCTTAGCATGACTTTGCTCTTAACATGAATAGAAGCCGAACCTCTGCCTTAGTGATCGCCCGAGTATTGTAAAGAAACCCTAACTAAACATAAGAGAATCAATTGAAAGATTCTGCGATTACCGCTCGATGTCGGTTTCAAGACTGGCGGTAGATACCCTCTGATTCCACACTGGGCAGCCCTTGAGCCGCCCAGCGCGGCGCACCTGGAGCTACACACTCATTACTTTCCTGTAAGCCGTCTGGAACTTTTGCATTTCGTCGGAAGTCCCTACCGTTACGCGCACATAGTTAGGCCAAACTGGCCAGACACGACCGACAAACACGTTCTCCTTGCGCATAGCCATTACAACGTCCATGCCCGGTCTTCCCGTGTCTACCATGAAGCAGTTGGAAACAGAGGGGACGTACTTGTAATTGTTCTTTTCAAGAAAAGCGAAAGTATCTTCGCGGACCTGGCCGATTAACTTGCGCCGCGTCGGGACTAAGTCCTTCGCTTGGAGACTGGCTGTCGCCGCAGCCATTCCCGTGATTGGCATCATCGTTGCGCCCCAGCCGCTGAGATTCTTCATAAGGTCGGGACGAGCGAGAGCGGCTCCCGCGCGCAAACCGGCCATGCCATAGATCTTGGAGAATGTTCGAAGAATGATGACATCCTTGCCTTGTGCGACTAGATCGGAGTTGAACGGTGCGTCGGAGATGTGAGTGTAGGCCTCATCGATCATGACGATCGAGCCAGCAGGCTTGTTTGCAACAAGCCATTCGATATCGGATTTCGATGTGAGAGTTCCTGTGGGGTTGTTGGGATTGCAAACGTAAAAGAGGCCAGCATTCGGGCTGGCTGCGGCCATGGCCCTTACGTCGTGAGCATAAGTTGACGTGAGAGGAACTTTTATTACCGGCGCACCAATGAAGTCCGCGGCCCGGCCGCCGGCTTCATAGCCAGGATCGGCCGTGACCAGCGGACGTGTCGGTGACGTAAAGGCGAGAACAGCCTGGTGCAAAGCCGGGCTTGAGCCAACGAAGATCCGAACGGATGCGCTATCGAGGCCTTCCTGCTGTGCCAGTGTTGCCTGCAGTTTGTCGGTTTCGCTGTAAAGGTAACGTCCGCCTTTGGCAACGATGTTATGGACCGCTTCCATGGCCTCAGGACAGGGGCCCAGTGGGTTCTCGTTGGCGTTGATCATCACAGCCCCGGGAGGAACATTAGTTACCTTCGAAAGCTGTGCCATTGCCGGCTCATCGTAGAATGGCATGGCGGAAGCACCTGCAACCATAGCTGCCATTTTGAAGAAACTGCGGCGGGTGAACCCGCGAAGGATGAGGTCGCTTTCCTGTTCTTTGCTCAAAATCCCGGTCATCTCTTATCTCCCCTTAAGTCTGCTCCGCTTAACTGCGGGTATTGTGATTGACGTTTGACGTTTCTACTGCGGTTGGTAATCAACATTCTTGACTGCATGAGTCGCCCGTTTCAGTTCAAACTTACGGCACTACCGGAAAGGCTTCACAGCAGAGTCCAGCCCGTGAACTGCCCACGTGCTGCTCGGTATTGTGGGCCGAATGGCGGATTTTGATCGCGGAAACTATGTAAGCCTAAATCCGTAATCGAGTTCCGATGGAATATGCAGGGTGTACGGCTCGGAATAGGCTACCGAAGGTGAACTAATCGGCGTGTTCATGCACTTTACGAAAGCGGT
>JBEKPD010000159.1:0-9464 GCA_049521075.1 Occallatibacter sp.
AAGCATGGGGTAGCGGCTTGCCGCTGGGGGGAGTCGAAGGATCTGCGGTTGCTTTTCAATCACCCTGCGCTGTCCTCAAAAAACAGGACTTGGCGCTGCACGTATATGTCGATACAGCCTAGAAAGCAGGCGGAAAATTCCCGAGTGCCGGCCGCGTTCAATCGTGGATCAACGATAAGTCGTCGCCATCACTTTCCGCGTCTTAGTTTGCCGGTCACTCTGGCCCACAACCGCATCAACAGATGCCTCCGGGCCGTTGGGGGCTGCTCAGGCTCATGATCGAACTCGTCGTTTATCCTACGAGTCCCTCTGGCGGCAATTCCTTCAGCGAAGCGCCTCTGCCAGTCTTCGCCAGCCGTGACCAGGCGCTGCCGAGTTTCCTCGGGAAGCTCATCGACGCCCTGAATAGCCGCACGGGCGAATCGCAACTCTTCGGCACAGGAAGCGCACCGGTCCGCATGTTGAAGAAAGCGGCGGGCAAGGTCGGCGCCGATAAGTCCCGCAACCAACTCCCCCCATAACGAGGGCGCAGGACACCCGGATGCGGGATCGTGTCCTGCGTGGTTGCGAAAACCATCAGCCTTGGGCATGCGAATTCAGCCCGTCCCTCTTCGAAATCACGCAAGGCGGCAATCTTCAGTACGGCAATGGACGACGATTATGAGGAATTCTCTCATATTCTGAACCAGCGGGTCTCTCAATAAAGGCACGTGAGTACCCGAGTACTCAGCCTCTCCTACGGAGACCTGAATCGTAATGCAGCACAACCGCCAGTTCTATCAATAAGGAAAAAGGAGGAGGAATTCCTTTGCACGAGACCCTAAAAAGATTCGTTTGTAACACGTTTTCTCAGTCGCTCGATCAGCCTGTGCAGGCAGCTTTCAACGCCCTTCTGTGAAAGTCCCAGGCTGCGTATGCGCGCAATCTCCTTGGTAGCATAACCTTTACGATAGTAGAGATTCAAAATCAACCTGTCCCGCTTACCTTCCGAACCCTGGCCAGACATCTCCTCGAGTTCGCGCAGCAGGAGATTCGTCTCCGCGGTTGACTCCGTGCCTACGAGCTGGAGCGATGTATCTGCATCCACGTTGCTGCGCAATCGAGCTCCCCGCCTCGACGCATAATGCTTCTTGAAGTAATCCAGGGTAACCGAGTAGGCAATGCTCTTAATGTATCCATAAAACGCATCGTCGTAACGGCTTTCAAACTCCCGCAGCCGCCGGCAATTCTCTGCGCAAAGCTTGATGTAAGTCTCCTGAACCAGATCGTCCACGATGGATTCGGTTACAGGAACCCAGCGTGCCGCAGCCCGTGCCACCACGCCCGCAATCAGCGGTTGAAAGCGGCGGATGAACTCCTGCCACGCGTCGGCATGATTTGTGGACAGGCATTCGGCAACAAGATCGCAGGTATCGAGCTGGCTGTAATCCTTCATCATTCAACTCGCCTTTGTTAAAGCGAAGATCGAGCAGCGGAACAATCGTGAGCGGAGCGGCAGACTCGATTCGCGGCCAGCAAAATGCGGATAAGACTATGCAAGTCCACGGGGAACCGCTGCTTCGAAAATCTACCGGTTCTGCCTTTCGGAGTTTGTGCTGGGGAGTCTTTCAGTCTTAGCTCCACAGCAGATATGCGGCACATCTGTTTGTTTGGGTGTAGCCGAAAGACCCAAGGCCACTGTCCTATCGATCAGACCCATGGATGACAAGATCGTTATCGTTCTTTTCATCGAAGTTTGCGTCCCTTGCAGCGCCTCCTGATGCACACGGCAAACCAATGGCTCAAAAGGCGCAGTGTTCGCTTTCAGATTTGTCGCCAGTCCGCACCGGCACAAATCTGCGTACCCGCGAGGATAAGGCACAACAATCAAGTTGAAAGAACTGAGAAATGACCCCAATGTAATACGAGCGAAGATTTTCTGTTCGAAGCAGCCGGAAATCGGCTTTCCCCCAGGAAACGTCCGAGGTAAACCGGAGCTTGAGCGCCGAAAGACGGAAATTCCCTATAGATCTCTCGCCTAACGGAAATTTCGTCGGAGCGCTGTTACCACCAAGCTGCACATTTCGCCAGCTTGTATCGCCCAGTAAACCCAGCTTTCAGATTCAAGCAGATCGCATCGTTGTAGGCTTGGAATCCGCAGATTGGAGGTCAAAGTTCATCGTGCCTCCTGTGCGGGGCAGTGTGCGTAATGGGGAAAGTGTGAAGTACATCATCAAAGCGATGACAGAACGGCTCGTGATCGAGGGGAAGGTGCGGAACGCGTCATTTGTCTACTGAACCGACCTCATTGCTGTACGAGCCTGTCCCAAGAGTCTAGCAGATTTTGCAGCGTTTTTCACAACCTGGCGGAGTATGAATTCGGCGATTACCGGTGCGCTGTTCCAGATGTGTTTGGCAGAGTTGTGCGACCGCACGCTGTGCCAATTGGCATCGGTGACATGGAGATCGGTACGAGTAAGCTGCAAGTTGCTTTACACCACTCTTCACTGGAGAATGCCGCGACATGGATCTGCACCGCCGGGTAGACGCGAGTGCCGTTTTACTCCAGGCGGAAAAGTTCTGCTCCGCATGCGCACAAGATTGTGTCCTCATCGATTAGCACTCCACCGACGTCACGAAGACCGTCCAATTCAGCGTGGACAATTCCTGCGTGATGCGGAATCGGACGGATCGCAATTCCATCCTTGACCGGTTCGATCGAGAGCTCCATCAGGCCCGCGTTTGTTTTGACGCAGCCGGGCCCTTTCCGTCTGATTGAATTCCCTGCCAACTTTTCCCCAAGCCAGTCCTTTTGGAAAATAGTGGTTCAGTTCCATGCCATCCGGCAATGGAGAAACGGATCGGAGTCGAAACTGCCGATCTGGGCGAGAAAGTCCGAGATCTCGTGCCTACGAGATCACGCGAGAGATAGGGGGGTAAGGCTTTTCTGCCCGTTCAAGAATGTTTCAAACTCTTGGGTCGGCAGTGGATAACTGAAGAGATATCCTTGGCACAAATGGCATCCCAGAGCAGCGAGATACTTTCTCTGCTCCTCGGTTTCCACACCTTCGGCCATAACGCTTAAATCCATTGCGCTGCCCAGAGAGATAATGGCTTGGGCAATGGCGCCGCCGCACTCATCCGTCAAAATATCCTGCACAAAGGCGCGATCGATCTTCAATCTGTCCAAGGGAAGGCGACGCAGGTAGCTCAGGGACGAATACCCGATACCAAAATCGTCCAGCGAGAACCTGATACCGTGCAACTTCAATTCCTCCATTTTGAAAACGACTTCGCCGACATTCTTCACCAACATGCTTTCAGTCAATTCGAGCTCGAGGTTCTTAGGATTGGCTGCGGTCTGAGCGAGTGTCGCCAAAACTTTCTCGACAAATTCCGGTTGTCGCAATTGCCGTGCGCTAATATTCACCGCAATCGAAAGATGCGCTGTCTCCTTGTTGTCTGCCCATTTGGCCAACTGCCGACACGCAGTTTCCAGCACCCAGTCTCCCATCGGTAAGATCAGCCCAGTTTCTTCGGCTAGCGGAATAAACGTAGCCGGAGACAGAATGCCGCGCTGAGGATGCTGCCACCGCAACAACGCTTCCGCGCCGATCACTGCGCCACGGTCCACCTGGGGCTGATAGTAGAGCTGGAATTGAGCCTGTTTGATTGCCTCGCGCAGTTCCTCTTCCAGCACTGCGCGGGCATTGATGGCGGTCTGCAACTCGGGGGCAAAAAATCGCGTCATGTTTCCCCCAGCCGCCTTGGCCTGGTACATGGCGATGTCGGCCTGTTGTAAGACCTCCTCCGTCTCATCCTGCAAGCCTCCAAAGACCGTGATTCCGATGCTCGAAGAGATGAGGCACTCGTGGCCGGCAATTAAATAGGGCTGGCCGGTCGCGGCTAGTATCTTCTCGGCGACCCTCTCCGCTTGCGAAGCTGCTTCCTCGGGAAGCGCGTTGAGGTCTTCCAGGATGGCCACAAATTCGTCTCCACCCAATCGAGCCACAGTATCGGTTTCGCGTATTGCGGCGCGTAGACGCCGCGCGGTCTCCTGGAGCAGAAGGTCGCCGGCTTTATGGCCAAACGAATCGTTGAGGGGCTTGAACTTATCCAGATCCACAAACAGCAGTGCTCGCAGCCGGTCACTGCGGGCGCTCGCGGTCCGTGTCTTGCGCAGGCAGTCCAGCAACATCCGGCGATTGGGAAGCTCTGTCAGCGGGTCATAGAAGGCCAGGTTCTGGATGGTCTTTTGCGCCTCGACCAATAACTGAAGATCGTGCTCTCTCGTCGCTGCCGCGGCCATGCGAATTCGGTACAAGATCCCGATTCCGCAGAAAGGGACAAGGCCGCACAGCGTGAAAAACCACCAGGCCCGATACCACGGCGTGAGGATTTTGAAGGCAAACTCCGCTGCCCGATGCGCGCCCCACACGCCGTCACCGGCCTGCGCTTCGATTTGCAGCCGGTAGTCGCCGGGTGCCAGCCGCGCGAACCGCAGTTCTCGTTGCGTCGTCTCGGTCCAGGCGGAACTGGTTCCCTCCAACCGGTAGCGAAAGATTACGGCGTTCGCCCGGGGTGCATTCAACGCGGAGTAGCGAGCCAGAAAAGAATTCGTGTGCATCTCGAACGATGGATCGTTCTGGCCGAAAACATCGGCTCCGCTCATCTCCAACTTGGTGAACACTACGTCAATCGGCACATCCTGGCTTTCGCGGGCACGGGGCTTAAACCGCGACAGCCCGCCGCTGGTGCCAATCCAGACCGTGCCGTCCGGCTCTGCCCCAAAGGCGTTGCATTTGTCCCAGACCAATCCGTCGTCGGTTTCATAGCGGCTCCAATGCGCGCCGTCCCATATTTCCACACCGTGATCGGTCCCCGCCCACATGCGCCCCTGCGTGTCGGATTCCATGAAGTACACAATTTCATTCGCGCCCGGCCTTTGCATATTCTTTTCAATTTCCAGCCCGCGCGGTCCCAGATGAACACGATCGATCTCGCTGTTTAAACGATGCGCAACC
This sequence comes from Occallatibacter sp., assembly GCA_049521075.1. GTDB lineage: Bacteria > Acidobacteriota > Terriglobia > Terriglobales > Acidobacteriaceae > Telmatobacter. Next base: position 5,004 of record JBEKPD010000159.1, read on the forward strand.
CACATTGTCCCGTTGGCGCCTACCCCCAGCGAAAGTACCTGTGGCTTGCTCGTATCGCTTTCAGCATAATTCTTCCAGTGACCGTCCTTGAAAGAGGCGAGCCCGCTCGCCCCTCCCACCCAGAGTGTGCCATCGCTACCCTCGGCAATCGCCCAAATGCGCGACAATGGCAGCGCGGAGATAAGAACGCAGTTCTTATATGGAGCCTTGGCCATATAGAGCCCTTCATTCGTTCCCACCCACATTTGTTGTTGGTGATCGAAGTAGACCTGGAGGACTCCTTTACCCTGCGTCCCATGCAACCAGCTCACCCTACCGGTGCGGACGTCGAACCGTGCAACGCCATGCGATCCGGCTCCGATCCACAACGCTCCGTCCGGACCCTTCCGCACGACGCTGATCGGTACTCCTTCAAATGCCGCAATCCCTTTCCACTGGATACCAGCGCTCTCTCGTTCTCCGCGCAGCAGTCCACCATCGGTGCCCACCCAGACTGGCCCGTTCCGCTCGGGCAGAATCGCGTGTACCTCATCACTATCCAAGCCGCTGTTGGTCGTGTAGTTTTCCCATTCCCGGTAGCCGCGCCACTGTTCGAGCCCGCGGCCTTTCATACCGATCCACAGGGAGTGCTGCCGGTCCTCGAAAGCCGTAAAGACGGCCCCACGCAATCCCGAGGTGTGATCAATTTCCTGCCAGCTCCCTTCGTGCCCTATCAACATTCCATCGGCTAACGGCATAAGAAGCTGCCCATTCGTATCGATGGCCGGAATGCCTGTATATTGATATTGTTTTCGATCCAGCGATTTCGGTCTTCGAAATTGGCTTTCGCCGATCGGCAGCACGAACACACCCTCGCTCATCAATCGCAGCCAGAGACTGCCTTCGCGATCCTTCACCATCGAAACGACGGTAGTGCCCGGAAGTCCATCCTTGACCCCATAGACTCGAGTCTCATTCTTCCCCAGGCGACAAAGGTGCGCACCGCATGCGTACCAGATTGTGTCCCCATCGATCAGCACTCCGCCTGCCTGGGTAGTGCCCTTCACTTCGGCCTCGATGGCGCTCGATGGAAGGGGAATCGCATGTACCGCAATTTCATCCTTGCCCGGGTTGATGGAAAGCTCCATCAGGCCCCCGTTCGTGTTAACGTACGTGTGCCCCTTCCCGTCAGATTGGATTCCATGCACCTCACCGACATTCCTGAATGGGCCTGGAACTTTTTCAAAGTGGTTTCCGCGCAGACGGATGAGACCGAATCCTCCCGCGGCAAGCAGAGATCCGTCGGGAGCGTCGCCAAAGGCGGTGTTCGTGCTCGACGGAACCCCCTGCGCCCGCCCGAAGGCCTCAAATCGTTCTCCGTCGTAGCGGAAGAATCCGTTGACTGTCGCCACCCACAGAAAGCCCGCCCGGTCCTGGTAGATAGCCCGGACCGAGAGATCGTTCAGCCCCTCAGCGCTGCCGTAATTGCGAAAACTGTACTCTTGCGCGCTCAATGCTCCGCACCAGACAAGCATCGCGAGGAGCGCTTGCGCAATTGTTCTTGGGGTCACATTTTATAGAATCGGCGGATTTTTAAAATTCTTCATAGCCTTATCTAACCCTTGACGATTGAAGGAAATGCAGCCACCATTTTGCGTTCGCCAACGGCGCCCTGCTCCCGCAGCACGGCGTTCTCACCTTGGGTCGTGTGTGGGATCGTTTTGCTGCATGAACATGTCGCAAGTCAGGAAAACCGCATCACCCTTGCGTGCCGGCGCATCCTTTGTGGCCGCGGACTCCGGAATAATCCAGGCAAGCCGACCGTCGTGCACAAACAGCGCGCGGAAGCGGTCTCGGGAGTTCGTGGCGAAGTTCTTCAGGTTTGTGATTGAAACGCGAGACTACTTCAGCGGCGAGAAATCCTCCGGCCGCATGTAAGTCGAGTCAATTTTCTCCACGAGGTTGTCGGCTTTCTCGGATTTGATCATCTCTTGAACGGCGGGGTCGGCCCGCATCGCATCCCAGTTCTTTTTGGCTTCCTCCCGGCTGGAATGAGCCACGAGGTAGATGAATGTGTTGTCCCAGGCGGGCGTCCCCTCGGGCACCCAGTAACCTACAACCGTCAGATCGTGTTTGGCGAGCAGCTTGGACCATGTGTCGCGAAAGTTAGACTCCAGCGCCGGTAGTTTGTCTGGCACGGCGTGATAAACGCGAAGCTCGAAGACGCGATCGCTGGCAGCGCTCACTCGATCCACGTGCATCCAGCGGGTAGTAGTGAGCGATCCAGCGGCAAAGGCAACCAGGGCGATGCCGCAAACGGACCAGCCGTTAAATTTCCAGACTTTAGCTTTCCAGCGGTTGAGTTTCATGCTTCCTCCCTTTTCTATCGCAAGAGCATTGAATCGATGCCGACCGAGTTCATGGTTTCCGAAAGGGCAATCATCCGGGTTGACCTTCGTTGTCCGCAGAGCCAGAAGGCAGCCGGCCATCGGCGGCGGCCAGAACACCCCGCGGTGCTCCTACTTGGACCAGGGCGGAACCACGGCGTTGGTGCGCGCGTACGCGATCGACTGCCCCAGATGCTCGTGCTGATCTTCGAGAATCAGCATCAGCGCGTCCTGCTTCGTCATGTCCTCTCCGAACAGTTTCACGTGCGTCTGCAGGTCGTTGTCGGAAAGTCCCGCAATCGCTTTTTGCAGATTGGCGTAAGAAGTCTTCAGAGCTTCCTGCATTTTCTCCGGATCGGTGATGGGCGCGGGCTTTGGGCCCGTACTCGGTGTGCCCGAGAGCACGCCGGCGAGCAGGCCGTTCTCCCTGACGATCAGGTTGAACACGTCGCTGACGGAGCGAACGCCCTGGCCGGGCTTCCAGTCGTACTTGCCCGACATGACGCGCGCGAGCCCGGTGAATTTTTCGGAAAGCGTTCCGGCATCTTTTCCCCAGGCGGCCTGCATTCCAGCCGGCTGCGCCTGCGCCAACGGCACCATCAGAGCGACCACCAGCGCAAGCGCTCCGCACTTAGTCAGAATCTTCGTCATGTAAATCTCCTTTACGTCGATCTGAACAACTCGTACTGCTCGTAACGCCGAATGCAGCTCTCAACGCGGCGTTTTAATTCCCTGTCGATGGTCCTGCTCACTGGACAATATGTCGAGAAGAACCAGTGTTTGCAGGAAAAGTGACATGCGGTATCCGAAACGAGGCAAGCGGTCAGAGTTGGCCGTCAAAGAGCGCTACGCGCTTTGGACGGCCCTGTCCTCAGCGATGTCTCCTTCGACGTTGCGGCTATAATCCGTCCCGGAGGGGTCGACGCACCCATTGCCGCAGATCACACCAAATAGCGGGCGGACAAGATGGATTTTGATCCTGTGCGCATGGACGATGGTAGGGCTGTTGTTTGCCGCAAAAAGGATCGTGGTAGAGAAGGTGCAGGGTACGCACGTCAACTGGGTGATCGAGAGTGCGCTCGAATTTGTCTGGTGGTACGTATGGGCGGCCTACACACCGCTTATGATTAGTCTGGCCAAGCGGTTCCCGTTGACGGGGCCGAGGCTTGTACCTCATATAGCGATCCACACAATCGCGTCGCTCATGATGGCTCCCCTGGCATCTGTCACCGAATACTTTCTGAGCCGTGGACTTCTTTACTCAGTCTTTCGCATCACTGGTCCTGGCGTGCTCCAATTTCTTTCGCCGTTCGGAGTCGCTGTTCTATTTATGAGCTTTACCGGCATGCTGACGTACTGGTTAGTTGTTGGTTTGTATCAGTCGATCCACTTTTACCAGGTTGCGATGGAGCGCCAGACGATCGCGGCACAGCTGGAGACGCAGCTCTCCCATGCCGAACTTGAGAACCTTAAGAGCCAGTTACATCCGCACTTTTTGTTCAACAGTCTGCACACCATTGGAATCCTGATGCAGGAAAACGTTGATGCTGCGAGCCATCTGCTAGTCTGCCTCGGCGACTTGCTGCGCATGGCCCTCGAACGGCGCGAAAACGAGATCACGTTGCAGAGCGAACTCGAGTTCGTCGGCAAATACCTGGAGATCGAACAGACACGCTTTCACGATCGGTTGAAAGTTCACATGGACGTGCCACCTGAACTTCTCGAAGTCTATGTACCGAGTCTCGCGCTTCAGCCACTGGTTGAGAATGCCATCAAGCACGGCATCGGCGTGGATTCTGCCGCAGGCCGGCTAGAGATCGTTGCCAGACTCCACAACGGGGGAGTTCGGCTCTGCGTCCGCGATGATGGCCCCGGACCGGCGCCGGGATCGCGCCTGCGCTTCGGCGTCGGACTCACCAATGTCCGGTCACGCTTGAAACAGCTCTACGGGGACGAGTCGTCGCTGGAACTTTCCGGGGGCGACGGTCGAGGCTGTGAGGCCATCATCACCATTCCACTGCGGAGTTCGCATTGAAGACGCGAGTCCTCATCGTCGATGACGAACCGATCGCCCGGCGCGGTATCCGTCGCTATC
>JBEKPD010000160.1:0-9390 GCA_049521075.1 Occallatibacter sp.
TGCACATTGCTTGCGGTAACACTGCCGGTGTTGGTAATTGTGACCGTGGCCTGATAACCACCCGTTACCTTGGACAGCGTTGCCGTGGTCGTCAGGGTGATGGTGGGAGCTAAAACCACCGACAGCGTCGACGTGCCGGAGCTTGCCGAGGCGTAGCCGTTGCTGCTGGTGTAAGCCACCGAAACCGAGTGCACCCCGGCGGCGAGTCCGCTGACTTGGACCGATGCGGTGCCGTTAGTGAGAGTGGCTGGATAGGTCGAGCTGTCGACGGTGAACACGACGGTACCAGCGGGCACGACCGACTGTGTACTGGAGACGGTGACGCTCAATGTGACAGTTTGACCGTAGAGGGGCGACGTTGGGTTGAACGCTCCCAGAGTCACGACCGGAGTGGGCGCTGTGGCCGGACCGGTGAGCACAAGCACGACTGAGCTCGGTGGGGACAGCGCGGCGTTCGAGAGGTTGCCGTTGAACGTGACCGCGTCGGTGGTGGTAGCAAACGTGGTGGGTGTATAGCTGGCCGTCAATGTGCAACGGCCGCCGGTGGCGAGTGTACCGGCTCCGCTCGAATTCAGGGCGCAGTCAGTGGATGCGGCAGGAACGAGGCTGTAGTCCGAGGAATCGGTTTGCGTGAATGCAGTGGCCGCGTAAGGCTGGTTCCCGGAAGCGAGTAGGTTGACGGTTTGCGGGCTGGCGCCGATCGCGTACTGCACGTAGCCTTGCGTACGCATGAGTTTGAGGACGCTTCCCGACGCGCCGGTGTAGAGATTGCCGGCCGAGTCGACGGCCAACGCGGCAGGAGCGATGCCGGCCACGGTGAACGCCGTGCTGTTGCTGCTGGCAGGAACGGCGAGAATCGCGGCGGTGTCTGCAATGAGCAGGTTTCCGGCTGCGTCGGTGACGACCTGTGACGGCGCTAAGGCGGGCGTGGTTACTGTGGTCCGTGTTCCGGTTTGCAGATTGAAGCGATAAACTGCCGGCGCGCCGGGATCGGCAACCAGCAAGTTGCCGTTGGGATCGACGGCGAGACCGGTGGGAGAGGACAGCGTTCCCAGGCTGAGGGTGCGCTGGGCGCCCGTAACCGGGTTGATCTGATAGACGGCCTTGGCCGAGGAATCCGCGACGTAGAGATTGTTGGAACTGTCGACGGCGAGGCCTGCAGCCATGGTGAAAGTGATGGGCACAGTTGTGGAGACGCCCGTAGGCGAAATCTGCGTCACGGTTCCGGCCGAGGTATCGGCGACGTAAGTGTAGCCGCGCGCATCGACGGCGACCGCTCCCGGCGCGCCGAGCATGGCGAGAGTGGTTCCGGTGGCGCCGCTGCCTTCGGAAATCGCCGAAACGGCATAACGGTAGAGCTTCTTGCTGTTGGAGTCGGAGACGTAGATGTTTCCAGCTTTATCAGAGGCCAGACCCGTAACCGCGAGGCCTGAACCGAAGTTGGTGCGGCTGGCCGGATCGAGGGTTGCGCCTGCGCCGACACCGGTGCCGGTGAGCGCAAGCGTTGCGGAGTTGCCAAGAGAACTGGTAACCGCAAGTGGCGTAGAGCGCGTGCCGGGAACCTTGGGCGTGAAGCTCACTTGCGACAGCGTGCAATCGGTAGTCGTGTCTGCATTGGTTGTGCAGGACGGCATAGTTAGCGACCATTCGGTGGTGTTGGCGGTCAGACCGTTCGTGGTGGCCAGGGTGTCGCCGGGGATAAAGTGCAGTTCGACCGGTTGAGTTGTTGTGAATCCGATTACTGTGCTCGCAGAGGCAAGATTGATGGTCACCTTGCGGATGCGCAGATTGAGCGTGTCGCCGATATAGACGTTGCCGAAGGGATCGACGGCAGTGCCAATGCCGCTGCCGTTGTCGCCGAAGCTGGCTTGCGTGGCAGGGCAGCCATCTCCAACGGAATCGGTTTTGCCTGAGCAGATCGTGGTGGCATTAGCCGCCAGAGCGCGAATGTAGCCGGACTGCGCATCCAGAAACCAGATAGCGTTGCCGCCGTCAGAGATATAGATGTTGCCATTGAGATCAATGCCCAGCTTTTGCGGAGTCATTTTGACGCTGGTGGCTGCAACAGGCTGGAAGGCAGTGGTCGCCGTCGTCGCTCCGCCACCGGCGATCACATAGATGTAACCATTGACGGGCGAAGTAATGCCCAACTTGCTGAGCAGATTGTCGAGCGGCGAGCCGGTTCCGCACGTGACGCACACCACGCGGACACTCGCGGTATCGGCAATGTAGACGTTCAGATTGTTGTCGACCATCACGCCTTGAGGATTGCTGATAGTAGCCGACAGGGCCGGACCGCCATTGCCGCCGTTTGCGGAGTTGACGCCTGTCCCCGCGAAGGCGTGAATATAACCTGCGGTATCGACCACGCGGATGCGGTTGTTACTGGTGTCGGCGATATAAATGTTGCCCAGAGAGTCACCCCAGGCGCTGCGCGGCGCACTGAGCGCGGAAGAAAACGCCAGGCTGCCATCGCCGGCAGTGCCGCCGCCGGCCACGGTGTACATCAACCCGTCGGCAACGCGCACTTCGTACACCTTGCCGCCGCTATAGTCGGCGATAAAGATGTTGCCTGCCGCATCGGACGAAACGCCGCGCGGCTTGTTGAGGCTGACCAGCGTAGGCGTGCAGCCGGCGCCCTTGGCTGAAGTGGAGGCCGGAGCGGGGCATGCCGTGCCTGCGACGCGGCCGGCGAAGTTGTTAATTACGCCGTTGGGCGCGATGCTCCGGATAAGCGAGGCACTGATGTCAGTAAAGTAGACATTGCCGAACGGATCGGCGGCTATGCCTCGCAGATCGTCGCCCGACGTGAGACCAACCGTAGTTCCAACGCAACCGTTTCCGTATTTATCGGTCGCTCCGCTGCAAGCCATGTTACTGCTGGTCACTGCGGCGCCGCCGCCAACCAGCGTGGTCATGGTGTATGCGAGCGCCGCGGGATTCGTCGGCAGCGGGATAGGCGTAAAGGCATTGACCGTGACGGTCATCGGTGAGGAGGTGGAGGCGGCAAAACTGCTTGCTCCCGCGTAGGAGGCGGTGAGATAGTCGGCGCCCACAGGAAGATCGACCGAGAAGGCTGCCGAACCATTGATCAGCGAGACCGATCCAAATGAGACTGGAGCGCTGTTGGTCGGGGTCGTGTAACTGAGTGTGACCGTTCCGGTCGGGACGCCTCCGGCCGAAGTAACTGACACGGTGACTAGCACCGGTCTGCCGAGGATTAGATTGGTGGTGTTCGCGGAAAGGCCGGTGGTGGTAAGAGCCGCGCCAACGGTCAATGAAGAGGCCGACGAAGTGGAACCGGCATTGACATTGTCGCCGCTATAGAGCGCGGTAATGATATAGGCAGTCGTGCTCATGGGTAGATTAATTGTTGTGGATGCCGTGGCCGCTGCAAGGGCGACCGCAGCGTAGGTGTAGCTGCCTGTGAGCCCGCCGCCGCTTACGACGAACTGTACCGTTCCGGTGGGATTGCTGCCTGTAACTGTGGCTGACGCCGTAACCGGCGTCCCATACGCACCAGAGTTAGTCGAAAGTGCAAGCCCGGTTGTGGTGGACGACAGGCTGCCCGCATTCACCGCAATCTCGTAGGGCCCAGCGGAGGTATAGTACGTGGCGCCACCGGTAACCACGTAGTTGCTGTCACCAGAGTAGGTTGCAGTGAAAGTGTGCGTTCCCGCTGACAGTCCGCTTAACGGAACGTAAATTGTATCCGTTGTCCCGGGCAAGGGGGAGGTGTAAGTGTTGCTTGTTAACGCGTCAGTAAGTGTGACAGTGCCAGTGGGATAGGCCGCACCACCCACGGCCGGTGTGAGAATCACAACTGCCGAGGTGTTCTGACCCTGGATGATGGTCTGCGGCAGGCCCGAAGGTCCGGTCAGCTCCGGTGCAATATACGTGTAAGTGCAAAATGGCGTATCAAGGCTCGTGGCCGTGATGTTATTGATTGCGATGTCGTGGTTGGCCGCGACATTGACCAGCGCGCCGAAGCCAGCCATAAAGTTGGGAGAAACATCGCCGGGCCCGTAGGTGAGATTCGCATATTGTCCGGTGCCGCCGCTATAGTCTCCATTACTCCAAACACTGGTCGATTCGAACGGAGTCGTCGAATTGACAAATGTGGAATTGGTGAGCGCGGAGGGGAAGGTCACGTTATCCAGGGTGGCCATAAGAGGGTTGATAACCGGGCTGGGCGTGCCGTTGGTGGGATTGAGATTGGTGTTGAATTCCCCTGTAAACTCAACACTTCCGGTGCTGGAAGCGTCATTCGCGAAGACTACGTTCTGCAGCAGAATGTTCTGGAAGTTGGGGAATGCGTTGGTGGAGTCGCCGCTGCTGTAATACGGGGTAAACTGAATATCTATACTGTGGTCCAGAAGGCACTCGTTGGAGTACTGAATGCCGGTAATCAGACCGCCGCGGTCATTCGCGGTTTTGATGCGGATGGCGGTCGAGTTGCTGTCGTTGGCTCCGCTCAGGAAGGTTCCGGTACTACTGACCGAGCTGCCATGCTGGGCCGACGAGGTTCCGGCGAATCCGTTGCCGGCCGCCATGTTACCGTCCCAGAGAACGTTGCTGACTCCACTTCCCGTATAACTTCCGATCGACTGTCCGTGCCCTGTGAAAAGATGATTATGTGTCACGGAAATATTATTGGCCGGCGTATTAGCAGCGCCGATCGCCACGTTGTCGTCTCCATCGGATATCCACGAACGGGTAATTGTGATGTTGGAGTTGCCTGTATCGATGCCGTCAGTGTTGCGCCCCGTTGTCGGCGTGATGAGTTTGACATCCCAGAACGTGGAACCATTGGCCCCGTCGCCGATATGGCGATTAGCGGCATTACGAATCGTGATCTTGTACAACGTGACGTTGGTCGCCCCCGCTGTGATCGTGACAAACGGCGGCACCTGCGCGGCGTTCGGGCTCACATAATTTGCGGCAAGCTCCAACCAGCTGTATCCCTGATACGGCGGGATGGCATTAAGCAACGTATCGCTGCTCCGTCCGTCCAGTTTGCCGTAGCCCATAATGCCGACATTGGTTGCCGTTTTAGGAATCGTGACCATGGACTGGCACACATTCGATGCCGTCGAGATGGCGCCGCATTGGTAGTTTCCCTGGATCAAGTCATAATCCCGAGCGTTGCGCGAGAAGAACAACACGACGCCCGGATCGACCAGCAACGTTACATTCGATGGGATAGTCAGCGGACCGGTAAGGAAGGCGTTGTTCCCTGTGCCGTCCATTGAAAGCTCAACAGCCAGACCGGGACCCCGGTCGGGATAACTCGCCGAGCAGGCATTCAACGCTGCCTGAATGCGCCCACCATCGGGATTGGTTGGAGTCGGATTCACGAGATTGGAATTGGTGAGAACTATCCCGGAACCATCGACTGAAGCTGGAATATCGTTGTTGACCTGAGCGATGTCCGCGTTGAGTTGCTGGCATACTGCTGGGAAGGACGGTTCAGTAACGTTGCGAATGTCCCCGGTGGCAACAGCGAGAGCCTGCGATGTCTGGGTGATACTTAAATAGCCGTTCGAAAAGATAAAGTCGTAGTTGCTGGCTTGAAGTGTGCCGGTCGAAATTGTGATAGGGTATTCGCCCGCCGGCGAAGTGTTTGTCGCGGTGGTCGTGATCGTCGGCGCGCCACTCAATACAGCGCCCGTATCCCCGTCGACATACCCGTTTGTTGTGTAGGCCAGCGTGGGGATGGTCGTGCCGCTCGTTGAGTATATAGTAGTGGTGTTAGTTGCGATAACTTGCAGTACCGCACGGGAAACCTTGAAGATAACGCCGTTGGAAGTGCTGGCTGAAAAGACCGCCTGTCCATTCAGGCTGCCACTGCTGGCGTACATGGCGGTCATGGTTTGCAGGCCAGCCGGCACGCCCGTCAACGAGAAGTTACATGCACTTCCCAATCCTGATGAAGGACTGAGGGTGCAGGTACCTAATGTCGTAGGACCAGACATTAGCGCCACGGTTCCGTTCGGAGCTGCCGAGCCGGATGTCGCGGTAACGGTCGCCGTACCGCTGATCGTTCCTCCGTATGTGCCGCTGGTGTTTGTCACCGACAGAGCTGTGGTGGTACTTATCGCTTGCGCCACGACTGGAATTGCATATGAGGAAGACGTACTGGCGCTAAAGTTTGCATCGCCGCTGTAGGTCATTGTGATGTAGTGCGTGCCCACCCCAAGTGGATTGCCGCTGGCCGATCCGGTGATCAGATAGGCTTCGCCCGACGCATCGAGCGTGCCGCTAGCCAGCAGCGTGCAACTGCCTGTTGCAGCGGCGCAGACCTGATTCGTACCAAGGCTGTCATAAAAGGCATACGAGCCGGTCGGGATGACGCCCGCACCCGGTGTTTGCGGCCGGCCAAGGATCGTGATCGACGCACCATACGATTGATTGGCGAGTGCAGCGGCCGGTGCGAACGCATTGATTGCGGACGCCAGGCTCGTGACAGGGTTCCAGGTTGAAGACTGACCCGACGGAAGGTTGGCCGAGGCAAGCGGCGTCGAAAGGAAGTTGATCGGGTAGTACTGAGCCGCCTCCGCCGCGGTTAATAGACGCGGATCGGCGTTGGACGCCTGCAAGGTTCCTGGCGATGCGGATGTGGTTTCGCGCGAACTGAAGCTCGTCGCTCCCGACCCTGTATCTCCGCCTAGCGGGGTAATACCATTGATCGTTGCCGGATACGGGGACACACCCACGGCCGGATCGGTATACGGCACGGTGTCGTACTCTCCGTATGTCGATGTGGGCAAATTTGTGTCGCCGGAGAACTCAATCCAACCTACGGGCGCTACATGGTCGACGGACGAGTCGAGCATAATCCATGTCGAGTACGGACCATACGGCCGCCCGTAGTAGAGGTTTGTCATTCCGGGACCTTGAGACAACAGCGTGCATTCATTGCAGATGTAACCGCTCAGGTAATCACCGGCGCTGCCGGTCTGGAAGTGCTTGTTCTGCGCTTCGATTGTATTTGTGCCGGCAGCCGAGCCGTGATAGGTCGTGAAAAATGTTGTATGGTCGAAAACCAGAGCGGCGTCGCCAAAGACGTAATCCACGTCGCCCGAGATCAAACCCTGCCACATGTATTCGCGAGCCGTGGTGCAGGTCGAGCCGCAACCTTGGCTGCCGGCTAGAAGTGTGTCCTGCTGGCTGTGGAGATTGACATTGTTCAGAATTGCCTGATCCGAGGTCATCCAGACAGCCAGAGCCTGCCCCGCGCATGCTTGGCCGTTATTGTAAAGCGACTGCAGCGTAGCCGCCGTGGCGCTTGAGACGCAAGTGGAACCGTTGTAGTAGATGTACGAAGTGTCTAGACTGTAATCCCAGGTGTTCTGAATCGTCAGGTACTCGGCATAGAAGTTGTTGGGGTTGTGCGAGCTGCTGTTCTGCGAACCGATCGGTGTCGACGTGCTGCCCGATGTTTCGCCTATGTACGTGCCTGACGTGATGTCAAGGGTCGACGAGCCCTGGTCGCCGCTCGCATTTGCGTTGCCGGCGCCGGTTCCAGTTCCGAGATAGCCAAAGTAAGGACTGGAGAATGCACCATCCTCAGCGGTCAAAATCACCTTTGTCGGATCTCCGCCGAGACCGCGCAGATAGACATGCGGATAGGTAACCGCGTTTTGCCCTGTATAGGTTCCCGGCTTGAGGTATATAGTTCCGCCTGTCGTGGGCAGCGCAACCAAAGCCGCTGAAAGGGTCGTGTAATTGCCAGTGCCGTCTGCTGCGACCACGTCAGTCGATGCGCCCACCGCTGCTATCGTCGTCGCTGATGTAACTGTGAAGTTACTGATCGACGCGGACGAACTCCCGTAGTCGTTTGAGTCAGTCGGGCAGAAGGTTGCGTAGAGCGTATAGCTGCCAATGGGAAGATAAGTTGCCGAATTGATGGTGCCGCCGCTCGTGCCTGTGCAGCTTGGCGTGGCAGTGGTTGAGTAGATGAAGTTTCCTGCAATGGCTGGCGACGCGGCCGGATTGAGGATGCTCGTTCCAATTGCCGCGCTCACCTGTTGGGTCATGGCCGCAGGTGTCCAATTGACCGTCGTGCTGGCTGGAGAAATCGCAAAGCTGGTCGTGCTGGTCACCGAGCCCGATCCGGTGAACATACCCGTGGTTGGATACACCACGGCTATGGTATGCGTGCCGGCTGTGAGTCCTGTGAGGGGCACTGTGGCATTCGACGAAGTGCTGCTCACTTCACTGAGGCTGTACTGAGTGTAGGCCGTCGTCGAATCGACGTAAACATTGACGGAGCCGACTGGATTCAAAGGAGCCGTGCTTGCGCTGACGGTCACCGTAAACGTGGCTTCAGTGGCGGAAGGAGAGTAAATCGGAGAAGTCTGCGACGGGCCGCTGATGATAGTTGAAGTGGGATAGGATGTTCCCGTCAGCTGCCCTTCAAGAGTCAAAACGCCAACCGCCGACGCCGCCGGCAGGAAGCTTAGATAGTCGTCGACAGTGGTTGTTCCCGATCCTACAAGGCTGGCAGACAAAGTACACGCCGTTCCTGCAGGCACCGCGCCAAGAACATTGCTGCTGAAAGCGCAGCCGTTACTTGAACCACCAGTAACGTTGAAGTTGAGCGTATCCGAGCTCGCTGTGTTTTGCCCAGTGGACGCGAGGTTACCGGCATTGGTCAACGTCGCGGTATATGTCGTCGACGTGCTGGTTCCGAAGTTCTCGGCAACCGCATTACGGACGACCTTCACAATATAGCTGAGACTGCCGTCGGCGCTGTAGACGTCGCCCTGGCCATCGACGGCCAAACCGCTCGGCGACCCAAGTCCAGTTAGAACCGTGACCGGACTCGGATCGTTCACCGGAACCTCAATCACTGAATCGCTCGCCGTGTCCTGCACGTACACGTCGCCGGCCGCATCCACGGCCAGTGCAATCGGGGTTACATTGCTGACGAGAGTCGAGCTGACGTAAGAATACTTACCCGAGCTAAGTTCCGGCTTGAGCTTAAGCACGGTACGGGCGCCTTTGTCGGCTACGTAGATATTGCCGCTGGCGTCCACTGCCAGCGAGACTGGGTCGTTGAGTCCGGCGGCCATGGTGGTTTGCGTTTGAAGCAAATTCGCTGTCTGCGACAGCTTATAGATCGAGGAACCTCCGCCGGACTGGTAGTCCGCCACGTACACGTTGCCCACTGCGTCTACTGCGACTGCTTGTGGGGCCGGCGTGCCGCTCTGCGGCGTATACGACAGCGTGGTTGTCGTGTAAGTCGCGGGAGAACCAGCGCCGGTACTTTGCAGCTCTTGAATGCTGGCCGTACCGCTGCCCACCTCGAAGATGTCTCCTGCCGAATCGACAGCAATTTGAGCGGGATTGGAGGGCAGGCTGGTCGAAAGGAGGAAAACCGAGCCG
>JBEKPD010000161.1:0-9386 GCA_049521075.1 Occallatibacter sp.
ACACGCCGATTCAGAGCGCGGCCGGACTCACACCCAGGGCTTGGGCGACAAAGACACACGCCTGAAGATTCTTCTCATCTCCGAACTGCCGCCGTCAACCGTGTACTTGGCGAGACGGATACGATTCACAGTTTCACAGTTTCTGTGTCGCGGCGGGGTTTTGTTTGTAAGTTAATGACTCTGAATTCGATCCACACCACACAGTTTCACAGCCCGTTTTTTCGAGATTTGTATAGGGGGTGGGGCGATGGATTTCAGGTGTCAGGTTTCAGGTGTCAGCCCCAAGGGGTTGTGGTGGTAGGAGGATGTCGGCGGAGGCGAATAGGGGGTGGGGGTACGGACCGTGCTCGGTACTGACCGGGGAGATGCCTGACATTTTGAACCTGGGACGGGTTTCGCACCTTTGCGCGGCACGGCTTTGAACTGGCCGGAGATCCTCATGAAGAGATTGTGCGCCAAGAGGGCAGAATTATCTGCAATTGGGAGGGAGAAAAGTTGAGGGGTGGGCGGGGTGTTCCCACCATCCCCGGTCCCCAAAGGCGAGGGACCGGGGGCACCCTCAGGGTCGTTCGGAAAACTCACCGGGGACCGGGGCCACCAGCCTCGCTGCGCGACGCGCAAAAACGCGCGCCCTTGACCGCCGTCCTCGCTGCGGGTAAATGGCAGCTATGAAAAGCATTCGCTTTTCATGTTCTTAAAAGAACCTGACTCGACGGACCAATCGCCTCCGCCATGCACACGAGATGGTTTGCCTCGGAAACAGCGCGAAAAGAACAAAAGCAAAAGAAATACCGTGCTTGACAGGAGGCGCTTTCATACAAGACGTGTCCCACCCTATCATGCCGATGCCGAAGGCAGCGCGCTTTGAGGGATAATGGACGGGAACGGAAGACGCCCACCCGACAACTTGCGGCATCACTTCGGCCTGAACATTAGCTGCGGCCAGTGCCTCAAGGTTCTTGGTTCATCCGAGCCAAGTTCTTCTTCGCCGTCAGCGTGTCCGGGTGCTCCTCACCCAGAAGACGACGGCGAGTCTCCAGCACTTGCTCCTCGAGCTCCCGCGCTCCCGACCGATCACCCTGCGAGTACATCGTCCGGGCGAGATTACTCTTTGCCCATAAGCTGCTCGCATGCTCCTCGCCAAGGAGACGAAGGCGGGTCGCCAGCACCTGCTCCTGGAGCTTCCGCGCTCGCGAGCGATCACCCTGCGAATACAACGTCGCGGCCAGATTGTTCATTGCCATCAAGCTGCTTGGATGCTCCGCGCCAAGCAGACGAACGCACGCCTCCATCGCCCGTTCCTGAAGTTCCTGTGCTCCCGCCAGATCCTTCTGCGAGCACAGCGTTCCAGCAAGATTTGTCATCGCTGTCAGCGTGTCCGGATGCTCCTTACCCAGCAGACGATTGCGAGTCTCCAGCACTTGTTCCTGGAGCTTCCGCGTTGCGGCCAAGTCGCCGAGGCCCTTCAGCGTTGCAGCGAGATTGTTCATCGCCGTCAGAGTGTGAGGATGCTCCTTGCCTAACGCACGACGACTCTCCTCCAGCGCTTGTTCTTGAAGTTCCCGTGCTCCTTTCAGATCGCCCTGCGAGTACAGCGTCGCAGCGAGATTGCTCATCGCCGTCAGTGTGTCCGGATGCTCCTCCCCTAACAAGCGACGGCGCGTCGCTAGTACCTGCTCATGGAGCTTTCTTGCCCCCGCCCAATCGCCTTGCCTGTACAGCGTCTGGGCCAGTGCGACCGTCGCAGTCAACGTATCTGGATGTTCCTCGCCCAATAAGTGACGGTGGCTCTCCAGCTTCTCTTCTTGTAGCTTCCGTGCGGAGGCGCAGTCTCTTTGCTCGGAGTCGTGCTTTTCCCAACTGGTCGTCATTGCAGAAACTACCTCCTCGTGGCTCTAAAGCGCTACCTAGTTGGCCGCGCGTATCCCTACGGAGTTGGGGGAGGGGGGCCCGGGCCTGGGGCTGTCTCCGTAAGAACTGTCTCTATTGCCTCATCGATATATTCCACTGCAACTTCAATGTGCTCCAATTCCTCCACTTCATTCGGAGCCCCAAAAATGCTCCCAGCAGCCATTGAAATAGCTAAGACAACCTCTGTCAGGGAGGCGCGTCCAGAGGGATCCCTAAAGTTCACCGGATCCCCGACAGCATACAAGTACTTATGCAGATTCTTCGGATCGATGGGTTTTCCGTCGGGGCCACGAAACTTCGGCTCATAGGGATCTCTTGACATGAACCTGCCTGTTAGCGGGTTGTAGTATCTGGCGCGCAGATAGTAAAGGCCTAAGTCCGAGTCATACTCCTCGCCTCTGTACAACATGTTGTTGGGCGTAGAGCCGGTGACGGTGGACAAATTTCCGTAAGCGTCATATTCGTAGCTATCTGTTACCGTACGCGCAGCATTCGTGAGGTTGCGGACGTTGCCGCCGCCGTCGTAGCCGTAGAAGCTCGGCGTCCAGGCGTTGTTCAGTATCTGGTTTTCGTCGATGCGCTGCAAGCCATACGTGTACTGCCGGGTAACAACTCCTGCCCCGGACAGTTCCTCAACCACCTGCGGATATCCGGTTGGATTGAGATCGTCGACAAGGTAGTAGGTTGTAACTCCGTTGACCGTCTTGGCGACGCGATTTCCATCGCCGTCGTAGATGATGGTGACCGCGGTTCCAATGGCGGCCATCGTGACCATGTGATTTTCCGAGTCGTACGTGAAGGTTTTGCCGCCGGTCAAAAGCACATTTCCGTTAGCGTCGTATGTCTCGCTGGAGACTTCATCGTCGACGTTGTAGCCCCAGCTTCCTGAAGGAACTCCTCCAAGAGATGAAACAGCGGAGCTGCGGTTGCCGACCGGATCTAATCCATAACTGACGCTGCCATTGTTCTTCGACGGATCGCTGGCGATGGACTCATTCGTCAACCGGTAGATGCCGTCGTAAGTCCAGTTCGCAGTGCGCCCGTTCAGCTCAACGGCGCTGGTGAGGTTCCCGGTGGGTCCGCGCTGATAGGTATAGCCCGAGACCTGCGAATTGACCGTGGACACGCGATTGAGCAGATCGTAGGTGAACTGGGTTTCGATCCCGTTCGGGTACTTTACCGTGCCGACGTTGTTGGCGTTGTCGTAGGTGTAGGAGGTTGTGTTCGAGCCGGCCAGATTGGCGTCAGCCACCGACGCCAGACGATTCAGGTCGTCGTAGCGGTAGCTTGTGGACACGCCGTGGGCATTCGAGGAGATCATTGTGGCGAGGTTACCGGCTGCATCGTAAGTGTAGCCCAGAGTGCCTTCGGGCGTCGCTTTCGAACTGAGCCGGTCCATCGAATCGTACGAGTAGGTGGTTGTCCCGCTCTGGTCGGTCATCGTCTGGCGCTTGCCCGTGGCCGTGTAGGTAAAGCTCACCGGAGTTTCGCCCGGCGTCGAGCGCGAGAGCAGGCGGTTGAGCGCGTCGTAGGTGTAGGTGGTGGTGACGTTGTTGAAGTGGGTGACCGATTGCAGATTGCCGTTGTTATCGTAAGTGCGCGTTTCGGTGTGTGTGGCGTCGGGCAGGGTCTTCGAAGTGAGTTCGCTCAACACGTCAAAGACGTTGTTGGTGGTGTGGGTGTTGGCGTCCTCGAGCGCGATGGGATTGCCGTTCGAGTCGTAGCCGTAGATGGTGGTGTTCTGGCCGGTGTTGGGGCTCGAGGCCTGGACGACGTTGATTAACTGGTTGGCCGCGTCGTAGGTGTACTGGACGACATTGTTGGCCTGGTCGGTGACGGAGATCAGGTTGCCGGGGCCGTCGTAGGCGTTGGTTTTGGCGGTCTTGTCTGGATAGGTGGTGACCGTGAGCCGCTTGCGCGCGTCGTAGGCGTACTGCGTGGTGTTGCTGTTGCCGTCGGTCATCGCGATGCGATTGCGCGCGTTGTCGTAGGTGTAGGTGAAGTTGCCTGCAACTCCGGAAGTTGAAAGCAGGTTTCCGGCGTTGTCATAGGTGTAGGCGGTGGTGTGGTTCAGAGCGTCAGTCTCGCTTGTCTTGCGGCCGGCGTTGTCGTAAGCGTAGCTGGTGGTGGTGGCGTTCGAGGTGCCGGAGGCCTGGGTGACGGAGACCTGACGGCCAGCGAGATCGTAAACGTGCTGCGTGACGTGGCCGTCCTGGTCGGTCTCTTTGACCACATTGCCGCGGAAGTCGTAGGTCTTGGTGGCCGTGGTCCCGTCGGGGTAATCGGTCTCGATGAGGCGGTTGAGGGGGTCGTACTTGTAGTTCGTGGTGTTATTGCGCGCGTCGGTGTCGGATATCTTGTTTCCGTTGGCGTCGTACTGCGAACTGCTGACGCGGCCGAGCGGCGCAGAAGTCTGGGTGAGGTTGCCGAAGGCGTCGTAGGTATAGGTTGTGGTGGCAGCGGCGGCCGAACTGCCGCTGGGTATGGGCTCGGTCATGGTCGTCTTCTGGCCGAGGGAGTTGTAGGTGTAGGAGGTGGTGCGGCCCAGGGCGTCGGTCTTCGAGGCGAGGTTGCCGAAGGCGTCGTAGGTGAACTGCGAGGCGCGGCTAGGTGACTGGTTGATGTCGTAGCCGATGGCGCCGGAGAGCATCTGGCCGGAGGAGTTGAACTCGGTGCTCATTAGCGTGCCCACGGAGTCGGTGACGCTGGCCGGGTTGTAGTTGACGTCGTAGTTGAAGGTACGCGTGTTGCCGAGCTCGTCGATGGTCGACGTCGGCTCGCTGTACTGGTTGTAGTTGGTGATGCTGGTGGTCTTGGTGCTGGTGGCCGTGGTCGGGTAAGTTATCGACGTCTTGTTGCCGTTGGCGTCGTAGGTGTAGTTGGTGGTGTTGCCGAGCGGATCTGTCGTCGAAAGCAAGTTTCGATTCGCGTCGTAGGTGTTGGTGGTCGTGTTTTTGAGCGGATCGGTTGACGAGAGCAGGTCGCCCTGGCTGTCGTAAATCATCGTTGCGACGTCGGGTTGGCCGTTCCCGTCCGCCGGTTCCTTCGGGTAGGTGATGGTGGTTACGCCGGTGTTGGGAACCTCAGCACCATTAATCGTGCTGGTGGTCGATAGAACGTAGGCGTAGCTGGTGGTATTGCCGAGACCGTCCGTTACGCTGGCCAGGCGTCCATCGAGCGAGGAGTCGCCGTTGTCGTTGGTGCTGTCGAAGTACGTGGTCACGGGCAACGGGTAGCAGCGCCCATCTGTGCCGCCGGCGTAAAAGTGCGCGGGGTAGTTAGGATGCTCCGCATTGGGGTAATAACTGTATTGGCTGGTGTTCGAGGCGTTCGCGCCAGGGCAGGTCTGGCTGTTTGCCGTCTGCGGATAGGTGACCGAGGCGAGGTTGCCGTTTGCGTCGTAGCCGTAGGAGTAAACATTGCCCGCCGGATCGGTAATCTGCGTAATGCGGTTCTTGCTGTCGCGCACGAAGGGCACATTAAGCCCGGTGGTGCTGGTAAGGCCGTTGGGCGTGATGGTGAGGCCGTTGCCACTGCGGTCCGCGATGGACTGTAACTGCCCGCCGGCGCTGATGGTGTACGAAGTGCCGTTGGGATCGGTGTAGATGTAGCCGGGCGGGTTATAGTAACCGCCGCCTACGCACTCGCCGTCTGCAAGCAACATGTCGAGCGGGCAACCGGGGGAGGAATCCGTCAGGCTTCCATACAAACCTGGCTCAGGAGTAAAGACCGGAGCATACCATGAGAAGAGCCAACTAAGGTTAGTGGGCGTCAGATTGAAGGTCTTGCGTTGTCCGCCCAGCGTGAAGGTCACATCGCCCTTATTGTCAACCGTTAGATTGACGTTGATGCCGAGATTCCAGCCATAGCCGAAATCGCCAACAGTCGCTGCGTTGAGGCTGTCGTAGGTGCGCTGAATTTGGATGGGCAGACCGGTAGCCGGAACAACGATGTCGGTGACTGTAGTGGTGACGCGTCCGGGCTTGTAGCTGCCGACCACGGTAACAAGCGCAAGGTTGTAGGAAGAGTTGCCGTTCGAATCTGTCGCCTGCAGGGTGATCCAATAGGTGCCATTGGGAACTTGCGTGGTATCCCAGGAGGCAAGCTGACTTGTGCCACCGGTGTTGCAATTAAGCGTTGTGGCCGCATTCGGATTGTTGGCCGGGTACACGGTTACCACACACAAGTTAAGCGTTTCGCCCGGCACAACGGTAATGGGCACGATCCCCGAAACCTGCGCGCCGTTCTCCGGACTGCCGATCCAACCTTGTGTGGTCGGAGGCGCTGGATCGACCTCGATGGAGATCTGCGCCGATCCGGAGTTCAGGGGCTGGTTGCTGCTGGTGAAATCGCTGGCTGTCAGTTCAAGAACGTAGGCTCCAGGCGCGTCAAACGTGGCCGTCGCTGCGTAAGTACCGCTCGTGCCGTTCATCGAAGACTGCTGGAGAGAAAAACTAACCGTGCCGGGTCCGCTGACCTCGCTCCAGGTCCCGCTGATGGTCTCTCCCGTAGGCAGGGCGCTATCGGTAGCACTACCGTTCAATTGCAGCGTATTGGGCAAGATATCAGGGCTTAGGGCCGAAATACCGATACTCAGCGTGTCGCTTCCGCCCGCGCCGGTATTCGTGCCCGGCGAAAGCGTCCAGGGAACGCTGACTTGATTCGAATACGTTACCATGCCGTCGATGAACGCGACGGCCTGTACACACGCCGTTCCAGGATTCACATCGTTATATACGATCGTTGCGTTCCCTGAACTGTCGGTGATCCCGCTCAATTGCAATTCATCGTCACCGGTTACCACCAGGCCGACGCTTGCATTCGGCAATGGGTTACCGGAAGCGTCAGTGGCAAGCACGGTAAATGTCTGACTGCCACCAACGGGCAGTGGGTTCACCGAATTCGGAGAAAGTGTGAGAGACCCTGTTGCGGGAACGCCTGTTGAGTTTGTCCCGCTCGCAGTAAGAACCATAATCAGTGAACCGGCACAGCATTCGTCATAGTCCACCTCAAACGGATAAGTCCCCGGACTCGGGAAGTTCACGACAATCGACGTTGGCGAGGTGAAGGATAAGCCTACGGAGCCCATGACAGGCAACTGATCGAATGCAGTGACTGCGGGCGCATTTAAGATTGCTGAATCACCTACCAGTGTTGCCCCGTTGCCGATACCCAAAATAAAGGAATCGTCATAAATATAAGTAAAAACAACATTCCCCGCGCTCGCGACCGTGAATTCCCCGCTGAACACAGCTTGGAATTGGTACATGTCGCCAAGAACGTTGTTATTGCAAGAGCCACCCGTAGTGGGTCCGCAGCCGGCCTGGTATCCATTTCCTTGCGCAGCGATCGTTCCAGTGACGTTTCCATTGACGTCCGTGGTAACGTTTGTGAACGGTCGTGAACCGTTATCAACCGTTGTGAGCCCGGGAATGGTCCCGGCCGGCGGGTTGAAGATAAGGGAGGGGAATGTCTGGACAAACACTGGCGGTGTGTTCGCCGGAGTGTCAAAAATTCCTGAGTTGCCGGAAAGGAAGAATCTTCCGGTCACCGTTGAGGTCGAAATGGACTGTGCGGGCGCGACCCAGGTAGCGGAAACCGAATTAGACGTTACCTGTTCACTCCCGATGCTTGCAGTGGCATGAACGACGTCATTGCCAGAATGTACTCCGATGTAAGTGTACGTGGCAATCCCTGTGCTGTCGGTGGTTCCGCTGCCTGAATTGTTATTGGCGCCGGTAACGGTGAAGGTTGCAGCTCCGCCAGACAGCGGCGTGCCGTCTCGATTCTTCAGAATTGCATAGAACGCCTGCGAAGCTCCGGTCGGATAGGGAGATGGCGCAACTGCGATCAATGAGAGCGCCGGGGTTAAAGCTGGTGGCATCAACGTTACAACCGCTGACACGTAGGTGTTGTCGATTGGATTTGTCGCGGTGATTGTCACCGTCTGCTGAGCAGTAATGTTCGCCGGCGCGGTATATGACGCAGTCAACCCGTTTGGCGCGAGCGTACCCACGCCCGACGGGATCATGGACCAGGACATAGAAGCGGGGCACGAAGAAGTACATGTTGCGGTGAACGCCTGCGCCTGCCCGCTGTAAAGAACCGCGATCGAAGGCGTAACGGTAACGCCATGAGGAATCAACGTCACCGTTGCCGAAACAGATTGCGTGCGATTCGCTACACTCGTAGCTGTAACGGTCACTGTCTGTTGCGCAGAGATGGATGCCGGAGCTGTATAGAGCCCCATCGAACTGAGTGTACCCGCACCCATTGCTGGCGTAAGCGTCCAATTCACTGCGGAGTTTGTATCGCCGTTCAGGGTCGCGGTAAACTGTTGCACCTGGCTACCCCAAAGAGTCACACTTGTAGGATTAATAGTGAACGAGGCAGTTTCTGTAAGCAATAGAGTGACACCACCCGTTGCGCCTCCAGGATTGACTAACACGGTATAGATTCCCGATTGCGGAAGTACTACAGGGTTCGTAATCAGCGCGCAGCCACTCTGCGCGTTGTCGCACAAGGAACTCGAAGGAAGAGCCGTGCCGTCCGGATTGATGATGTCGATAGTAAAAGTGCCGGCCCAGGTATTGAAGCTATCGTTGCTTATCTGCAAGGTGGCAGTTTGACTGGCGATGCCGATGAAGGTCAGTAACTCTTCTTGTCCTGGGATGTTAATGGTAGATGTTTTCGGGATTCCGGGTGTGATTGTGCCAGTCAGATTGTTAAATAGCACCAGAGTAAAACTGATGCTGCCCGTTGCTCCTTCAGGATCGACTACCAAGGTATAGAGCCCTGTATGCGGCAGTACTATGGGAGAGGTTACAAGTTGGCAGCCACTCCCAGGGTTGTCGCACAAGGAATTCGAAGGAAGAGTCGTTCCGTCTGGATTGAGGATGGTCATATTGACAGAGCCGGCCCAGTTAGTGAGAGTATCGTTACCGAGCGCCACGGTAACGATCTGCCCCTGAGAGCCGTAAAAGAGCAACGGCCCATTCTGTCCGGACGTATTGATGGTTACGGATCCCGGAACGCCCGCGGGCGAATTGAGCGGTGGCGTAATCCCGGTGAGCCCAGCGGTGACGTTGAACGTGGTGCTGGAAATTGTTTGACCACCCACTGTCACAACTATATTTTGAGTTCCAAGTCCTGTGCGAGTCGGGATTTGCGCCTGGATTTGCGTATCGCTCCACGCTAGCGTTACAGCAGGAAGTCCGCCGACGGTCACACTACTGCTTCCTTCGGTACTCCCAAAACCTGCACCATTGATCGTGACCACAGTCCCTACGGGTCCACCTGACGACGGCAACAGCGTCACTGACGCCGAGGCCGCCGAGTTGTTCGCCTGGTTCGTACCTGTGACTATGACAGTCTGCTGGGCTGAAATTATAGCGGGCGACGAATACAGGCCATTCACATCAATCGCACCCACTACAGGATTAATAGCCCAACCAATGGCTATGGGACTGCACGAG
>JBEKPD010000162.1:0-9368 GCA_049521075.1 Occallatibacter sp.
CCATGTCTCCGGTCTAAAACGTAAAGGATGTCCCGGTACTCTCAAAACACTGCGCCTCCGGCGCGAGAATTTTGGGGAGTCGCCGGAGCTAATTTGATATTCATCTTCCGAAAATGCTATGGCTCGTGGTTTCGATGATGCGCCGTAAGCACCAGCGCCACCAGCGCGGTGAGCAGCGACACACCGGCAAGCGCCATGAAAGCTCTGCCCCAGCCGTACACGACGCTGATGCGCGCCACTGTAACACCCGAAAGCCAGCCTGCGATGTAACCGAAGCCGTCGATGATTCCGGCGGCAGTGGCGCTGCCCCGCTGGCCGCCGAAATCGAGCGACATGGCGCCGGCAAGGTAGGAATAAGGACCGAGCAGGGTGAATCCAACCAGACCGACAAGAACCGAGGGCGCCCACGCGCCGGCGTGGCCGGGGACGCGGCCGAGCAACGCCAGGCAAGCGGTACAGGCCGTCATGCCGACGACGACCAGCACATTGCGCCCGTTGGCGCCGAGCCGGTCGCTCAAGAAACCGCCTAGCAGCACGGAGACTCCGCCACAGAGCGGGAAGAGTGCGCTGCGGCTGGCGGCCACGCTCGGCAGCAAGCCCACGAATTGCACAAAATAGGTTGGCGTCCACAGATTGAAGGTCTCGCGCAGCAGGGTGGCGCCGAAGGCCAACAGGCAAACCAGCCAGAAGGCGACGCTGGTGAGAAGGGGGCGCAAAATCGCGCCGAGATGAAGCTTCTGATCTTCAGCGTCCGGCTCCTCGCCGGCGTAAACATTGCGCGGATTTACTTCTGGCGCGGGAAGGCCGCGCTCGGCCGGGGTTTCGCGCAACAGCAGCGAGTTGACGACGAACAGAACCGCCAGCGCCGCGGCGGCAAAGTAGAAAACGCCGCGCCAGCCCACGCCGTGCGCCAGCAATTCGCTCATCGTCCAACGGCATGCCGCGTCGCCAAACAGGAAGCTGAGGCTGACCACGGCCATCACGCTTCCATAAGTCGAATAGGAGAACCATCGCGACGATACCCGCACCAATCCCGCCCAGCCTTGCGACTGAAAGAGCCGGTTGCACATCCATGCCAGGGTGAAGATGGGGAATCCGCCGCTGAACGCGAAGACGATGGTGAAAAGAATGGAGCCGGCCATGCCGCCAAGGAAACTGCGCCGGCCACCGCGCGTGTCGGCCAGAGCTCCGGAGAAAAACTTGCCCAGCGCATACGCGGCCGTGCCGATAGACGCCATGAACCCGAGACGAATTTGCGCTTCGCTTGGGCTGATGCCGTGACGCGATAGGTCGCGGATCAGCTCGGGCATCACCACCGAGAGATCGGAACGGCAGAAATAATAACCGGAGTAGCCCAGCGCCAGAAGTGCGGCCGTGGCTCCGTGCCACCAAGTAATTCGCGGCTTTGAACCTGGTTCGGCGGGCTGGGTCTGGATCGCGGCCAATGTACTGTCTGGGGGCACACCAGAACGCTACCATACGCCTCCGTACGGCGACAGTGCAGTTGCAGGGGCATCTGGCAAATTCATGAGCTGAATTACTCGCGACTCGCGCCCGACATTCGGGAAACATTCCTGTCGCAGAAAGAGCGCGTAGCATGAAACAAGAGGTTTTACACAGCGATGAGAGTTGTCCTGTTTCTGGCTCCGGTAGCGCGACGCAGAGCGTCGGATCTTCGCATAGCGCGGTACCTGTGGCCGGCGAAACGGCTTGTCGCCATCATGGTTCTAAGCGCAAGTTGTCTTCTTCCGAAGGTACCCGCGCAGACTGCGGCCAGGCAGGATAGCGTCCGTTTGGTGGATTTGATGCCCGGCTTTTGGAAGTTTTGGACCGACGCTGGCAGCAAGCCTCCGCCTGAGCAGGCACAAGCTTGGCAATCTTTTTATGTACAGCCGAATGCAGCCGTCTTCCGCGATCTGGATGTTCCATGCGCGCGCCATTTCAATACCGCCTCGCTGGAGACCGACTATTTTCCCATGGTGCCCCAACTTGCTTCGGGGATGCGTGAGCTTGAGGCGTCGCTGCCTCTGACCATTTCTCAGACGCGTCGGCAATTCCAGCAAAACTTCCCCGACATGGCTTGGCGTGGTGACATCTATCTGATGGCCTCTGCAGGATGTTTCAACGGCCGGTCGCAGAAGGTCGACGGTAGCGAGGCATTGCTTCTCGGGCTCGATAATATCTCGTACGGTCTGAAGGAGACCAATCTGCCCGCGCTTCTCGAACACGAATTATTTCACCGTTATCACCATCTCTATTTTGAATTTGAGCCCCAACGCGATGAACCGATGTGGGTAAGGCTATGGGCCGAAGGCATGGCAACGTATGCCGCCAGGAAGCTGAGTCCCACGGCGACCAACATGGCGACGATGTGGATGACTGACAAGAAACTAGCCGATCTAGATGCGAACCAGGCTCAGTTGGCCGCGGCCTTCCTGAGTAGATTCGACTCAACAGATCAGGCAGATGCCGATCGCTACTTCCTCGATGACGTTTCCAGCGATCCAAACATCCCCGGTCACACCGGCTACTATCTCGGCCTGCGTGTGGCGGAGCTCCTCAGTCAGCGTTACACCATGACTGTCATGGCGCACTGGAACCGTGCTCAAGCAATGCCGCAGATTCGCGATGCGCTCCAGCACATGGCGAATTCCCGACCTTGAGTGACGTCGCGGGTGGCTACTTGAGCCATTTAGACCTTGTTGCTCTTGCATTCATTGAACACCTTCTCCGAGAGATCTAAAAAATGCACTCATACGCGCCCCAGAGACAATTTCAGCACCCCTTTCACCACCTTCGAAACAATCTTGCTGGGGCGCTGATGGGCGTTTCCCATGACGGCGGTTGCGACAAAAGCTAGAAGGCATGAATCTAAAAGGCTCATTGGAATACGAGACGGCAATGGCGGCGAACACCTGGCGTACAAGTTTCTTTCCACATTTTATTTCCCATTTGTATCTTTGGAATATTAGTATGGAGCGCCGAGGGGTCTGCTCGTTGAAAGCACGGCCTATGGGATAGGTCAGGCTGCAAAGATCCCCGAGAGGGTTCCGATGCGATTTTACCGGATTCAACATTCGCTTTATGTTACTGTCTACGCGGCACTTGTCCTGATTCTCGCAGCATCTTTTGCCGCCGCGCAAAAGTCCGCTGCAACCGATTCCCTGGCGGCGGTTCGCACCGGATTCGCCACGCCTCCTATGGATGCGCGGCCCATGATGCGCTGGTGGTGGTTCGGGCCGGCGGTGGAAAAGAGCGAACTGGCGCGCGAGCTGCGCACCATGAAGGCGGGCGGCATAGGCGGCGTGGAGGTGCAGCCGGTTTATGCTCTCGAGCTCGACGATCCACAGAAGGGGTTTCGCAACCTGCCATTTCTGTCGAAGGATTTTCTCGACATGGTGGGTTTTACCGCGCAGACGGCGCACGATTTGAATCTGAGGCTGAGTCTGACGCTGGGCAGCGGTTGGCCGTATGGCGGCGCGTATGTGCCGGTGAGCGATGCGGCAGGACGGCTGCGCATTGAGACAGTGGCAGTGCCGGTGGACGCCGCTTCCCTTCCCGTTCCATCCGTTCGCAACGGCGAAAAGCTGCTGGCCGCATTTCTGGCTTCGGGAACGCCTCAGGGTTATGACGCCGAGCACGCGCAGCAGCTCGAATCGGTGGGCGAGTACCGACTGAATGTGCCGATGGAGGGTCGCGATGGCTCGCACGTGGTGCTGTTTTTCATCTCCAGCCACACAGGGCAGCAGGTGAAGCGCGCGTCCGTGGGCGCGGAGGGTTTCGTGCTCGACCACTTCAGCTTGGAGGCGATTCAGAATCACATCCAACACGTTGCCGATCCTTTGATCGAGGCGTGCGGAGCTAATGTTCCCGACTCGGTGTTCAGCGACAGCCTGGAAGTGTTCTTCTCGGATTGGACGCCGAAGCTGCTCGACGAATTTCGCGCGCGGCGCGGCTACGCTCTGACGCCGCGGCTGCCAGAGCTGGCTGCAGGAACTACTGCCGAGGCCGCCGACCTGCGCTACGACTGGGGACGCACGTTGGCGGAGCTGATCGACGAACACTATTTGACTCCGCTGAACACCTGGGCGCGCGAGCATCACACAAAGTTCCGCTCGCAGAGCTACGGCTCGCCTGCGGTAACGCTCTCGAGCAACGCGCTCGTCGACTTGCCTGAGGGTGAGGGCTCGCAATGGCACGCCGGATTCTCGTACACACGCTGGGCCACTTCGGCGAGCCACATCTACGGGCGGCCGATCACTTCATCGGAGACGTGGACCTGGCTGCACTCGACACCGTTCCGCGCCACGCCTCTCGACATGAAGGCCGAGGCCGACACATTTTTTCTGCAGGGGATCAACCAATTTGTGGGCCACGGCTGGCCGTATTCGCCGGCGTCGGCGGGCGATCCCGGGTGGTCGTTCTACGCGGCCGCGGTTTTCAACGATCACAACCCGTGGTGGATGGTGATGCCGGACGTGATGAACTACTTTACGCGCGT
The DNA here is from genome assembly GCA_049521075.1 of Occallatibacter sp. Classification (GTDB taxonomy): domain Bacteria; phylum Acidobacteriota; class Terriglobia; order Terriglobales; family Acidobacteriaceae; genus Telmatobacter. The sequence continues at coordinate 4,502 of JBEKPD010000162.1, forward strand.
GAGCTACCTGCTGCGGCAGGGCGCGCCGGCCAACGACATTGCTGTGCTGCTACCGGAAGAAGACGCGCAGGCGCGCTTCAGGCCGGGGCAGGTTTCTGTCACCGACGAGATGCGCACGCTGCTCGGGCCGGACCTCGTGCCGGCGATTCTCGACGCGGGATACAACTTGGACTTTATCGATTCAGCGGCCCTCGACAAAGTTGGCATCAAGTATCCGGTGCTGGTGATGCCCCTCATGAAGCGGCTGCCGCTGGCCACCTACAAGAAGATTCAGGACTACGCGCAGCACGGCGGTCTGGTGATTGCGATCGAAGGCCTGCCATCACACGCGCCGGGAGTGGTGGAGGGACCGCGCGATTCGGCAGCCGTTGAGCAGATTTCTCAGGCGCTTTCCGCTCCGGACGCCAAAAACGTGAAGATTGTTGCCAGTCCCGCGGATGTGGGTGCAGCGATTGGCGCGGTGCTCAAGCCGGACGTGGCGTTTTCGCCGGCTACGCCCGAGGTTGGCTTCATCCATCGCAAGCTCCCCGGCGCGGATGTTTATTTTATTGCTAACACCGACAACCGCACGCACATCTTTGGCGCAACTTTCCGCAGCGCGCATACCAAGGCAGAGTGGTGGGACCCGATGAGCGGCAAGGCCGCGGACCTGGGCGAGAAGCACACGCTCACCTTGGTCCTGGCGCCCTATGAGTCACGCGTCTTCGTTTTTACGGATCACGGGATGCCGACGCCGAAGTCCTCTAGCGGCGCGCCGCTCTTACCTCTTGGCACGACCCTCGATCTCGGTCTCGCGTTTGACGGCACGATGCACGTTCTCGACAAGCGGGCGAACATCGACCTCACCCACGATTGGAAAGTGACCTTCGACAAGATGCACACGGCGGAGTCGATGCCGGTGTTGGAGTCGTGGACGGAATTCGAAGGCGAAAAATATTACTCCGGCACTGCGACGTACGAACGCGCGGTAGAAATTCCTGAAAACGTGGCGAAGGCCGGGCGCGTGGTGCTGGATTTTGGCGAAGGGACGCCTGTGCCGCGCGAGCAGTTGCATCAGGCCGGCACGCGTACCTGGTACGATCCGCCGATTCGCGAGGTGGCGCTGGTGTATGTCAACGGAGAGAGTGCTGGTTCGTTGTGGCATCCGCCCTATCAGATCGACGTGGGACCTCTGGTGCACGCCGGCACAAATCAGTTGAAGATTGTGGTCGCGAATACCGCGATCAACGAATTGGCGGGCCGCGCTGCGCCGGATTATCGACTGCTCGACCTGCGCTACGGCGAGAGGTTTGCGCCGCAGGATATGGATCAGCTGGTGCCGCTGCCCTCGGGGATCGTGGCGCGGGTGCGACTGATTTGGGGGCAGTAAAGGCAGCGGCGTGCTGCGTTGATTCCGGGGATTATGTTTCTATGTAGAAAAGGAATTCTTACGCCCCGTGCGGGGACCAGCGTCCGCGTTGCAATCCATTTCCCAGGCTCACGCCTGGGGCTACTGTCTTTTGCCGCTTCGTGGGCATATGCTCTATCAATACACGACTTCAAAATAAATGACGCACCACACGAGCGGAGTTCGATTGACCGCGCCTGGCGAAACGACGTTGCGAGGGTGGGGTAATCAGGAGAATTGTTCATGACTACAGAATCGACCAGCCTGTTTTCGAGTCTCACGCGCCGCGGCTTTTTAAAGGCGGCTTCTTCGGTTGCGGCTGGCGCATTGGGCGACGGTCTCGACCTACTCGCGCAGGCCGCGCCCAAATTCACAGCCATCCTGGTTCCCACGGGAGCGCATGCAGCGATGAGTAGCGCGGCAGCAATGCTTGCGGCGAAGCTCGGACTGAAGACCGATGACGTTCGGGAATATTCCGGTGCGGCTTCGGTGCATAAAGGCGCTATCGTGCTAGCGCTCAAAGACACCCAAGGCGTGCCTGCGCCGCTTGCGTCGGCGATTGCGCGCGATGGTTACGCGGTGCTGGCGGAGAATGGCGGCCTGATGATCTGCGGCGCGCGGCCGCGTTCGTTGCTCTTTGCCTCGGGCGAAACGCACCATTGGCTAGATCACACCGCAGGCACATGGCAGCGCAATCCCGAATTCGCGATGCGCTTTGCCGCGCATCACCGCGATTACAATGTGGCGGAGCAGGTGGCGATTCTGGGCGCGAACAGCTTCACGGCGCAGCTGCACGCCAGCGTTTCCCTCAAAAACGAAATACCCGAGGTGTACGCGAAGCTCAATGCCGAAACACAGCAACGACTGGCCGACGACGAAGCCGACGACATGAAACGCAATGCGGCGCTGGTCGGGGAATTTCATGACGCGGATGTGGAAGTGTTTGCCGATTTGCCGTATGGCAACGACTTCAGCCGCTGGTCGGCGGACTTATACAACGCGTTTCTTGCGGTGTATCCCTCGGCCAAGGGCGTGCCTGAAGAACATTCGCGGGAAAGGGCCGCGCTTTGCCCCTCCGATCCCGCGACGTGGAAGCTCTTTGAGGCTTACGTGGGCGAGTGTGCGCGGCAATCGCAGGCCGATGGCGTGGCCTGCACGTTCTGGGACCAGTTCGGCATCTTTTGCCACGATGAACGCTGCCAGAAAAACGGCCTCGACCAATTTAAGAATGAGTTACACGCGGCCATCTCGCACTACTACGCGGCCGTCGAACCGATGGGCAAAAAGCTGCACCTAAGAACGTGGTCCAGCGGCTGCCCGCACTGGCTGGGCACGGATTACGTACACGCGCCGGGTTACGGCAACTTCAGCCAGTCGCATTACGAGCTCTGGTCGCGCGTGATCAACGAAACGCCGAAGGAAATCCTGATCCAAACCAAGGTCTATCACTCCGATTGCGAGCCCGACCCGCGTTTTTCGACATTGCTAGGACATTCGAAACCGCATCCTGAGATCGTGGAGTACCAGATGGTTGGGCAGACCACGGGGCGTCACTACTTCCCTGCTGCGACCGTGGCTTATACGGCTTGGACGATGAGGAAGGCGCATGAGCTCGTGGGCGCGGACGGCGGCGCGCAGATTACGCCCGGCGGCACGATGCAGGCGAATTACGACATGTATACCGACCTCTTAAACAGTGTCGACATTTTTGCGTGGCGCGAGCTGACCTGGAACCTGGACGCGAGCGCCGCGCAGATTTACGGCGACTGGGCGGCACAGATGTACCCAGAGCAGGCCGCGCCGCACATGGCGAAGGCAATGCTGCTCTCGGAAGAGGCGGCGAACCTTTGCTGGTCGCCGCTGGGGCACGGCTCGTCGACTAACTCCGACTTTGCCGTCGACATCGAGCGCCGCGAAACTTTGCTGCGCTACACCAATCGCTACTACCTGCCCGAGTACGCGAAGTTGCTGGAGCCGACTAAGGAAAATATCGCGCGGATTGTGGCCGAGAAACAGAAGTGCCTGGCCGGGATTGACACGATGTTTGTGGAACTCGGCGCGGCAAAGCCGCATTTGACCGAGGCGCAGGCCGCGGAGATCGCCACGCGTTTTGATTGGTTCCGCGAGTTTGCGATTTGCAACACAGCGCTTGACGTGAGCTTGTGGCGTTTCCGCTACCTGCGCGCGCAGGCGGCAATGCTGACGACCGATCCGGATCAGCTGAAGCCGCTGGCCGAGGCGTTTGACACTGTGACCGAACACGCGACGAAACTTTTCCACTACGATCCGGCGCAGAAGTTCACTTGCTACGATGTGCCGTTGGGCCAACTGCGCACCGAACCGAACCTGGGCTCGCCGCTCGAGCTGATGCAGGAACTTTACGCAAAATCGCTCGCCTTCATGGAGGCATCGGTGGGGCCGGATTATCTGCCGAAGGAGCTGATTCGTGCGGAGGTGCGGATGAATGTGCCAACAGAGAGAGGACGTGGGTACTAGGGGCTTCGAGGCTGGGGGACCGAGAGAGCACGAAGAACAACTGCAGATCCTTCGACTCCTCCCCTTCGCTTGCTCTGGGTCGTCGCTCTAGATGACAGAGTGCGGTTTGAGTTCGCGCTATCCCACATCTCAAAATCGAGATGTGGGGCACCCCATTTCGTGTTGGGTTGAATGCATGAAAAAGCAAATGCAGGTCCTTCGAATCGTCCCGGCGCGGCGGGACTCGCTCAGGATGACAACGCAGACTATGATGTGAACGTTGAAGACAGATCATAAGGAGATCAATGAACCGCCGAGAATTTTCCGCGCTTTTGCCTATGCTGGCTGCTGCTTCCGCACTCGCGCCCGAGGTTGAGGGGCAGGCGCCTGCTGGGCCAGCGTCTGCACCGGCCCCCGCGCCGGCGCAACAACCTGCAGCGCCCGTGCCGCTACCCAAGCTGGTTTCGGGCCGCTATCCACAGATTGAGCCGGCGAACCCGCATCCCTCGCCGCGCATGTCGAAGCGGTTTTTGATGGGGATGCTGCCCGACAACATTCGCCTGGAGGCACACTTTACTCATCTCGCGCCGGGCGCGCCGCCCGAGCCTATTGGCACGCACAAGCACACGGAGATCTGGTTCATCCACGAAGGCACGGCGCGGTTGATGACTGCGGGCGAAACGCGCGATCTCGTCGCCGGAGACATGGGCGTGTGCATTGCGGGCGATCAGCACACCGTTTACAACGCCAGCCAGACTGAGCCGGCGTCGTATTTTGTGGTGACGGTGGGACCGCCGGAGTAGAAGAACAGGGACTAAGGGGCGGCGGGACTACGGGACTGCGGACTATAGAATAGTCGGAAGCGCATCCTTCGCTTTCCGATGACATACTACGACCAGGTCGCAGAGGCAGTAGAGTTTTTGCAATGGCGGTTGGGCGCTCTGGCGCCGCGCGTGGGCATTGTGCTGGGTTCAGGGCTGGGCGCGGCGGCCGATGCGGTTGCCG
>JBEKPD010000163.1:0-8763 GCA_049521075.1 Occallatibacter sp.
GTTTATCTGGCTCGTTTCTTGGGCTTTGGCCGCTTGGGAGGCTGCTGTATTTGATCCCAGCGGATGTAACCCAATTCCGGCAGCACCGTAGGCCCGCTTCGAGCGATAGGTTCCAGGTCCCCATGAACATCGCCGCACAGAGTCACATCTGCCACTGGGAGCGTATTGAAGTGGACTGCCGCCTCCGTGTCGTCGGTAAACGCGATGTAGACGTAGAGAGTGTGATCTCCGTGCGAAACCGAAATGCTCTTGACGGTCTTTCCATTGGCCCCGTCGTAGGTCAACGTATTGCCAAATCGGCTGAGGCGAATTGTCTTCTCGCGCCGTTTACTCATACCTCCCTTATCGTTGCGGCTCATGGTTCTCCCTCAACACAGTCATCTTCGTCGTCGCCGCTCAGCAGTCCCGCTTCCGGGATACCCACAAGCGCCTCTACCCGATGCCAGAATTTATGAAAGGAAACGCCAAAGCCCAGTGTCAGGCAGTATAAGAAATACGTGTCCGGATTCAAATCGCTTGCGGCTTCGAGGTTGCGCACGAACTTTACGGGAACATGGCTACGTTTCGCTAGTTGTTCGGGCGTCAATCCTTGTTCTTTACGCATATTGCTCACAACAGTACAAATCGCAGCTATCGTGCGCAGTTGTTCATCTTCCTGTTCTGGTGTCTTGTTAGAGGCGTTCTGCCTAAGAGCCTCGCCCAGTTCCTCTTGAGAAATCCCTCGTGCTTCGCGGAGTGCTTTCAGCACAGCGCCGACGCCCCGATTGAATTCCTTTCTCGTGATCCATTTCATTTTGATGACCTCTCGGAAGTCTCCGTTTGAGCTGGCTTCAGCCAAGGTTGTGGACCCAACGTTTCTTTCACCATGTCCTCTACGCGACCAATGAAATCCTTAATCTCATAAGTTCCGAAACCCAACGCGGAGATGACCTGCATTTCATGCTGCATCCGATGGTTGGATTTGAGTCGATTGCTTTCCAGCGCTCTCACCCACTGAACGGAGACTCTTGCGCGCTTTGCCAACTCGGCTTCGGTCCAGCCTTTCTCCGTTCTCAACCGCTCGACGAGCACACCACGACAGCGGTGATACTCTTTCCACCACCGTTTTGTCGCTGCGTCAGAATTCGGCTTTGGTGTCATCGTATTTGTCCGTATGAGTTTGAGCGTCTAGCGCAGCGAACTGCTGCTGTGCGAAGAAACGTAACCCTGCATAGAGACTTCTCACGAGCTTCGCATCCGCCTTGAAGGGCACTGATTTGTCACGCGACAGATTGATACCTTGGTTCCGCGCCCAGGTATAGGCTGCATTCTGCATCAGTTGTCGCGCCCGTGTTGGCCCGATGCCGTGCATTGCTCCGACGGTTCGCTGCGATTCGTGGTCATGTACGAACTGGACAAGCATTTCGTAGGCGCGAGCGAACCGTTTTCTTGCCTCAGATATTGGACTTTTGCCTTTATCAAAATAGAACGTGAGGCGCGGCGTTTTGCGGGGAAGTCGATCAGCGTATTTCTCGCGGATGATGGTCATGGGCGACGGGCTCGGTGGAACGCGATTGCCAGCAAGCCGCGAATGTCGCGCCCAATGGTGGTACGCTCGCCGCCTCATCCACTCCACCGCATCCTTATCAGACAGACGTGCCATCACTCGCAAACCACACGCAGCGGCCCATTGCTCCGCCAGAACTCGCGGACGAATGCAGAGGGCTTGGGCGAGCTGATAAAAATCACGTTCCAGCAAATGAACCTTGCCAGCAACATATCGAGCAAGATAGCGTTCCGTCACGCCTCCGAGTCTCTTGCTTAACTCTTCGTGGGAAATATCGCCACGCGACATTTCAATCTGCGTGAGCAGGTGAAGGCTGAAATCGCCTCTGATGAGCGGGAGATGTTGAGAGCCTCGCATGGCCAAAATAGTCTCATAGTTGATTATTATAATCAACTAATAGTATAAATTACTCAGTTACTTGGGTTTATCGAGCCGTATGTGCTAGCTTTTCTTTGGTTTGATTATCACAGGAAGACAATTACGGGCCGCCCGCGCATTGCTTGGCATGGAGCAAATTGAGCTGGCAAAGCACTCGCGCGTGGCGATAGGAACCATCCGAAGGATGGAATCTTTTGATGGGGAAGTGGGCGCGCGCACGTCAACACTCTCTCAAGTACAAAAGGCATTGGAGAAGGCTGGAGTGGAATTTCTGAACGACGGACAACCGGGCGTCCGGTTGAAACGTCAGCCACACTAAAGTTTGTCTCGCGCGCTGTACATGGTTCGCCTCATGCCTACCAAGAGATTCACTTTCTTGGTATATCGCAAAACGTATCGCGTTTTGCTCAATAACGCATATAGGTTCATCCGGCTCTCAGATACTCCGAGGGCGTGACAATGCGCGTTCCCTTGTACGTGCTAAGAGTCAGTAAATCTTTATCCCCTGCAACCAGTAAATCCTCTTTCGCAAGAGCGGCGCACTCCAGGGACTATACTTTTCGCCATGCAACGACTGCGTGTGTGGCTTGTGGCGATAGGAATCGTGTTCCTCCCGCTCCTGTATATTGCCCACTTGGTCGGTAACTATCTCGAAATCCAAAGGGGCCTTGAGCGGAAGTCAGCAATCGTGGTTCACCCAAGAGTGGGGGATAACGAGGCTCAGACATCGGCTACATCTATTCAATGCGCAGGGAGAACCACATCCGCGAGAGGCGGCTCAACCTCGTGTGGTTCGTGGTGATCCCGGCAACGAATGTTCACTACTCCTGTCCCTATGAGGAGGGCTTTTCAGATTTCAAAACTGGCGACAGCGTCCGGCTGATCCATACGACAAGTGAGGAAGAAGGTGGTTACGGTTACATCATTGGGCTTTACGATAAGGAGAGTGGAAAGGCTGCCTCGGTCTGGAACTTCAACCTGGATTCTGCGGAGTTCGATGAACCTTGAGATGATGAGTGATGTTTAGACTTTTGTGGCATTCATGAGCCAAGTCGCAACTTTATGAACAAACGAAAAGCCAAGCCGACGAACAAGCCGACCGTGAGGAGCGACCCGCAAAGGCTGGCACCGAGAGACAACAACCCAAAGACGGACCGTGACCTGCAAATCTCTTCTGAGGTTGAAATATCCCCCGTAGCCATGAATCCGATCTGCAAATGCCGCCCAGATCAGTCACCCTGGTGGAAATCCTTCGCTGAACTTGCAGCGCTCGTTGTCGGCGTTGTGGTTGCCGTGATCTATTACGGCCAACTCCAAGCCATGCGACAGGCGCTTGCCGTTGACCAGAGAGCCTGGGTTGGTGCGAAGTCTTTTGTGATTCTAAATCCACCACTTGAGGCCAATAAGCCAATCCAGATTGGCCTCGACTACTGGAACTTTGGCAAGACACCGGCCCTGAATGTCTCCGGGTACGTCCAGCCCAATTTTGTCACTTCTGAAACGAAGCTCGACTTCTCGAAATGGGGAGAACCGCTCGAAGCACAGCGCAGTGTGATGTTCCCTGGCTCCAGCAATCATCTCTTGCGTACAGTGCCTCAGGACCTTCCTGGCTACCCTCAAGCTTCAGGTAGTCAAGGTATTCCAGGGCCAGTTTTTTCTGAACTTGCAAATGGGAAATCGTTCATTTACATCTACGGCAATCTGAGTTACGAGGATGTTCTCGGCTTCCACCATTGGACGCACTTTTGCTTGCGTTACAGCTTCCCCTCGAATGGATTTGTCTACTGCGATACGTTCAACAGCGTTGACGAAGAGTCGAGATAAAAACCTCGCATATTCGAACTCCATCCCGCATCCCTCGCCCTCCATAAACATTACGGCGAGGTCTTTGAGACCTCAGGCTTGGAGAATCTCTGGAATTCGGACCGTGAGGGCGGCCCAGGAACAGCGGGTGAAGGCTCCCTGGCAAAGGCCGTGTCCATGCAGCGGCTGGATGAACGATCTAGCCCCGAGCGCAACCCCCAAGAGATAGAATATTGGCAAAGTCAACTTGCCTTTGATAACGGGTCACCCAGGAGGTGCCTCTTGGCTGAACAACGGCTTGAAATTTGGGCCTATATTGAATGCAAAAGCCCGACGTGTGACTGCCGAATACTCTTGGATAAGCTCGGGGATGCCCAACCTTTTAGGCATCCGGTCGGAGCCCTTTCTCCAGACGCTCATTGCGCGGATTTCGAGGAAAGATGCCCAAAATGTGGCATGACGCACCCATACACGAAGCGCGATGTTCTGGTTTCAGATGCGCTCAATATGAGCAAGATTCCTGCGGGGCCGCCGAGTTCAGCATTTCGGTACGCAGTTATCCGTGAGACGGATGACCGGGGGTGAGCACGATGTTCCAAGGAGAGATCTGACGATGAACCCTGCAATCAAATTAACGATCTTGGCTGTAATGGCCGTAGCGTCGAACGTGAATGCACAATCGATCGACCCGGCAGTCTTAGCCAAAGCCGAGGCTGGCGACCCTGCCGCCGAAGTGTCTGTCGGACGAGCATATTACAACGGCAATGGCGTTCCACAAGATTCGGCGAAAGCCGCCGCTTGGTTTCGTAAGGCAGCAGACCAGGGATTCGCCGAAGGTGAAGCGGTATTGGGATCATCCTACGCGTTAGGCCGTGGCGTTCCTATGGACTACTCTGAGGCGTTCACATGGAATAAAAAAGCAGCAGATCAGGGCTATGCCGCAGCGGAGTTCAATCTGGGGGCGGCGTACAAACACGGGGACGGAGTGAAGCAGGATTCGGCTCAAGCTGCCTACTGGTTTCAGCGTGCTGCAGAGCATGGAGATACCGACGGCGAATTGGCTCTGGGTGTCGCATATTTTGATGGTGTGGGACTTCCGAAGAATCATTCAGAAGCTGTTTTATGGTATCGCAAGGCAGCGGAAGCCAATAACCGTATTGCGCAGTACCTCTTTGCGCTCGCTTTGATCGATGGAGACGGAATAACAAAGAATGAAGCTGAGGCTGCATTATGGTTTCGCCGAGCGGCGGATCAGGGGGAAGTAGAATCGCAAGGATTTTTAGGGCTGCTGTACGAGTACGGCAGCGGCGTGCCGCAGGACCATCGCCTTGCTGCAGAGTGGTATCGAAAGGCAGCAGAGCGTGGGAATACTTTGTCACAACTCGCTTTAGGAAAAGCGTATTTGAAGGGTGATGGTGTTCCGCAGGATCGGAGTGAGGCGACCAAGTGGCTCGCGCAAGCTGCCGATGGGGGAAACGCCGATGCAAAGAGCCTGCTTACAACCTTGTCAACTCAGAGCACTCCTCCAACGCCTTCGGGAGATAAGAAGTCGGCGGAGCACGATTCATGGCCGAGTGCAAAGCTCGTCTCTTTTGGAACGCAACATTGGACCAGTTCATCGGGAGGCGCGACTACAACGGGGCGCGTAGACGACCAAGGGAATTATTCGGCCACGACGACACCTGACGTTGAATGGGGGCACAACACCTACCAGGTGGTTCTCGATGACGGGAAGATGCTTTACTTCGCGGATCGTACACTGAGCTTTCGCTGGCAGCACGATCCGCACTTCACCGAGAATTCCAGAGTGAGATTCCGAATTGATCGTGATAATTTGACTGTTGTTGACGATGTCGGCAGGGAGTTCAAGATGACAATTACCAAGCGCCGCATCAAGGAATAGCCTCGATTTCCAGGGGGGGTACTTGGCAGCGAAATTGATCGCTAGGAGTGGTGACGAAGGCGAAGTATCTCTGCTGGACGTATCTGCTTATCGCGATGCCTTTTTTGCCGCCAAGCCTGTTCAGGGATGCCGTTGACGGCACGCTGCTTACGCAGCGGATGGAGGGTGACACGTCACCCCAGATTGGGTGCTGCAAGGTTGCCGCACGTTCCTGCGGCGGGAACGTGTTGAAAATGGGCGGCTAAGAGGACAAATTTGCGAAAACGGGTTACTCTGATAGCAACTTGGCGTTGCTGAAGGGGTAACTTGATGACTCCCCTCCCCTTAGCAAGAAAACGGCTCCGTTCGGCCCGTTGCCCGGCACGTTGTGGCACGCGGCTAGCGTGTGGCCTGAATCCCGGTTCCAATCCCCAGCACAATCGAAACGGCGGTGAGCGATGAAAGCGCCGCTGAGAACCAAGTCCATCGGCACGAAGGTGAGCGAGGAGGAGTTCGCGGCGCTGGAGGCGACGGCGCGGGCGGCAGACATGACGCTCTCAGAATGGGTGCGGGCGGTGTTGCTGGCCGCGCCCGGTGTTGAACTGCCCGACGACGAGGCGGCGCTTGCGGGCCGGGTGGCGCTGGCGGAGGTGCTGGCACTGCGGACGCTGTTCCTGAATCTCCAGTTCCGGACAAGTAACGGCGGGCAGGGCCAAGGGCCGATGACGGAGGCCGAGATGCGGAGTCTGATCGAGCGGGCCGACGCAGTGAAAGGAGACCGGGCGCGGGAGCGGCTGGAGGCGGCGCGAAAGGCGGTGAGCAAAGCAGGCGAGAAAGAGGCTGGAGAACCACAGACAGAGGAGGGTTGAGCATGACTGAATGGGGACGGAAGCAGTACGCGAAACCGTGGCCGAGCCGGGCGCACATGTGGACGTGGGGAGCGTTTTTCCTTAGCTGTCTGTTCTTCTTCGGGGTGTTCTGTCTGGACTACTGGCACGGCTGGACGGCAGCGGAGCGGCTCTACCTGTTCGACTACCTGAAGAGCGGGGCGCGGCAGAAGCTCCCGGCAGCGAAGGCACGCTACACACTGCTTGAGGGCGTGGCGGCCAAGGGTGAGCCGGTGCTTGTGACTGGCGACGAGATCGAGGCGGTGAAGGGTGCGGATGGAAAACTGGCATACCGGCTGACGGACGAGGGAATCAAGGACGGACTAACGCGGTTGCAGTGGACGGCGGGGGTGTTCAACGACCGTGGGCTGCATGAGCTGATGGGCAGCTACGTGTTCCAGAACCAAACGCTGTGGGACTTCATGAAGCGGTCCACGTACTGGTCTCTGGCGTTCTTCGTGTTGGCTCTGTTCGTAACGGTGCCGAAGGACCGGGCGCGGCGGATGGTGTGGAAGCATGGCCGCAGGTTGCGCGGCCCGGAACTGGTCACGACCTCGGAGTTCAATACGAAGCTGGGCCGGTCGAAAGGGCTGATGAGCTACCTGCCGGACGGGGTGATGTTCATCAACGAAGAGCGGACGTGGGCCGACAAGCTGTTCAGCAAAAATGCCAGCCGGTGGGCGCGCATCCCGCGCGAGCGGGAGGCGATGCACTTCCTGATCGTGGGCGACTCGGGCACCGGCAAATCGGCGGCGATCCGGCAGATGCTCGCACAGATATGGGAGCGCGGCGAGGCCGCAATCGTGTACGACCCGGCGATGGAATATCTGCCGCAGTTTTACAGAGAATCGCGGGGTGACGTGATCCTGAATCCGATGGACGAGCGGTGTCCCTTCTGGAGTCCGGGCGATGAGGTTCCGCACGAGGCAGAGGCCCTTACCTTAGCCGCTTCGTTGTTCCCGGACCAGGGCCGTGAGAACCGCTTTTTCGTGGAGGCTCCACGCAAAATCTTCGCTCATCTCCTCAATCTCAAACCCACGCCGGAGCAGCTCACGTATTGGATGTCGAACGCGGAGGAGATCGACAAGCGGGTGGAAGGAACGGAGCTTCAAGCGATGATCGACCGCCACGCAGCCAACCAGCGGAGCGGTGTTTTAGGCTCGCTGAACATGGTCGCGGATGCGTTCAAGCTGCTGCCCAGGGAGGCGGAGACGAAGCGCCGTTGGAGCACGGTTCAATGGGCCGCAGAGCGCAAGGGCTGGGTGTTCCTCACGTCGAAGCCGACCATGCGCGAGAGGATGCGCCCGCTAATGAGCCTGTGGCTTGACCTGCTCGTGTTGCGGCTGATGAACGACGGCGAGATGGTAGGCCGCAAAACATGGTTCGTGCTCGACGAACTGGCGAGCCTGCAACGGTTGCCGCAGTTGATGACGGCGGTGACGGAGAACCGGAAATCGAATAACCCGATGGTCCTTGGCTTCCAGGGCAAAGCGCAAGTAGAGGCGCTGTACGGCCATGTGGCCGAGGCGATGTTGAGCCAACCGGCAACGAAGATTTTCCTTAAAACTAGCGAGCCGTATGCGTCGGAGTGGATCTCGAAGGCGATAGGCGAAGTCGAGATCGAGCGGTTCCGCGAATCGCGCACGGTGGGCCGGTTCCCCAGGAACTCGGAGAGCGAGCAGCGGGAGATCACGCGCGAGCCGCTTGTGATGGCTTCCGAGGTCGGAGGTCTCGACCCGCTGCATGGGTACATGAAGCACGGCAATCTTGTTCTGCGGATGCGGTTCCCGTACATCGAGCTTCAATCGAATGCGGAGAAGTTCATTGAGCGGAAGGCAACGCCAACGAGAGCGCCGCAGCCGGTGGCGGTGCAAAGCGGAGCAGACAACGGCGAAAACGGGCAGCCAGCGGCGCAACGCAAGCCGCCGAAGGCTGTCCAAAAGAAGCAGGAGCAAGCGCAGCAGCCAGAGGCGGTGAACGAACAGACGCCCTTCTTCGAGTGAAGCGATGATTACGCTATCGAAACCGATCAGCTCCGGTCAGGCGCAGGCGTACCACAAAGAACAGTTCGCCAATGCGCGGGAGAACTATTACACAGAGGGCGAACGTGTGCGCGGCGAGTGGCAGGGCCAGCTTGCCGCTCGCTGGGGCTTGCAGGGTGAGGTACAGGAGCAGCAGTTCGCGCGACTGGCCGAGGGCCAGCACCCGGAGACGGGCGAGCAGTTGGTTCGGCATCAGACGGCCCGCGAGTATGTGAACGCGCAGGG
>JBEKPD010000164.1:0-8558 GCA_049521075.1 Occallatibacter sp.
CATTGACCAAAGTACGCTTGGACGAAACCAGTGAACGTGGTTACGCGCTTGAGGGAATCCGGCGATTTGGTCAGGGCTTGAATGAGCTTGGGTCTCATGGCAGTTGTCGGAGAGACACAAAGAGTCCTGACTTGCCGAGAGTCCAACTCGGTCAGCTCATAGCCTACCGTTCGCCATTTTGCCCAAACCTCTTCAGGATCGAGTGGAGGCTTAGGCCTTGATCCGCTATCGAATTTGATCTCAAGCGCATCGACTGTTCGTTTGAGTTGGGAGATGTAAGGTGCCGCCTCGACCTCGCCCCAAAGGAAAGAGTCCCGAAATTCGGGAAGATCTCCGGACAGCCGTACGAGTGCCTCTTGAATGTGGCTCACTGCATGACCTTCCTATTCAGGGCTTCCATCTCATGAGCCTTAATCCGGATCTTGAAAATGACACGGCGGCTTTCGTCGTCAGTTTTCTCTGGGTCTTGCTCACCGCGCCCAGTCGCCGACAGCTTCTCTAGGAAGCACGAACGCTCTGGCTCACGGCCGTTCAAGTCCGATAGCGCTTCTTTCACGACCGCCATCGATCGGTCCTGGCTGAGTTTGAGGTTGTTATTCTGACTTTCCTCTGCTGTACGGCCAAATTTTTGACTGTCGGTGTGTCCTTCGACAACGATTGAGTCGATGCTAGAACGAAACTCGTCACTGCAAAGGACCGCCGCGAAGGATGGGATGTGCGATTGGAGGAACGTTCGACCTTCTGTCTGCAAGTCTGCTTTCTGAGTCTCAAAGTTCATTAACTTTCCCGGCACTATGACCAAAATTGCATTTCGATCGTGTGGGTCGGGGCGGATCGAGTTCTCACTGAATCCTTGGGGCTGCAAGTCCTGCTTCAATTTAGCAAGCAGCACATCGGTGAGCGCGGCATCTTTACTTGCCGTGTGACTAATGAACACGAGCAATAAGAGAATGAAGATGACCATGAGGGACGTCATCAGATCGGTAAGCGAGCTATTCAGATGATCCGAATTACTTTGCTCTTCCATTGGAGCGCTCCACGGCCTTCGAAATTACTTCTCCGAGTTCTTCCAGTTGACTTCCAAATTCCTCGATCTGACCACTCAGAAGGTTTGCGGCTTTCGGAACCAACTTGTCTGCCACTTCGACGATTTTGGAGAAGTTCTTTTCGACGCTTTGGTTATAGTCCCTCAAACCCGAACTCGTCGTCTGCATGATCTTGGCTAGCGGCTCGTGAAGCTTGTCGATCACCTCTTTGTACTCGGTAACGGTTCGCCGATACTCGCCAAGCTGCTTCTCGTGCAGTTCGTGCAGCGACTTTAGGCCACCCACTGTGATTACAAGCTGGTTCGCGACTTTAGCGTGGTCGCCGCTAATCGCTTTCAAAGCATCAGACTGACCTATCAATCCGGTTGAGTATGTCTTTACATTTAGGCTCGCTTCGGCCATTTGCGCAAGAGCATTTGCATTCTGTGTTAGGAGATTACTCATAAATGTCTTAGCAGCCAGAAGCGATTCGCTTGCCTCTTTGAAATCACGGCTCCGATCCTCGATCTTCTCGATCAATGATTCCAGACGCTTCGCAGTGGCCTCGGACCATGCGTCCGTCTTGTCGATAATGGTCCTTGCCGAGTCTTGCGAGCTGCGCGCCATGTCCTTTGAGGCATCCATCATGTCAACCGAGAGTTTAGTGACGTTATCCGTAAGGTCGCTTACCACTCTGCTTAGCTGGCTCTGCACATGGTTGATATTGTGGTCCGCGGTCTCTTGAAGTTTGGTCATCAGCCCCTGCATCAGTGCATTCAAAGAATCAGTCTGATCCCGTCCAGCCTTTAGTTGATCCGTGGTCGTCTCCTCGGCCTTGGCAATGATTGTGCTTAAGGCTGTCTGCATCTGCGAAAACTGTGCGGTCATTTCGGCGATCACGTGGCGGGTTGCTTCAAGAGTTCCCTGGACATTACCGAACTCATCTCTTGCGGAGCCGGACAAAGCATTGTGGAATTCTTCTCCCATTTTTGATAACGCTCGACCAATTGACTCCTCGAGAGCCTTCGCCATTCTCTCGAATTCGTTCGTGACTGATTGCCCCTTTTGAGATTCCAGGTTCACAATCGCCGATTGCAGGGCATCCAGCGAGCCCGCCATTCGCTCCATGGTTGGACGAATTTCTATTTGTAGCTTTTCGGCTACGCCGTCAGACATACCGGATGCCAACCTCGGCACGACTCTTTCATTCAATGCGCTCGCGAGCTTGTCTACGACATCGCTACTGATATTGCTCACGGACACAGTCTGTTTGGCGGAGAAGCGATGGATATCAAGGAGGATCCGGCTCGTTGGAAGAAACGGAATTGCGTTTCCAATTGCAGCCAAGAGATCTTCGTATGCTTCTCGAAGGCCGCGTATGGTTTGCTTTTCGATAAACGTAAAAATAATGCTCAGGATCAATGCAACTATTGAGCTAAGAAATTTTCCCGACAAGCCGTTGATGAGGGTATCGATGCCGCTTATCGGTTCGATCGAGTTGGTCTTGTCATAGTGGACTCCGAGAAGTCCGAGCAAGATTGCGACAAACGTTAACGTGAGCCCGGAGCCCGTAAGGATTCCCGGAAATGCGCTGAAGTTAGCTGTATGGAAATTCCTTCCGATCACCACATCGTAGGGCAGCGCGCTCCTAGGGCTTTCGGTCAAAAACCAGCCCTCCCTCTCCTCCGGGCTGATATATAAGTCCACTCTGCTACTTATTCGAGACCACCATTGTTTGGGCAGCCTCTCAAGTTCCGCACATGCGACAAAATATGCTTCCTTGCGCTCCAGGCTCAGACCATTCCGGACTTCGCCTTCGTCATCACTCCGAAGACCGTCAAGCGTCGCTGTCAAGACCTTCAGGCTCAATCGAACCCTCCGGGCAGCCCGCCAGATGACCAAGCAATAGACCAAAAAGAGGCCAACGAGCGCTACACAGCCGAATAAAATCAAACTCGGCGCGTTGTGGAGCAGATTTCCCAAGGGCGCAGTGACAGAATCGAGCATAAAAAGGGCCTCTTCCGGACCTTTGGCGCGCTATCCAAGCCAGGTTCAATGATTTAGGGCGTTGTGACCGCGGATGCGATAATTGTAAGGCCTTTGATCAGAGTTGACATCCGGAAACGCCTTGGCCGCGACAGAAGAAGGCTCATATTCGCAAGTAGTTGATGCGAAGCAATTTATATCCACCGGATTCCATAGAGAATGCTTCCGATTTGGAATCAGCATTGCGCACGGTTCTACCGCCTTGCTCCTCCCTTAATCAGTCCGTCGCAAGCTGGATATCGCGAGCAGCCCCAAAAAGGGCCGTATGGACCTCGCCGAGAAACGGTCTGCCCCTTGCACTTTGGGCAAGATGGATTTTCAGTAGTGCCACCTCGACCGTCGAATGACATGTTCGATGATTTATGTGACTTCAGGCTTTCCGTCCAGCCACATTTGTCTTCGCACTCCCAGTATGGACCCCACTTACCCTGCCGGTATGTTGTCCTGGAATTGCAGGTATTGCACCTCGGATTCTCACCACAGACGGCCAGTCCCTCAGCCTTTTCGGCGCTCATCTTCTCGGTCACGCTCAAGAATGCTGCCATTTGCAGGGCGGCAGGTCGACTGACCAGCCGAAGCATCGTTTCATCGGTCCTATTCGTGTGAGAGAGGGGATTCAAGGACCCGAACCAAACAATTTCGTCATCGATGATGATCACCTTTTGATGAATTTCCCATCGTGTATCAACCGTGCAACCCATCGCCTCTAAACCGTCTAGAGCATCTCTTCCTTGGTCTGGCGAGATCGACCCATTGCGGCTCGGCGGTCGGGTAACGCATCTGATGCCGACTCCGTCGTTTGTCTTGCTCCTAAAGAGCGCCTCGTAGGACCCTACTCGTTGGGGCGTGATAAACCCGGAATAGATGGCCACGCCGCGGTTCGCCTTTGCAACGTCAGACCGAAAGACAACGTCGAAGCTCGATTGATCAAAAAGGCCGGTGTTTAGAGCCGCGGGATCGATGTCGAAGGGACGACCATACTCGCGCAAATCTTCGACGATTGGCCACAATGCGATTACATCTTTCACATCGATGATCTTGCCGCGCTTACTTGCCGAAGAGAGGACCTCGCGTAGAAATGCATCTCCCGGCAGCTTTCGATCTAAGTAGTCTAGATTCGCAATGAAGATTATCTGAGCCTGTGCACGACTCACCGCAACATTAAATAGTTGCGATCCCGCCTCGTCAGGGCCAGCAGCTTGAGCAAACATACTGACGTACCGTTCGCCGAGGCTGTCCGGGATGTCGATTATCATCGCTCTCTTTTCATCGCCTTGATAACGGTGTACGGTGCCGACCAAGACCCCTTCTTTTACGATCAAGCGTTTGAGCAGCTCCTTCTGTGCTGCGAATGGCGTACAAATTCCAACTTGCAACTCCCTCGCGGAGACACTTGATTTATCAGAAAGACCTTCGTGGTCGCTTAGAAACCTGACGAGGTTTCGGACGGCAAGCGCGTTCATTAAGTTATAGCGAGAAGTCCCGAATTTAGTGACAAACGGCTGGATGGAAGAAGTGTCAATGATAGTCAATTCACTGTCAAACGGTGCAGGTAGAGGCCTGCCAGGAATGTTCCGAGAGAGAGACGTAATCAATTTCCCCGCGTACATCCGCCCTGAAATGAGTGCGCATATACCTTCCGGCATACGGTACTGTTCCTCTAACATGACCGTACGTTTTGGGGTCAGTCCTTTGGTGACCTCGCTGGGAATTCCTGCCGCCGTAAATACATCGGAGCCGATTACCTCAAGTATTGCCTGTTGATCGGTCGGGACAATCGGAGGAAGCTGGCGGAAATCCCCGGATATGATTACCTTCTCCTTTGCGAGACCACACACATAGTAGAGCGCAGGAAGGATGACCATCGAAGACTCATCCACAATGACCGTATCGAAGTTTCCAAAATGTTGTGGTGACAAGAAGGTTTTGGTTACGGTCGCCCCAACAATTCTTGCACCGGCGACTATTGACTTCGCCATGTCATCGAGTTGCGAATTGATTCCACCGATTTCGCGAAGAAGACGAGAGAGGGTAGCATTCGCTTCTCCCACGACACCCTCAGCCGAAACACGGTTCTTCATCTTCAGGCTCTCGGCCAGTCTTTCGCATTGCTGGGTTAGCTCTTTCAATTCGATTGAAAGGGCCGGAACGCGGAGTTCTTGTCTCTTCTTTTCGGCGGCAACTTGAAGATCGGCTTGTCGAACTGCACACGCACTTAGGTCGGCTCGAATGTTCTTCTCGTTACGTAGAATCAGGCGACGGAGTGGTCCTGCTGCGGCACGAAGATCTAATTCGCCTGTAATAGCAGCCAGCTTCTTCTGTATTTCGACTTCCTGAATCTCTATCTCAGTCAATGCCTTCGTATACTCAGCGCGACGGCCGATGAGACGGTTTCGTTTCTCGGTGGCCTCATCCAAGGCGCGAAACTCCTCAACGATGCGCGTTGCTGCATCAGTCCTTAGTTGGGTCTCTTCTACTGTGCTTTGGAGTTGTTTCTTGCGTTCCTGAAGATCGGCCGACTTTCGACGGACGATGCCGTCGAGAGTTACGTATTCGGTAAATCTATCCGGAACACCTTCCGCTTTACCAATCCGTAAAACCTTCCCGTCAACGAGAGCCGGGTGGTCAGTTCCGAATATCTCGCAGAGCTTTTTTAGAATCTGATCCACAGCTTGATTCGTATTTGAGCAAAGTAGTACGCGCTTGCCCTCTTCAAACAGAAGTTGATTGAAAACAGCAAGGGTTTGCGTCTTACCTGTACCAGGTGGACCCCAAAGATAGGTGACCCGATTTGCAACCATGTGATGCACGGCGTGCTGTTGATGAGAATTAAGTTCTTGGAAACTCGAAAGATTTTGGTCTGTCGCAGACGAAGCTGGCGCCTCTCCAGAGTTGTCCATCACCTCATCTGCGATTGAGTAGTTCAGCCGGGTCTCGCCATTACGTGCCTTCTCTAGGCGGTCGGCGAGCGCGTCGAGCATCGCCGTGTTGTCAATTCTGAGAACGCAGAAAGTGATTACGTTTCCGAAATCCTCGTCCAGCGAAATGATGAGCCATTGGCTCGAAATAGAGACGATGGACCCATCGCATGTTCTGCCACCGACCGAGATCGTGACCTTAGCGCCCTCAAATAGCTCCGCATCACCGTCATATGGGAATCGATAACCCCGCTCAACACCATCCAGCTCTATCGCCTCGCCATTTTGCAAGGTGACTGTTCGGACTCCGGTCCCTTTTCGTCGCATGTCCTTCACAAGAGCACGAACGGCTGCGATGGACCTTTCGAGTCGCGAGGCCTTCGGTGATAGACCAAGCTCGATGTCCCGCCTAACTGGTGGCGTCCAGCGACTGGGCACGTCGCGCAGCGCCCCGCACGCTCTTATCAATGAGTGTGAGCCACTCGACCTTGTTCGAAGGTTGTCGCCTTCTCCTTCCACATCATCGTCATCCCTATACTCAGGATCGATAGCAAGTGGACCGTCAGAATAGGGAGAATCTGCACTCAAAGGTTCTTCGCGGTCCAGCGTCACCTCAGGTTTTCTGAGCTCTCGTCCTAGCCCGGGTACTGAATGGCCATTCCCATGTAAATCGTGAGTGCGCCGCCTTACCTGCCTCAATCTGGCTTCCACTTCAGTTCCCAATTTACGCATTGACGGGACATTTCTGTGACTGAGTTCGACCGCAAGCGCCGCGAGCACCGGCTCGTTTTCCAACGACTCCTGGAACAGCTTCCTCAGGGCTTGCCCTGTGAAGTCGATGTAAGGTCTGGAGGTCATCGACTTTATACTATGCCCGATAACCGAGGTCGTCGGCCAATCTAATGGTTCCGGACCTGGCATATAAAGTGCAGAAAAGATGGGCGATCCGTACGTAGACGCACGCCCTTGCGATGATGAGAAGCAAAGTCGATCCCCCATCCATTTCTCCGGGGCTGTCTGTTTCAACGGCCCGTCGGGCGGGCAAACATGGCGCTCTCGCGTCAAGCGAGAGGAACTATAAGGGTGGGAAGACGGGCCGGACGCCAAAAAAAGGCCTGCCCGAAGGCAGGTCCGAGGGTTCAACTTTGGACTAGGCGGCTCGTTTGGGCTTTGCTGCTGGCTTCGGTTCTGGCTTTGTGGCTTTTCGTGCCTTCTCCTTTGCAGCGAACTCCTGCTTGACTTTCAGTGCGATGGCCTCGGTATCGACTCCGTAGGCTTGGGCGGCTGCGCGAAGAACCTTGCCTCCGTCAGACTGCGACCTGGCGGAGAGCAGAATCACTGCCTCGACAATCACCTTGCCGATTGAGCTTTCGTCGGCCTTGCGGATGAAGGCGGTTAGCAACTTGCCGACTGACTCTCCATCCTTCGCCTTGATGCTGCGGTTCCGTGCGACCATCTCCAAGCGCTTCTCGTCCAGCAATGGGAGCAATTGTTCGGCAATGAAAAGAAGATCGCGTTTCAGCAGCCTGACGGGAACGGCGGCCACGATGGATTGCAGGACGCGGATTCCGGTTGCATTCGCCAGTGCTTCCTCCCGGCGGCGCTTTTCCTGCTCGGCTTTGAAACTGGCATCGGCTTTCGGCGTCTGTTTCTTGGGGTGGTGAACCGGGCAGGTCGGCTCGGTGCAAACCTTCCGCAATTCGCCTTTGTCGATGCCGTCCGACACGATGGCTTCGGTGGTGTACTTGCACGTCTTGAATTCCGGCCACTTCGCTTTCTCCGGTGTGTCGGGCTTCTCCTCCCGGATTTCGACGTACTTGTTGCGCGGGATGGTCTTCTCGCCTTCGGGCTGCTGCTTGTATGCCGTGCTGATCTGGACAAGCTCGGGCTTGGCAGCAACCTTGGCTTTCACATGTGCGTCCAGTTTGGCGGCGTAGCAAGTCGGGTCGGTGCAAGCGTCAGCGTTCCCGCTCACATCGGCAAAAAGCAGCTTGTTGTGTCCGGTTCGCTTTGGGCACTCGACGCAGCTTCCGGCGACGGGAATAAGTTGCGGGTCGCGTTTGTTGAAAGGCGCCTGTTTCAAGAGCAAGAGGACGTTATGCTCTATCCACTGTTGCAGGTGCCGCACCGGGAGCAGGATGCGTTTTGCCTTTGCCCCGGCTCCGCTCCACTCTTCGCGGAAGCAATTAGTGAGTGCCTGTTCCTGCTGCGCTGGCTGCAATTTGGCGAGTAACAACGCGTGGCCTACGCCGATCTCTTCGGCATAGAACGCTTCAACCACGGGCGCGGCAAGCTCGGTCAAACGGACTCGCTGCGCACAATATGCGGGCGTTTTTCCAACCTTCGCAGCGATTTGTTCGATGCTGTACTTCGGGTCTTCCAAGTTGAGCAACGCTTTAAAGCCTTGCGCCTCCTCCAGCGGGTGAACGTCGCGGCGTTGCAGGTTTTCGACTTATCTTTAGTCCTTCAGAAGCAGTCGATGACGTCTACGACGGCCCATTTCACAACGTTGTGGAATCGTTAACTATAGAACGTCTATGACGTGCAGTTGGAAGTTAAGTTCTCTGCT
>JBEKPD010000165.1:0-8453 GCA_049521075.1 Occallatibacter sp.
ACCGACCCCACCCCCCATTCTTGAAACCTGTTGCCTGGCACCCCTATAAAAACCGCCAAAAAACAGACTGTGAAACTGTGAAGCTCGGAACGCAAGTACAATGAACGACTTGAAGACAAAACTGAACATCAACACAGAAACTGTGAAACTGTGGCAGGCGCCTTGTAGACTTTCTCAATGACGAAACGAATCGGCGTACATTTAGGTACAGCTGGCGGCGCGTCCAACGCCGTCGAGCGCGCCAAAGAGATCGGCGCCAACACCTTTCAGATTTTTTCATCCAGTCCGCGCATGTGGCGCGCGCCCAAAGTCGACCCCAAGCAGTCCGAGCGCATGCGCGAGTTGCGCGCCAAGCTCGACGTTGGCCCTCTCGTCATCCACACAAGCTATCTGGTCAACGTCTGCAGCCAGTCGAGCGAGGTGCGCGAGAAGAGCGTCGCGGCCTTCCGCGGCGAGATCGAGCGCGCGCTAGCGCTAGGCGCTGAATATCTCGTCCTACATCCGGGCTCGTGGAAAGGACTCACGCGCGACGAAGGCCTCAAGCTAGCCGCAGATTCCATCGAGCAGGCCATCGATGGCCTGCCGTGGCAAGGAACGCAGTTTCACATCCTCATCGAAAACACAGCCGGAGCCGAGTTCTCGTTAGGCGGCAGCTTTGAGCAGGTAGCGGAATTGGTAGCTCGGCTAAAGCATCACGCTCCAGTTGGAGTATGTCTCGACACCTGTCACACATGGGTTTCCGGTTATGACATCGTGAGCGAACAAGGCTACGCAGAGACGATGAAGCTGGCGGAATCAACTGTAACGTGCGAAGCCGTCCGCGTGTGGCACTGCAACGACGCCAAGGCCGCGCGCGCGTCGAAGCTCGACCGGCACGAACACATTGGCGAGGGAACCATGGGCCTAGAGCCATTCCGCCGCCTGCTCAACGATCCCCGCTTCGATCACTGCGCCTTCATTGCCGAAACCCCGGTCGACGAGGAAGGCGACGAGGAGCGCAATGTGCTGGCGCTCAAAGGCCTCGTCAAGCGCCAGGCAAAGTAACCAGGTGATTCCATTTACACTTGAAGGTTATGGCGGAAGATAAAGACCTGCGTTACGACCCGGCAACCATCGAACTGAAATGGCAGGATCGCTGGGCCAGCGATCCAAAGCTCTATGCCGCGGAGCCGGCTTCGAGCAAGAAACCCAAGTACTACGTGCTGGAGATGCTGCCGTATCCCAGCGGCCAACTGCACATGGGCCACGTGCGCAACTACGCCATTGGCGATGCGCTGGCGCGGCAGATGTGGATGCGCGGCTATAACGTCCTGCACCCAATGGGTTGGGACGCCTTCGGCTTGCCCGCGGAAAACGCGGCGCTCAAAAACAATACGCCGCCGCGCCAGTGGACACTCGCGAACATCGCCGCCATGAAGCGGCAGATGCTGCGCCTCGGGTTGAGCTACGACTGGGCAACGGAAGTCACCACCTGCCTGCCCGAGTACTACCGCTGGAATCAGTGGTTCTTTCTGCGCATGTACGAAAAAGGTCTCGTCTATCGCAAGAAGAGCAAGGTGAATTGGTGCCCAGAGTGCGCCACCGTACTGGCCAACGAGCAAGTGGTGGACGGATGCTGCTGGCGGCACGAAGACACAAAAGTCGAGCAGCGCGATCTCGAACAGTGGTTCCTGCGCATCACGGCGTACGCCGAGGAGTTGCTCCAAGGGCTTAAAACCCTGGAAGGCTGGCCGGAGAAAGTGCGCACCATGCAGCGCAACTGGATCGGCCGCAGCGAAGGCACGGAGGTCGACTTCACGGTCGAGAGCCGGCCCGAGAAAATCCGCGTCTTCACTACGCGCATCGATACCATCTTCGGCGCAACCAGCATTCAGCTCGCGCCGGAGCACCCGCTTGTACAGGCCCTGACGGTCAGCGATCATGCGTTGGCCGCGCAGATTGCCGGCCTCATAGACGAGCAAAAGAAAGCCCGCGAGTCGGGCGACATGGGAGAGATCGAAAAGCACGGCATTCCCACCGGGCAAATCGCCGTGAATCCCTATAACGGCGATCTGATTCCCATCTGGGTAGCAAATTACGTGCTGATGGATTACGGCACCGGCGCCATCATGAGCGTTCCGGCCCACGACGAGCGCGACTTCGAGTTCGCGAAGAAATACTCGATCCCGATCAAACGTGTCATTGCTTTTGCCGACTCTAAGGCCGAAGAACCTGAGCTGCCGTTCACTGTCGAAGACGGCGTGCTGGTGAATTCCGGTGAGTATGACGGGATGACATGCTCGCAGGCGCAAGAACTACTCCAAAAGGCTGCTGCGCGCAGCGCCTTTGGAGAGGCGAAGGTCATCTTTCGCCTAAAGGATTGGGGCGTGAGCCGGCAGCGCTACTGGGGCACTCCGATCCCCATGATTCATTGCGAACGCGATGGGTTGGTTCCGGTGCCCGACGATCAGTTGCCGGTGATTTTGCCCGAGCAGATCGAGATTACGCAGCAGGGCGGATCGCCGTTGGGACGCGTGCCGTCGTTTGTAAATACCACGTGCCCCAAGTGCGGCGGCCCAGCGCGCCGCGAGACCGACACGATGGATACCTTCGTCGACTCGAGCTGGTATTTCTACCGCTACACCGACGCGCGCAACAGCAATGCGCCATTCGACCCGGCGACCGTGCAGTATTGGTTCCCCATCGACCAGTACATTGGCGGCGTGGAACACGCGATTTTGCACCTCATCTATTCGCGCTTCTGGACCAAAGTGATGCGCGATTTGGGGTTGGTGAAGAACGATGAACCGGCACGGCGCCTGTTCACGCAGGGAATGGTAATCAAAGACGGCGCCAAGATGTCGAAGTCAAAGGGCAACGTAGTTTCGCCTGACGATATGGTGGCTCGCTACGGCGCCGATGCCACGCGCATGTACGCATTGTTCGCCGCCCCGCCCGACCGCGACCTCGATTGGCAGGAAGACGGCGTGGCCGGCGTGAGCCGGTTTCTAGGGCGGGTGTGGCGGCTGGTGACAAAGCACGCGCCGCAAGCGAAAAGCGTTGCGGGCATGCAGGATTTGGAGGCATTGGCTGCGACGGTAAGTTTTTTTCTCGGGCCTTCGCACAAGCTGCTGCGCAAACTGCACCAGACCATTGCCAAAATCACGCAGGATTTTGAAGGCCGCTGGCACTTCAACACGTGCGTGTCGGCAATCATGGAGTTGGTGAACGAGTTGCAGGACGCGGACGCGCAACTGACGGCGGGCGAGGTTCCTGCGCCGGTGGTGCTCGAATTGCTGCAATATCTGGTCCTGCTGCTGGCGCCATTTGCGCCTTTTCTGGCGGCAGAACTGTGGGAAGAACTCGGCGGTCATGGCTCGGTCCTGCGCGCGCCGTGGCCTAAGAGCGTTCCGGGCTTGGCCATGGAAGACGAGATCGAGATTCCCATACAGATCAATGGCAAGCTCACGTCGGTGGTGCGCGTAGCCGCTGGCGCCAATGCCAAAACCATCGAGACCGCAGCGCTCAGCGACGAAAAAGTGCGCGTCCGCACTTCGGGCAAGAACATTGTGAAGGTAATCGTCGTTCCCGGCAGGGCCGTCAACCTGGTTGTGAAGTGAGGCCCGGCACGATGACAGGCTCTGACGTAGCGCAGCCGGTGCGCGGAACGCAATTGCTCGTGGAGCACATGGGCGAAGTTATCCGGCGGCCTTCGCTCCTTGCAATCGAGGTCGGCTGGCGCTGGCTCTTCGGGATTCCATTTCTGCTTGTCTGCTGGCAACAGACGCAGCAGGTTCTCGCGGCCTACCCTCTCGGGTCTTCGGGCCTCGATTCTATCGATACGCAAAATCCCTGGATCGCCGCGGTACAGATTTCTCACGGAATCTCGTTTTATGAGCCGCATCTGTTGGCGGTGATGCGCTGGCTGCTGCCCGCGGCTGCGTTGGTTTGGATCGTGATCTCAGGGTTGGGTCGTGGGCTTCTGCTCAAGCGCATCGATGCCCGGATGCGGTTTCGCCCCTTCACGGCGATGGCGTTCCAGGCAGCTTGGCTGGCTCTGTTTGCCCTCGCTGTTTGGGGCTGGCTGCGCGCGATGGAATGGATTGCCGCGACACACATCGGTGTGCAGGGCGAACCGGACCTGGTGGGCTACTTTGTCTGGGCGATCTTTCTTTCACTCGGAGTCTTTACGGCGTTTGCGCTCGCCAGTTGGCCGTTTTCGATTGCGCCGTTCCCACTGCATCTCGACAAGCGCGCAGTGCCCGCAGCTCTCGTCGAGAGTTTGCGATTAGGGAAGCCCTTCACGAGCAAATTGGTCGAGATCAACCTGGTGCTGGGCATCGTGAAGCTGGCACTGATAGTGCTGGCCATGGTATTTTCTGCTGCGCCACTGCCGTTTAGCGACGAACTGGGCAGTGATGCGTTGCATATGGTGTCAGCCGCTTCGGTGGTGTTCTATTTCGTCGCAAATGATTTCTTCCAGGTAGTGCGCATCAAGGCGTTCGCGGAGTTCTGGAGGACATTTCGTGGGGAACGCGCCGAGGAGGTTTGCTGAGAGCGCCTGCGCGCCAGCTCAACTTATCCTCGCAGAGGCCGATAAAAGACATGGGTTGTTGTGTGCGGGAGGGTTTGCTGACGATGAAACGAGCATCGAACAGCGCTCAAGCCGTGAGAAAAGCTTCGCGCGTCAAGCCAGCGGCTCGCGCCGATTTGGCCGATGGGGCAAAGTTGAAGCGCCGCTTGCAGCAAACGCTTAGACAATGCAGGCGAAGCGGCCAGCCATTCGCCGTTCTCTCATTGGAACTAAACGGATCAGAGCAGATTGAGCCAGCATGGGACGCGCGATCGCGCGCGATCGCAGGTTGTATTGGCCGGGTACTGCGCAAGGGCGATTTTCTTGCTCGGCCTGGTCTTCGCGAATATGTGGCCTTGTTGCCAGGGCTTCAGGGAGCACAGGCCGGTGAACAATTGGCCGCGCGCGTTCTGGAAGCTGTGACAGGAGGTCCGCACTGCGGCGAGGCAGCCGTGCCGCTTACCGTCAGCATCGGCATCACGTTTTATCCCCAGGCGGAAGTGGCGGACGGGAAGCAGTTATTACATCAGGCCCGCAAAGCAGTGCAGCGCGCCAAACAGGCCGGCAAGAATCGCTTTTGCATCTTCGATCCCGTGCTGGATGGACTGGGCCCGAGCCGTCGCGATTGCGTCGAGCGGATCGCCAAAGCGCTCGCGGCGAACGAATTCGCGATGTACTACCAGCCCAAAGTCAACATGAGCACGGGGACGGTCATCGGGGCAGAGGCGCTGATCCGGTGGCAGCATCCCGAGCGTGGCCTGCTTTTGCCGGCGCAGTTTTTGCCGCTCATCGAGGACGACGCACTGGCCCTCACACTTGGAGAGTGGACCATCGACGAGGTCTTGACACAAATGGAGAGGTGGCTCTCGAAGAAGCTGGAGCTTGCGGTCAGCGTAAATATTGGGGCCCCGGTCCTGCAGCAATACGATTTCGCCGATCGCGTGCGCGCCCTTCTATCGAAGCACCGAAAGATCAAGCCATCGAGTCTCGAACTTGAGATTAAAGGCATGAGCGCTCTAAACGATTTGCCCAGGCTGTCGAAGGTGCTGGAAGAATGCCGCAGGATGGGCGTTTCGGTGGCCATCGACGACTTTGGCGCCGGGCATGCCTCGTTGAGCGACATCAAGCAGTTGCCAGCTAATATCCTCAAGATTGACGCCAGCTTTGTGCGCGACATTGTGAGCGACTCCAAAGACATGAGCATTTTGGAAGGGGTACTGAGCGCAGCCGCGTCGTTTAAGGGCCAGTCAGTGGCCATGGGCGTGGAGAACGTGGACCAAGGCATGTTACTGCTGCGTTTGGGTTGCGAACTGGCGCAAGGCTACGGAATCGCACCGCCGATGCGGGCGCGCGAGTTGCCTGGTTGGATCTCCCTATGGCGCCCCGATCCGCGTTGGGCAGACGCGTTTTCCATCGCGATCGCTGAGAATCTGTTCAGCACTATTGCCACCGAGCATCGCTCCTGGATCGAGGCCGTCGAAGCCTTCGTGAAAGCGAAGAGCACGACCGAGCCGCAGCAGAGCATTCACGATTGCCGTTTAGGCGTGTGGCTTGAAGAGGAATGCCGCATGGAACGCAGCGCACAGCCCATACTGGACGCTGTCGCCATCCTGCACCTGCGTTTGCACGCCATGTCGAAAGTGGTCCTGGACCAGCACGCACAAGGCAATATCAAGGCCAGCAAGGCCGCGCTCGATGAACTGAAAAGCCTTGAGGACCGACTGCTGCGCCGATTGCGCAAGGCAAACGCAGGGTCGCAAAAGATCCGCCGCGCAGCCGCCTAGAACATTTTTAACCGAATCACGAGGTACTTCTTGGGATCTTCGCGGATGCCCTTAATGAGTTGCTGCGCCTGATCTGCGGTCTGATCCAAATGGTTGTAGAGCGAGCGATTCTTCAAAAGCTGGCCGGCGGAGCCCTCCCCGGCATTCACGCTCTTTAAGATGCCGTCGAGGTTCGAGATCGTGTCGTTCAACTTTTTCGCTTCATTCGGATCCTTGAGAAGTTGCCCCACTGCGCCCTTGCCTGAATTGATCGAAGCCAATACCTCATTCAGGTTCGCCAGGGCGGTGTTGAAGTTGTTGTACATCGTTTCGTCTTTGAGCAGTTTGCCGGCGGTGCCTTTGCCGGCGTTCAAATTGGAAACAATGGAATTCAATTGATCCGCAGTCGAATTAAGTTTTGTGTAGAGCGAATCGTCGTTGAGGAGTTTTCCAAGCGACCCCTTGCCATCGGAGATGGACTGCGTCAACGTCTGCAGATTGGAGGCGATGGAAACGACGTTCTTTTTCATCGCCGGGTCGTTGATGAGCTCGCCGACGGTGCCCTGGGTAGTGTTCAGCGTGTCGATCAGTACCCCGATCTTGCGCATCAACTGATTGATTTCCTCGATAGTGAGTTGGCTGCTGCCAATCACTTGCTCGATGGTTGGCGAACCGGAAACCGAGAGCTCGGCATCGTTGACGGGCTGCGGCCCGATAGCGCGCCGTGAGTCGATATCGACGAAGCTGTCGCCGAGCACACCTGCCGGGGCAATGCGGGCAGTCGAATCCGTATGGATGAAAGGCCAGAATTTGTCACCCACTCGCATGGTGACTTCGACGGGGAAGGGATTACGATCGGGGACCACGCGGGTCTTGAGCACATTGCCGATGGTGACGCCCTCGAGCGATACGACCGCGCCGTCTTTGAGGCCGGCGGCGTTGGCGAAGTAGGCGCGGAGAACGCGCTTGTGCCCGAACAGGCCGCCGTCTGTGCCGTTCATAAGAAAAATGAGTGCGATCAGCACGGCCATGGCGGCCAGTACCAGCGATCCAACCTTCAGTTGTGACCACTGTATCTCTTTGCGGCTTGGCACGTTACTCCTCGTACGGATCAGGGTCGGTCAACGCTTAGAGAATAGCAGAATTGGCGGAATTATCGCCCGTCTTCCAATACGACGCTGGCCACAGCAAGGTCGGCCGTATGGGTGAGCGAGAGGTTGGAGCGGACCACGCCCTGTTGTCCGGCAATTTCCGCGGCGCGGCCATGAAAACGCAGGCTTGGCCTGCCGCTCGGCTCACGGACGACTTCGATCTCGAGCCAGTTGACTCCGAAGCTGATGCCGGTACCGAGCGCCTTGGCGGCGGCCTCTTTGGCGGCAAAACGGGCGGCAAAGCTCTCGGCGGAACGGCGCTTTCGCACGCAATAGCTCTGCTCTTGAGCAAGATAGACGCGATTGAGAAAACGCGACCCATAGCGATCCATGGCGTGCTGGATGCGTGCGATCTCGACGACATCGATTCCGGAGCCGGTAATCACAATATCTTTCACGCTACAACAAAAGAGCCGTGTTGTGCGCCAGCCGTTTTGGGAAGCGTTTGCAACAGGAGTGGTGCGGAATCGTGCGTCGCGGACGCATCCAATTACCCCAGCCGCTTGAGCAGATGCCCGGACCCGCAACGGTTGTGTCAAAGGCGGTCAGGCATCGTTCGAGTCCGCGACAGGCTTGATG
Source organism: Occallatibacter sp. (assembly GCA_049521075.1). Lineage (GTDB taxonomy): Bacteria > Acidobacteriota > Terriglobia > Terriglobales > Acidobacteriaceae > Telmatobacter. Next base: position 8,046 of record JBEKPD010000165.1, read on the forward strand.
CAGTCCGTACCGTAACCGATAAAAGGAGTGTGAGAAACGCTAAGCCAGAGCAGAGCAGGAACCAGTCGATAAGCATTCCCTGGGCCATGCAGATGAAGGCGGTGAGCACCGAAGAGCCGTCGCGGCTGGTGCAGTTTCTTACGGGCGCCATTCTGGGGTGCGGAGGCTGGGTACTGAGCCGCGGCGCCAACGACACCGGCATGGTGAACATGCTGTTTGAGTTCGAGCGCCAGGCTTGTGTGGATATTTACAGTGTGCTAATTGCGGCGGGCCTGGAGCTGAGCCCGAGCGGTCACATGCGCTTTACCGAGCTCTGTCAGTGCACGCGAAGCCAGCAGCGCGACTGTGGGAGCGAAATTGCGAGCATCGATCTCGAGGTGCAGACTTATCCGGCGGAGATCATGAGCG
>JBEKPD010000166.1:0-8442 GCA_049521075.1 Occallatibacter sp.
TGATCTACCAAAACGGTAAGAAACCCAGCTGAAGAATAATAGAACACCTCTGAACCCCGCGCCAGATCAGGGTCTTCGCTTACCAGCGAGTTTTGCAAGGTTGGCCGGTTATCTCCGCCGAGTACCAAATCGAACGCGCTCAGGCAGGAAACATTGTTTGGCCTGTAGTCAATAGCGGAGATATCTCCGCTTCCCGCTTTTCTGGACACTCGAGTACGCTGGCCTAGAATCGCTAGTGGGGCGCAGAGAGTTCTCTTCAGTGCCTAAGCGAGCCGGATGGTCCGGCTTTCATATCGCTAGAGATTGCCTCGCAGGCACCGCAGTAAATTCGAAGGTGGCGCGGGTGTCGAAGGGACGATTGAGTTTGTGGTAACGGCGAGCGGAATACCTTACAAGCAGGCAAAGCTGTCGGATGCATGGGATGCCATCGTGATCGGCTCCGGCATCGGCGGACTCACAGCGGCAGTCCTGCTGGGGGTGCACGCTGGCAAGCGCGTGCTGGTGCTCGAAAGGCACTACGAGGCTGGTGGATTCACGCACACATTTCGTCGGCCAGGATACGAATGGGACGTGGGGCTGCATTACATCGGCCAGATGCAGGATGATTGCGACGCTCGGTGCGCATTCGACCACATCACGGCGGGCAAAGTGCAATGGCAGTCATTGCCGGATATATACGACCGCCTTATCATCGAAGGCCGCACATTCGACTTTGCCGCTGGACTTGAGCGCTTTCGGAATGGGCTCCGGCAGTCTTTTCCGGGGGAGATCAGGGCCATCGACCGGTATCTCGCAGCGGTTCGGGGTTGCAACCGCGCTAGCGGCCTTTACTATGCGGAAAAGGCGGTTCCGGCTCCTGTGGCGGCGTTGGCCGGCAGCCTGATGCGTATGCCCTACATGCGGTGGGCGAGACACACGACGCGCGAGGTCATCGAGAGCTTCACCAGGAACCAGGAACTGATGGGGGTGTTGACCGGGCAATGGGGCGACTACGGGCTGCCGCCTGGGAAAAGCAGTTTTGCTGCGCATGCCACTATCGCTGAGCATTATTTTGGCGGGGCAAGCTATCCGGTTGGTGGAGCGAGTACCATCGCGGCGGCCATCGTTCCGCAGATCGAAGCAAATGGCGGCAGCGTGGTCACCAGCGCCGAGGTAGCATGTATCCTGCTCGAAGACACGAAAGCGACAGGCGTGCGGATGAGCGACGGCCGAGAATTCCGTTCGGGCGCGGTGCTGAGCGATGCAGGCGCAGCCAACACATTTGAGCGTCTCCTGCCGTCGAATCTGTCCGCACTGGATTCATTGCGGCGCCAGTTGCGGACGCTCCCGCCTTCGACAGCACATGTCAGCCTTTATGTCGGACTGTCGCAGAGCGATGCCGCGCTCGGGCTTCAAGGCACGAATCTCTGGGTGTATCCATCCTTCGATCACGATGCGAATGTGGAACGGTTCGCGCGGGACATCGATGCGCCTTTGCCGGGTGTCTATATTTCCTTCCCTTCGGCCAAGGACCCGGATTTTCAACGTCGTCATCCGAGAAAGAGCACGATCGAAGCCATCACCATGCTTTCTAACCTGGCATTCGACCGTTGGGGAGAAACGCGCTGGAAGCGGCGCGGAGACCAGTACGACGCGCTGAAGGAGCGGCTTTCAGCGCGGCTGCTTGCCGAACTGCAACGGCAAGCGCCATCCGTGGTTGGCAACATCGCCTACACCGAATTGTCGACGCCCCTCACCACGCGCCATTTCATGAATTACGGGCATGGAGAGATCTATGGCACAGCCTCCACGCCGGCCCGTTTCCAGATGCGCGACCTGGGATCCAGAACACCGATTCATGGCCTGTATCTTACTGGCCAGGATGCGGCCAGCCTTGGCGTGGTGGGCGCGCTCTATGGCGGAGTCATCGGCGCATCGGCCGTAACAGGGAAGAACTTCTTCTCGGTCGTCTCAAAGCCGCGATGAATAAGCGCAGTCGCGCAGCGCCCAATCAGGGTACTTTGAATCCTTCAAGATTGCGGTACCAGTCGGATCGTACGCGAGGAGGAACGAGGGCCGAATCTAGGATGTTCTCATCTCGGCGACTACACTATCGACTGGGCGTGTTTTCAGGTCAGCGATGAGATTGGATACACGAGTTGCCCCCGTTTTCGATAGTTGATTGCCAACTCATAAGTTCCCCTCGTCCAGGACAAATCAGTAGGAATTGTCAATTTCGAGTGACTACCGCCCTGATTCTGAGAATGCAAGCGGTTGCTACCTCAGCCCTTGAAGCGCTTGCAGGTCTGCATCTCGATCCCGCGACCAGACGTATTGAGCAATCGGGCACAGTATTGAGCAAGCTGTTAATTCAAACTTGTGTTTGAATATGAACGGCAGTCGCTCACAAGCCGCGCTAAAGGTAGTGAGGCGCAAACGTCCGAATGCGCCCCCAGACCCAACACGCGAGAAGTTATTGGAGGTTGCGGGACCGATTTTTGCCCACCGTGGCTATCAGGCTACGACAATTCGCGAGATTTGTGCAGAAGCGAAAGCAAATATTGCCGCCATCAATTATCACTTCGGCGATAAGTTGGGACTGTATACCGAGGTCTTGCAACAATCTGTTCGAGCCGCCCAAGTTCTAACCGTTCACAATGCGCTTGACCCAAACACGCCTCCCGAAGACATCTTAAGGGCCCTGATTCGAGCTCGACTTCGAAGCATCAGTGGAAAAGATTTACCGGATTGGTATTCGCGGCTCCTGGCGCATGAGTTCGCGCAGCCCACACCTGCGCTTCGACAGCTTATCGACAAGTTAACTCGACCGCTCTATAAGCGACTACTGGAACTTATTGGAGGAATGATTGGCATGCCTCCCAATGATGACAGCACCCGTCTTTGTGCAATCAGCGTGGTGGGACAAGTTATTGCCTACGTTCTGCCAGGACCATTGTTGACGGAGATTTGGCCGGAACTAAAGATGACATCTGAACAGGTGGAACGTATTGCGGATCACATCGCAGACTTTTCGCTTTCGTATCTGCAAGACTTTCGCGCGCAGCATGGAACGATCACGCGGATTAGGAAGGTGAGGTGAATTCGATGACTACAGCCACAATTGAGAGTCCGCCAGAACAGGTAGAACCCAAAAAGCCGACAGACCCAACCGGTGCAAAGCCGGCCCCAGCGGAAAACGCCAAGCTTGCCGCAACGGATACTGCGAAGCCAACCGTTGCCGACGGTGCGAAGCCCCCAGTAGCGAATAGCGCCAAACAGGACACGGCGGAAGGTGAAAAGAAAGCAGCGGACGAAAAGGCCAAGCAGGCCGCCGATGAAAAGGCGAAGCAAGCCGCGGCGCGACGACGCAGAGTCATGATGATCGTCGCTGGCGTGGTCCTGATTGGAACGACGATTCTGATTTGGAGGGTCTTCTTCGCCGCGCCGGCTGTTTCAGCCAGCATCGTCGTCGTGAGCGGCAGAATCGAAGGCGACGACTCCGCAGTTGCGTCCAAGACAACCGGGCGCATTCTTGAAGTTCGCGTGCGTGAGGGTGACAGCGTCAATGCCGGAGACACGATCGCTATTCTCGACGATGCGCAGATTAGAGCGCGTGAGGATCAGGCTCGCGATGCTCTTTCGGAGGCGGAGGCAAAGCGCATGGCTGCGGAAGAACAAATCGCCGTCCTTCAAGAACAATTAGCGCAAAGCCGGTTGCAGGTTGGCCAGTCAAAGCTCGATACAGAAGGGCACGTCGGTCAAGCGGAGGCCGATCTGGCGACCGCACAGGCAGAATTGGCTCAGCAGCAGGCAGCGTATCAAATTGCCGCCTTTAACAGAGATGCCTATACGCGTCTTGCAAGAACTGGAGCTGTGTCAGAGCAACAGGGACTCCAGGCCTCGACGACGGCCGATCAGCAGTTTGCGGTGGTTACGGCTTCAAGGCGCCGGGTTGAAGCATCACAGAGCCAACTGACTACGGCAGAGGCAACTCTGTCCAACCCTGGCATCCGTGTATCGCAGGTCGCATCGGTTCGAAGACAGATTGCAGAGCAGGAAGCTGAAGTGGCGAGTGCAACGGCTCAGACCGAGCGGGCTCAAGCCGAACTTGCGGAAGCGGAAGACAACCGCAAAGACCTGACCATCAAGGCGCCTTTCTCCGGAACAGTGGTGACGCGCGGGGCGGAGCCGGGCGAGGTGGTGGTCGCGGGAACCGCTGTGATTACTCTATTGAATCTGAGCAAGGTATATCTGCGCGGCTTTGTTCCAGAAGGCCAAATCGGCAAAGTGAAAGTCGGGCAATCGGCGCGTGTCTATCTCGACTCTAACTCGAAGAAACCTATCTACGCTTACGTCTCCAGGATCGACCCACAGGCGACATTCACTCCGGAAAATACATACTTCCGCGACGACCGCGTCAAGCAGGTAGTCGGCCTCAAGCTGCAGTTGATCGGCGGATTCGGATTTGCCAAGCCGGGTATGCCTGTCGACGGCGAAGTCCTGGTGCAGGGAGACAAGTGGCCCAAGGTCAGGCGCTGATGATCGCTGCCAGTCCAGAGCGAGTTGCGCCAGAACGGACGGCCCCGTCTCGAACGGACCAGGATCGAGAGGTTGGGGATCGACAAGCCGTCGCAGTCGCGCCGGCGATTGATGTTCACAGCCTGTCGAAGCGTTATGGCAAGCTTGAGGCCGCGCGTGGAATTACGTTCGAGGTGAACCCCGGCGAGATGTTTGGCCTGATTGGTCCGGATGGAGCGGGAAAGACTTCAACCTTTCAGATTCTTGCAGGCGTGATGGAAGCAACCGCCGGCGGCGCGAAGATCCTCGGCCGCCCGGCTCGGGATATGCGATCTCAAACCGGGTATTTGACGCAGGACTTCAGTCTTTATCCCGATCTGACTGTTGCGGAAAACATTCGCTATAGTGGCGATCTGCGCCTCATTCCGCCGGATGAGATCGCGGATCGCAGTCTTCAATATCTCAAGATGTTCGATATGGACCGATTCGCTGACCGGCTCGCTGGACAATTGAGCGGCGGGATGAAGCAAAAGCTCGCTCTCGTCTGTGCGCTCGTTCCACAGCCCAAAGTGCTGCTGCTCGACGAGCCAACCACGGGCGTCGATCCTGTCTCCCGTCGCGAGTTCTGGGATGCCCTTGCTCACTTGACGACGGAGGGTTTGACGATCCTCGTGGCTACTCCTTATATGGATGAAGCGGAACGGTGCCATCGGATCGCGTTCATGCATCTGGGCGAGATCCTTCAGATCGGCACGCCAACGGAGTTATCCGCCAGCCTGGGTGCGAAGCGGATCGAACTTCGCACGGCGGACCTCAGAAAAGCAGAAGAGGTTCTTTCCGAGGGGGCAGGGCCTGATAAAGACATCATCGACGTGGAGCGATTCGGCGATAGGCTGGACCTGCTGGTGCGCGATCCGGACAAGGAGCAGAAGTGGGTTACCGAGAAGTTGAAAGGCGCAGGCCTTTCCGTCGATGAGATGCGTGTCGACGAACCGACGCTCGATAACATTTTCGTAGCCAAACTGCGTGCTCTCCGCGAGAAGACCGACACATCGGAGTTTCCAACAAAGCAGGATCACAGCAGTCTGCGCGGACAAGTTGCGGTCGGTGCGAAGAATCTCGTCAAGGAGTTCAAATCTTTCACAGCCGTGAAAAATGTGAGCCTCGATATTCGAAATGGGGAAGTCTACGGACTTCTCGGAGCGAATGGGGCGGGCAAGACAACAACCATCCGGATGCTTTGCGGACTTCTGGACCTGACAAGCGGAACCATGGAGTTGGGCGGTACAGGTGGAAACCTGAGAACCGAAGCTGTACGCAAGCGCATCGGTTACATGTCGCAGAAATTCTCTTTGTATGAAGACTTGACGGTTCGCGAGAACCTCGATTTCTTTTCGGGCGTCTATGGCGTCCCTGAGCAGGACCGCGAAGAAAAAATCCGCTGGGTGCTTTCCTTTTCGGGGCTCGAAGGAAAAGGAAACCAGATTACAGGAAGCCTGCCGGGCGGCTGGAAGCAGCGCGTGGCTTTTGGCGCTGCAATCATGCATGAACCGGACATTCTCTTTCTGGACGAGCCGACCTCGGGCGTCGATCCTCTGGCGCGGCGCGCGTTCTGGACCATGATCAATCGCCTGGTCGACGGGGGCGCGGCAGTCCTTGTCACGACTCACTATCTCGAGGAAGCGGAACAGTGCAACCGCTTGGGAATGATGGTTGCGGGTGAGCTGGTTGCCGAGGGCACACCCAGCGGGATCAAGAGCCAGCAGTCTGGGCACGTATTCGAATTTATCGTCGACCAGCCCCAGCGCGCCGCGGACCTGCTGAAGAGCAAGACGGAAAGCTGGCGTGTGTCCATTTTCGGTGAACGCCTACATGTGATTACCGACAAAGACACTGCTCGCGCCATCAAGGAAACCACAAAGTGGCTCGAAGAGGACGGGCTCGACGTGACCAGCTCGAGAGAGACTCCCTTCTCGCTCGAAGACGTGTTCATCTCCATCGTGGAGAAGGCACGGACGCGGGGCAAGGCAGCCACCGATGACAAAGAATAGGTACGCATGAGGCGAATCATTGCACAAATGCGCAAAGAGTTGGCGCAGATTGTTCGAGACTGGCGCACCCTGGCTCTCGCGCTGGCCCTTCCCACGGTGCTGCTTGTCTTGATGAGTTCGGCGCTCTCGCTCACGGTGAACGAGCTTCCGATCGTCGTGCAGGATTTTGACGATTCACCGGCGTCCAATGAATTTATCGACGCTTTCCGGGCCTCGATAACCCTGAAAGTTGCGCCATGGCCCGTGGACAAAACCGCCGAAGAGGCTCTTGCTTCCAATGCTGCACGAGCCGTGCTGATCATCCCGTCGCACTTTGGCCGCGACATGGCGCGCGGCGTAAATGCGCCTGTCCAGTTTCTGGTGGACGCATCGGATTCAAACACGGCCAAATTGGTCACGGCTTATGCCGGCCAAATTACGACCTCGTACAACCAGCAGGGCAGTGGAACGCAAGCAGGCCCCATACAGACCGCCATCCGGCTCTGGTTCAACCCCGGACTCTCTTCGGAGAAGTTTTTCGGCCCAGGAATATTCGCGCTTGGCCTCTCCATGTTCCCGCCACTGCTGGCCGCGCTCGCCATGGCGAAAGAGGGTGAGCTGAAGACGATTCTGCAGGTTTACGTCTCGAGCATTCCCGCGCATGAATTCCTGCTTGGGAAAGTCATTGCGTTCATGATTGTGGCGCTCGCGGAGTGTCTGATCATGTCGGTGCTTCTGTTCACCTATTTTGGCTTGAGCTTCGCCGGTGATCCTACTCCCGCCTTGATCGCCACCGTCCTCTATGCCTTTTGCGTGGCTGCGTTTGGAACGATGGTCGGAGCGGTCATCCCGAACCAGGCAGCGGCATTGCAAGCTGTGGCGTTTGGCGGATTTCTGCTCGTCTATTTGTTTTCAGGCCTGATCTTCCCGATCGCCAATATACCGATTGGGATTCGTTGGATTTCGGATCTCGTCTGGGGCAGGTACTACATCGAGATCCTCCGCGACGCGCTCTTGCAAGGCGGTGGATGGCCTGCCGTGTGGTACAAGGTCCTCATCATCGGCGCGATTGGAACCATCTTCTACAGCCTGGCATGGCTCGGCATGAGAAGAATGCAGGTGAAGGCATAAATCATGAGAAAGATTTTTGAGGGCCTCATCAATTATCGTCTGCGCGCATTGATCAGGAAAGAGTTTGCCCAGACTTGTCATGACCGGAAGCTGATGTTCAGTCTTGCTTTCATGCCTCTCGTGCAGCTGGCTCTCATAGGGTTTGCTCTGAGTGCGACAGTAACGAACGTTCCTTTTGCCGTCGTCGACGATAGCCGGTCGCCTGAGAGCAGGGAGTTGATTGCGACGTTGACCGAGAGCAAGAATTTCCGCCTGGCAGGTTACTATTCCTCGATCGATCAACTTGGAGAAGCGGTCAGCCTGGGCAAAGCCGACGCCGGAATGGTGGTTCCCTACGACTATGCGCGGGATCTTCTCCGGAATCGCCAGACCACTGTTCAATTCCTGCTGAACGCCACGAATGCAAACACAGCGACGATCAGCCGCGGATATGCTGAAAGCATCATTCAGAGATTCAATGCGGGACTGGAAGGCGAGGGAGCTCATGTCCACGTCCAGTCGATTGACGGATCAAACCTCGCCCGTCGCGGTCAAGTGCAACTGCAACCCGCGTTTCTCTACAACCCCGGTCTGGTCGGCTCCTGGTTTATCGTCACCGGGGTGCTCGGGTTGCTCATGATTCTTGGTAGTTCACTCATTTGCTCCGCGGCTATGGTTCGGGAGCGGGAAGCCGGGACGCTTGAACAGTTGCTCATGTCCCCGGCTACGAGTTCGGAGATCATCATCGCCAAGATTACGCCGTTGTTCCTGCTGCTTTTCCTGATGATGTTCGGATCCATTGGCG
>JBEKPD010000167.1:0-8115 GCA_049521075.1 Occallatibacter sp.
GATCTCAAACAATGGCGCGGAATTGCCACTCGTTACGCCAAGCGCGCAGACTCCTTCCTCGCCGCCGTGCACATTCGATGCCTCATGTTGTGGATTAGAGTCTCGTGACGACAACGCCTAGTCCCCTCGTCCACGCCTCGTAAAATAAACCTATGAGGTCGATCCCCGTGCGGCGCAACACACTCGTCTTGGGCGCGACGCTTCTCATCCTCGCCATCTTTGCCTGGGCGGGATGGGCCAACTGTGAGTATCGCCGGCAGCAGGCCGAGCGACAGCTCGCGAACGCGGGTCAAGGAGAGCTGGTGCCCGCCCCTGATGCCGGCACGCCGCAATTCGTTTCTCCGCTTAATGGCAAGACCGCGCCGGCCTTCGCGCTTAACGACCCGAGCGGCAACAAGGTATCGCTCGCCAGCTATCGGGGCAAGGCCGTCATGATCAATTTCTGGGCCACCTGGTGCGGCCCCTGCAGGATTGAGACGCCATGGATCGTCGAGTTGCGCCAGAAATACGCGGCGCAGGGCTTTGAGGTGCTGGCTGTCGACACCGAGGGCGACGACCTGAAGAATGACGACAAGGCTGGATGGGCAAAGGCGACGGCTGCCGCACGCAAGTTCATCGCACAAGAGGAGATTCCGTACCCGGTGCTGCTCGACGGCGACTCCATCGACCGCGAATATGGCGGGCTCGACAATCTGCCGACTTCGTTTTTCGTTGACCGCAAAGGCGTGGTGGTTGCAGCCCAGGTGGGCCTAACGTCCGAGCAGGACATTGAGAGCAAAATTCAGAAAGCGCTCAACCAGTGATCGGTCGTCAGTCGTCAGTGGGTGCGCCGTTTAGTTCGACGTCATGGGCGGAAATGACATAGAGCCCGCGAAGCGGGCAAAAGATGGTAGCCCCAGGCGCAAGCCTGGGGAACGGATTCGAAAGCGGAGGTTAGCCCCCAGAGGGGGCGTAAGAAATGTTTAGCCGCGCCGAAAAGTACTTCCCGACGTCAACGACGCGCCGCACTAGAGGTTCGAATCGATGAACATTTTGAAAAAACCGATTATCGCGACAATTACTGCGCTCGCCGTTGCTGCACTTGCTGCGCACGGACAGAGTTCGGTCGCGCAGAAACGTCCGCTCGTAAAGACCGACGCGGTGACGTATCTCTTCCCCGAACAGGTGAGCGTGCCCGTAGGCAAGTCAAGTCAGGTGGCACTGCACTTCCGCGTCGCGCAAGGGCTGCACATCAACTCGCATACGCCCAGCGACGAGTTCCTCATCCCGACCGCGTTCTCCATTCCCGACGGCTCCGGCGTGCGACTCGAAACCGCAACCTACCCTGCGGGCATAGTGATGACGCTCCCCGCCGATCCCACGACCAAGCTGAGCGTCTATACCGGCGAGTTCATCATTCAGGCGCGCATCGTAGCCACATCGGGCAACCATCTTGTGCAGGGCCAGTTGCACTACCAGGGCTGCGACCAGAACCAATGCCTCCCGCCCAAGACGATTACCGTGGCGATTGATGTTACTGGTAAGTGATTTATAAATAATGACTTGCCAATGACATTCATTGTCGATTGCATTGAATGCCTGCATTGCCTACAATGAATGTATGCAGTATACGATTCGCAACATCCCGGATTATCTTGATGCCACTTTGCGCGATTTTGCGCGGCGTGAAGGCAAGAGCCTCAACGAGGTGGCTATTGCGGCGCTTGCTCGCGGAGCCGGTTTGGTTGAGCGCGAGCGCGTCAAGCGAGATCTGAGCGACATCGCGGGCACATGGCAGGAGGATCCCGCATTCGATAGCGCGATCGTTGACCAGCAGAAAATCGACGGGGCGATGTGGCAATAATCCTTCGCCGGGAATCGCGGAAACGATCCGATCAATGAGAGTGGCCCTCGACACCAATCGCTACACCGACCTCTCTCGAGGCGACGAATTCGTTGTCAATCTGGTTGCGGCCGCCGATGCTGTCTGGTTGCCGTTTGTTGTTCTCGGAGAACTTCGAGCGGGCTTTGCGGCCGGTTCGCAGGGGCCGCGCAATGAAGCCGTGCTGCGGCGGTTCCTGCTCAAGCCGGGTGTCGCGATTCTTTATGCCGGCGAGCAGACCACACATCACTACGCGAACGTGTACCGGCAACTGCGAAAGCAGGGCACGCCCATCCCCACGAACGATATGTGGATCGCAGCGCTCGTTCTCGAACATTCGCTGATGCTATGCGCGCGCGACGCGCACTTCGACGCCCTGCCGCAGATTACCCGGGTTTAGCTGGTGGAGCTCTTGCTGGCCCAGGTCCTTTCTCAAGAAATCCATTTTGCAGTAAGATTGTCTTACCATGCAGACCAAGGTCTCCACTAAAGGCCAAGTCGTGCTTCCCGGGCCGCTTCGCCGCAGGCTTGGTATTCGCGCGGGCGATTGCCTCGACGTTGCCGTCGAGAAGGATCGCATTGTGTTAACACCCCCCAAAAAGAGAGCGCGCTCCAAGGCCAGAATCATTAAAGACCCCGTCACGGGTTTCCCGGTGATTGACGTGGGGCCGGATGCGCCCGTTCTCTCTAGCAAGATGGTTCGGGAACTGCTCATCGACTTTCCATGAGATACCTTCTGGACGTCAACGCGCTCATCGCCTATGGATTCAGGCGGCATGATTTCCACGATCGAGTCGGCGCCTGGATGCGAACCCGAAAGAGTGATCGCTTCCTGACCTGTTCCATCGTTGAACTCGGATTCGTTCGGGTGTTGGGGAATGTTCGTACCTATGGCCTGGACGTGGCGCACGCAAAATCCCTATTACAGGAACTGAAGGCATGGAGGGCGTTGCCGCTCGAATTCATAAAGGATGGCAATGACATCTCCGCCCTTCCCGTATGGGTCAAATCCCCCGCGCAGACCACAGACGGCCATCTGCTGCAACTGGCGAAGGCCAATGGTGCAGTTCTGGCGACGCTGGATGAGGGAACTCCGGGAGCGTTTCTGATTCCGTAAGGCGTTGCTGGAATCCCAAGCGCCAAAAGCGGGATCTGGGGCACCCGGCAAGAAAGGAGAATGCACAATGACGCATGACTTTGACCCATTCAAACCGGTGTTTGCAATACTCTGCAGCCGCAATAACTCGGATCTTCTGCAGGAGGCCGTCAACGCCTCGGGGCTTGATGTGAAATGGCCGCGGTTAGATGATCGAAGCGACCACTCCCACACAGAGAGAATCAGGGCCTTGAAACAGCCAATTTATGACACTTACGAAGCCCTCGGAGATGAGAAGAAAGGTCCAGTCGCTCAAAACATGGTGAAATACCTGTGGTCACGACCAAGGCTGGACATCAAGCAGGATTTGCTCGATATGCTAAGTGGCATTGCGTGGACCATCACTGATGACGGAAATCTACTAACGCAAGATGCATTGATCAGCGAGCAGTTCTTTCCAGCCGGCACTCAATACGACGCTTACGTTGCGATCCGAGAGATATTGGCCCAAGCAAGTAGGTCCATTACGCTGATCGACGCATACATTGGCAGTGCCTTGTTTGAAACGCTTGCAGCCGTCCGCCCCAGCGATATTTCAGTCCAGTTATTAACCACAGCTAAAAACATTAGACCGGACCTTCGCTCGGAAGCATCGAATTTCCAATCTCAATTCGGAGTTCCAGTAGAGATTCGCACAACATTAGACTTCCACGACCGCTTTATCATCATTGATGCCGTGAGTTACTACCACGTTGGAGCTTCAATTAAGGACGCAGGCAAGCGAGCGTTCTTGATAAGCAAACTCCATGATGAGCCAGTGATTTCCGCGTTCAAAGCGTATTTCGATCAGGCTTGGCGATCCGCGAAGCCTGTTCAATCTTCGCCCACGAATCCTTGAGCGGGAGGGTGCGGTTGAATATTTTCCTGGTTTCAGTCGAGTCCGGATCAGCGCAGAAATATCCCACACGCTCGAACTGGAAGCGGTCGCCGGGTTTCGCGCCGGCCAGCGACGGTTCGAGCTTGGCGCCGCTCACGATCTCAAGCGAGTTGGGATTGAGATTGTCGAAGAGGTCGCCGCCCTCAGGAAAATCGAAGGGATCGGGCTTGGTGAATAGCTTGTCGTAGAGGCGAATCTCGGCTTCGATCGCATGCCGAGCCGAGACCCAGTGCATCGTCGACTTCACCTTGCGGCCGTCGGGCGAGTTGCCGCCGCGGCTAGCCGGATCGTACGTGCAATGCACCTCAATGACGTTGCCTGCTGCGTTCTTCACTACGCTTTTCGCGGTAACAAAATAGGCGTTACGCAGGCGCACTTCCTTGCCCGGTGAAAGCCGGTAGTACTTGGGCGGAGGCACCTCGCGAAAATCGTCCTGCTCGATGTAGAGCTCGCGCGAGAAAGGCACTTGGCGCGTTCCGGCCGACGGATCCTCGGGATTATTCGCAACCTCGACGAATTCTTCCTGACCCTCGGGATAGTTGTCGATGACAATCTTGATCGGGTGCAGTACTGCCATGGCTCGCCGCGCGTGGCGATTGAGGTCGTCGCGCTGAAAGTGTTCGAGCATCTCGATGTCGACGATGCCATTGGTCCGCGAGACTCCGGCGGTAGTTACAAAGGCGCGGATGGCCTCAGGCGTGAAGCCGCGGCGGCGGATGCCGGAGAGCGTGGGCATGCGCGGATCGTCCCATGCGTTCACACGCTTCTCCGCTACGAGTTGTAGCAGTTTGCGTTTAGAAAGCATGGTGTAGGTCAGGTTTAAGCGGTCGAATTCAAATTGCCGCGAGGGGAAGATGCCCAACTGCTCGATGTACCAGCGATAGAGCGGCTGGTGGTCGGTGAATTCGAGCGTGCACATGGAGTGCGTGACCTGCTCGATCGAGTCCGACTGCCCATGCGCGTAGTCGTACATGGGATAGATGCACCACGCGTCGCCGGTGCGATGATGCGTGGCATGCAGGATGCGATACATCACCGGGTCGCGCATGTTGACGTTGGGCGAGGCCATGTCGATCTTGGCGCGCAAGACGCGGCTGCCGTCAAGGAACTCGCCGTTCTTCATGCGCACGAAGAGATCGAGGTTTTCCTCTATTGCCCGATCGCGATAAGGTGAGTTCTTTCCTGGTTCCGTCAGAGTTCCGCGATACTCGCGGATCTGGTCGGCCGAAAGATCGTCGACATAAGCTTTTCCAGTCTCGATCAACTTGAGGGCCCAGTCATAGAGCTGGCCGAAGTAATCGGACGCGTAGCAGAGGCGCTCCCACTTGAAGCCGAGCCAGCGCACGTCTTTTATGATGGAGTCGACGTACTCCGTCTCTTCCTTCTCGGGATTCGTGTCGTCGAAGCGCAGGTTGGTCTTTCCCCCGAACTCGTCCGCTAGTCCAAAATCAAGACAAATCGCTTTGGCGTGCCCGATGTGCAGATAGCCGTTGGGCTCGGGCGGAAAGCGCGTCTGGATTTGCGCGTCGCCGTAGGTTCTGTTCTGAACATCTTCGGCGATCTGGTCATGGAGGAAGTTGTTCACGGTGCGGACTTCGGTGTTGGGAGCGTCAGAACTTTCCGGCTTTTCGTGGGTCATTGCTATTCTTCCTTGCTGAGGTTCCTTCTTCTACGATAATGGTTCTGCTTAACTGAGCGATTGCAGTCGCTCTACAGCCTGGCGAATACGCGCAAGGCAAAGATCGCGCCCAAGGACGATCAGAGTTTCAAAAAGCGGCGGGGCGTTCTTGCGTCCGCACACGGCGACCCGGATGGGTTGGAACATCGGCCCGGCCTTGAGCCCGAGCGAAGCGGCAGCTTCACGCAGTGCCTTGTCAAGCGAATCGTGATCGAATGCCGTGACGGCAAGAACATGTTGTGCGGTTTGAAGCACCCGCAGGGCCATAGCCGCGTCGCCTGTCGATTCTCCCTTTTTGAGGGGAATCAACTCCGCCGGATCGTACGGAGCCAATTCTGAAACAAAGAAAAAATCGGCGGCGGAAACGGCATCGCCCAGCAACTTGATGCGCTCGCGGATAAGCGGCGTGACGGCCGCAACTTTTTCCGGTTTTGCATCAAGGCCTGCCTGCGTGAAAAACGGCTCAAGGCAGCGGCTCAGCTCTTCGACAGGCAATGCGCGGATGTGCTCGGAGTTGAGCCATACAGCCTTCGCATCGAATGGATCTTCCTCGGTAAAGTTGACGACGGCGTTGGCGCGGTTGACGCCTTCGAGCGTGAACAATTCACGAATCTCATCCAAAGTCAGAAAATCACGATCATTCTTGGGCGACCAGCCCAGCAGGCACAGAAAATTGACGAAGGCCTCAGGCAAAAAGCCGGCATCGCGGTAGGTGGTCACGCTGACCACGGGCCCATGTTTCCGTTTCGAGAGCTTGGTGCCGTCGGGAGCGACCAGCAACGGCAGGTGCGCGAATTGCGGCGGCTCTGTGCCCAGGGCCTCGAAAATCAGCAGGTGCTTGTACGTATTCGTCAGGTGATCCTGGCCGCGGATGATGTGGCTGATACGCAAGTCGGCGTCGTCGACGCAGGAGGCGAGATGGTAGGTCGGCATCCCATCCGAGCGCAGGAGCGCAAAGTCCTCAACCTCATCGGCGGGCCGCGATTGCGCGCCATAGACCGCATCGACAAAATGCAGAATCCGGGCAACTCCCGAATCTGAGCCGCGTGGCACGCGATGACGTAAAGCGAACGGCTCGCCCGCAGCAGCTCGGCGGTCACTCTCTTGGCGCGACATTTCGCGCATGCCGGGATTGAAGAGCCATGCGGACTGAGACGAAGACGGGGCGGAGGAGTTCTCGTCGTCTGTCGCGTGGGCCGGCGTGAAGTCGCGATAGGCGAGGCCCTTGGCAAAGATGGATTCGGCCTGCTGCCGGTGCAGAGCCAGGCGTTCGGATTGCTTGTACTCTTCGTCCCAGTCGAGGCCCAGCCAGCGCAGCCCCTCGAAGATGGATTGCACGCTGGCCTCGGTGTTGCGCTCGACGTCGGTATCGTCCAGGCGCAAGACCATCGTGCCCCCGTTGTGGCGGGCGTAAAGCCAGTTGAAGATAAACGTGCGCGCGCTCCCCACGTGGAGAAAACCCGTTGGCGACGGCGCAAATCGGACGCGCGGAGGCGCGATAGCAGTAGAGCCGGAATCAGGCATCGTGACGATTGCTTCCATTCACGATGCTAAAGCATTGCGCCTGCCGAATGGAGGCCGTGTATCACGCCGTGGGCGGCACCGGCGGATACGGCGGCGGAACGGGCGGATACCCGCCGGGACAGGGCACAAGCTGTGCCGCCGGGACCACCTTCCACTCCGCAAAGGCCAGAATATAAAGCAGGATCAAGCCGGTGAGCGGAAAGACGCAAAGCAACGACAGCCATGGCGACATGCCAGCCTTTTTTGCAATAAACCACGTGGGAATAATGAACACCGCCGCCATAAACAGATAGAAAATCAGATAGAAAGCGGCAACTGCGGCGAGAATGCTGTTGATTTGCTGCGGATCGTGCATTGAACGCGCTCCCTCAAAAGTGAATTCTGGTTTGATGCAACAGTAAGGCCAAACCATCGCCGTCCGCAATGAAAAACTGTCTACCCCGGCGTTTTTGTTTCGGGCCGAGACCAGCCTGAAAGGAACGGCGAATCAGCGGCAGGGCTACAAATGCAGCGCGTTGATCCCTACCGGCGCTTCCGATCTCTGACACCTGATCTCTGCTCTTACGTGATGTTCTCGGTGTCGTAGACCGGGTAGATGGTGCGCTTTCGATACTCCGTGGAACGAGGCGAGGAGTTCAGCAGGGCCATGCCAGCCTTGCTCAACTCAATCACCTCGACCCAAAAGAACAATTAAAAAGATGGAGCGCTGCGCCGACAGGCGCTATTTGGAGGGACTGGTTCGAGTCACTTAGACCCTCGCCGGGAAGCCGGAGACGCATGAGAGGGCGCACAAGTGGGACAAATAACCTGTGGCGAAACCTGAGCATACGAGGCACCCCCGTCTTCAGTTACAAGTAACATGTATGTCCCATCGTGTATTTCTTTTGCACTGGCACTTTTAATGAAAGCAATAAGCCACCCTTCATCGTTACTGAGGAATCCGCTCGGGTTAATCTGCCAAATTGTCGAGCCCGATGGGAGCTTAGCGCTCTTGTGTTGACTTCTTACAGCGATATCGA
>JBEKPD010000168.1:0-8007 GCA_049521075.1 Occallatibacter sp.
CCATGTCTCCGGTCTAAAACGTAAAGGATGTCCCGGTACTCTCAAAACACTGCGCCTCCGGCGCGAGAATTTTGGGGAGTCGCCGGAGCTAATTTGATATTCATCTTCCGAAAATGCTATGGAAACAGCGCGTGTTGCAGACCGCGGCCGATTCAGCGGCCATCGCAGCGGGTCTGGAACTTGATAACTGCGGCGGCATGGTCTGCCCAACATGAAGACGGCGACCGAGTAGACTCCGATCGAAGACGGCATTACCATCGGTACCATCACGCCGACATCGAGTTGCACAGTCTCCAACCCGACGGGGCTAGCATGATTATTGAATGTTGCTCCTTGTGCGCTGGGATCGAGCGATCTGAACTACGGCAACACGCATATGGCTTAGCTGGTGCTCACCGAGCAGCTAAAGCAAAGTTTCGCGATCAACGCTGGTCGCAGTTCATTATTACCGAGCACTCCGAGTCAGACGTTGGAGTCGTTTGCGGTTGCGGAGTAACTTATGGTGAAACGAAATCGATACGATCGGTTGCGGGGTGAAGCTGCCGGAGTCTCTCTTGGAACGGCGGGTGAGCCAGAAATAGGTAATTTTGGAAGGGAAACTTACCTGCGAAATGCGAACGATGACACGAAAGTAACCGAATAACACTAAAGTGTCATTCAGATGGGTTCGAAGTAGACGATCAT
The DNA here is from genome assembly GCA_049521075.1 of Occallatibacter sp. Lineage (GTDB taxonomy): Bacteria > Acidobacteriota > Terriglobia > Terriglobales > Acidobacteriaceae > Telmatobacter. Next base: position 685 of record JBEKPD010000168.1, read on the forward strand.
AATAAAATAATTCTCACGTTCCCCGTGAGGTCGCAGTGATGTCGGCGAGGCCGCCATATATGGTAGTGCCCGAGTGCGAGCGCGGAAACGTTTCCCAGCGTACAGTGCAGCAGAAGTGTGTCGGAAATTGCCGTCATAGAACCACGAACCAAGATGCCTTCGGCGGCAGAGCAAGACAAGGTTATCCACGCCAAGCGGCGTTTTCAGCGCGCCGGGGCGGAGAGAGTTCAAGGAATTTAATGCAGGATTGAAAACGGGTCGAGTGAGGGGCGCAGGTGATGTCAGAAATTTCAGGATTTCTTGAGTTGGACACACGGCAAGTCTGCGAGGAGCAGACCAGTCGTGCGGGAGGCGGGACGATGGATAGTGACAACAACATGCCAAAGCAGGCTGCATTGCCTGCCCGGCGTCGCAAACGCGGCCCACTCTTCAGAAGCGAAGAAGGCAGTGCGATTCTGGAACTCGCATTTACCGTGCCGCTGTTGATTCTTCTGTTTGCGGGAATCTCCATAGCCGGGCTTGATATGTGCCAATACAATGGTCTCACTGACGCGGTGGGTGTGGGGGCCCGGGCTATCTCTATGACCCGGGGGCAGACCAGCCCACCCCTTGCGGCATCCGATCCATGCGCCTACGCGGTGAGTTTGGCGAACGCTGACGCCACCACTCTGATCCTGAGCAAAATCACCTACACCATCACGTATACCCCGGTCGCTGGAACAACCCCCACCGTATACACCGTCCCCTACACCGCAGGTTCAGGTTCAGGTTGTCCGGGACTTACTCAGAATACAGGGGACCAGGTCACCATGACGGCGACCTATCCGGCTATATCGGTTACCTCGAAAGGCAACAACTGGCTCCAAATGACCTCCTTAGGGACGTTGAATTTATCTGCCCATAGCAGTCAGCAAGTTCAGTGAGTCATGTACGCGGAACCCTGCAGGAGAACGCAAACTTCGGGGACCGGAGTCGGGAACTGGCAGGACAAACGGAAGGGAGATTTTTCCATGTTGAAAGTTGAAAAATATAGATCGCGCGAGACCGCGAGCGGGTCGCAGCGTGCCTCATGGGTGCGCGGCACAAGCTGCCGGCGGCAGCCGTTTTTCACGGCAATAATCAGGGACGAGAGTGGGCAAGTGCTTCCCTGGGTCGCAGCGATGACGTCGCTCGTTTTTGTGGTAATGGGCGCCATGTCGGTGGATTATGGCCATATGCTGGTGGTGAGGAAGCAATTGCAGGCTTCGGCCGATGCGACCGCTCTGGTGGCAGCCCAGAACCTTGCGGACGGAACGGGCGGAGCGTATTCGGCCTCGGACCTTCAGGCCGCAGCCTCGCCCTACACCTCGGCTGGGAGCCTGAACAACTACAACGGTTACACCGTGAGTACGCCGGTGATCACCCCCAGTTGCTCGACCACCGTGGCGGGCTGGGGCATTCCCTGCACGGTTTCACCACTCTCTCCCAACATGGTCACCGTATCGGAGACAGCAACGTTTCCCAGTTTCTTTGCCGGGTGGATAGGGCACAAAACGCTCACAGTGACCGCTACCTCTGCGGCAGCGAAGGGCGCCAAGCCCATTCCGGCCAATGTTGCGATAGTCCTGGACACAACGGCTTCGATGAATACTAACGATTCCAACTGCGGTCATACGCAATTGGTGTGCGCGGAGAACGCGATCGCGGTGATCCTCCAAAGCCTGGATCCCAGCCTGGACACTGTGAGCCTGTTTACTTTCCCGGCCATGGATGCCAGCACCGTGCAGAACGACACCAATTGCTCGGGGCAGAGGCCAACGGGCGTGCCATACGTTTTTCCCTCGGCGACTGCGACTTCGCTTCAGACAGTATCCGAACAATACTATCCGGTTCTTAACACGCGGAATTGGACCTACTCGACCACCCTGACAACGGCTACTGCGACCTACCAGATCGCGGGGTTCAACAATGACTATCGGAGTTCCGACACAGCCACCTCGCTTAACGACAGTTCCGATTTTGTCAAGGCCATCGGTCAGTCCACGGGCTGCAGTGGCTTGGTGGTAAACGACACCCAGAATACGTACTTTGCCTCAACCATCTACCAGGCACAGGAAGCGCTCATAGCCGAGCAGGAAGCCGAGGCGACAGCCAATTCTAGGGGCACCTACCAGAATGTCATGATCATTCTCAGCGACGGCAATGCCACGGCGGTCAACAGCTCCGGCGGATCACCTTGGGAAGACATGGCTACGGGCACTGGAAAAACTACGGGCGTGAGCGGGAATTTTGCCATAAGCACTCCGGGCGCGGCTAACTCCACTGCCGGTACATATCCCAATCTGCAGGATCAGTGCGAACAGGCGGTGACTGCGGCCCAGTCCGCCACGAACTACGTGTCGGGCAATACCGCCTTGAACGTCTTTACCGCAGTGAATGGAAGTAAGAACGATGGCACGCTCGTGTTCACGATCGCCTACGGTTCTCCATCCAGCTCAACAGGCGGTGGCTCTAGTGGAAACGGGGGAAACTGCGCCAGCGACATTGGTTCTACTGGCAGCTACCCCAATATCACGCCCTGCCAGGACATGCAGCTAATGTCCTCTGGCTGGCCGACGAACAAAACGAACTTCTACTCCGATTACTATGCACCGGGTGGGGACTCCGGGTGTCAGGCGGCAGATGCGAATAATACGATCACTAGCCTGAACGATATCGCTAAATCGATCATTTCCAAATTGGAGGAAGTGCGCCTCGTCCCTCCCGGTACGCCGTAGGGGGAGTGAACTTAGAGGTCGGTACAAGCGGGAGGATCGAGACCTCTCAGGCGAGATAGATAGAAGGGCGCGGACGCGAAGTCCGCGCCCTTCTATCGTCAAGGGAAAGGACGCAGCGCGGGCGAATGCTTTCTAATCCTCGATGTCGGGGATAATGCGCAGCACCTCGACCTTGGCGGCCTGGCCGTTCTACGTTGCGTCTGCGTAGGGTGTGTTTCATTAAATGGCCCGACCGGCCAGCCCGAATCGTTCAGGGGTTAAAACCGCGCTATTTTTGCTGCCCTTTTCGGCACGACTGAAGTCGCGCCCTTTCACGAAACCATTTATGAAACACGCTCTGGTGTGGTGGGTCTGAAGTTCGTACCATAGAGCAAAGTCCCGAAATGCAGGTCCTTCGACTCATTTTGGCGCGAAACGCGCCAAAATTCGCTCAGGATGACAGCTTAATTGTGATGCGAACTTTAGACTCAAGACACTGGAGAGAAGGCTTCCCTTCCTATTCCTCGATGTCGGGGATAATGAGCAGCACCTCGACCTTGGCGGCTTGGCCGTTCTGCGTCGCGGGGCGGAATTGCCACTTCTGCAAGGCGGCGAGGACGAATTGCGCGCTCGAGAAGGGCTGCGGGAAGACGACGCTGAGATCTTCAAATCGGCCGGATGAATTGACGAAGCCATGGATCATCAGGGCGTCGCCGCCAATGGAGCCGGGCGCGAGATTGGGACGCACAATGTCGTACGGCCATGGTGCTTCCAGGCGGGAGGCGGCGGTGGCACCTGCACCGCGCGGCAGCGAGTACTGCAGTATCCAGCTCTTGGCGAGGCCCACGCGGAGATGCGCCGTGTAGGCCGCCCTGGTGCCCCATACGTCGGTTATCTCGGGGAACTCCTGAGCGAGGGCTTCACCGACGGTCACGGAGCCAAAATGGCCGTCTTTGGGCATGGCGATGGGAGTAGATGTGAATTGCCCGGATGTACCGATAGCGATTGCGGCTCCCGGACCGGTCGAGCCAGCTTCGATCTTACCGGCAGAGTTGCCGTTGCCGGACTGTGCGGAGGGGTTTTGTCCCTGTCCGGAACCGAGTCCCGCTTGAGAGTTCGATTTCTGCGCCCCGGAGACAGGCGGCAGGGCGGCGGTTCCGTCTTGCAAATGGAGATCAGAGAGAGAGAGGATGGCGGCTGGCGTGGGCGCACCAGCTATCTGCGATACAGAAGACGGAGCCTGCTGGACCTGCATCGAATCCCGGATGGCAATGGGCGACGTGGTGCTGGGTGTGTTTAGCGACTTAGGCGAAGGCTTAAAGCCGGACGAGATGTTAACGTCGGCAAGTTTTATCTCTTGATTCGGCCGATCAAGGTTAGGAACGACATCGGCGGCGACGGGCTTTTTCAGCAACGGTGGAGTGATGTGCTTGACTACGACTTTGCTCGGAGACCAGATCATGACCCGCGGTACAGGGATTTGCTGAGACAGCGTGACGGGATTGGGAATGTCGGGCTGAATAAGCGTCTGCGGGCTCAACTTGGCTTGGATCTTAGGCGGCGCCGGCTCAGACTTGGGCGCAGAAGCCGACGCGTTGCGATGCGGTTGCGGCTTCGGATAAGGAATTCGCGCATTTACCTGGGCCATTTCCTCAGCCATTGCGCGCAGCTCGAGCTCGCGAACGATGGCGTTCTCTGTGACTACTCGGGAGGAAGGCGGCTTATATGCAAGGGCGAACCAGATGACGACCGCAGCGAGGGCGTGGACGACAAGTGAACCCACGATCGTAACCGCTTCACGGCGCGGGGGCGTGGGTGTGAGCAGGATCAGGTCGCGTTCAGGCTGCGCCGGTACAAAAGTTACATCCGGTACAAAAGTTACATCCGGTACAAAAGTAATATCAGGAAGATTCTCCGATGTCTCATTTTCGACTTTTACGTCGATGCCAAGCCGGCTCTGAAGATTTTTCCATGCCGGCGAATCCGAGTCTACGGGTGAATCCGAGTCAACTTCGTCTAAGGAAAAATCAACTTCGTCTGAGGAATAATCTACCGCGTTTGACGAATAAACTACTTTGTTTGAGGCATGATGAGCCCAAAGCGGCCTCCGACGGCGGGAAAAGCGACGGGATGTTGAGCGAAGCATAACTCCCTCGATCACGCGGAATGTCGCAACGTGCCGCAGTATGTTAGTGGCAATCGATATTGTATTTCGAGTTCGTCGAGATAGCATCAAGAATCGCGTCCCCTGCGATTCGCCTCTTGGCTTTCTTGATACCTTACTTTGGAATATCGACAGACCCAGCAGAGAGGGACAGGAGATGAGGGACTACACTAAAACTGCACTGTCCACCGGAAGCTAACGCGATGCTCCAGCAGGCCGCTCGTGCGGCAAGCTGCCGGATCAGTTTGAGGGGACAGGCTGAGGAAGGCGGGATGGGCAATCCGCCAGCTCGAACGGAGTAGGAATGAATCGAAGACTGCTTTTGATCCTCCTGTTCGCATTTGTGGTGGCCAGTTTGTTTACCTGGCTGGTAATTCACCAGGTACGCGCGGGCGCAGCGGCTTCAAGGCCGATGGCGAGTACGCGAGTGGTTGCAGCGGCCAAAGACATTCCTCTGGGAGCGGTAATCACGCCTGCCGATCTGACGACCGTCGCGATGGGTGGTACGCCGCCCCAAGGGGCCATTTTGAAAGAGGATGACGCGGTGAACCGGGGGGTAATCTCTGAGATTTACCAGGGAGAACCAATACTGGAGAGCCGGCTGGCTGGCCCCGGGTCCGGTGGCGGGCTGGCGCCGACAATTCCCAAAGGCATGAGGGCGTGCGCGGTGCGAGTGGATGAAGTGGTCGGCGTGGCCGGATTCGTAATTGCCGGCACGCACGTCGACGTGCTGGCTTCGGGTTCGCCTCCCAACGCACCGCCAAACTTAGGCGTACAAACGGAGACGCTCCTTCAGGATATCCAGGTGCTGTCAGCGGGTACAGACATTCAAAAGGATGCGACGGGCAAGCCGCTGCAGGTGCAAGTTGTGAACCTGCTGGTGACTCCGGATCAGGCCGAGACTTTGAGTCTGGCAGCCAACTCGCTCAAGATTCAACTGGTGCTGCGCAATCCGCTGGATACACAGATTGCGAAGGTGCCACCCACGGCGATGCAGAACATCTTCTCGGCCGGCGCACCGCCGCCGCCCGTAGCTGCCGCGCCGCGGCGGACCGCAGGTGGCGCGCGCAAGCCAGCGCCGGAGTCGTATTCAATCATCGTCAGCAACGGCTCCAAGACCACGGAAGAGAAATACGCTATACCCGGGGGACAGCATTGAGATCGACGACAGGCATCACCATTGTATTTAGCAGTGCGCTGCTCGTGGCTCTCTGCGCCGGGCAGACAGCAAAGGCTCAGGCCGCTCCGTCCTCATCGCCAGCGGCGGGAGCCACGCCCGAAGACTCCACAAATGAACTCAATGTGGAAGTGGGCAAAGCCGTGCTGGTGGACTGCGCGCAACCGATTCATCGCGTGGCTGTAGGCTCGGCCGATGTAGCGGAAGCCTCGTCCGTGAGCCCCACCGAGGTCATGATCACCGGCAAAGCGGCGGGTGCGACGAGCCTGATCATCTGGGACATTCATGGCGGACGGCAGTTTTTTACAGTGACTGTGCGGGCTAGCACCGGGCTGACGGGTGAGAGTCTGGACGAGATCCGGCGTGAACTCAGAGCCGAGCTGCCCGGCGACACGGTCAGAGTGTCTTACAGCAACAACAGCGTTTTCCTGCGCGGTACGGTGAAGGATCTGAATAGTTCGACACGCGCAGTGGAGATTGCTTCGACGGGCGGCAAAGTAGTGAACCTGCTGGATGTGAGTGTGCCCAAGGCCGATCCGCAGATTCTGCTGAAGGTGCGTTTCGTCAGCGTGGATCGCAACAAGGCGTTGACGCTAGGCATCGACCTCTTCGATCTCGGACTGGGGGATGCCCTGGGTGGAGTGTCGACAGGCCAAAGTGGCGGAATTCCGGGAGTTGGGAGCAGCGGCGGTTCGGGAGGGGTCACCGGAACAAAGGCTTCAGTAACGGTCGGTCAGCAGGGACCCATCTTCGCTTACTTCCCCGGACTGAACGTAGGCGCCAACATCCATAACCTGGAGACCAAGGGTGTGACAGAGGTGCTTGCGGAGCCGAATCTGCTCGCTACCAACGGCAAGGAAGCCAGCTTTCTTGCCGGCGGAGAGTTTCCGTATCCAGTGGCATCCGGCTCAGGAGCGGGGACGCTCGCTGTCAGCATCACGTTCCAGCAATATGGCGTAAAGCTCAACTTTATCCCCACAGTCACGCCCCGCGGCACCATTCATTTGCAAGTTGCGCCGGAGGTGAGCGCGCTGGATTACACCAACGAGGCGACGATCTCGGGATTCGTAGTGCCGGGCATCACCGTGCGCAGGGTGAACACGGAAGTAGAGCTGAAGGACGGCCAAACCTTCATCATTGGCGGGCTGCTGGATAAAAGTATCACCGACACTTTCGAAAAGATTCCGTGGGTGAGCGACATTCCGATCCTCGGCAAGCTGTTCCAATCTGAGGTGAAGACTAAGAAC
>JBEKPD010000169.1:0-8004 GCA_049521075.1 Occallatibacter sp.
GCTCGTCTATTTATTCTCAGGCCTGATCTTTCCGATCGCCAATATACCGCTTGGGCTCCGTTGGATCTCAAGCCTCGTCTGGGGCCGGTATTACATCGAGATCCTCCGCGACGCACTCTTGCAAGGCGGGGGATGGCCTGCCATGTGGTACAAGGTCCTCATCATCGGTGCGATTGGAGCAATTTTCTATGGCCTTGCATGGCAGGGCATGAGAGGGATGCAGGTGAAGGCATAAATCATGAAAAAGCTACTTGATCGCCTGATCAATTATCGCCTGCACGCATTGATCAAGAAAGAGTTTGCCCAGACTCGCCATGACCGGAAACTGATGTTCAGTCTCGCTTTCATGCCCCTCGTGCAGTTGGCTCTCATAGGGTTTGCACTGAGTGCGACGGTAACTGACGTACCTCTCGCTATCGTCGACGACAGCCGGTCGCCTGAGAGCCGGGAACTGATTGCAACGTTGACCGAGAGCAAGAGTTTACGCCTCGCGGGTTACTATTCCTCGGCCGACCAACTGGGGGATGCGGTCAGCCAGGTAAAGGCCGACGCCGGGATGGTGGTTCCTTACAACTTTGCGCGGGACCTGGTACGTGATCGCCAAACGACTGTTCAATTTCTGCTGAACGCAACGAATGCAAATACAGCGACGATTAGCCGCGGATATGCGGAAAGCATGATACAGAGATACAACACGGGGCTTCAGAACGAGGGAATTCATGTCCGCATCCAGCCAATTGCCGGATCGGAGCTCGCCCGTCGCGGTCAGGTGCAGCTTGAACCGGCGTTTCTCTACAACCCCGGCCTGGTCGGCTCCTGGTTTATCGTCACCGGGGTGCTCGGGTTGCTAATGATTCTGGGTAGCTCTCTCATTTGCTCCGCGGCTATGGTTCGGGAGCGGGAAGCCGGGACACTTGAACAGTTGCTCATGTCCCCGGCTACGAATTCGGAGATCATCATCGCCAAGATTACGCCGTTGTTCCTGCTGCTTTTCCTGATGATGTTCGGATCCATTGGCGTCCTCAGATTTGCGTTTGGCGTTCCATTCCATGGCAACATTCTGCTTCTGCTCGCTGGTGGCGCCTTGTGCATCTTGTCCGGCATCAGCATTGGCACCGTCATCGCCACGTTTAGCAAGTCGGCGCAGCAAGCGCAGCTCTTGTGCTTCTTCGTCAATCCTCCGATTTCATCGCTGTCTGGAGCGCTTAATCCGGTAGAGGCGATGCCAAAGTGGTTGCAGCCGTTCACTGTAGTGAACCCGGTTCACCATTTCGCAACCATCGCTCGTGGAAGCACTCTCAAGGGCAGCGGATTCATGGACCTTTGGCCGAACTTCCTTGGCTTGCTCATTATCACGCTGGTACTTAGCTCGCTCAGTGTCTGGCGGTTCCGAAAGCAGCTCAGTTAAGGACGGGGTACCTTGATATGAATCATCGGAAGACAAAGACCGCACCAGTTAGCCAGATCATAGAAGCTGCCGCGATCCTCTGCATTGGGACCGTCTTCGTCGCATCGCGGCCGAGCCAAGCGCAGAGCACGCAACCAACTCCGCTTCCCCTCTCCGGGCGCGCTGGACAGAGCGGGTCGGTAACTGCAGTGGAGGCTCCCATTGCGGGAACGACAACCAGCGTAGATACGATTAACCCTACGGTTCAAACCCAGGGACCGTATACCGGAAGCGCTTCGAGCACCGCGAAGTTGCCGTTTTCAGGTAAGCTCTCTCTCCGCGAAGCCATCGAGAGAGGGCTCAACTATAACCTTGGAACTGTGGGCCAGAGCAACGCCGTGCATCTAGCTGAAGGGCAGAGCCAAGTTGCGCGAAGCGCACTGCTTCCCAATGCGAGCGGCTATTTGGCCGAAACGCTACAACAAATCAGCCTCAGTGCAGAAGGTTTACGCATCACAATTCCGGGCTTCATCATTCCGCCGACCATCGGGCCATTCAACAATATCGATCTGCGCGGCAGCCTAACTCAATCGATCTTCGATCTCAGTGCGTGGAACAATTACCGGTCGTCCAGAGATGTCTTTCGCGCCAGCCAGTTTGCCGCGCGGGATGTACGAGAGATGGTCGTCCTTGCGGTGTGCGGCGCATATCTTCAAGTGATTTCAACAAGAGAAAGAGTAAAGTCCGCGCACGCCCAACTTGACACTGCAACTGCACTCTTTCAGCAGACTCAGCAGAAGCGAGGTGTAGGGCTGGTCCCTCAAATAGACGTCGACCGGAGCGAAGTCGAACAGCTTACGCAGCAACAACGAGTCATCTCGCTCGAAAACGAAGTAGCCAAGGAGAAGAGCATTCTGGCCCGGATGATCGGACTGCCTCCTAGTGACGAATACGATCTTACCGACGCCGTACCCTTCCTGACCGCGCCCGATCTTAGCTTTGAGGACGCGCTCAAACAGGCGTTTGACCGCCGCACGGATATTAAGGCCGCCGAGGCGCAGATTCGTGCCGCCGAACACACACTTGCTGCTGCTCGCGATGAGAGATTTCCCTCCCTAACTGTCAATGGGAACTACGGAGGGATCGGAACAAACCCTCCGCAGATGCACACGACGTATTTTGGGGCGGCCACTCTCAATGTTCCCATTTGGCTGGGAGGCCGCACAGAGGGAGAAATCACTGAGGCAAAGTCCTCTCTGGCCCAGCGGCGAGCGGAACTCGAAGACACCAGGAGCCAGGTGGAAAGCGATGTCCGGAACGCCTACCTCGATCTCCGAGCGGCAACAAGTCAGGTGGAAGTGGCCCGGAGAAACCTACAGGTCACAAGAGAGACGTTGGACTTGACGCGGCAGCGCTTCGACGCCGGGATGACCGACAACGTGGAAGTAGTCCAGGCCCAGGAGTCTCTGACCTCCGCCGAGCTTGACGTGATCAACAGCGTATTTGCCCACAACGTGGCAAAGCTCAACCTGGCGCGGTCAATCGCGAGCGCAGCCGATAGTCTGCAGCAATTTTTGAGCGTCCAATGACGCTGGAGCCATCCTTCACACTCGGCGTCAGCCTGTTAGGAAGCGTCATAAATTTGAATAGCATCTTTTTTTGTCTCGACGGCATTGTTGCGAAATTGCCCGGCTAGGAGATGCCTTGATGCGCCGAATTCTCTTGCTCATTCTCGCAGTCCTCATCGTTGCCGCCGTTGTCGTCTACGCAATCTATGCGCTTGAGATGAAGGCCGCGCGCAAACGCCTCGTTGGCCGCAGCCAAACGATACAGACATCCTTCGGCACTTTGGAATTCGCCGAGATAGGCGCGGGCGTGCCGATGCTGATCGTCCACGGCGCAGAAGGCGGCTTCGATCAGGGCATCGACATGACCAGTGCAATGGCCGCGCACGGATATCGCCTCATCGTTCCGTCCCGCTTTGGCTATCTCCGCTCGACCATGCCCGGCAACCCTACGACCGCGATGCAGGCCAATGCCTATGTCCAACTCCTCGACCATCTTGGCATCGACAGGGTGGTCGTTGTCGGCATCTCTGCCGGAGCTTGGTCGTCCATGCAGTTCGCCCTCCGTCATCCAGAACGCTGTCGTGCGCTGGTGCTTCTCGTCCCCGCCGATTTCTTGCCTGCTGGGACGGCCATTCATGGTGGCGCAGTCGTCAGCGCGATGGTTCACTCCGATTCCGTCGCTTGGGCACTCTTAAAACTGATGCCGATCATGCCTGGCGGAATGACCCGCATGATGCTCGGCACAGATGCTGACGTGGTGCGCGCGGCCGAGCCGAGCGAGAAAGCGCGCGTGCGGCAAGTACTTGACCACCTTCAACCTGTAAGCCAGCGCATCGCAGGGATGAACTTCGACATTAAGACTGCTGCCACGCACGAACCGTATCCGATCGAGAAGATCGCCTGCCCAGTCTTGACGATCAGCGCCGAAGACGACAGGTTCGGCACGGCCACTCGGGCAAAGTATATTGCCGCCAGTGTGCCCGACGGCAGGGCCATTATCTTTCCAACTGGCGGTCATGCCTTGGTCGGCCATTACGCAGACGCCCTGCGTGAGATCGCATCGTTCCTCCAGACCCTGCAAGCTCGGCACCCGAAGATTCCATGAATACCATCCCATCGCGATGCAGGTCACCGCTGACGTTCTTCTTGTTGGTTTTCGCTCTGTCCGTTCCGTTCTTGTTGGCCGGCCCCTTAGTCGGGTATCAACTAGTACCTGGCGTTCCGGTGACTGCGCTTATAGTGGTCTTTTGTCCGGCCACAGCCGCCATGATTCTCGTTTACCGTGAGAGCAAGACGGCGGGCGTGAGAGACCTGCTGAAGAGATCCTTCGATTACAAGCGAATCAAAGCGAAGATTTGGTACGCGCCGATTCTCCTTCTGATGCCTGGCGTCACGATCTTGTCGTATGTATGGATGCGTTGGATGGGGGTGCCACTCCAAATCCCCCAAGTCCCGGTTGTTGCGACGTTGGCCATGTCTCTTGCGATATTCATCCTGGCGCTGGGTGAGGAACTGGGCTGGTCAGGATATGCCATCGATCCGATGCAGGATCGATGGGGTGCGCTCCCTGCCAGCATTCTCCTGGGGTTGGTGTGGGCCCTATGGCACATCGTGCCGTTGGTGCAGGTTCGCCGCTCGCCAGCATGGATCGCCTGGTGGTGTCTCGGTACAGTGGCAGCTCGGGTTCTCATGGTATGGCTCTACAACAACACAGGCAAGAGCGTCTTCGCTGTGGCTGTCTTTCACACCACTATCAACGTCACCTGGCAATTGTTTCCGATCCGCGGTTCGTATTGGGACCCGCGTGTCAATGGCGTGATCATGGCGCTCACAGCCATAGTCGTGGCAGTCGTCTGGGAGCCTGCTGACATCAACCGCTTGGGCGCGGCTGAGCAATAAGGCACCCGACGCCTAGCAATCTGCGAATTATCCGCTCTTACCATCCCTAGGCAACAGAAACGGCCAGATGAGGTCGCCGCATTTCTCCGTGGCCACCGACCGCCAAAACTTTCAGCGCGGTCCCTTAGGCGCAGCTGAAACTCTGCCGCCGCAAAGCAGCACACCGCTCGATTCTCCCGATTCCTGCACTCCTTGTAGCACCACAGCCATCCGAGAGGAGAATATCTCCTTGCACCGCGAACGCGGGCAGGGAGAGGCATTATGCAATATGGAAGTCTGGCGAGAACGAGTCGCAGCCGGGGTCCCGATGTTTGGCTGTTTCGATGGTCGGAGCAGAACCATGACGGGAAGCGCGTCTGTCGCAAGAGAGTGATTGAGACGATCGAAGACTATTCTGACTACGAAGCCGCACGCCACTCTATTTCAAACCTGATCGCAAAGGTAAACTCGGCGAATCGGTGTTCCGCCTCCGATTCGATGACAGTTGCGCAACTTTGCAATCATTTTGAGCAACGCGAACTGGGAAGCACGAACACTTGGCGCAGCTACGCCACCAAGAATTGCTATGCGGTCTATCTGCGGCGGTGGATCGTTCCACAGTGGGGCAACTACGAACTCTGCAATGTAAAGACAATCGAGGTTGAATCCTGGCTTCGTCGATTGCAACTGGCGAAAAGCAGTTGTGCCAAGATCCGCAACCTGATGTCTGTTCTCTTCAATCATGCCTGCCGCTATGAGTTCTTCGATCACAATCCAATTAGCCTCGTACGCCAGGGTTCCAAACGCAGGACCCCGCCAATTGTGCTGACACCTGTTGAGATTAAGGCGTTGTTGGATTGACTGGCACTCAGAGAGCAAACGATTGTGCTTCTAGCCGCCTCCACCGGCCTTCGGCAGAGTGAGCTGTTTGGCCTCAAATGGCTCGACATTGATTTCGAACTCAAGACGATGAGCGTCACTCGCTCCATTGTCTGCGGGGTCGTCGGTCCTTGCAAAACCGAGTCCTCGCAAAAACCTGTGCCCCTCGATCCGCACGTCGCAGACACGCTTTTGAAATGGAAGGAGAATTGCCGTTACCGCAAACCCGGAGACTGGGTCTTCGCGAGTGCCCGCCACCGCGGTCGCTCTCCGTATTGGGGACCAGCGATTCTGCGGAAATACATACAGCCTATCGCCCGCGAGGTCGGCATCGAGAAAAGGATCGGTTGGCACACTTTCCGCCACACCTATTCATCGTGAGCGGTATGTGAAATACAGGTGCTAGGAAGGCAGGCGTGTCGCCTGAAGGCGTTTCCATTGATCGGGGAGCCAGTTTGGCAGTTCGCTTCTGCGCACCTGCGATAAGTTCGTCAGCAACTGCGTGAGATACAGCTGCGGGTCGACATTGTTCCGGCGGCAGGTGCTGGTGAGGCTGGCCAGGATCGCCGCCGTCCTGCCGCCGCGCGGATTTCCCACGAAGAGACTGTTCTTGCGATTGAGAACGACGCGCTTCATCTCCCGCTCCGAGACGTTGTTGTCGATAGCCACGGCGCCGTCGGAGCAGAACACGTTCAGTTCCGCCCATTGGCCCAGTGCGTAGTTCACCGCTTCGGCCATGGGATGCTTGGGCAGCAACTGTTCCTTCCATGTAAGGAACTTTTCGCGCAGTTCGGCCAACACCGGCGCCGACTCTTGCTGGCGCAGTTCGAGCCGCGCCATTGCGGATAGATCCTTGGCCTGCTTTTCGACCGCATAGAGCACACGCACCATCTCGATCGCTTCCCGAGCGATCTCAGGGGCGGTCTTCTCCGCCTCGATGAATTTGCGGCGCAGGTGGGCCCAGCATCCGGCACGCGTGATCTCGTTGCCCGCAACGACCCCGTTGTAACCGCCGTAAGCGTCTGCAAGAAGAACCTGCCGATAATCCTTCAGAAAGTACTTCGGCCCATCGCGGCCACGGTTGAGCGTGAAGTCGAACACATTGTACGGATGGTCATCGTCGCCGACATAAACCCACATGCGAGCGTTGGCGGTTTTTTCTTTGCTCAGCATGGGCATGATCGTGTCGTCGGTGGCCACCACGTGCGAAGCCCGTACTCGCTCCGCCATCAGCTCCCACAGTGGTTCGGCCAGATCGGCGATGTCTCCGCACCACACCGATTGCGTCGCCCGCGAGATCTCGAATCCCTGCCGCTCAAAGATGTCCTCCAAACGGTATAACGGGAGGTAATCTGAAAATTTGCTGGTCGCGATGTATGCCAACAACCCCGGTCCGGCCATGTCTTTGTCGATTGCCATGTCTGGCTTGGCTGCAGTTTCCATCTGCGGGTTGTTGCCGTTGTTCTCGCAGCCCGCGCAAGCATACTTCTTGCGCACATGATGGATCCGTACGAAGTGGCCGGGAAGATATTCCACCTGCCAACTTTCATCCGTGCCGATCTCCTTGCGCTCAATTCCGCAGCAGGGGCAGGCACGCTCAGCCGCACTCAATTCGTGGGCTTGCGTGGTTACAGGAAGATTCTCGAAGTTAGCAAGATTGCGCCTCCCCCTGCGCCGCTTCACGCGTCGAAGTTCTTCTGCCGGTTCGCTGCGCGATGGAACGTCCGCCGGGTTAACCGGCTTCAGATCCATCTCCTCGGCGAAGTTCAGAAGCATCTGCGCCAGATCACCTGTGGATTGCAGGCGATCGGCGCGTGGACCGTAGTACCGCTTCTTGTAACCATCCAACTCTAGCTGCAGACGCAGATTTTCGATGTGCAGATCGTCGCGCTCACGCACCAGCGCAGACACCATGGCTTTCAGGGCTTCCTTATCGTCTGGTAAGTTGGGCAGTGCGACAGGCACGAGTTAGTTATGCCATAAGTTGCTGCTGATAACTTATACCGCGACCTTCTCGCTATTGCTTACGCTGGTTCGCTCGTAGCGCGGCACGCGCTTCAGCTTCGTCATATCAATCCCGTCCAGAATCATCGCCAGTTCGCTGGCTCGTAACTCCACCGAGCGCGCTCCATCCTGCACCCGCGGCAACTTGAAGACCCCAGACTCCAGTCGCTTGTAACTTGCCCAAGAATGCACAGTCTCCGATCACAGGTACACGTCTAGTGCGGGTGACACATCCTTTTCATCCACTCCGAGGACAGCAACTGCCCTGCGTGGGCGAGCGGTACAACC
>JBEKPD010000170.1:0-7548 GCA_049521075.1 Occallatibacter sp.
AATACGGCAAAATCTTGGATACCAAAATCATCACCGCGATGCCATCGGCCCTTCTGCGGGCGTTGTAGCGCGATTCGACTTTCCCCGAGTGCGGCATTAAACGTTTTTCAACAAGTTCCTAGGAAGGTTTTACGAACTAATGAATTCTAGGCAAGTGGTTCCAAATTGCTGTTGCCGAGGTGAAGCCGGTGGAAAAAAACCCCGACAAAACCGTTCTTCTGGTCGAGAATGATCCCGAACAAACTCGTATCATCCGCGAGATGTTCGACGATAACGCACACACCTTTAAGTTAGCCCACGTCGAATGTTTGGCGGATGCCGAGATGCATCTTGCAGGGCATACCGTTGATATCGTCTTACTGGACTTGGGCTTACCGGACCTGGGGCCGACCGATCCAGAAGGACTCGAGGCGATCAGACGGGCGCGCGCAGCCGCGCCCCGCGTCTCCTTTGTGCTGTTGTCCAGCCTAGGCAACGAGCCGAAGGCAATTCAAGCTATGCGAGAGGGCGCGCAAGACTATCTCATCAAAGGCCAGATCGAGCCGCACGCACTCATGCAAGCCTTGGGCAATGCCGTTGAGCGCAAGATGAATGCAGAGGTGCTGATCAAAGAAAAGGAACGCGCCGAGGCCGCGCTCGAATGCATCGCAGATGCTGTGATCTGTACCGACATGTCGGGAAACATCACCTTCTTAAATCCCATCGCGGGCAGCATGATGGGCTGGCCGATGAAGGACGCAGTCGGCCGCCGCCTGACCGAAACCTTGCGCATCGTAGATGCCACTACGCGCAAACCAATCCGGGATCCGATGGCGAAGGCGGCATCGGAAAACCTGCCGGGCGCACTGCCGCTGAATTGCGTACTCATCCACCGTGACGGTCATGAAGTCTTCATTGAAGATTCAGTTGCCCCCATCCATGACCGTGAGGGGAAAGTCACTGGAGCGGTGATTGTTTTTCGCGACGTAAGCGCGGCGCAGGCGCGGTCGGAGCAGATGACTCATTTGGCCGAACATGATTCTCTGACCGGACTGCCCAATCGATTACTCTTTTGCGACCGGGTTGGCCAGGCGATCTCTCTTGCGCGGAGACACAAGGGACAGGCCGCTGTGCTATTCGTGGATCTGGATGGGTTCAAACAGATCAACGATTCCCTGGGACATGCAGCCGGCGACAAACTTCTTCAGTCAGTCGCAAAACGCTTGCTGGCCTGTGTACGCGCCCCTGATACGGTCAGCCGGTACGGAGGCGATGAGTTTGCAATGCTGCTGCAAGATGTACATCGGCCTCAAGATGCCGCGGCTACAGCGAGAAGGGTGCTCAGGGCGCTGGGCGAGGTTCATTCGGTCGACGGCCACCAGGTTCGCATCACCGCAAGTATCGGTGTGAGCATTTACCCCGACGACGGTCTCGATGCGGAGACGCTCATCAAGAATGCAGACACCGCAATGTATCGGGCCAAGCAGAACGGGTGTCAGAGCTGTCAGTTCTACAGTCCGGAGTTGAACGTTTGCACATTTGAGCGCCAGTTCACCGGAGAGGATCTGCAGCGCGCCCTGGAACGGAACGAATTGACGTTGCACTACCAGCCCAAAGTCAATCTGAAGACGGGAGCCATCACCGGGGCTGAAGCGCTTTCGCGCTGGAACCATCCCACGCACGGTACGATTGCTCCGGGGCAGTTCATCCCCATTGCAGAGGAGTCTGGTCTCATTCTGCCCATCGGCGCTTGGGTCTTCGATGCAGCATGCTCGCAAGCTCGAACGTGGGCGGATGCGGGTATGCCCGCAAAGACAGTGGCCGTCAACGTCTCAGGAGTGCAGTTTCAGAGCAAGGATTTTCTGGAAGGGCTGTTCGCAGCGCTCAACAAGTCTGGTCTGGAGCCGTCGTCTTTGGAGTTGGACGTAAACGAGAGTGTTCTGATGCGTCATCTCGAGCGCACCGTATTCGTCCTCAAGATCCTCAGGGATAGTGGCGTGCGAGTGTCGGTCGATAATTTCGGCACCGGCAACTCCAGCTTGAGCAATATACAGAAATTATCCGTCGATGCCCTCAAGATCGATCGTTCGTTCCTCCGCCAGACCACCACCGTTTCCGGTGGAACGGCCGCCGTCAAGGCATTCATAGACATGAGCCGCGGCCTCCACCTCCGCGCTATCGCTCAAGGGGTTGAAACGGCCGAAGATCTGGAGTTTTTGTGGGCGCACGAATGTGACGAAGCTCAAGGGAACTTTTTGGGCCGGCCCGTTCCGCCAGATCAGTTGGCCAAGTTGCTCCGACCAAACTGAGTCTGCACGACCTGACAGCCGCATACAAATGGTGGTCGCAGCCTGCAGGACTCGAGCTAAACCGGGCCTGCTGTATCCCGAAAGCACGGGCCCAGGTTGACGCGACCGTCAGGGAGTGCAACTTTGCACAAAACTCAACAGGACGCGATAACTCCTGGTTTCGCTCTAAGCCCTCCTGCTCCGATACGCAGGAAGTTTCGCCGGTGAGAATGGTTTTGATCTCATGCTGCACTGCGTTTCTGGAGGCACAGTCGCTGCCGTTGGATGTGTACTGAATTGCGCAGATTCTTTCGGGTCCAGCATAGGAAACTGCAGATACAAGGGTCCTAGGATCCAGCAAAAAACCCAGGAGGAGACAATGATAGGGAGCAAGGATTCGCAGCTAATGGAACTCCACACCAAGGCAGCCTACGCGCATGAAGCCGCTGCCCATGGGCATAGCACCGGCGATCACGCATCCGCTCAGGAGCTGGCCCGGAGGGCTTTGGGATACTCCGCGGAGGCACTAAAGCACACCGAAGAGATCGCGCAGAGTGCGCCGCAACCCATGCGGGTTTGATCCGCACGCTCATTGGTGAATCGTCGAGCAGGAGACACTCGGCGCAATCGAACGAGAGTCACAACCCGGGATACCGGGAGCGAAGGAGGACGCGAGATGCTGATCATTCTCATTATTGTTCTGCTGCTGCTTTTCGGCGGGGGCGGAGGATATTACGGCTACAACCGGTGGGGCGGAGGCGGAGGCGCAGGTGTGGGGCTTGGTACGGTACTTGTGATTCTGCTGGTGTGCTACGTGTTGGGAGTTTTCCGATAGCGCGATCTGCAGCAAGCTTGGCTCGCCGTTGGAAGATTGGCGGCGAAGCGGAGATCGCTGTTCGCAGGCCGCCGCTTACGCCGACTAACAGGCTGTTTCGTTGCGCTCACACCTAAACCCGCCCGACTGGTTTCAAGGGAGTTTTTTGTCGAGTGAGAACGAGTGGCGGCTTCTGAGAGTTGTGGTCAGGCAATTGATCGAGCAAAACCACGTTGAGCAGCGACTTATGCACCTGGATGCGGCCGTTATAGCTGATAAAGCCAAGCTTGCGAAAACGATTCATGAAGAAGCTGACACGCGACCGCGTGGTGCCGATCATATCCGCCAGTGTTTCCTGCGTAATGGGTGGGATGAATGTTTCCGGTTCACCCGGCTTGCCGAATTCCGCCATCAACAAGAGAATCCGCGCCAGGCGCTTTTCACTGGAGTTGAATAACTGATCGACAAGATCGGCCTGGGTGCGCATGCTACGGTCCAGCAGGAACTTGAGGAATAGATCGGCGAATGCCGGCTCGTCATGCATCACGCGGATCATTTCGTTTCTGCTGATCTTGAGCGCGGTACAGGTGTTCATGGCAGTCGCGGTGGAGAGCCGCACCCCGGCGATCGTAGCCAGAGACCCCTCGCCGACAAAATCGCCAACGGATAAAAGGGTGATGGTGGCTTCTTTACCCCTCTGCGAGACGACAGTGATTTTTGCACGGCCCTTTTGCAGATAGAACACCGAGTCCGCTTTGTCTCCCTGGCTATAAAATGTCTGATCGGGCTTTAGCTCGATAATTGTTCGGCCAAGCCCGGTGTTCGCAAGAAAGCTTGCGGAATCGAACTTGGCGATTCTCTTACTCATCAAGATGCTACCTCGTTGCAAACCTGTTGTTTTGGCGGGCTGTTCGTGCCCAGAAAGGGGGTGCCGCGGTGTGCCGTACCTAGAGTCTGTGGCAAATGAGCCAGGATTCGCAGGCGTTGCATGGGACCGTCCGCCGGAGGATCAACCGCAATTACGATCAATCTCCGTCCATCATCGCCCGCAGCCCGGGGGCCAGTCCGATCAATATTGCTCACTTAGGGAAGTGCGCGGGTATCAGGCAAAGGTGAGGGCTGCGAAAAGTGGCGCAACAGCGCGCAAGTTGTCATCACGTGCAAATGTGACCATCCTTTGATGCCTCCACTCTGCAAGTATCTTGTTAGGTGGAGCTTTGATAGGGCGAAGGATGCATTCCGTATGGGCAACTGCAGCTTGTTCGAAAATATGCGCGGCAACGTGGCCCTGGAGTTCTTTTATAGAGAATTCGGCATCTTAATTTCACATATGCGTCTGAAACGCGCGTGCAGCTCTGTGATTCAAGGTTCGATCCGATGAGTGACCGCGGATTTCCTTCCGTTGCAAACATAAGTCCTCAGCTTCCGGTGCGGCGGAGCGCACTGTTACTGCCTGTTGCAAGCTCTGCGGCGAGGTTGTTCAACGATTTTTTCGAGTGGTTCGGGGAATTGGGGATCTTTTCCTGGCGAGTCTTGACGGCTGCTGCAACGCCTCCATACGAATGGCAGGAGCTGATTCGGCAGCTCGACGAAGTTGGGTCGAAGTCTCTGCCGTTGGTCGCCATGGCTGGCGCCGCAATTGGCGTTATCATTTCGCTTGAAGCCCGCTACAGTCTCACTCGATTTGGCGCCAAATCCATGTTTCCCACCACTCTCGTGTATTCCGTGATCCAGGTGATGGGCCCGGTGATTACCGGACTGGTCGTAAGCGGGCGCGTGGGCGCGGGCATGGGCGCGGAACTGGCATCGATGAAAGTGACCGAGCAGATTGACGCCATTGAGGCATCCGCGATCAATCCTTACAGGCTGCTCGCGGCGACACGAATACTGGCCTGCATTCTGATGTTGCCACTGCTGACGCTTGCCACCGATGCATGCGCCTTGCTGACGGGCTGGTTTGCACAGTCTCTGGTTGAACCTCTCTCGTTCCACCAATTTATTACGAGCGGTTTTAATGGCGCCACTTTCAATGCCTTCCTGCCGCAGACATTCAAGACCGCCGTATATGGGCTGATCATCGGGCTCATCGCGTGCTTTCAGGGAATGCGCACGCGCGGTGGGGCCGCGGGTGTGGGCCGCGCGGCCACCAATTCGGTTGTGTTGGCCTCGCTCTTCCTTATCCTGGCGGATGTTGTCCTGGTAAAATTCATTCTCGTTTTCTTTTCCTAATCGTCCTTTGAAGAGTTTGTGAATTAGATATGGCCACAACATATACCGTTGCGACGAAACAAACGGCGCCAGAGCAAGACGGTCTTCTGCCCGTTGTTGCTGTGGAGAACGTGTACCGGTCTTTCGTGGGCCACAAGGTCTTAAACGGGATCAACTTGAGCGTGAACCAGGGAGAAACCCTGGCCGTACTTGGACGCAGCGGTACGGGAAAGAGCGTGTTGCTGAGACTCATCATTGGCCTTGATACACCCGATTCTGGATCAATTTGCATTCATGGCCGGGACATTGCGGGTTTGGCTCTCGACCGCATGGGAGAGATCCGAAAGAAGATGGGGTTTCTGTTTCAGCATGCAGCGCTTTACGATTCGCTCACCGTCGCCGGGAATGTGGCGTTTCCCCTTGAGCATCATCGCAGAGACATGTCCAGATCCGAGCGGTTAGATCGCGTGAGGCAATTGCTGGTCGAGGTAGGGTTGCACGGCGACATCGATAAGATGCCGTCGGATATCTCGGGCGGAATGCAGAAGCGCGTGGGCTTGGCACGTGCGCTGGCTCTGGAGCCGGAAATTCTGCTGCTTGATGAGCCGACTGCAGGCCTTGACCCTATCAGTTCCGGCGAAATCGACGAATTGATTCTCAAGCTTCAAAGGGAACGGCAGATGGCGTCCATTGTAGTAACGCACGATCTGCATAGCGCCCGAACGATTGCCGACCGTATCGCCTTGCTGGATGAGGGCGACGTAGTGATCGAGGGCACGTTTGAAGACCTTCAACAGAGCGAGATCAGCTTTGTGAAGGAATTTCTGAAGCAATCGTAGGAGGATTTATGTCGAGAGTGGCGAGGTTGGGAGCATTCATCGTAGCGACGCTGGCGATTTTGGCTGCCGGTGTCTTCATTATCGGTAACAAGGAGTATCTGTTTAGCTCCACCTACCAACTGAAGACGCAATTCGACAATGTTGAGGGCCTGGCGGTAGGAGCGGTTGTGCAGGTGGGCGGGGTTCACAGCGGAACTGTGCATAGCATCACGCTGCCTCACAAACCGGGCGATAAGGTCGTCGTCGTCATGGATCTCGACAGATCGACGAAAGAGATCATCAAGCATGACTCTGTCGCCTCAATTGAAACCGAGGGAGTTCTGGGCAACCAGTTCGTGGCCATTTCGTTTGGATCTGCAGGACAAGCCGCGGTAGAGGACGGCGAAACCATCCAAAGTGTTCCGCCGCTGGAGATGGGAGCACTGCTTGCAAAGGCGAACGCGATCCTCGATAGCAGTCAACAGGCCGTGCTCAACACGACGTTGGCCACCGCGCATCTGAGCTCTGTAAGCGCCAAGATCGATTCCGGCCAGGGAACCGTGGGAGCCTTGGTGAACGACAGGCAACTCTATAACAACCTGGAACAGACTACGACCACGCTCCATGACACGATGCTGCAGGCGCAAACCGGCGTAACGGACTTCCAGGAGAATATGGAAGCTTTGAAACATAACTTCTTCTTGAGTGGATACTTCAAGAAACGTGGATACGAAGACTCGTCCGATTTGGCGGCAAACAAGATCAGCGGCCTTCCGCAGAATACTCCTGTAAAGATATTTACTTACACGGCTAAGCAGCTCTTCGATGGGCGCGATTCGGCAAAGATGAAGAGCCAGAAGACTCTCAAGGCGGCCGGCGACTTCCTGGCCCAAACTCAATTCGGCGTTGCGGTCGTCGTGGTTTCCAGTGGCATGGATGGCGATACCCAGAAGGATCTCGTCCTCACTGAGGCCAGGGCAATGGTTATCCGCGAGTATCTGGTCGAGAACTTTGGATTTGACGACAACCAGCTCAAGACGTTGGGAATGGGCAAGCAGACTGACGCGAACCCCGAAGCGGATTGGGGTTCGATCCAGATACTTATTTATCCAGCAGGAACTCAGATTCCCGCTGACAAACCGGCGCCGGCGGTTAGTTCATCGACGCCCAACGCCGACAGGCCCGTGCAGATTACCGCCGCGGCAACCCAAAAACCATAGGGACGGACTCGCGGTCTTAATCGATGCAGCCGCATACGCTGCCCTTATCTGAGAGCGCAGTAACGGATCACGTCTAATATTGTCTCCTTCATTCTGCTGGGTGAGCACTACGGCTCAGCTATTTCTCTGGCGATTTGGAAGAATAGGAGAGAAGCGGAGTAATTGTTCTCCTCTTTCTGATGGCTCCCATGCTCAGTGAGCCAAGCGCTCGTAACTTCCCG
>JBEKPD010000171.1:0-7408 GCA_049521075.1 Occallatibacter sp.
TCCCCCTCCTTCAATGGCAGGTAGCGGTTGCGAACGAACCATCCGAAGGTGACGGCTCCATTGATCATGGATCTGTCCCCTGTGGACTGTCCGCCCAATCTGGCGATCTCGCCCTCCAGCTTATCCCTGGCCTGAAACTTCGAAATTTCCGATTTCAGTCCAAGAATCACCTGGGTGATGACGAGTTTGGGTTCATCGGTTACCGGGTCAAGTTCCGTTCTGCGGAAGTATCCGTACCACTTCTTCCCGCGTAACCGAACCCAGCCCTTCTGGTGTGAACTTCCCATTTATTCCTCATTTTCTGTGTGGGGGAATAAGCGGGCCGCCTCCAGTTTAGCGCCGTTTCCGGCGCAAATTAGAGGCCCGCTCCCGCTCGCTTAGGAACTCTTCAATCTGGCTTGCCCGATAACGCAATGCGCCGTCACTCATCCGAATGACGGGCAAATAGGGAAGCCTCCGGGAAGAGTGATCCCAAACCCAGTCCTTGCTCACTCTTAGCTTTAGGGCGACATCCTCGGCGGTCAGAAGGACATCGACCGTATCGACTTCCTGCATTGCTAGCACAGATCCCATACCTCATTTCCTCCAAACTGTGGCGTCCGGATCGGGTTTCAAATCCGGCGAAGTGTGGGAATCTTGGGTCGAATTCGTCCTTCGGTCAAATCTTGCGCCGACCCTTACCCTGTCCGCCGGTCTCGCGTCAGTTTTCCGCAGAATCTGAATTTGACCGAATTTCAAAGTCACCCCATGCTGCCTCAGCATTGGAGGAAGGTCAGATGAAGCGGTGCACCCGGTTTCTCTTGATTGCGGCTTTGTCGACGATTCTCAATGCGGCCGCGAATGTGTACTCAGGCATCACGATCTGGAAGGCTTGGTCAAGAGACATTTGGGGCTGCGGGCGCATAGTCTTTCTTGCCGCATTGGGGGCTACTTCTCTGGCGAATGTTTGGGTCCAAGCAGTCACCGGCTTAGGCGATTCGCTCAAGAGCCGAAGCAATGAGTGCGAACTGGGCGCGACACCGATTCCGGCGGAAGCGCGAGGACAAGTCGATGTTTGATTCGATCACGGACCTCGGCAGCAAACTATCCAAAACGGGTTACTTCATCGACCCGGTCATGACCAAGGTTGTCTATCTCGCGGCCAAACTCCAAAAGCCTCTGCTGCTCGAAGGACCGGCGGGATCTGGTAAGACGCAGTTGGCCCTCTCGGTTG
This sequence comes from Occallatibacter sp., assembly GCA_049521075.1. Lineage (GTDB taxonomy): Bacteria > Acidobacteriota > Terriglobia > Terriglobales > Acidobacteriaceae > Telmatobacter. Next base: position 1,214 of record JBEKPD010000171.1, read on the forward strand.
CTGCGGCTGCGGGCACGCACGTCGAGCGGCTCCAGTGCTATCGCGGTGTGACCGAAGACAAGGCAATCGGCCGCTTTGACGAAGGCCTGCAGAGACTCTACATGGAGTTCTCGAAGGACCAGCACGAGAACTGGCAGGCAGTGCAGGCAAATCTAAAAGGGCGGGACTTCTTCCGTCCCGGTCCGCTGATGCGCGCTCTCGAATGCGACCGGCCATGCGTGCTGCTCATTGATGAATTGGACAAGGTAGACGATGGGTTTGAGGCTATGTTGTTAGAAATCCTGTCCGCCTGGCAACTCTCGATTCCCGAATTTGGCACCGTTGCGGCCAGGAGCATTCCGTTCGTCGTGCTCACCAGCAATGAGGAGCGGAGGCTTGGCGATCCCATCCGCAGACGCAGCCTTTACGTTCGCGTCGAACATCCAACCCCAAACCGCGAAGCGGAAATCATCGCTAGCCGCACTCCGAAGGCCGACGAAAGATTTCACCGGGAGATGGCAGGAATAGCGTTGTCCTTTCGCAACTACTCGCTCGAAAAGCCGCCATCGGTCTCAGAGATGATCGACTTCGCCAACGCACTGCAACTCCTCGGGACAGATCACGTCACGGCGGAGCACCGCGATGTCCTGCTGCCCTTCCTGGCCAAGACCGAGAAAGACCGCCGGCACTTGCTCTTGCGGGAAGGATTTAAGAGTTTGCTCGACGACGGCGCGCGCTTTGCTCAGAGCCTAGCGCAGCGCGGAGGACCGGCCGCATGAAGCGATGGCTTCCCATTCTCCTTTTCGTACTTCGGTGCCTTGCACATGGGCAGACCGATCCCGCGCAGGCGGCAGGATTCGTGCGTCAATACGCAGCTCACTACAGCGTGCCCCCCGAATTGATCGGCGCTCTTATCGATGTTGAATCGAGGTGGAATCCGCGCGCGATTTCGAACAAGGGAGCGATGGGATTGATGCAACTCATGCCGAAGACTGCGCGGCGGTATGGAGCCTTTGAGCCATTCGACATCGAACAAAACATTGCAGCCGGCACGCGCTATGTGACGGCGCTAATGTGGGAGTTCCACGGAGATCTGCGTCTGGTCGCGGCGGCGTACTACGCCGGCGACCGCGGCATCGCCAGGAAACAACTGTCGTACGGCGACCCGGATGTTGTGGCCTATGTGCAGGCGGTCCGACGTCGATACCTTTTGCGCAAATACTCGGCCGTCAGGCGCCAAGGAGGTTAACGCCATGAAATCTCGTTGGCTCATCCCTATTGCAGTACTAATTCCCCTGCATTTGGGCGCAACCGATACGCCCGTTGGGGCCCGCGTTGCCACCATCACCATCAATCCGCGCGAAGTAAGCGTTGCAGCGCCGAGCAGATGAAGCCATCTACGCCCGCCGTAATGCTGCGGTCGAGCAGGAGCGTCTGATCAAGGAATCGGAGCTGAACACCGAAATCGCCGTCGAAACCAAAAAGCGTCAAATTCGCGAAACACAAATGGCCGCCGAAATCGCCGTCGAAGAGCAAAGAGCTCAGTTGGTCGATCGACGCGTGGAAAACGAGCGCAAGGATGCCGACAGCCGAGCTTACGCGCTGACGGAAACGCTGAAACCGGTGAGGGATCTTGATTGGAAGACTCTGATGATGCTCGGTGGCAATAATGGAGACGCACGCACCATGATTGCTATGGCCTTCCAGCAGATGGCAGAGAATGCACAAAAGATCGGCGAGTTGAACATCTCTCCAGATCTCCTGACGGCGCTGACCAAGCCGGGCCTACCCACAACCGTAGCCGCTGCACCGGTGAGGAAATAGCCGTGTTCAAGAAGATCGTCATCGTTACGCGCCGAACCAGGCTTCAGGAGCTCGTGGAACGATTCAACACGCATTCGCAGGCCAAGTTCTATATCGAGCACTCGGGCGGCGACTTCGCGGACTACGAACGCGAGGACGACTCTTACCGAACCGCCCTGGATCTGGTTCGGCGGTCACTGGATTTCGATTTGCCGCATCAGCTCGTCGATCGCGCCCTGGTTCCGACGTACAAGTTCCAGAAGGAAGATGTCGTTGTAACTCTGGGGCAGGATGGACTGGTGGCCAATACTGCCAAGTACGCCGGCGCCCAACCGATCGTTGCTATTAACCCCGAGCCAAGCAGGTTTGACGGCATTCTCCTGCCCTTCCTGCCGGATCAGGCGAGGGCTGCGGTTGGACAGGTTCTCGACGCGAAAGCAGTGTTCCGCGAAGTGACGCTGGCGGACGCAACCCTCAATGACGGTCAGCGGTTGCTGGCTTTCAACGACCTATTCCTGGGAGCCCGGAGTCACGTTTCTGCGCTCTACCGGATCGTGCGCGGCAAGCGTTCCGAAACGCAATCTTCAAGCGGCGTCCTGGTTTCGACCGGCGCAGGTTCTACGGGCTGGATTTCCTCTGTCTTCAACATGGCCTCGGGTGTGACCAGTTTTTGCGGCGGACGACCAGTCAAGGGCATTCGCATGCCATGGGAAGATCGGCGTCTGCTATACGTCGTTCGGGAGCCGTTTATCAGCCGCCACTCGCAGGCTGGCATCGTTGCGGGCTTGCTCGAAGCCGGCGAGGAACTCGTTCTCGAATCGTTGATGCCATCCGGCGGCGCTATTTTTTCGGATGGGATGGAAGCAGACTTTCTTCAGTTCAACTCCGGAGCTATCGTCCGCGTTCGAGCTGCCGAACAATGCGCACGTCTTGTCGTATCCTGAGGACCTTGATGAAAGTTGCAGTCGATACCGTGATCTTCACCATTCAGTCTGGCGAGCTGAAAGTGCTTCTTGTGAAGCGGAAGATTCCGCCATTCGTTGGGCAACACGCGATTCCCGGCGGCTTCGTCCATGATGACGAAGACCTCGATCAGGCCGCTCGTCGTGAGCTCAAGGAAGAAACCGGCGTCGCCGACGTCTACCTGGAGCAGCTCTATTCCTTCGGCGATCCAAGGCGGGATCCCCGCGGGCGCATCATTTCGGTTTCCTACTTTGCGCTGATCTCCGCTGACCGTACCCTCCGGGCAGGCACGGACGCATCCGAGGCTGCTTGGTGGCCCATGACAAAGCTGCCGTCACTCGCCTTCGACCATGCGGAAATCCTGAATTATGCGCTGGAGCGGCTGCGCAACAAGCTGGAATACACGACGGTCGGATTTCAATTGTTGCCGGAAAAGTTCACGCTCACCGAGTTGCAAACGGTCTATGAAGCCATTCTTGACAAGCGACTCGACAAGCGCAATTTCCGAAGAAAGATGGCGCTGCTCAAGATATTGAAACCGCTCAAGGAATATCAGCGGGCCGGCCGCCGGCCTGCGCAATTATTCAGGTTCGCAGCAAATCGGTTCGAGAAGCTAAAGGAAAAGGGGATTCTGTTCCCGTTTTAATCAGCGGACTTTCGAACGCAAATTTCCGAGATCACTTCGAGTGCACGAAGACTGGAAGGGAGCCTCAATCTGACTACGGCTATGGATACTGTGGTTCTTTTTCGACCAACGGGGAAAGCAGAACTCGCTTTGATCCGCGACAGCGGTTGGCGGGCTTTTCCGCCACGACTGCCGGAACAGCCAATCTTCTATCCGGTTCTGGATGAGGAATACGCGATACAGATCGCTCGGGATTGGAACACTCGAGACGGTGGTGAAGGGTTCGTTCTCAGATTTCAAGTTGATCATGACTATCTATCGCGGTTTCATGTACAAACCGTGGGCACTCGAATTCATCGTGAATATTGGATTCCAGCAGAAGACCTTCCGGAGTTCAACAGAAACATCGTCGGAACGATCGAAGTTATTCACCACTTTGAGAGTCGTGCCCAGTGATTATCACTTCTTCTGAATCTCCGTGAACTGGCACTCAAGTGATGTAAACCAAAACACCCGATCGAACCGAAACGGGACGCGCCAAGTCTCTATCCCGTGTGGAATCGGCATGCTTCGTGCGACTGTCACCCCTGAGTAAAGCAGGAGCCACAGTTCCGCACCATCGGGCAAGTTCGAGCGATATGTATCAACGAGGCTATCCTTCGCGGCTATTCGAGCTTCGACCTGGGCGCGAATATCGGCCAGCGTGACACCGCCAACTTCGCCACTCCACCAATCTCCAGGATTTGACTCTGCGACAATAACAACCGAATCAAAACCATCCGGAGTGTCCTTGTACATGAAAGGTGCAACCGGATTCGCGCGATGTACGTTCGCTTGAACGAATTTTGAGAGTGCACTGGCTAATTCGCGTTTACTGCGCCTTTTGCCCTTCGCGCTCGTGAAGTACGCACTCACGTGAACAGGATTTGCATTCGGCACAGTGTAGTAGCCCTTCTGGGCCGTTTCGATGACTTCTCGGTGAAACGATTCTTCCTCAACTGGAATAATGCCGTGGTTGCTACTCGCAGGTCGCAACACCTCGGTCAGCTCTATTCCTAATGCGCCGCTTATTGTCTGAAATCTGAAATCAGGTTCCTCGCCGGCGAGTTCTCCAGAAGGTATGGGCACGCCTGCATTCCGGGCAGCCGCCAAGTACCACGATTCGATTCTCTTTTGTTCACCGTTGCTGCCGGGCATTAGACCTAGTTTAGTTCCTGCCCGGCGCAGCGGATGGATCGCAGGTGGTTGATCGTTCACGTGCCTTTGTAGTTCAACAACGGCCGGAGCGTGCGGCGAGCTTTGACAAGGTCACGCTGTCCCTTTAGAACGGCCCGGATGTCCTTGTACGCCGATGGAGCCTCGTCGCGGATTGCATCAGCGAAACGCCAGTCGAACCAGACGCCTTTCATTTGGCGTTGCAGTTCTGCGCGGCTGACCTTCCTCGCCGCCTCGGACCGGCTCATTGTCCTCCCTGCTCCGTGTGCGCTGGAATTGAGGGCTTCCTCGCATCCCCGGCCCTCTACATGGAAACTCACCGTCCCCATGGACCCTGGCAAGACGCCGAGTTCACCAGCCTGTAGCACCATAGCGCCTTTCCGGTGGACCCAGAATTTGCTTGCACCATGCTGCTCCAGAGCGACGTGGTTGTGATCGGTTGTGATGGACGTCTCCCAAAGCAGTCGGGCGCCAATTACATCCCGAATCACCTTCTCCGCTTCCGCTGCCATGGCTCGCCTTGAAGCCGCTGCATACCGGCGAGACCAGTCGAGGTCATGCAAGTATGCTGCTCCCTGCTCGGACTCAGCGTGCAGCGCACGAAAGCGGCCATCGACTAACTGTGAACCAGCAAGGTGATGATCGCGGATCGCCTGGCCAAGGGCCCGGGAGCCACTGTGAATCATCAGCCAGAGCTGGTCCTCCTCATCGGCCTGAAGTTCCAGAAAGTGGTTCCCGCTGCCCAACGTTGCGAACTCCACTGCGCCCTCACTTCGCCGGATCGACTCGAGCCTGGCACTGGTCAATTCAATGGAATCCAAGTCTTGAGGTTGGGCAACAACTGCCTGCCGGTTGCGACGCCGGCTTGGGATCGCCTTTGCGAATCCCGCCAGAATCTGACCTGCGGCTTTCGGGTCACGCAACGGCTCTGCACTGGAGTTCGTTGCCACAGCAAGCATTCCGCAGCCGATGTCGCCGCCTACTGCCTGCGGGTAAATCAGTCGCGACGTTGCCAGCACCACTCCAACGCAGATATCGTTAGCCAGATGAACGTCTGGCATCACAGCAATCTGCCGGACATCCGGGGCGCGCTGGAGACGCCCCAGAGCTTCGGCGACTTCATGACTGAGTGGAGCCGTCAGCCACATTCTGATTGGAGGCAAGAATGGCTCAGTCATTCTCACCTCCCACTAGAAAGGCCGGCACGAAGGCCAGTTCCGGCGCTCGCTTCCGTGCGATGCTCATGGCGACCTCGGTGCGAAGCCGCGGTCGATTCTGGCGAAGCCACGTCATGGCATCCGAGATGGGACAACCCTCTGAAACCACAATGTGCGCCAACAGGTGCCCGCAATCTGGAGCCGGAGAAACCTCATCGACAAAGATTTCGTAGCCCTGCAATTGCGAATCACTGCTTGCGAGCGCTACGTTGAGAGCACGCTGGACCTGGCGACAGAACTGCTGTGTCTTCCGCATTACCTTGCGGTCGAGTGATGATCTCTCTGGACTATTGCCCAGAAGTGCTTCGGCGAACTCCGGATCAACGGACTCCGCCGCTCGATTACGACGCTTTTGCCACTTCACAAACTTCTCCCTCGCCGCGCATAAGCGCG
>JBEKPD010000172.1:0-7340 GCA_049521075.1 Occallatibacter sp.
TCTGAGTCCCCTTGCTGTCTTCTCCCGGCCAGGGTACTGCGAACGCTGTGGCTATTGGTTGGGCATGTCAGATGCCAACAGATATCGTTCGCACCCTGGACACCCAAACGGAGAAGCTAAGGGATGGTCGTCGAGACAGGTAGGCGAGCTCCTGGCAATGCTTCCTAAACTTGATGCGGGGGCCGCTCGGGAATCGCTTCGCCTGAATTTGGTTGCGTATCTCGAACACGTCGCTGGCGGCAATATCCTCGCCATGGCAGAGTACATTCAGTGCCCGCGCAGTACTTTGCAGAGCTGGCTCGACGGGGCGGCACTTCCTCGACTTGATAGCCTGCTGAGAATCTGCCGTTCCCTGAGTATTTCCGCTTCAAGCCTATTCACTCACTCCTATCCGACGCCGATGAATATTGCTGCGGCAAAGAATGCGGTTGCTCTTTTGGGTAACCGTGGAGCATCCCCATCCAGGCACGCGAGCGAAATCCGGAGAGCGCTCTTGTTGACCCTTCGTGAAGAAGAACCGCTCAGCTTGTCCGAGGTCGCCAGGAAGTTAGGCTACACAACCCCCGATAGGCTTTACCAAGCAGACCGGAAACTCTGCCACAAGATCGCTGCCCGATATAGGCGGTCAGGCCGAAGTCATTGGTGGAGAAAAGCAGGAGCCGTTAGAATTTGCGCGATCGCCAGGATGAGGGAAATCCTGGAGCAGTCGCTCGCATCGATTGAGCCGACCTCAGTTCATCAAATCGCTGCGAATCTTGGGTACTCGAATGACGCGTACATCCTACAGAAGTTTCCTGGTCTTTGCCGGGAAATCAGCAGAAAAATCGCGCTTGCGAAACACGTCCGGATGCAGGACATGCGCCAGATCTTGGAGAACGCGCTGTACGAAAACCCCGTGCCAACCCTAACAGACCTGAGCCGCCGCCTGGGTTATTCAAGTTCAGTAGTTTTACGGGCGCATGAACCAGACCTTTGTGATCAGCTTAGAGCGCAATACCGGGCTCACGCCGTGAAGCACAGAGCTGATCTCGAACGAGAGGCCGCTGCGGCGCTTGAGGAAACTCCGGTGCCGTCGGTGACAGCTCTCTGCAAGCGCTTGAAGATCACGAAATGGTTCATGCATCAGTACTTCCCAGCAGTGCGACAGGCGGTCGCGACGCAACATCGCCAGTGGGTTTCCAGCGAAACAACACGGCGACGTGCAAAGCTGTTTCAAGACGTCCGCAACATTGCTACCAGCCTTCAGAGCCAAGGTTTGTGCCCGGCGGCAAACCGAATCGTTGACCTTCTTCCCAGTGGCTCTTCTCGCGAGTGGAAGGCGATTAATAGAGCAATTAGCGCCACTCGTAAATCGCTCGGCATCTCGGATTAGGCTCACTCAGTAGAGACTTCGAACTCATTTAAACCATAACTTTGCCAAACGGCAAAGTTATGGTTTAACTCACACCACTTACCAACAACGTATTTTGGAGGACATCTATGCGTCTGGCCGGCCGGCTCAAGCTCGGCTACTACCCGCTTCCGCCCGCCGAGGGCGAAAAGATCCGCAACCTTCTTCAGTTCGGCCCTGAGCCTGCAAGCGCGATTGATCCTTGCGTTGGCACAGGCGCCGCATTGCAACAGATCGCCGAGGGAGGCAACTGCCGTCTGTACGGCATCGAGCTTGATGCCGCGCGCGCCGCGACGGCCGCAGCCGCGGGCATCACCACCATACAGGGCAGCACGTTCGACACGCACAGCAAGGTTGAGCGATTTTCCCTGCTCTATCTCAATCCGCCGTACGACTCAGAAATTGGCAGTCTCTCGAACCGCCGCATGGAGGAGCTCTTCCTCGATCACACCTTCCGCTGGCTGCGCATCGGCGGCGTGCTCGTGTTTGTCATTCCGTTTGAACGATTCACTACTTGCGTCGACGTGTTGTCGGCGCACTTCACAGACGTCAGACCCTATCTGCTCGCCGATCCCGAATCGCAGCGCTTTGGGCAGATTGTGGTCTTTGCCACCCGGAAACGCGTGACCGGCTCGACCGTCCGCAGCTCCAAACAGGCGCTTATCAACTACTGCAAGGGCTACATTGATATGCCCACGCTGGCGGGAGATGAAAGCCCATATGCCGTACCGCCTTCGCCGGGCACGACTCTGACCTATACCGGACTGCCGCTGGACGCGATCGAGGATATGCTGCCGCGATCCTACGCCTATCAACAGGCCGTGCAGCAGTTCTTTCTTCCGGCTCCGACAGTGTGCAAGGGGCGGCCGTTGACACCTCTCCACGCCGGACACGTGGGCCTTCTGTGTACTGCCGGGCTGTTAAACGGCGTCTTCGGCGAGGGCTCTGATCGCCATCTGGCGCGTTGGCGCTCCGCAAAGAGCGTCACCACCACCGAGGAGATCGAGACGAACGAGGAGACTGGAGAAAACGTCTTCGTAAAACGTCACACGGAGCGCTTCAGTAACGATGTGACCCTGTTGTACGAGGACGGCCGCACTCAAGTCCTCGGAGAAAAACCACCTTTACCCGACGCCGACGCCGCGGACAAGGAAGCTGCATAGCCCGCACACCCCGCGCGTCGCTGAGGAGACACCCGTTGGAAAACGCACACCTTCGTCTTGGGCAGCTTGAGTTTCGCCAGTCCACAGACAAGATCAGCACCACGCTCCGCGTACACTGCGACTGCTATATGGGAGAGGAGGAGCAAGGCCTTCTCCTCTCCATTTTTGGCGGCGACACCGAGATTGCGGCCATCTCGGCCGCGGTCGCGGCCAATTCGGCCTTCGCGCTGAAATACCCCGGCGAGGATGGCGAGATCAGCCTCTGTGTGCGCATGGGAGAGAACGCTGCAAACATGCGCGGCACGATCCTGATTCCCGGAATGAGTCATCCCGTCCGGCACCTGGTCGTTGTCTCTCAGACCCTTCGTCAGAACGGCATCGATGGGAGCACATACCTGTTGAACTACTCCCCGCAAGTGGCTTGGGCCTTGATGGCCTCGGTAATGGGGTTACCGGCTCGACCGGAGTGGGGCTCTTGGATCATCGACCAGCTGGACTTGCAACACCGCATCTCTCCGCTCATCGGCTTCGGTTGCAATCCGTATAGCATCCGGGCGACCCGCGACGAGCTGCTCAATACTCTCAGCCAAGGCGTCCGGAGTACGGACCTCTCTTTCCCGGATACGAATGGCCCCGTGCCATGGCCGGATTTTACCGTTCGAGACTACTTCCAAGCCGCTTCCTCCGCGGCCTAACTCTCCTTGCGGCTCTCAGCTGCAAGAGCCAAATCCAGCGCGCCAAGTATTCGGTGCGCGTGTGGCAATAACCGACGTTGAAATCCACAATCCGATATTCAACCTTTTCAGACGATAGCCCCACAACCCGACGATAGAAACGCTGCACGACAGGCGGGACAGCTTACTGTCCCACCACTCTCACCACAGAGCGAGATCTGCCATGGAAATGACGACGCTGTATGACTACTTGAGGTTATGTGGTCGACCACATAAGCGGAGATATGTTGCGATGTCGGTTATGTTGTCGTGCTCCACGACTACCTCATTGTGCTTGGATTTTGCTGAGTACATTGCCACATAAAAAGGGGAACGCCAAATGGGCCGTTCCCCGGAAGCGCAAAGCTCAGCAGACAGCTCAGAGCTTGTGCAAGAACTCCATCAGACTGGGGTTGTCGCGCCACTTTTTCCTGGCTCTGCGGTGTCCTCCTGGGTCGCAGGCCGCCAAGGCCTTTGCTTTGGTCGCCAGATCTGTCTCCGCGTAGATGTTCGTGGTGTCAAGTGACACGTGACCCAGCCAAGCCCTGATTGTGTTGAGATCAACACCCGCGCGAAGCAGGTGGGTTGCGGTGGTATGACGAAACGTGTGGGGACTGATACGCTTGGCTTTTAACGTCGGGACGTCTCTCACCGCAGTTTCAGTATGCCGCGCCACCAGCGCGTGAATCCCAAACCGCGTTATGGGATCGCCATACCGGTTGAGAAACAACGGGCTGGCTGCGCCTCGTCCGCGGATGAGCGGCTGGAGTTCTGCCATGGTTCTCTTCCAGAGGGGACAGAACCGGACCTTCCGCCCTTTTCCGTGGATTCTCACGGAGCCGCTGCCGGCAGAGTCCCACGTTAGGTCTTCAATCGAGACTTTCGCGACCTCGCTGGCGCGTGCGCCTGAGTTATATAGAAAAAGGAGAAGAGCGCAGTCCCTTCGCCCCAGGTCGGTTGCGCGCCCCGGAGCACGAAGAAGGGCCTCTATTTCATCCTTTTCCATGTACGGGATAGGAGTTCTCCAGGCTCTCTTGAATGGAACTCTGCGTATCTGCGCGCACCATTCCAAATGCTCGGGGCTGGATTCACCCGTGAAACGAGCGAACGCGTGGAGGGTGGCGAGCCTCTGATTCCTAGTGACGATCGAGCAACTCCGAGCCTCCTCCAAATGTGCGAGAAAGCCCAACACGAGTTCTGGTGAGAGATCGTCGATTGCGAGATTATCGACTGCTGTTTTTTGTGTGGCAGCAGCAAACGGAAGAAACAGGCAAAAAGTATCGCGGTAGCTCTGTAGCGTATTTCGCGACAGCCCGCGCTCATGCACCAGATGTTCAGATAGAAAACGGCGAACCCAGAAACCGACAGAGGCGTAATCAGGCATTGCGTGCCTCCGCAAACGCGTAGCGTTCAAAACAGCGATTCGCCTCGTGAAGCAGTTCCCGTGTCATTTGCAGATACACGGAGGTTTCATCGACCCTGCAATGGCCGAGGTACGTGGACAGCAGAGGGAGCATCCTCTGGACATCCTTGCCTTGGCGATACCAGGTCAAGAGACGAGTCACGGCAAACGTGTGCCGAAGATCATGGAGCCTCGGCTGGTAGCGCGCATTGTCAAATCGCAGCACGCCCGCCTCTTTGCGGAGCCAGTTAAACTGATGGTCAGCATGATCGTTGCTGATCATCATGCCGATTTTGGTGGTGAGGAGAGTCGGCGGACGTTCGTAGCCGAAGCGCGGCCGATGCCTCATTCGGTAGAGCCTCAAGATGCCGGCAAGATCACTTCCAATCGGAACCTGCCGCGATTTGCCGAACTTCGTTTCTAGAATCGTCAGCACGCAATTCCTGAAATCCGCGTCTTCATGCTTCAGGCGAGTCGCTTCCCCCAGGCGCAGGCCGGTTCCGTAGAGGACAAGGATCAGCGTGCGCATGGTATCCGGCGAAAGGGGACTCGCGGCCGTGTAATACGAGTCAGGCACACCCAACAACTGACGGATATCCTCGGTCGAATAAATGTAGGGAACGAAGCGCGGCGGGCGATCCGGCAATGACGCGGGAAGGATTCGGTGCCGCATATAACCGCGGTCAGTCGCGAAACGAAAAAAGCGGCTGAGGGCCCAGTAGCGATGGAACCAGCCGTTCGTGACTGGGCCACCTGTGACCGGCAGGAATGCGGCGCCATGCTGGCTGGTGAGCGCGTCCAGTTCGATATCTCCTGTCTTTCGGAGAAAGGACTTGAGGACGTTAGCGGGGCCAGTATACAGGTTGCCAAGAGCCCGTTTGTATTGGATGAACTCCTCGATGGCGGGGGCGAGCTTCATTGGACGCCTCCTAACCGGAAGTTCGAGACCTCCCGAAGTGAGCGCAAGCGTTCTTTGGCCCAGTTCGCGGTGATCGGCTGCTTTTGTGTCCGCAGGCACTCCGCCAACCTCGATATCTCCACGCCGGCAACCTGTCTCAACTTTTTGCGCTCGACTTTCGCGTAGATTTGCGTGGATTGTGGTGAGCGATGGCCGAGCTGATCGCCGATCTCCTTGAGCGAGAATCCTGCGTCCAGAAGATGCGTGGCACAGGCATGGCGCAACGAATGCGGGCCGTAATGCGGTAGCTGCCAGCCCAGCGCTCGAATGCGAAGACCAATGGAGGTCGACGCATTACGATTTATCATCGGCCGAGGAGGTTTGGGCAGCGTTAGGAAAAGGGAGCGCGCAGCGCAATTGGGCCGGACGTTTCGCAGGTACTTCAGGATGGCATTTCCCACCTCCGCGGTCAGCGGAAATTCCTGAACTCGCTTGTTCTTCGAACGCCGTATACGGATCTTCTCATTGACCCAGTCCACGTCCTCCAATTTAAGAGCGCAAACCTCGCCAATACGCAGACCGTAGACAGCCAGAAGCAGGATGATCGCACGATCTCGGATGTGACTTGGACGTTCTGTGTTCAGGCTCGCGATCAGCTCGCGAACCTGTTCCCAGCTCGGACCTTGCGGGACTCCAGCCAGCGAATAGATGGTTGGGTTCTCTATGGTTTCTGCCAATCCAGACATGCACCATTCGTGCTGGCCTGCATAGCGAAAGAAGGCTTTCAGCGACTGACCATAGATTTTGATTGTGGACTTCTTCCAGCCCCGTGCCTTGTGCTGCACGAAGTACGCGGCGAAGGTCTCGGGAGAAACGTCTCTCAGAGAAATCCCTTGTTCCGTGAGCCATTCGAAGAAGTACTCCAATGCTGATTTGCGCGTGGCGATGGTTTGCTCTGTATATCCTCTTACATCCCGCAGTTCGGCAAGGAAGCTGTCCAGTTGCGGCCTGACCAGGGGATTGCGGACCGAATCACGCCACTTCCCAAGAAAGCAAAGCCACCGCTTGGCCCAATAGATGAACCTCCTCATCGCCATCTCCCAGGTCTTAGGCGTGGAAGTTGGAGCACACACCTTGGCGGCCCAGCTTTTGGCCGCTCGTACGATCTGTTCTTCGGTCACCTCTCCCGGACGCCGAACATTCACGCGCTCAGCAGCTCCTAGAAGAAGCCTGTTGACAGTCCGTAGGACTCGTAGGTTGTAGCCCTTTTCGTTTAGGTCAGAAAGATAGGCGCGCCGCTCTTCGGCAAAACGGCCCATCTTGTAAATCCAGACACAATTACTGCGTTTCGCTAGCTGTTCGAACACTTGGCTGCCTCCGTGGAGTGGATTTAAAACCAGCCAAGTATGCACGTTATGTGGCCATCAGTACGCACAGGGGCCCGAAGGAAAGGTGTTTTGTGAAGGATGAGAACATAACCGACATCGCAACATATTTACGCTTATGTGGTCGACCACATAAGCGTAAATAATCGTACAACGTGGTCATTTCCATCCGAGGTCTCGCTCTGTAGGAAGAGATGGCGGTACAGCGAACTGGCCCGCCTCTGGTTTTCTATCGTCGGTTTATGGGGTTTGTCAGGTTAGGGTGGCGTCGTTTGCGGTATTCATCGGGGTATTGCTCAACATCAAGTTAAAGCCAAACACACGCCGAAGCAGAAGCTTCAGCGCGCAGGGGTACACTCTTGCAGAACGGTCCCGCAAGGAGAGGATTG
>JBEKPD010000173.1:0-13146 GCA_049521075.1 Occallatibacter sp.
CTCGCAATAGAAGAGCCTCTGGAAATTCAACTCACCTATGGCACAGCCATCGCCCGGCAGACTCGTTCCATCTCCGTCACAATGCGTACTCCGGGCAATGACTTCGATCTCGCGGCCGGCTTCCTCATGACTGAGGGAGTGATCCAGGATGCAAACGACGTGCAGCAGATTACGTACGCAGGGGACTCTTTCAACGAGGGTGCGGAGTCTCTTCATTCCATGGATGCGCTCAAGGTCGGCTCCAAACAGAACACTGTTCGTGTGGATCTGGCAGCGGACGTGGCCGTGAATGTAGGGAGTCTGCAACGTAATTTCTATACAACGTCAAGCTGCGGCATCTGTGGCAAAGCATCTCTCCTGGCTTTGCGCACAGTCTGTCCCCCGCGTGCTGCAAATCATTTCAGAATGGATGCGCAGCTCCTTTATCGTCTTTCCGAACGCTTGCGGGCATCTCAGGGCGTATTCGATCGGACAGGTGGATTGCATGGAGCTGGGCTCTTCGACTCCGAGGGTAATCTGTTGGCGCTTCGCGAAGATGTCGGTCGCCACAACGCGGTGGATAAGCTCATCGGCTCCGAGTTCCTTGCCGACCGAACGCCTTTGCGAAATCGTTTGCTCTTACTCTCCGGACGAGCCAGCTTCGAGTTGTTGCAGAAGGCCTTGATGGGTGGCCTTCCCATGGTCGCGTCTGTTGGAGCTCCATCGAGCCTTGCGGTTCAGGTCGCGAAGGAATTCGATATCACCCTTGTAGGGTTTCTGCGCGAAGACCGCTTCAATATCTATCACGGCCATGAGCGCATCGCCGGCTATACGTCGATTTGAATGGGAGTTGGAGATGAAGCTGCGAATCAAAGGAAACACTTTGCGGGTTAGGGTATCGCGCTCGGAAGTTGCAAGGCTTCTGGCGGGCGATTGCCTGGAAGAGACGATACATTTCTCGCCTGCGCCAGTCGCAAAGTTCACCTATGCCTTACAACAGGAGCAGTCCTTGAGCCGGCCGGCGGTTCAATACACAGAGAACAGAGTCGCGATTCTCCTCCCTGCCGAAGAGGCGAAGACCTGGGGCACCTCCGATCAGGTTGGAATTGCCGAGAATATAAGCTTAGGAAATCTGGGGTCGCTCGGGATTCTGATCGAGAAGGATTTTGCCTGTCTCGATCGGAGCGATGAAGAGAACCAAGACACCTATCCAAATCCGAACGCCGGCGCTACATGTTAGGGCTGGTCAAGGCTTCTCGTTCGCGCATTGCACCAGACAGAACTCAGCAGATCGACCCTTTCTGCTGAGAACCTCCCGCATCTGCCCGCCAGCGCCTACACCGCCGTCTTCCATGCACTCACCTCATTCAGCTTCTGAATCGACCCCGCGTCCAGCTTCAGCTTTGCGGCTTCAACCAGATCGATCAACTGCTTCTCGTTCGTGGCGCTAGCAATCGGCGACGTAATTCCCGGCTGTGCAAGCAGCCACGCCAGCGCCACGCGTCCGGGAGTCGATCCGTGATCCTGTGCCACCCCATCCAGCGCCGTAACCACCGCAAGTCCCCAGTCATTCAGGTACTTTTGCACCATCGCTCCGCGCGCTACCTTCTCCGTATCCTGCTTGCTGCGATACTTGCCGGTTAAAAAGCCTGCAGCAAGCGAGAAGTATGGAATCACGCCCACCTGATACTCCTTCACCACTGGAAGAAGATCCGATTCGTAGCCCTGGCGCTCCACCAGGTTGTAATGTGGCTGCAGGAAAATATCGCTTCCGTCAGCTCACAACGTTGATTAGATTGTGAGGATCGATGACGAACTTTTTCGCTGCTCCCTTGTCGAAGTCTTTATAGCCCTGCGGAGCGTTGTCGAGAGTGATGACGGTTGCGTTGACGATCTTCGCTATAGGCAGACGGTCATGCAGGATGGCCTGCATGAGCTGACGGTTGTACTTGAGGACGGGGGTTTGGCCCGTAAAGAAACGGTGCGACTTTGCCCATCCGAGGCCGAAGCGCATGCTCAGATTGCCGGTCTGCGCCGCCTTGTCGTGCGCGCCGGGATCCTCTGTAACATAGAGACCGGGAATGCCAATGGAACCGGCGGCGCGGGTGATGGACATGAGCGAATTGAGAACGGCTGCCGGCGACTCCGTTGCATTGTGTCCGTGTGACTTTGCCTCAAAGCCGACCGCATCGATTGCAGCGTCGACCTCCGGCTTGCCGACAGTCTGGGCGATCTGATCTTCAAGCGATGCGTCCCGGGTAAGATCGATAGGTTCGTAGCCGACAGTTTTGACGTGTGCAAGGCGCTCAGCATTCATGTCGCCGACCATGACGACCGCGGCTCCGAGAATATGGGCAGAGGCCGCAGCAGCCATGCCGACCGGCCCCGCGCCGGCAACGTAGACGGTGGCTCCGACACCAACTCCGGCGTTAATTGCCCCGTGGAACCCGGTCGGGAGGATGTCGGTGAGCATCGTGAGGTCCTTGATCTTCGCCATGGCCTGCGCCTTGTCGGGGAACGGGATGAGGTTGAAGTCGGCGTAGGGAACCATGACATACTCGGCCTGGCCTCCGATCCATCCACCCATATCGACGTAGCCGTAAGCTCCGCCGGCGCGGCCGGGGTTGACGTTGAGGCAGACCCCGGTCTCTTCGGAGCGGCAGGTGCGGCAGCGGCCGCATGCGACGTTGAAGGGGACGGTGACAAGGTCTCCCTTCTTGATGTACTCGACGTCGGAACCCAGTTCGATGACCTCGCCGGTAATCTCGTGGCCGAGGACCATGCCGGTGGGCGCGGTGGTGCGGCCGCGCACCATGTGCTGGTCGGAGCCGCAGATGTTGGTAGAGACAACCTTCAGGATGACTCCGTGATTGACCTTCTTTCCCGCCGGATTTTCGAGTTTCGGGTCATCGATAGATTGAACTTCTACATGGTTTGGGCCGAGAAAAACGACTCCACGATTGGACGGCATAGAATCTCCTTTTTCTGTTGTGAAGGCGTGCTGACGTTTTGGCTGCATCATGACC
This sequence comes from Occallatibacter sp., assembly GCA_049521075.1. Taxonomy (GTDB): domain Bacteria; phylum Acidobacteriota; class Terriglobia; order Terriglobales; family Acidobacteriaceae; genus Telmatobacter. The sequence goes on from JBEKPD010000173.1 coordinate 3,006, forward strand.
AATCCGCGGTGGCGGGATGGATTGAGATATCAACCTGGGACGTACTGAACAGGGGCGTGTCCAGAGGGCCGAGCCGCCAGCTTCCGCGACGGCGTGATCCCGCTCGCCGCTACCGCCTGAAACACCGATGGCGCCAACGATCTTTCCGACTTTCTTGAGAGGGATTCCGCCGGCGAAGATCATGACCTTGCCGTCGTTCGAGGCGTGGATTCCGAAGAACTGGTCTCCCGACTGAGAGTTCGCACCAAGGTCTTTGGTGGTGATATCGAAGGCCCGAGAGGTCCAGGCCTTCTTCTGGGCAATGTCGATAGACCCGAGCCATGCATTTGCCATTCGCTCGAAGGCTATGAGGTTGACACCTTCATCGACCACAGCAATGTTCATGGGCTGCCCTATCTCTTCCGCCTTCTTCTCAGCGGCGACGATGATACACCGCGCATCCGCAAGCTGAATCATGGTTCCATTCCCTCTCCGTGCGCTTGGGAGCCACGCACAAGATCCCCGATGGTCGCAGTTTATGAGACCGTCGCCAGTTGATTCGCATGACTCTGCGCGTACTCTTCGAGAGCCCGTGCAACTCCTTCGCCGTAACGCGGGTCTGCTTTGCTGCAATTCGCCACGTGGCGATCCCGAACTTCCTTCGAGGCTGGGCCAAGAGCCCGAGCAGTGTTGTCAAACAGACGCTGCTTTTCCTCCGGACTGAACAGGCGGAAAAGATCGCCAGGCTGCGAGAAGTAGTCGTCATCGTCCTCGCGGAAATTAAACTTCTGAGCACTTCCATCGATCGCCAATGGCGGCTCCGAGTAATCGGGCTGCTGCTGCCACTCACCATGCCGGTTAGGCTCGTAACTGGTCGCGCCGCCATAGTTCCCGTCGACGCGCATTGCACCATCGCGATGGTACGCATGGAATGGGCACTTGGGCGCGTTTACTGGAATCTGATAGTGATTGACGCCAAGGCGGTAACGCTGTGTGTCGCCGTACGAGAACAGACGTCCTTGAAGCATCCGATCAGGCGAGAAGCCAATTCCCGGAACGATGTTCGTAGGTGAAAAGGCAGCCTGCTCCACATCCGCGAAGAAGTTCTCGGGATTCCTGTTCAGTTCCATGATGCCGACTTCGATCAGCGGATAGTCTGCGTGCGGCCAGACCTTCGTAAGATCGAACGGGTGGATATGGTAAGTGTTCGCATCCTCCTCGTTCATAATCTGCACATACAGCTTCCAGCGGGGGAACTCGCCCCTCTCGATGGCCTCGTAGAGGTCGCGCTGATGGGTCTCACGATCCTTGCCGACAAGGGATTCCGCCTCTTCATCCGTGAGGTTCTGGATGCCCTGCTGAGTCTTGAAAGTAAACTTCACCCAGAATCGCTTGTTCTCCGCGTTGATGAAGCTGTACGTGTGGCTGCCAAACCCGTGCATATGACGAAAAGAGCGCGGGATTCCGCGATCGCTCATCACAATGGTTACCTGGTGTAGGGCTTCGGGAAGGTTGGTCCAGAAGTCCCAGTTGTTTTCTGCGCTTCGCAAGCCGGTTCGCGGGTCGCGCTTGATGGCATGGTTGAGGTCGGGGAATTTGAGAGGATCGCGGAGAAAGAAGACAGGGGTATTATTTCCAACCAGGTCCCAGTTCCCTTCCTCGGTGTAGAACTTCATGGCGAAGCCGCGGATGTCGCGCTCGGCATCGGCCGCGCCACGTTCACCGGCAACCGTCGAGAAGCGGGTAAACATCGGCGTCGACTTACCGATCTCGGAAAAGATCTTCGCCTTGGTGTACTTTGTGATATCGTGCGTGACCGTGAAGGTTCCAAAAGCTCCTGCGCCCTTGGCATGCATACGCCGCTCTGGAATCACCTCCCGATCGAAGTGCGCCAGCTTCTCTATAAACCAAACGTTCTCGAGCAACGCCGGCCCGCGCTCTCCAGCGGTCTTAATATTCTGGTTGTCGTCAACGGGAGCGCCGAATGCTGTTGTCAGTTTTTTCATGATTCTCCTCTGTCTTGTAGTTCGTTTTTGGCTGCCATGCCACTCTTACTTCAGGACGCAACAGGGATTTCAGAGCGGTTCCCGATCAAGGGCAAATTCGTCGCGCACCGATCTTCTTCTGCTGCTGGATTGCGTTTGTCAGCAATTCAGTCGAATTCCAACAACCTATGAATCCATTGCAATCCCGTCGCCATTCCTTAGAGATCACGCGGCAGCAGTGCAAGGGAAAGAGATGATGGTTTTAGCGCACATTAAGACTTCGTCTCTCGGTTGGCCAGCATATCAATTCGAAATGAGCCGAAGGTTATCGTCGAAAGGCCGTCGACTTCTATGTCGGACTTCCGACATCATGATTCTGCGCGAGCATCGCGATTCGACCCACGTTTTGGGCACGATAACGACGCTGGGGAAACGCAGTCCCTCACTGCGATCCCCCAGAAAAGACGCGGCGCGCTGGTTAGAATGACAGGCGCGTGCCGAGCTGGATTACGCGCGGTCCGCCGGCGCCGAGTTGGCTGTAGACGCTGGTGGGCTGGCCGAAGCCGGAATCCAGAACAACAGATTCGGGTGTGTAAGTGCCTGCGCCATTGAATACGCTATATTCCGGCAGGTTCAAGGTGGCGCCGAAATCTTTCGACCCGAAATTGGAATGATTGAATAGGTTGTAGGTTTCGCAGCGGAGCACGATGGTGCGCTTGTGCTGTTCTCCCGGGAGAGGGACATTTTTGAACAGCGAGACGTCCCAGGTCTGCAGGCCGCTCGAGCGGATCCTATCGGGAGTTCCATCATATGGATGGCCGATGGCCGGAATCACCGGCTCGCCGCTCGAATCCAGACCAAGGTATGCAGGTGCAAGCTCGCTGTATTGGCGTCCGCCGTCGAACTGATTGGCCGGGACCCAGAATGCAGTCCAGTTCGGCGTTCCAGTCATGAAGTTAGAGACGCCAGAAATCTGGTAATTATCCGTGAGGTAGGCCAGCAAGTGCGAGCTGCCGAGCCCACGAGGCGACATTGTAGCTATACCGACTTGGATCGAATGGATCCACATAGCTATTGTCGTTCGATTGCGTGGTCATAGATTTGGACCAGGTGTAGACTGCGCCCAGGGTCAACCCTTCGCCGAATCGGCGCTGCAACGAGGCTTGCAGTCCGTTGTAGTTGGCGGTCCCATCGAATTTTGTGTATGGAATCTCGCCGTAGCCCCAGTATGGAGCGAGGTAGTTTGCCGGAAAGGCATACTGGCCGCTGAAGCTGTAGCCGGCAGCCGCATACTCAGGCGGTAGATTCGGCTCCACGTCAGGCACTACGCCGCCGGGAAAGTTCGCCGGGTTCTGCGCCGCCTTGGTGAAGGCTGTGCCATATGGAATGGTATTGATGTCTCTGTTGGTGATCAGGTGACGGGACATCGTTCCAACGTAGGCGACATCATACGTGAGGCCCCAGCCCGCCTCGCGCTGCACGCCAAGACTATAGCTATAAACAGTGGGCACCTGGCCACTGCGATCCGCGCCCTCAACCGAAGAAAGTACGCCTGGAGCGCTCTGGGGCGCTGTTGAGATGCTGTTGAAATTGAGGTAAGTCCTTGAGGTGATCGTCGGATTCGTCTCCAGCAGCGGATTGTTGAATGCTGGGTTGAAGACCAGATTGCCCTGCTCGCGATCATGCGACATACCGAAGCCACCGCGCAGTACGCCCTTGTGATCGCCGATTGGATCCCACGCGAAACCGATGCGCGGCTCCGGCATAACACCGCGGCCGTCCCATCCGCCCTTGGGCAATGTGCCGTTCGAGGTGTACTCCATGCCTTCAAGCGCGTTGCCGCTCCCAGGAATTGGATTTCCATTGGTGTCAATCTGGATTCCGGCAGACTTAATGTAGGTCGAAGGATCGAAGAGCGCGATCTGGTTTCGGTCGTCGTACTGTGGCGGAATCCAAACAAACCTCATACCGTAGTCGACCGTGAGGCGATTCGAGATCTGCCACGTGTCCTGTGCATAGAACTCCAACTGGTTGTAGCGGAAGTAGCCGGTCGGGCGCGAGCTTGTCTGGTCGAAGGACTGGAAGTCACCCAACAAGGCGCTTGCGAACGGTGATCCTGTATTCGAAGAGCACACCGTATCGCTGTTCGATGTCGGGCAATTGTTGAAGCTGAATTGGCCGTTCGAGTTGCCCCACGCAATCTGGTCCTTGCGGTTGCGCTGGTAGAACATTCCGAACTTAAAGGTGTGGTTCGACTTTACCCAGGTCAGGTTGTCGTTGACGTTGATGGTGGTGTTAGCTTGAAACCAGGGCGTAGCGCCGAAGTACGACCAGGCATAACTCTGGCCGTTGCCGCCGTAGCCTACGTCAGGAATCGATGTGGTTGAACTGACTGGGAAGAGCAAGGGGAGACCGATGTCGTTGGCGCCGACCGAGATATTGTTGCTATTTGCGGTCGTCGAGGAACGGTATGCGCTTGGTCCCACGCTCAGCTCATTCAGCAATTTGGGACTGAGCGTGCTGGTCAGGTCCACCGCAAGGTTCCAGCCGTTCTGAGTGTTCAGACACCCGCCCGGGATTTGGATCTCACCATCGCACGGCAGACCTAATTGTCCCATCGGAGCGACCGTCGACTGAAAGTTGCCGATCCACCGGGCGAAGATGCGCTCGCCGGGAGATATCTGGTAGTCGGTGCGCGCAATGTACTCGTGGCGCGGATTGTTGTAGGAAAGCGCGTCTACGCGATTATAGGTGTCCTGCTCCGTGCCATAGCCGGCCACGTTCGGCTGCGGATACAGATTCATCAAGTTCACAATTGCTGAGTTCAAGCTACCGGAAGGGAGAGTATTACTGCGATACGCCGTCGTGGTTCCCGGCTGGTAGATGGTCAGTGGGTGACCGTTACTGTTGATGCTCTGCGAGAAGTTCCCCTGCCGCTCCTCCGTCGTCGGTACATAGTAGGAGTTGGTGCCGCCCGGTACCAATTGCTGATAGTGCTCGGTCGAGAAAAACCAAAAGAGCTTATCTTTCCTGATCGGCCCGCCTACCGCGGCGCCTTCAGTGTTATAGCGATAAAGCTGCTTGGGAATATCGTTGTGGTTGTTATACCAGCCGGTGGCGTTCATGCCGTCATTGCGATGGAAGAAGTGTGCGTTCCCGTGAAAGTCGTTGGTGCCGCCCGCGGAAACCACCGAAATCTGACCGCCCGAAGCCTTGCCGTACTCCGCCTGATAATTCGAGGTGATGACTTCTACCGATGCAATTGCATCGGGGTTGATGGTCACGTGTGTTCCGCCATTGTTGCCGGTATCCACATCCGAGGTGCCATCCAGCGTGAGCTCATGGGAGTTCGCGCGCGTTCCGTTGACGTTGTAGGTATCGAGACCGCCTGTGCCCGATGCGCCGAACTGGCCCACACCGGCGACACCCGGAATCAGCCGCATGTAGTCGAGGACGTTGCGCCCGTTCGTGGCGACCTCTTGGAGCTGTTTGCCGGTTATAAGGTCAGATCGCTCGCCTGAATCGGTCTGCACCTGGAGTTGACCCGTATCTGCGGTAACTGTGACAGAAGTTGTTGCCGGCCCAATCTGCAAAGTGAAAATTCCTGCATTCAGATTATCCGCCGCATTCAGAATCACTCCTGATTTCTTAAGCGTTCCAAAACCGGGAGCAGTCACTTCGATGGTGTAGGTTCCCGGGGGAAGATTGGGGAGAGAAAACGTACCCGCAGAACTGGCGTTCCCCGTGCGCGTGACGCCTTTGGAAAGTTCCGTGGCAGTAATGGTGGCAGTGGGAATCAGGGCTCCGGTAGGATCCTGCACCGATCCGAAGATCGCGCCTGACGTCACCTGCGCCCGCAGAGCCGGGATCAAACCGTAGGCTCCGAACAGAACCAGAAGCAGGCTCAGCGTCCGCCCGATCCGGCCTAAGAGTGATTGCGCTGAACCGCCAGAAGCCGGTGCCAGCTGGCCTTTTTCATACGACATACTTCCTCCTCATGCGTCATGGGGAAAATGCGCATTTATGTTGTTGAGGTTCATTCCATTCGTCCTCGTTACCGATCCGAAAACAATTCATTGCAGATCAATAACTGGACGACGCTACGACACGATAATTCAGGCGAGGAACGAGTATTCGATTCCATGTCCATCGCCGGCCTTCCTTGAACTTGCACAGCTTCCACGAGCACAGTCGAATTTCTCCGCACGGAGGAACAGCGGGTCTTTTCGACAGATCAGTAATGACCGGATCACGCATTTTGTCTCGAAGAGCCACTTCGCACTCTCAGGTTCGCCTCCGCGTTTCTATTCGGAATGAAGCAGTTGATTCGCACGGGGACCTTGTTCGTTGTGTTTTCCATTCGGGTTCCGGGTTCAGGCAGTGCACGTGCTCAGTTCGCAAGAAGCTTGGCGAGGATGAGGAGACTTGACATGTGTACCGCTGCGCCGTACGTCAGTTGTGAATGCATTCGACCCCCTCTGAGATCAATGATTGATCTCAGCCTTCGATGAGCCATTTGCATTCGGGATGCCATTGCAGCGCGTATGTTGGGATTCGCGCATCGCATAGTATTCGGAAGAGTTATTCTGCGAACGTTGTTAAAGGTCGTTACGTACTGGCCAGAATCATTGTCGGAATATCGACATGGAGCGGCGAATATTGGACGTGGAGTGTCGATAGGTCGATCTAGCGTTCAGGCTATTTGCAGAATGTTGCCGCCGCATGAAATGTATCGAAGACATGGTTGTCTCTATCGGTGTTTCGGCCAGCCTGTCGCCGGCCTGGATTTTGCAATGCCGGCACCGGAGATGCAAGCGGAGCGATTGGTCCAGTCTTGGAATGATTGCCCAGGACAATTCCGACACCGGCGAGCTCTTACATCGCAAGAGCCTGCGGGGAAACATCAAAACATTAGTCTAGAAAGACAATAGGAGCCGAACAAATAGCTGCGACGAGATCATCGAAACGAAGGCCCATCGAAACATGTTTGCCCCGCAGAGTCTCGAGGCGGCAGGCATCGTCTCCAGATCATTTGCGACTGAGACCGGATTGGGGCCCCGAATGGATGTGGCAACGCGGGGTCTCTTTTTGCACGGATTCTTTCAATGCGATCCTTGCTCGCAAAAGTCTTGACTTGACCGCCGGTTCCGAAATGCCCAAAGATTGTGCAATCTCTTTGTGCGACAGCTCCCCCGTCTGCTGGAGCTCAAGTACCCTCCGCGATTCGGGTCTGAGTCGAAGCATTGCTCGTTTGAGCATGAGTGCCCTCTGCTGTCGTGCATAATGCTGCTCCGGATTGTCTCGACGATCTCTGAGTTCCCACTCTTCAGGATGACCAATATCGTCAAGGCTGCTAACCATCCCCAATCTCTTGGCTCCTTTTCTTTTTCGCAGTAACATCAAGGCCGTGTTGATTGCAATCCTGGTAAGCCACGTCGAAAAGCTCGCTCTGGATTCGAAGCTCTGAAGGTGAACAAAGGCCCTCATCAATGATTCCTGGAGCACATCTTCTGCGTCTTGCCAATTGTTTGTGATTCGATAGATCGTACGCAACACCCGCCTGGAATAGCGGTCGCTAAGTTCTGCAAAGGCAGAAGGGTCTCCCGAACGTGCCAAAGCAATCAACATCGCATCGGCCGCGGAGTCTGCTTCTTTCCACTGGGTCGGGGTATTGAGTTCTGATACAGATGAATTCACTGGGACGGCTCCTCTCGTGTGGCGTTTGCCGGCTGGTTCTTCACGATGCCGGTGATAGAAAATCATCGATACTAAATCCCTTTGGATATTGCTCAACGCTGAGCGCGGCGGAGCCGCTTAGAAAGGCTGAATTGCATCCATGAACAATTGCGTGGGGAACTCGCGTGATCTTCAATTCGAGTCGAGATCACATCCGGGCGATACCTTTGCTCGATCACCAGCGGACCGCAGCGCCTTCGGTTGAAGAAGGCGGACTTTCTAGAACCGCCGTAACACTCGGGCTCTTGGATTGGTGAGCAATCGCCATTAGCGGTCCGCTGCGGCGCGTCAGGATGTTTGCGGCATTCAAAACAGCGTGTCCCGATGTGATTGGATTGGTTCTACCAAAGCGTATCAATGCATCGTTAGTTGTGTCCTCGATGCGAGATCCAGGCTTATGCAGTCCTCGCGTCGCTTTTGCAAGAGCTTTGGCAAGGAGAAAGCGATTTGAGACATGCTTCATGGCACCTGAAACCAGTTCCGAACGCATTGAGCCCTCCAAGAGAGTCATCACCCCCCTTTGCTCTTGACATCCATTGAGCACTTTTCGTGCCAAAGCCAAATGGGACTGACCGTCTGGAAATCAATCCGCAGGTATGAAGTTCATTCGTGCAGTTGGAACATGCGGCCTTCAAATGTCGCTCTGAAAGCGAATCGAACACACGAAACCAAGCGCAGCTTTGCAATTTATGAAGCACTTCGGAGGATTTAGTTATCGATCTGATTCCCGATCTCGATGCCTGCCGACCGCCTCCACTGTCGGAGCTAAGACAGGTGGGTACGTATATGGCGAAACGGGTGTCGGCAGGCTGACAGGTGCGTGAACGGTGGTTTTTGGAAACTCGCGAGAGCTTACCGTTGTCGTTGATGCGAATTCCATACAGAGCGTCATCCCACTGAGGTGTCGCCCTTGGTTATGGCTCTTAGGACCCCAGCTCACAGATTCGGTTTGGCTCAAAAGCAGGTCGGCGTGACTAGCAAAAGACGCCAATGTTCTTGTAGAACGTGTCAAACGGCGGGTCGCCCCGGTCCCTCGTTTTTGGGGACATGGGAGACTGCTGAGCGTACTTAGCACTTCCATTACAAAACAGACCGGAGACATGGTTTACAGCGGAGCGCGACGGCGACAATTCCTCAGCCTTGGGCAACACGCGACGATGTTGTATGCCCTGGAAAGAGAGTCGAATCTTGGATCAACGTTTGCAGTTCTTGTCGAGTTATCAGAAGGAAGAGATCTCGGTAGCGGACCGCCCCATGAAGCGCAGACTGACCGGCGCTGTGGTATTTTGCCTGTGTCTGACAGTGGCGTTTTCTCAGGCCCGCGCCCAGGCCAATCCCTATCAGGTCTATTTCGTTACCATCGGTTCCGGTTGGTATGCGACCTCTTCCGATTAGGATGTTCACGGCTTCGGGGAGATCGACGGGGCAAACAAAAGCGCTGGAATCGTTGCGGATGGTCTCATTGCGGGCGGAGCGGTATACGGCGTTGAGGTTAATGCAGACGATGGCAGCTACGTAACCACGGCAGACATCGATAAGGCCCTTAAGACGGTCGAGGCTAAGATTGCGGCGCAGCACCCGGCGAAGCCGTTATTGTTCTTCTTTATCGCGAGCCACGGAATGTCGGAGGGCATCGCTTGGAGCCACTTCTCGATCCCGGGAGATTTTGGCTATCGGGGTGACCCTGACAAACTCGACATAGACGCGCTGAGCAAGAGCACGTTGTATGCGGGATCACTCGTAGACGACCTGGAGAAGCAGCATATTCCATTCCTCGTTCTCCTCGACAGCTGTTATGACGGGAAGGAAAGGCACTTCGAGCCCACGGTCTTGTCGGCAGAGGCCACCAGAAACCTGAACGACGTCGGCGCAGCTCTTCGAGTCATGAATGAGTTCCGCGACACCTATCCGGTATTGTTCTCGGCCACTCCTGGGAAGTCCGTTCCCACCGTTACGAATCCGCTCGCTCCGAACTCACCCGTGAACATCGGTCCGCTTGCGCGCCGCTTCAGCCTGATAGTAAAGAAGCGGCTGACGGGAGGACAATCACTCAGCCTTGCAACTTTCCTGGACGATATGGGCTCGGCGACTCTGGATGATGTCACTACACCGGCCATTACTCACTCGAAGACTCCGGACGGGGTAGGCGCTCCGTTGCTGGTATCGTCTCATCTTCTATTAAGTTCAGCCCGGCGTTCGTACACCACAGTTGTTCAGGGCCATATCAAGAACGAAACTCTGTGTGAGCAGAAAAAGCACCTGCCGTCAGATCGATATCGGCAGCTGCAATATGCTCTTTCCGTGCGATACTCTCCCACTGGTCTACCGCGGAGGCGACCTCTTCCAGGATCTTTCTGGCGGAGTCATAGGTGAGGCCATAAAACTCTGCCGTGTTGAGTACCGTCTCAAGGCTCGGTCGATTGTCTCCATCATCCAAGTTC
>JBEKPD010000174.1:0-7037 GCA_049521075.1 Occallatibacter sp.
GATAAGCGGCTCGACGACCAGCGCCACAAGTTGATCGTTCAAGTCTGCGACGAGATCCTCGCCGGCCAGCATCACGACATGTTTCCCCTGCATGTATGGATGACGGGAAGTGGCACGCAATTCAACATGAATGTGAATGAGGTGATCTCGAACCGCTGCTGCCAGATCGCGGGCACTGCGCTCGGCAGCAAGACACCGGTTCACCCCAACGACCACGTCAACATGGCCCAGTCGTCCAACGATACATTTCCCTCTGCAATGAACATCGCGGCAGCGGTCAACGTGAAGCAGCGCCTGATCCCGGCGGTGAAGGCGCTTCACGACGCAGTCGCTGCGAAAGTCGAGGCGTGGAAAGACATCGTCAAGATCGGCCGCACCCACATGCAGGACGCAACGCCGCTCACTCTGGGCCAAGAATGGTCCGGCTATGCGGGCGTTCTGGCGGACGATCTCGAGCGGATCGAGGATGCGCTGAAAGGTGTCTATCGCCTCGCGCTCGGCGGCACGGCGGTAGGTACCGGAATCAATTCGGTGCCTGGTTTCGGCGAGGCCGCTGCGGCCGAGATCGCTAAGCTCACAGGCCTGCCGTTCGTCAGCGCGCCCAACAAATTCACGGTACAGGGCGCTCACGACGCTCTGGTACAGCTTTCCGGCACGATGCGGACACTGGCCGTATCGCTCTACAAGATTGCCAACGACATCCGGCTTTTGTCCTGCGGTCCGCGCGCGGGCTTCGCCGAACTGCTGATTCCGGAGAACGAACCGGGTTCCTCAATCATGCCCGGCAAAGTGAACCCAACCCAGGCCGAAGCGCTCACCATGATCGCCGCGCAGGTGATGGGAAACGACGTGGCCGTGGGCTTCGGCGGTGCGGGCGGTTATCTCGAGATGAACGTCTACAAGCCTCTCATCATCTTTAACGTGACTCATTCCATCACGATCATGACCGACGGATGCACGAACTTCCGCAAATTCCTGGTCGAAGGGACCAAGCCCAATTTGAAGAAGATCAACGAATATGTCGAGCGTTCGTTGATGCTTGTGACCGCGCTCTCGCCGGTGATCGGGTACGACAAGGCGTCGAAGATTGCGCACTATGCCATGGACAACGACCTCACGCTCAAGGCTGCCGCGCTCAAGCTGGGCTTCGTGACCGAAGCTGAATTTGATCGCGTCGTTGATCCCAAGAAAATGGTCCAGCCGTATGTGGCCGCGGCAACCCAATAACAAACCGGATGAATACCGTGACAACATACGCTTCATTGACAGACAGCCCAGATGTCATTCTTGTCGGCGCGGGCATCATGAGCGCAACGCTGGCAGTGATCCTGAAAGAACTTGATCCCAGCTTGAAGATAAGGATCTACGAGGTCCTGGGAAGCGAGGCGCAGGAAAGCTCAAATGCGTGGAACAACGCCGGCACCGGCCATGCGGCCCTCTGTGAGTTGAATTACACTCCCGAGAAAAGTGACGGCAGCATCGACATTTCTAAGGCTCTGGAGGTCAACACTGAGTTCGATCTTTCCCGTCAGCTCTGGGCCTATTTAGCGAAAAAGGGGGCGATCAAAGACCCTCAATCATTTATTCATCCTGTACCCCACATGAGTTTCGTACGCGGATCGGAAAATGTTGCGTTTCTAAAGAAACGCTTCCAGGCGCTCTCCGCCCATCCCCTTTATCACGGGATGGAATATTCCGATGACAAGAAGCAGATTGAGAAATGGATCCCGCTGGTCATGGAAGGCCGTGACCCAGGCGAGCAAGTCGCCGCGACGCGAATGCGGACCGGTACTGACGTCGATTATGGCGCCCTCACCAAGGATCTTCTCGATTCCCTGCGCGACAAGGAGGGATTCTCAATTCACTATTTCCGTCGTGTGCAGGATCTGCGCCGTGATCGAGGTCTTTGGAGCGTGCAGGTCAGGGACGAACAAAGCGGTGACCACTGGCATGTCCGAGCCAAATTCGTTTTTCTCGGCGCTGGCGGTGGGTCGCTCCGATTGCTGCAACAGTCCGGAATTCCCGAGGGGCGAGGCTACGCTGGCTTTCCGGTGAGCGGAGTCTGGCTTCGCTGCGACGATCCTGAGATTGCCGCCCGCCACGATGCGAAGGTGTACGGGAAAGCTTCCGTGGGATCGCCTCCCATGTCCGTGCCCCATCTCGATACGCGCCACGTCGAAGGAAAGGTCTCTCTGCTCTTCGGGCCTTATGCCGGCTTCTCGACAAAGTTCCTCAAGCACGGATCTTATCTGGATCTGTTCGGCTCCATCGATCCGGAAAATTTACTGCCGCTGCTGGCTGTCGGCAGGGATAACGTGGCTCTCACTGAATATTTGATAGGCCAGGTTCTCGAGTCCAAGAAAGAGCGGTCCGCTGCGCTACGCGAGTTCTTTCCACGTGCAAAGCAGAAGGATTGGAAGGTCGAAGTAGCAGGGCAGCGCGTACAGATCATCAAGAAGGATCCGACGCACGGCGGCATCCTGCAATTTGGCACCGAGCTTGTTGTTGCGGCCGACCACTCCATCGTTGCCATGCTCGGTGCCTCACCAGGTGCTTCTACGGCAGTGTGGATCATGATTCAAGTTATCGAGCGCTGCTTCGGAGAAAAACTGGCGTCCGCAGGATGGTCAAACAAATTGAAGACACTTATCCCCTCCTACGGTCAGTCTCTCGCAGAGAATGCCGCCCTCTGCCAGCGAGTGCGGGCCGAGACAGCGGACGTGTTGCACATCAACAACGTAATGGAGGAGGTTGCAAAATGATTCGAGCTTATCGTCTATACACCGGTTCTGACGGAAATTCCCATGTGGTGACGGGTAGCGTCAACGGAGGCAAGTTAGTCGAAGCCGAATCCATCCTGTTCAAGGAAACACCGGCGCATTCCTCTTTCGACTGGCACAACGATCCCATCCCTCAATATGTCATCACCCTGGCCGGCGTGCTTGAATTTACGACCTTAGGCGGTGAGACATTCACCATCCATCCGGGAGACGTTCTTGTGGCCGTGGATCACACCGGCACCGGCCACAAGTGGCGATTAATTGACGACGAGCCATGGAAGCGAGCTTACGTGGTCTTCAAGGAAGGCGCGGATGTTCAGTTCATACCCGACTCTTCAGCGGTAGCTGGCGAGTAGATTCGACACCCCCAACGGGTGCTCGCAAAAGGAAGACGACAATGTTCCAGATAATCCTTCAAGCATTGGTTCCCGTTGTTTTCGTCGCAGGACTGGGCTGGCTCGTTGGCCGGCTCGGAATACTCGACCCTCAGCGCATCCGTTCCATCACCACGTTCATCGTCACCGTCGCCCTTCCCGCGGCCTTGTTCGTCGGCGTGTTCAGTTTCTCGCGAAGCCAGCTTGAGAATGGCAGCTACGTTTTGACCCTGGCGGTCGCGTTGATGGGGACGTGGGCCGTGGGCTTTGTGCTTGCTCGTTTTGCGTTCCGCAGTTCTACGCCATCCTCGGGCATGCTTGCGATGAATTCCAGCTTTCCAGACCTGGCATACTTTGGCTTGCCCGTGCTGGCCGCTGTCATCGGGGCGCAAGGCCTTCTTCCGATCATCGTCGGCAACCTCGTCATCAGCGTACTAATGGTTCCAATAACGATGGTCCTGCTTGGGCAGATGGCCGGTGCAAAGCAGGAATCCCTGCTGAACAATCTCAAATCAACAGTAAAGAAACCTCTTGTCTGGGCGCCGGTCTTAGGCGCCATTCTTGTGCTCTTCGGCGTGCATCTGCCGCCGCTCGCAACGGAATCGGTCAACTTGATAGGAAAAACGGCCGGCGGCACAGCGCTTTTTGCCTTGGGCGTTATGCTCAGCGGCTTGACCCCTCGTCTCGACAAAACAGCCATAAGTGTTCTTCTACTGAAAAACTTCGTTCAGCCCGCGATAGGACTCGCGTTCGCGCTCACCTTCCACATGTCGGGAGTACTTTCGAAGGGCATCGTTCTTGCCGCCGCTTGCCCATGCGCCACCGCGAGCGCCATGTTGGCGTCTACCTACCGCATCGATGAACAGCCAACAACTTCGGCCGTGGTTTTGAGCAACATCGCAGGCGTGTTCTCGATGGCAATGTGGATATACGTCGCAGAGAAAATCTGGGCGTGATGCAACTGGGACTGCGTGGACGTCATATGACTCTGGAGGAACGTTCCAACCTTGTTCTCGCCCTTGCGCGCGTCTTGTACGCCAACGGTCAATCCACTGACCAGACGTTGGCAGCGGCCGCGCGCTTCGGCAGCAGCCTCGGGCTGCGCGCCAGGATTATCCCGCGTTGGGGAGAGTTGCAGATTCTGGCCGAGGAGCGGGAGGCCAGAATCATCGCCGCAGTGGCCGCGGCCCCCACCAGTGTCGACATGGACCGTGTGGCTTCGATTATCCGTCTAATCGAGGACTTCGACGCCGGTCGGCTTGCGCCAGCCGCCGCAATGGTGTCGATTAACGCAATCTCCCACGCTCCCCCGGCTTCGACATGGTTGTTCGCGCTCGCCGCGGCCGCCGGCGCGATAGCGTTAGCGGTGATCTTCGGTGTCGAACACCTGTCCGCGGCCGCGCTCATATTCTTGAGCGCGGGAGCCGGCGCCATTCTGCGCCGCGGATTGGCTCGGTTGAGCGCAAACATATTTCTGCAGCCATTTAGCGCGTCATTGCTCGCGGGCGTAATCGGAGCTCTCGCGGTTCGGTACAACTTGAGTTCGACACTTCGCCTTGTCGCGGTCTGCCCATGCATGGTCCTGGTGCCGGGGCCGCATATCCTCAATGGCGCATTGGACCTCGTCAAAGGTCGAATCGATCTCGGCGCCGCCCGCCTGATTTATGCGTGGCTCGTGGTTATCGCGATTTCGACGGGACTGCTGCTTGGACTCGCCCTTCTCGGCGTCTCCTTACCGGTCGATCAGGCCGGCATTGCTGTGCCCCTTCGGCTCGACGTGATCGCTGCCGGCATCGCTGTTTTCGCGTACAGCGTCTTCTTCTCCATGCCGCGGCGCATGCTGGCTTGGCCGGTCGCAGTGGGCATGCTGGCCCATGCTCTTAGGTGGTGGTTACTTTCCGTGCTTGGCTCCGGCCCCGCAATCGGCGCCATGGTCGCTTGTTTCCTCGTCGGGCTGATCCTCACGCCAGTCGCGCGCCGCTGGCACATGCCGTTTGCAGCCATCGGCTTCGCCGCCGTTGTGTCAATGATTCCAGGCGTTTACTTATTCCGGATGACAAGTGGCCTTGTGCAGCTTGCCGGAGGCTCGCATACAACATGGGAAGTCTTAAGCGCGACAATCGCCGACGGCATGACCGCAAGCGCAATCATCCTGGCGATGAGCTTCGGCCTTATCGTTCCGAAGCTGGTCATCGATTACCTGGGCGATAGATCGATGCACGTGGGGTCTTGAGGAGGAAAGCACATGCCAATGTCCATCTCAAGTTTGGCTGCAACGCATCCCTGCAACACCCGATGGGATCACTCCCAATGCGATGTCCTGTCGACGCAGTCGCGACCGGCACAGTCCAATTTGAAGAAGAGGACCCCAACCTTGCTCCGGTACGGCCGACGGCTGCGGCTTCTATTTCTATTGTGGTGTGGTCTTTCTGTTTTCGCACTTTCAGCCCAATCCCAGACGGCGCAAGAGGAACCGCTGCCCGGCCCGGATAGCCACGAAACAGGTCAGGGCCCGCACGGCCATCTCTTCGGGGACTGGAGTGGCGAGCGCACACGCCTTCAAGAGCATGGAGTAGATTTCGATTTTCAGTACATCAGCGATTCCCTCTCGAATCTCAAGAGCGAGCAGAAAGAGCGATTTGCAAGTTGGAACAGGTTCCGCGGAACGGTGGACATTGATTTTGGCGCGCTGACCGGTCGGCAGGGATTGTATTTTCATGCGACGGCGCTCTGGCAGGGCGGCGGCAATCTCGGGGCATATCTGGGTCTGCTCACCAGCCCCAGTGGGATGTCCAGCATGAATACATGCCGCCTCGATTCCTGGTGGATCGAGAAGCGATGGCAGGATGAACGAATCGTTGCGCGCGTGGGCCAATTCGCGGGGCTAGATTTCTATGGAGCACAGCACGACGCGGCCTCCTTCATCTTCGAACCGATGGGCTACGCGTTGGGCAATTTATTTACCACTCTCGAGTCCTTCGATCCGCCGTCTACGCCGGCCATCGAAATCCGCGTCGTACCGGTCCACAACTTCTACGTGAAATCGATGGTTGCGGCCGCAGTCCGCTCGCCTTTTTCACAAAACCCAACCGGCCTGGTTCCGCAGTTCAACGGAACTCCAGTAAGTACTTATGAGATCGGCTTGACTCCGGGCAAAAGCGCATCGTCCGTGCGGGCCTTTGACAACGTCGAGGGCCGCAAGGGATATTCCGGCCTGTATCAGTTCGGCGCGTCTTACAATCCCGGAGGGTTCACGTCGCCCACCAGTACGACGCTGCAATCAGGCAACTACCTCATGTACTGGATGGCGAGCCAGGCCCTTTGGCGGGTTGACCCGAAAGAAGGGAAAGGCCTGGATGCCACGTTCGCCTACGACTGGAGTCCGCCAAACGTCAACCGCAACAACACCATGCTCACGGCAGGGCTGCGCTTTAATGAGCCATTGCCATTGCCCATTCACAACACCATGTCGCTCGGCTATGTACGAAACAATCTCAGCTCGCAGTTTCTTCAACCAGGAATGCCTTCGTTTAAAACCGAGCAGGGTGTCGAGTTCAACACCCTGCTGGACGTAGCGCCAATGCTTCTACTGCAACCGGTGATCCAGTACTACGCGAATGTGGGAGGGGGCGTACAACGTGCACTTGTTTTCGGATTCAGAACGAAGGTGGAGTTCTAAACATTAACCAAAAGAGCTTCATTTGGGACCTGCGCGACGACTGCGGCGTTCGAACCCAAATCCTCTGCCGTGCAACGGCAAACTCTGACATTTCGGCACTTCAGAATTTTCGGCACCTGTTTTTGCAGCAAGTGCGGTGAATTCAATGCTTTTGAATTGGCCACACGATTGCATTTGTATTGGCGGTTGTCGGAAGTTTGAGGA
>JBEKPD010000175.1:0-6885 GCA_049521075.1 Occallatibacter sp.
TCCCTAGTCCCGAGTCCCTTAGTCCCTGCTTTCCCCCACTCCCTGCCGGCTAGTTACTACTTTCACACCCCACCCCCTCCCCCCTTCTCCCTGCCCTACCCACCCCCCGGTACAAGCGAGAAGCAGGAGCTGGCGGCGAGCGGAGCCACTCCCCACTCACTGCCGGCTACGCCCAATTCCCTTCCCAAAAAATGAGTTGTGAAACTGTGAGACTCGGAACGAATCAGGAATCAGTGGCTTACAGCCAAAACCCCGCATCCACACAGAAACTGTGAAACTGTGAAACTGTGCTCGACTATTCGCTCTGTTGATCGAGAAGCGATAGAATGATTGGGTCTTAGCCGGTATTGATGTGAATTTTGGTAGCAGCGACCTATTGCGTGGAGTGCTGTCAGAGCCGGCGAAACACATGGTCTGTATCTGCAGACCTTCTTTGGCGTTTTTGAATGTCGAATTCCATGGTTCTCGTGTTGCGCCCAACGATGGTTTGGTTTTGGCAGTTAGTTGGATGAACGCTTGAGACTTGGCACAAGCCGATCGAGGCAGTGCTGAACCTCTGAGGCGTGGAGAAGCCGAAGCCGCCGAGGAGAGAACCATGAGAGATTATGGGCGTCGAATGCCAAGGCTTGCGCCGCTTTTCGCGGCGTTGGCTTTCGCTTCTGTCTTTGTTGGCTGCGGTGGCGCGATAAAACAGCCAATTACCCCTCAGCAAGCCATTGCTGTGAGCATTTCTCCACAATCCCCGAGCGTGAACGTTGGCGGCCAACAACAATTCACAGCTACGGTCCAGAACACGAGCAATACCGCGGTCACCTGGCAGGTCGACGGTGTAACTGGCGGCAACTCGACGACCGGCACAATCTCCACCTCGGGAATGTATACCGCGCCTGCCAGCGTTCCCACTCCAGCAACAGTTACAGTGACCGCTGTATCCCAGGCGGATTCGACCAAATCGGCCTCTACTACTGTAACTATCCTGCCCGCGATAACAGTTACCATATCGCCGCTTTTGCCATCTGTGAGTGTTGGCGGCCAACAACAATTCACAGCCACGGTCCAGAATACGAGCAATACCGCGGTCACCTGGCAGGTTGACGGTGTAACCGGCGGTAACACCACGACCGGCACCATCTCCGCCGCAGGACTCTACACCGCGCCCACCAGCGTTCTTACTCCCACCACAGTCACGGTGACCGCTGTATCCCAGGCGGATTCGACAAAGTCGGCCTCGACCACCGTAACTATCCTGCCCGCGATAACAGTTACCATATCGCCGCTTTTGCCATCGGTAAGTGTTGGCGGCCAACAACAATTCACAGCTACGGTCCAGAACACAAGCAATACCGCGGTCACCTGGCAGATTGACGGTGTAACCGGCGGTAACACCACGACCGGCACCATCTCTGGCGCGGGACTCTACACCGCGCCCACCAGCGTTCCCACTCCCGCCACAGTCACCGTGACCGCTATATCTCAAGCAGATACATCCGCCTCGGCATCGACCACCCTGACAGTTACGCCGGCAGGTATTGCAAGCATGTGCGGATCGCCCCTGCTTGAAGGGCCGGCCACACCGCCATCAGGAGCTTTCATCGTGCCTGCAGGCGATAACTCGGCACTGACTCCAAATTACGCTAACCCAGGCTTCAGTGTGCCCAACACGATTTTCTGGTTTGAGCCAGGGATTCACACGCTCGGCACAAACATCTACTCGCAAATTCAACCCGGCCAGGGAGACGTCTACGTTGGCGCTCCGGGAGCCATCATTTCGGGTCAAAACAGCAATCAGTCGGCATTCGTCGGAAACACGGCGAATGTCACAATCGAGTACCTCACGGTGCAGGACTTCGCCTCGGTTGAAGGGCAAATGGTCGTCAACCACGATGGCGGCAGCAATTGGACGATTGCCTACAATACGATTCAAAACAATACGGGCGGGGCCGGCGTCGGCCTCGGTCCTAATACAGTTGTCACAAAGAATTGCCTCACCAACAACGGCGAATACGGATTCTCCTCTCTTTGCTCCGGGTCGGGATGCGACGCTCTTACCGGCGGGCCAGCCAACGTCACACTGAGCGACAACGAAATCAGCCTTAACGACTATGCGGGTGCGTACGACCAACCGGGCGGCATCAATTGCGGCTGTTCAGGCGGCGGCAAACTCTGGCACGTCAATGGCGCCAACATTACTGGAAACTATGTGCACGACAACGGAAACGTCGGGATCTGGGCGGATACCGACAACACGGGTATCAATATCTCCGGCAACACCATCTCTAATAACTACGCCGAAGGTATCATCATCGAGATCAGTTATAACTTTTCCATTACCAATAACACTCTCACCAACAACGATTTGTCCTCGGGCTTCGCTCAAGCGGGGCAAAACATCTTTCCGGCAATTTATATCTCGGAAAGCGGCGGCGACTCTCGAGTTCCCGGCGCTTTGAGTGGTGTAGCGGACGTCAAGAACAACACATTCACAGACAATTGGAGCGGAATTACTCTATGGGAGAATTCCAACCGCGGCTGCGGCACCGGCTCCGACGACGCTTGCACTCTCATCGACCCGAGCGTTTTCACTGAGACATCTTGCGCTGCCAACCTCTCTACCGCTGTAGCCGGAGCGAATACCGGATCGCCCTCCGCGGATTATTACGACGGCTGCCGTTGGAAGACTCAGAACGTTCACGTCAGCGGCAATACGTTTAAGTTCACTCCGGCCAATATTCCTAACTGCACGGTTCAAAACCTATGTGGATTTAATGGACTTTTTAGTAACTACGGAAGTACGGTTCCTTACACATCGGTGTCGATACCGACAGCGATTGCTTTCCATCAGGGGAATCTATTCCAGAACAATGCCTACGTCGGACCGTGGAAATATTGGGCCTGGAATTTTGGGAACACGGTCACCTGGGCCGAGTGGATGGCGCCTGTCACCGATAGCTGTGGCACTTCGGGCGAAATCCAGAGCGGCGCGTGTACCAGCGGCTTCGGCCAGGACGCCGGCAGCACGACCCAGTAGTCTTATAAAAACTGGACCGTCCGCGGGCGCGTTGCACTTACTGACCCGTGCTTCCTGCTATTCTCTTTCCACAGAGGTCCGCGCCATGGCTGAAACCGCGCCCTTCCCTTACGAGACTCGCCTCAACATTCTGCATGGCCCGCTCGAGCTCTTCGATGTCCACGCCATTCCCGGAGCCAACGACTTCAAGTGGTTCAACCAGACCCTTTGCAAGGTCAACGATTCCGTGGTGCGCATGGCCGCCATTGAGGGCGAATACCACTGGCACAAGCACGACGACGATGATGAGTTTTTCTACGTGGTTGACGGCGAGCTGCTGATCGATATTGAAGAGGGGATTCAAGGCGGCATTGAAATCCACACCGTTGCGCTCAAGCCGGGCCAGGGATTTGTCGTTCCCAAGACCGTTGTCCACCGCACGCGCGCGCCGAAGCGCACAACGATCTTGATGGTTGAGAACGCGGGGATTATTCCGACGGGGGACTAATACCTGCGCCGTCCCTACGGGACTCCGGGGTGCATTTGTGGAAGCTTTCCCCACGCTGAAGCGCGGGGCTAACAAACGCTGCGCCTACGGCGCGCTGGCTTTTGTCTCAACGCAGAACGGCCACCCTTTCGGGTGGCCGTTCTGCGTTGAGTGCAACTGACTGCTTTTTTTATCGCTCTCCCTTGCGCCAGTTGACTAGGTCGCCGAGGGTGGTGGTGGAGCTGGAGACGGGCGCTTTGTGCGCGCTCTCCTTGTAGTGCTCGACTGTGGCCCGGCTGGCTTCCTGGCCCGAGTTGGCGCGCAGGCTGAGGCCGACCTTCTTTTCTTCTACGTTAATTTTGATGATCTTGAAGTCGTGCTCCAGACCCTGTTCGAGCTTGGAGTGGTCGCCGCCTTCGCCGGCTTCAGAGATGTGGCACAAGCCTTCGACGCCTTCCGCAATCTCGACGAATGCGCCGAATTGCGCAGTGCGCAGAATCTTGCCGTGCACCACGTCGCCCACGCGGTGCGTGGCGAAGAAGCTCTCCCAGACATCGGGCTGCAACTGCTTGATGCCCAGAGAGAGACGACGGTTCTGCGGCTCGACGCCGAGAACGACAGCCTTCACCTTCTCGCCCTTCTTGACGATTTCAGAAGGATGCTTAACGCGCTTGGTCCAGCTCAGGTTCGAAACGTGAACCAGGCCGTCGATGCCATCCTCGATCTCGATGAACGCGCCGAAGTCGGTGAGATTGCGCACGCGGCCCTCAACGATGGTGCCCTGAGGATACTTGTCGGTCAGGTTCTCCCACGGGTTCTCCATCAGCTGCTTCATGCCGAGGGAGATGCGGCGGTCGGCGGGGTTGACGCTGAGCACCACGGTGTCGACTTCGTCGCCCGGCTTGACGAGCTTGGAGGGATGCTTGAGGCGCTTGGACCAGGTCATCTCAGAGAGGTGAACCAGGCCCTCGATGCCCTGCTCGAGTTCGACGAACGCGCCGTAATCCGTCACTGAAAGCACGCGGCCGTGCACCTTGGCGCCCACCGGGTAACGCTCCGTGGCGTCAAGCCAGGGGTCGGGCGTCAACTGCTTGAAGCCCAGCGAGACCCGCTGCTTGTCTTTGTCGAACTTGAGCACCTTTACCTGGATCTCGTCGCCCACATTCACCAGGTCGCGGGGATGCGTGAGGCGGCCCCAGCTCATATCGGTGATGTGCAGCAGACCGTCGATGCCGCCGAGGTCAACAAACGCGCCGTAGTCGGTGAGGTTCTTGACCGTGCCGGTGAGCACGGAGTCCTCAGCCAGGTGTTCCATGGTGGCCGAGCGCTTGCTGTTCTGCTCTTCCTCCAGGATCTCCTTGCGGCTGATGACTACGTTGCCGCGCTTTTTGTTGAGCTTGATGACGCGGACTTCAATCTCCTGGCCGAGATAGGCGTCGAGGTTGCGCACGGGGCGGATTTCGAGTTGCGAGCCGGGCAGAAACGCTTTTATGCCGATGTCGACCGTGAGACCGCCCTTGACGCGGCTCACCACCATGCCCTTGACCGGCGTCTTGTCGTTGGCGGCCTTCTCGATGGTGTCCCACACACGCAGGCGCTGCGCGCGCTCGTAGCTCACCAGGTAGCCACCTTCGGGCTCCTCGCGCTCGATTACCACCTCGATGTCGTCGCCGGGCTGGAACTTGACGGCGCCGGTGTGGTCGGTGACCTGCTCCAAGGGCACAAGGCCCTCGGACTTGAGGCCGACGTCGACCACCAGAAACTTTTCTCTTTGCTCGACCACCTTGCCGGCAACAACCTTGTTGCCGTAGACCTCGACGGCGGCCGCTTCAGCAGCCTGTTCGCGCTCAAACGCGGCTAGGGCGGAGGAAAAATCCTCACCCGGCTCGCCCGGAAACGCTTCCGCGTGGGCGGCGGCGAATTCGGGTACCTCTTCAGGGGGCGTTTCGAGGGTTGTGGACAGCTCCGCTTCTACGGCGGGCTGGGTTGGGGCATCGGCGTCCAATAGGTTTGCTTCGACTGCTGCGGCAGACTCGGGGGTGGACGTGGATTCGGGCAACGGCTGGTCAAGCTCCGTCGCAGGTTCGAGGGTTGGGGTTTCCATTACGGTGTTCAGGGTTGTGCTCTCGGTTTCGGGATTGAGGACGTTTGCCATTACAGCCAGCTCCGGGACTGCGTGCTCCTGCTGCAGGCGCGGGCCTGCTACAGGGTGGCTCCCGCGCAATGCGGCGTTCCGGTCGCTCTCGAACCTGTGCTGCTTGCCCTCGCGCCTCGCGGCGCGCCGGTTGGGTCTTCCACAGGAAAAGCCGTCCCCTTGGGTTGCTCTGGGGCTCGAAACTTGGCTGGTTTCCTTGGGAAACGCCGGCAGGCAACGGCTAGCTGGAAGGGCGGCCGCAACTCACTGCTGGAATCCGCGCAGGAAGCTACATCATCAGTGTAGCAATCTCCGCAATTCAGCGTCAATTGAGGCGGGCGGCGCTGCGGAAACTTTCACATTTGCCCGTGAATGAGTGAAACGAGTGAAGGAGTGAACACAGCGGTCAGCAGCCGAGAGCAACCTGCCTCAGAGGTCTCAAGCCGCAAATTCTCTTTTCTTCTCCCCATTCCCGATTCTCCTCTTCATTCATTGACGCTTTCACTCACTTTCCCGCTCCCTGTTCCCTATACTGGAAACAACAGCGAGCCACGCAATGGATCATCTCTGGACTCCCTGGCGTTATGCCTATGTCACCGCGGCGGAGAAGGCTGTGCGCGCGGGTGTTCCCCATGCGCTCAATGCCTGGCCAGGTGACCTGCGCTGCGTCTTCTGCAACCTGATCGCGTCGATCCACTACGCCATCGCCCACGGCATGCAGCGCGACGAGGCAGAAGCCGCCGGCGGGTTGATTCTGCGCGGCGAATACTGTTTCGTCTGCCTTAACGCCTTCCCGTACACCTCGGGCCACGTGATGGTGATGCCCTACGCGCATCTCGATCGTCTGGCTGCGTTGCCTGTCGAGACCGCGCACGAGCTTATCGATTTGGCGCAGCGAACGGAGCGCGCGCTCGAACGCCTCTACACGCCGCACGGCTTCAATTTTGGAATGAATGTGGGCCAGGCAGCGGGAGCTGGCGTCGCTGGCCACGTACACCTGCACGCGATGCCGCGATGGGTGGGCGACACCAGCTTTATCACCACTGTGGCCGAAACGCGCGTATTGCCCGAGGACCTGGAGACGACGTGGAAGAGGATGCGGGAAGTCTTTGGGGAAAAATAGGGAGCAAGGGGACTAGGCAGTGTCGTCACGAGATGGTGGATTATGCGAAGATGGCCTAGTGAAGATGCAATCAGTTGCGCCCCACCGTCACGATCTGAGCGATCATGGCTGGGAATTGCTCTATGCTCATCTGC
>JBEKPD010000176.1:0-6975 GCA_049521075.1 Occallatibacter sp.
CAGTTGCGGATGCCGTGGGCGTAGACTTCGATGAACTTGCCGTCGGGCGTGTATTCCAGAACATCGGCGCGATGGAACTCCCCCGGATGCGTGTCGGCATCATCCACATTGGAACCAGAGCCTACCGAGACGAGCATGTGCTGGCCGTCCTTGGTGAAGACGACGTCGCGTGTCCAGTGACCTCCGCCCGTGAGCTGCGCGTAGCCTGGAATATCGGGGACGATAGTCTCCGGCGCCCCAGTGGCATCCAGGTCGCCGGAGTGGTAGGGAATGCGCTGTATTGTTGTGGCGTTACCCACGTAGACATATTGCGGATTGTCAGATGGATAAAAGGCAATACCAAAAGGATGGTCCAGACCGGTGGCGAACTTTTCGATCTGGGCGGCTTTGCCATCGGTGCCCACGCCGCGAAGCACGAAGATGGTCCCAGCGCCTGAGTCCGCGAGGAGCGTCATCACTTCCTTGTTGTCCGCGCGCTGCATGGGAGTCGTGTCTCCACCTGCATAGAGCGTGACTTTGAAGCCGGCAGGGGCTATGGGCCATGCATCGGACGGCCGCGCAATCACATGCGGTGTGTTGTTGACGGCCTCTTCGGGCTTGGGCTCCGGCAGGTCGGCCAGGGTTATCTTACGTCGAACACCGGGCTGCTGCTGGTTCCAATCGGCGAATGCGGCCTGACCGGTGATGGTCTTCTGTGCCGGTAGCGTCAGGGGAAGAAGAACGGTGGCGGCGGCGAAGAATACGGTAGTTGAAAATCGCATATGAAGGCTCCTCAGGTTTGAAAGGCATCAGTTCCTTGAATGTGTTTGTCGAGAGCTACGCCGTCGCCTCGCGGGCATCCTTCCATAAGTCAATTCCGGCGTCCTGCGCATAGCGATTGATCTCCATCAATTCTGCCGTCGTGAAATCGAGTTGCTTCAGCGCGTCGAGTGAGTTATCGAGTTGTTCCACATTCCGCGCCCCAACCAGAGCCGAGGTGACCCTCCTGTCCCGCAGCACCCAGGCGATCGCCATCTGCGCCAGCGACTGTCCGCGTCCACGCGCAATTTCGTTCAGGGCCCGCACACGTTTCAGATTGTCTTCGCTTAGGAACTCATTCTGGAACCAGAGGCCGTCCTTGGCACGCGAACTTTCGGGCACACCGTTGAGATACTTGCTCGTCAACAATCCCTGCGCCAGGGGAGAGAATGCAATGCATCCAACGCCGAGTTCGTCCAATGTGCCCA
This sequence comes from Occallatibacter sp., assembly GCA_049521075.1. GTDB lineage: Bacteria > Acidobacteriota > Terriglobia > Terriglobales > Acidobacteriaceae > Telmatobacter. The sequence continues at coordinate 1,227 of JBEKPD010000176.1, forward strand.
GGAGTTCGTTTTCCACCCAACGATTGAGCATCGAATACGAAGGCTGATGAATCAGCAGCGGAACTCCCTCGCTCTTCAAAATCTGTGCGGCTTCGCGCGTCCGTTCCGGGCTATACGACGATAAGCCCACATACAATGCTTTGCCTTGGCGCACCGCATGCACCAGCGCACCCATTGTCTCTTCCAAAGGTACGTCCGCGGTCGGCCGGTGGGAGTAAAAGATGTCGACATACTCCAGGCCCAACCGCTCCATGCTTTCGTCCAGAGACGCAAGCATGTATTTACGCGAGCCGCCCAGACCATAGGGTCCGGGCCACATATCCCATCCCGCCTTTGTCGAGATCAGAAGCTCATTCCGCAGGCCGCGAAAATCCTTGCGCAGAAGCTCCCCGAAGTTCTCCTCGGCAGATCCATACGGCGGCCCATAGTTATTGGCCAGGTCGAAGTGCGTCACACCTCGATCGAAAGCCCGCCGAACTACCGCCCGGCCTGTCTCGAAGACATTGCTCCCTCCGAAGTTTTGCCATAGGCCAAGCGAAATCGGCGGCAGGACAATCCCCGATCGTCCTGATCGCCTAAAGTGAGCTCCGTCATACCTGTTCTCATCCGGCACATAACTCATCTGCGTGTTCCTCTCCTTCTTACCTAAGCGGCGCGCATCAACCGTTTCAGTTGCGAGCGTCCCCGCGACATTCTCGCTTTCACCGTTCCCTGAGGCACTCCCAGAATCTGGGCGATTTCCATCGTGCTCAGCCCATCCAGATAAAACAACTGAATCGTTTCGCGCAACAAGGTAGAAAGCTCCATGACAGACTGCATCAGATTGCCGCACATCTCTGAGCGGATGCATTCTCCTTCAGGGCTGGGTCTCGCGTCAGTCAATTTGTCCGCCAAACAATAGTCCTGGTCTCCACCGGATCGTTCGTCCAAAGATGCCTGGGTCTGGCGGGGCCTTCTGCGTAATTGGCTTAACGCGCTATTGGTAACGATCGTGGTTAGCCACGTCGTCATCTTGGCGGTCGCCTTGAACTGGTCCAGGTGCTTGTAAGCGGACAGAAGCGCGTCCTGCACCGCATCTTCAGCGTCATGCGCGTCGCCCACGTAGCGATAAGCCCTGCTATACAACGCGGGCAGGTATCGCGAAACAGCTTCCTGAAGTTCCCCTACGCTCTCCACGCGATTCTGGACTGCATTGTCATACTGATTCTCAATGTGCGATAGTTGCGATTCCACGTTGTCTGTGCCTCCGCCATTGACACTCTTGAATGCATGCGGTGTGCCAATGATCCTGACTGCGGGCAGCCGTGTAGTTTCAGTGACATGCTTCAACCGGACTTTACGGTTGATCCTCCAGCGTCCCCTTCGCGCGTCGGAGATCTGACTCCGTGACCGCAATCCGACGGGCCGCGGCAGTGACCGCATTCGCGGCTTCAAGTTGATGGTTTCTGACTCGCGGCGTGTTGAGGGGCTTCTCGCTGCCTTTATTTGAGTCCGCTGTTCGGACCAACGTCGATTACCAGAGCCCGCAAGATTCCCTCTTTCTCGAGTGGTCCTGAAACAGATCGATGATCGCCACCCGCGTACTCTCGATTGGTTACAGCAGAAGTTTGTAGCTCTTTAGTGTTCGACCTTGTAACGATAGGTGAATCCAAGATAGGCGTAGGTCAGCGGAGCGCCGTGCTTCTCGCTCGTCATCAGCTCGCCGGGGAAGAAGTGACCGACACCAATATTAGTGACGAGCGACTTGTGGTAGATGTACTTCGCCGAAGCATCGAACTCGCCGCCGATATCGTCGCTTTTGAAGCCGCCCGCTGGTGGGGCAATCAAGCTCGCGCCGGAGCCGGAATAGACGCTATCGCGGGTCGTAGCCGCGTGCAGCGATCCGCCTTGCAGGACCGCCAGCAAGTTTCTGCGCGGCGTCAACTGCAGGCTCAGGCGACGCTGCTTGATGTTCTCGAAGCCGAACAAGTCCACCAGGCCGAATGCATTGTGGTTGCTTGGATACTGCTGATCGTAGGTGCCGATGCGATCGGCATCCGTATGTCGATTGCCGGTCGCGTAGTCATACTCCGCCCCAAGGTGCGGCTCCCACGGCATGCGTTTTGTCCCATAGCCTCCACGGACAATCGCCGCGCCCGCATGGATCGAATTTTTACTGTAGCTGCCGCGTTGCAGATCACCGGTACCTGACGAATCAAACCCCAGCGGCAGCTTCGTCTCGTAGTACGAGCCAAAAGTCGCTTCGGTCTCGCTGCCGACCACACCCTGCTGGCTGGTCACACGCGGCAACGCACGAACCAGGACGAACGGCTCAATGTCGCTACGCGGCACGTAGGTCGCCAGCTTCGCGTGCACGCCATCAAAGGTCAGTCCCGCACCGTGTGTGTCCATGCTGGTGGGATGAATCGTGACCACCGAGGTGCTGAAGAGATTCAACTGGTTGACGTTTCCGAGCCGCATGTAGACGCCGTCCCAGGTACGGCTGGTGTTGGTCCAATCCGAGATTCCAACCACGCGCTCGTCGCCAATTCTCAGCTCCTGCCGGCCCACGACGAGCTGCACCGGTTTGTAATGGAAATCAAGGTAGCCCTGCCTCAGGTCGAAGGTGTCGCGCATGTTCGCCGCCGTATCCTTGAGCGGAAGCCCCAGCGCATGCAGATCCATGAACTGTGCATAGAACGTCAGCCAGTTTGCCGGAACCACCGTCATGCCGCCCCAGACGCGCGAAAGCTCATACAGACGATCCTTACCCGAAACATACCCCAGGGATGTCTGCTCTTCCGTGCGCCCACGCAGTTCCATGTCCAGCGTCAGCCAACTGGGGATATCGCTGTTGTGCACGGGCTGGACAATACCTTCCTTCAGTGGATACAACGCTTGCTGCGCCAATCCGGAACGAGAGAACGTAAGAACCACAAGCATGGCCGAAACCTGCGCCAAGGCCGACCACAGGTGGAGAGCCTTTGCAGCAGCGACAAATCTAGGCATAGCACAACTCCTCCATGCGCCCCGGAGCCGTGAATTGCACAAGGCTCCGAGGCTTCATCTACGTACAGGTTGTTTAAGATTTACTTCTCCGGAGCGATAACAACTTCCGTCTTGGCGATCTTCGCCAGGAAGTCTTCGCCGGTGCCGATGTGCTCGTTCACCAGGCGCGATGGGGTGTGGGCAAGCCACTCACCCAGCGAAATATCCTGGTACTCGGGAGTCGGGAACACTTCGAGAAACAGCAGATCCGTATCGCCGATGTTCTCGATGTAGTGCGGCAGCGACTGATCGATGTAGCCGACGTCGCCGGGATGGAAGTCCATGGTGCGGGCGTGTCCGCCGGCTGAAAAGACGGTCATACGGGCCGTGCCCTTCACGTAGTACTGCCACTCATCCGCGTTCGGATGCCAGTGCAGTTCCCGCAGCCCGCCGGGCTTCACCGTGACAATCGCCGCGGCAATGTTCGTCGCCGGGAAGTTGTTGCGGTCGACGATCTTCACGCTGCCCCCCGCCGTTACCTTGGTAGGATCCATTTTGCCGGGGAAGAACGCGAACGTATTTGGAACCGGACCACTGCCCGCGTACACCTGCTTCTTCTCCTCGTCCAACGAGCGCGGAAGACCGGTCGGGAAGATAAACCTTTCCCGCGGCGGCACATTGTCAAAGGTCGACTCCGCAACGCCGAAGTTCTTCGCCAGGACTTCCCTGGGCGTGTGATGCAGCCAGTCGGTCAGCAGGAACGTCTCGAACTCGTTGAAGTTGCCATCGTCGAACACCAGCAGAAACTGGCAGCCATTCTCTCCGATGCCCTGAATCGAGTGCGGGACCCCGCCGGGGAATAGCCAGAGATCTCCTTCGCTCACGTCCTCGATAAACGCGCGGCCCTTCTGGTCCACCGCCGTGATGCGCGCACTGCCGGCCGTCATGAAGGCCCACTCGGAGCCCACATGCCAGTGGAGCTCCCGAACGCCTCCGCAGATCAGACGCATCTCCACGCCAGCCATCTTTTTCGACAAGGGAAAGTCGCGTACCGTCACCTGCCGGGTCCAGCCCCCCGCCTCGATGCGCTTGTGCGCCAGGGCAAAAGGATATTTGAAGGGAGGCTGACCGCCCGCATCGGTCTCCGGCGGGTACACCGAATCCGGCTCTTGCGCTTCCAGACCCGGGTTCTTCGGTCCCAACTCCTGCTCGTTTACGCCGGTATGTGTGTCCCGGCTCAGGTCCCTGGTCTGCTGTGCCGCCGCCAGAATCGGAAGGCTCGCTGCTGTTACCAGAGCAGCCGATGTCTTCCCCAAAAACGATCGACGGCTGACCCCGTCATTGCTCATCCCACCTTCTTGCTCCGCCATGCTTCTCCTTCCTGTGTTCAGATTCATCGCCATGGCGACCTTGCGCGCCGGACACATCGTCTCACTGACTCCCTGCGGCAACCACTCAACATTCGCTACGGCTGCCCCGCGCTTCGATAGACCTTCTGTAACGCGCCGCCTCTCGCTGGAACAGCCAACTGCACGCAGAATGCCAATCATTCGGGCATCGGTTATCTCCGCAGTTTCAGCGGTATACTTCAACCGGGGGGTGGGTAACCTTCATGGAATCCACCTCGCGTGTCGGATATCTGACTCGATGTCCGCCATCCGACAGACCTCGTGCTGGAGCTCACGAATGACACTTCCGGGTACTCCCACAGTCTTCGTCATTGATGACGACCTAGAAGTGCGAATGTCCATCCAAAGCCTTCTCAAGTCCGCTGGTTTAAGCTCGGAAGCTTTCGGGACGGCGGAGGAGTTCATGCGTAACAAGGTGCTTGATGGGCCGAGTTGCCTCGTCCTGGACGTATCGCTTCCTGGAGTTGATGGCCTGGAGCTTCAGCGGGAGCTGGCAGATGGCGGCGTGCTCATCCCCATCATCTTCATTACCGGACACGGCGATATTCCGATGACAGTGAAAGCGATCAAATCCGGCGCGGTGGAGTTCCTGACCAAGCCCTTTGTCGACCAGGATTTATTGAACGCTATCGAGCAGGCATTTGACCGCGACCGCGTCACACGCCACCAGCAGGGCGAACTCAATGAATTGCGACGACGCTATGATTCACTGACCGCGCGCGAGCGCCAGGTGATGGGCCTGGTGGTTTCCGGCATGCTCAACAAGCAAGTCGCATTTGAACTCGGGACCAGCGAGATTACCGTGAAGATTCAACGCGGGCGCGTCATGACCAAGATGCACGCAGACTCGCTCGCCGAATTAGTCAGAATGGCCTCCAGGCTCGAACTTCCGGTCAGCAGAAACGGATAAAAACAGCATTCGAAACACAACGGCGACCGCTTAAGCCAGAGAGCAAACGCAAGGTACCCTTCTAATTCACTCGGCGGATTTCCGCAAGGAGGAGTGGCTTCGAACATGACCGATGTAGACAAGATGAAATGGACCACGGGACCAGTGGCATCTTTGGCGTTGCGTTACGGATTGGCTTTGGCCTCGGTCGCGGCCGCCTTTGGCCTGGCCAGTGCGTTCATGCACTTTCATCTGCCGCAGACCTTCGGCGCCTTCGCCCTGTCTGCAATCGCCATCACGTTTTGGTACGCCGGCACTCCACCGGGCATATTTGCCGCGGTACTTTCATCGGTTGTTCGCGACTTTCTCTTCGACCCCCACACCAGCCCCGAATCGCGGATTTTATTCGATCTTGTGTTCCTGGTCTTTGCTTTACTCATGACGCGCGTTGCGCGAGTACGAAATCAACTTGAACTCAGAGTCG
>JBEKPD010000177.1:0-6494 GCA_049521075.1 Occallatibacter sp.
CTCGGCTCGGTCTACACGACCATGCAGACCTTCATGGGCGGATATCTCGTCAACTACTTCAACCGCTTCGGCCGGCAGTGGCAAACCTATGTGCAAGCGGAGGGAGATACACGGACAAACATTCAGAGCGTCCGTGATTTTTACGTGCGAAGCGCAAATGGCGGCCAAGTACCGCTCGGTTCGCTTGTGCGAGTCAACCAGACGACTGGCCCGGAGTTCATACAACGATTCAATGAGTACAACGGCGCACAGCTAAACATCGCCGGAGCTCCGGGTTACAGCTCCGGTCAAGTGCGTGCAGCTTTGGACGCTGTCTTCCGAGAATCGATGCCGCCTGGAATGGGCTATTCATATCAGGGTATGAGCTTTCAAGAGCAGCGTGCCGCCGAGGGTGTCCCGGCATGGATGGTCTTTGGTCTTTCAATCTTGATTGTTTTTCTGATCCTCGCGGCGCTTTACGAGAGTTGGACTTTGCCTTTCAGTGTCCTGCTCAGCACCCCGGTAGCAATTCTCGGTGCGTATCTGGCCCTTACCTTCCGATCATTTGAAAACGACATCTTTGCGACGATCGGCTTGATTATGCTCATCGGTCTTTCTGCTAAGAACGCCATCCTGATTGTCGAATTTGCGATTTCGAATTACGAAAAGGGACTCAGCATCTCTGAATCTGCACTCCAGGCGGCCCGCCTGCGATTCAGGCCAATCATCATGACTGCACTCGCCTTCATATTTGGCTGCCTGCCGTTGTGGACCGCAAGCGGGTCGGGGGCCGCCTCAAGACGGATTTTAGGTACCGTCGTGATTGGAGGGATGGCACTGGCCTCCGTGCTTGGAATCCTCGTGGTTCCAGTTACGTTCGCCGTAGTCGAGTATCTTTCTCATCGGTTCACGCGTGGGGGGAAAGACTTGACGATGGATTCGACACAGGTGCGAGACATTGAACCTCAGTTTGCCCAGGAAGCCGAAGGAGGTCCCGCATGAACAGCTCCTCGTTCAAATCAACGCCAACGGTCAAGCTGGCCTCCTTTGGGTTGCTGCTCATTCTTATGGTTGGTTGCAGAGTGGGACCAAATTATGTTCGTCCGCCGGTCACAGCACCCGAGGTATACCGCGGTGCCGACGAAGCATCTGTATCGAGCGCGGATCAAGAATCTCTCGGCGACCAGAAGTGGGCGCAAGTGTTCCGTGAACCTGAATTGCAGGATTTGATTCGTACAGCGCTCGAAAACAACTTCGATGCACGGATTGCCGCTCAACGCGTGCTTGAGGCGCAGGCGCAACTAAGAATCACTCGTTCGCAGCAATTCCCGACCGTGTCCGTCGGCGGGACTGGCATTGGTGCTGATCTTGGAAGCTCGGTTGGAAATGGGTTGCCAAGCGGCGCGACTGCGGCAGGAGCCCTGAATCTCTCTGCGGCTTGGAAACCCGACTTCTGGGGACTTTATCGCCGCCAGACTGAAGCACAGAGAGCGCAACTGCTTGCCCAGGTCTGGGCGCAGCGTGCGGTGCGCATGACGATGGTTCAACAGCTGGCGACCGCATATTTTCATCTGCGGTCGCTCGATGAACAGCTCTCCATCGCCAAACAGACGCTGAAAGCCAGGCAGGATTCCGTAGATCTCACCCGCACGTTGGAGTCGGGTGGCTCCGTCCCTCTGGCTGACGTGCGACAAGCCGAAGAGCTACAGTATGCGGCATCAGTGCAGGTTCCGCAGTTGGAACAACAGATCCAGCAAGGAGAGAACGCACTTCGGCTATTACTCGGGAAAACTCCAGGACCAGTGGCCCATATCGACCCGAATGCGCTCGCACCTGTGCCACAAGACCTACCCGTGGGCCTGCCTTCGCGTTTGCTGGAGCGTCGTCCGGATATTCTGCAAGCCGAACAGCAACTGATTGAGGCGAACGCACGCATTGGGGTCGCCCGCGCACAATTTTTCCCTCAACTTTCGATTAGCGCCGCAGGCGGCGTTGGCGGTAGCGACCTGTCGACCATCTTTGATCCCGACAGCAGGCTCATCTATGGCATCGGTGCACTTACGCAGCCTCTTTTCGAGGGAGGAAAGCTGCGGGGACAACTCCAACTGTCGGAAGAGACCAAGAAAGAGATGGTGCTGAATTATCAAAAGACCATTGCGGGGGCGTTTCGCGACGCTTCAGATGCATTGATCGCCGTCAAGAAACAGCGTGCCGCACGCGAAGCGCAAGAGAAGCTTGTCGCTGCCGCACAAGATGCGACGCATCTCGCCCGCATACGATACCAAGGTGGCGCAACCAGCTATCTCGAAGTGCTGACCACGGATTCGAGCTTGTTCTCCGCGCAACTGAATCTCGCGAGTTTACGCGAAGGAGAGGCGCAGTCTCTTGTGCAACTATACGAAGCGCTCGGGGGAGGATGGGAATGATACTCAAGACTCCTCGACACAATTCCAACGCTTTGTGTCGCCAATTCGCTCACGGGCCACTCCGCCGAGGGGAAGCGAGTAGCGCTACGCCGTTGATCTCGGCACTCCGCGGTCTTATCAATGCTGGGCGATCGGCCTCTCTTGTGGCCAATCGAAGAAGCTGGACAATCGCAATCGGAGGTCCAAGAGCGTGATTAACAAATCATTGATTGTTCCGACTATCGTGTTGCTCGTAGCTGCTGGTCTTCTGTTTGCTATCGCTGGTCATTGGACTGCGTGGGAGGGACGTCGGACAGACCAAAGTACGGATGATGCCTATCTTCGGGCCGACGTCACCCCTTTAAGTACTCGTATTTCCGGCACCGTGCGAAAGGTAGATGTTGACGACTATGAAAAGGTAGCTGCAGGACAGGCCCTGATTGAGCTTGACGATCAGGACTATCAAGGTGCTCTGGACCAAGCGAATGCTAGTTTGGCTGCGTCTGAAGCTTCACTAGCAGACAATCAAGTCGCCAAGCGGATTCAAGATGCCCAAATTCATGCGGCCGAAGCGGGCATTCTTCAAGCACAGGCTGCCGTTGATGCGGCGAAGGCCGGAGTCGCATCTGCTTCCTCTCCGGCGGAAAGGGCTTTGACAGAACTACGTAGACAAGAAGCCCTTTTCAACTCCAAAGCTGCAACGCATCAACAACTCGAAACGGCGATTGCGCAGGAGGGCGAACTTCGCGGTGCGCTTGACGTTCGACGGGCGGACTTGGCGCGGGCTCAAGGTGCGCTTGCGAGCAGTCAAAGTGAGCTTGAGGCCGCCAAGCGCCAGAGAGAGGCGTTGAATACGAGGGACGATGTCTTTAAGGCGGATATTGCCGCAAAAAAAGCGGCGATCGTCCTGGCCCAGGTAAATCTCGCCTACACCCACATCCCTGCGCCGACTGACGGTCGCGTTGGCGAACGGCACGTACTTGTCGGGCAATTGGTCACACCGGGAGCACACATGATTGACCTTGTCCAAGGTTCAACCTGGGTGCAGGCGAACTTCAAGGAGACACAACTCACGAACATTCAGGTCGGAGCTTTGGCAGATGTTCATGCCGACATCTTGCCGGATCGGACATTCCGAGGCAAAGTAGCCGAAGTTTCCCCAGCGAGCGGATCGCAATTCGCTCTACTTCCACCCGACAACGCGACCGGAAACTTTACCAAGGTCGTCCAGCGCGTTCCGGTCAAGATCGTCCTGTTCACAGGCCAGCCAGACCTCGATCGGCTTCGCCCGGGCTTTTCCGCGGAAGTCACCGTTCATACGAGGGGCATGGCGCGCTCAACGGATGGTGGCCAATGATTTCTTCCGAGATCAAGGTTACCGGGCCGATGTCAACTCTCAGCACTAATCCTCTTTTAGGCGTCGCCGGAGTTCTCCTCGGCGCGATGATCGCAACCTGTACAGGCAGGCTCCTCAGCGTCGGGCTGGCGGATCTTCGCGGTGCGCTCCACTTTGGCGCCGACGAGGCATCGTGGATCAACACTTCTTTCAACGCCTCCATGATGTTTATTGGACCCTTCTCTGTTTATCTCGGAGGCCTTCTCGGTCCTCGCCGTGTGCTTCTCAGCTGCGCCTGCCTCTTCACTGCCGTAAGCGTAGTCCTGCCGTTTTGCCATTCGTTAGCAGCTTTGATCGCCCTCCTGGTCATAGCTGGACTCAGCGCCGGGACGTTCTATCCCTTAACGCTGTCGTTTGTTCTTAGAAGCCTCCCAATTCGGTACGTATTGCTCGGAATAGCGATGTATGCCATCGACATCGTGTTTACAACCGATATGGCTCAAGCCTGGGAGTCCTTCTTCGTGGAACACCTCTCTTGGCGTTGGATCTTTTGGAATGGTGCGATTCTGGCCCCATTGATGATCGTTCTAATCTACTTCGGAATACCGAGGCAGCCGCTACCCGCCCCGAAACCTGGGCAACACGCACCTAGCTGGCGTGGCTTCCTCTATGCCAGTCTTGGTGCGGCGTCGCTGTATATCGCCTTGGATCAAGGCCAAAGGCTCGATTGGTTTCACTCGGCGCTCATCCTTGGATTAACGGTGGCGGGAGTCTTTCTTTTACTGTCTGCCGTTGTTAGGCATTTTTTGCTGCCGAATCCTTTCGTCAACTATCGGTTTCTCATGCGGAGAAACACCCTGCTGCTCGCGCTGGTTCTGATCAGTTTTCGGTTTGTCATGCTGGCGACGGTCGTGGCTATTCCGAGCTTCCTGGGTTCTGTGCGAGGATTCCGGCCTCTCGAAGAAGCACCGGTGCTGGTATGGGTGGCACTCCCTCAGTTTGTAGTCGGAATAGCCGCGATGGCCCTCATGCGCCGAATCGATCCACGGTTGATCCTGACCGTCGGGTTTTTCTTTGTGGCGATTGCTTGTCTGCAGGATGCGCATGTCACCTCAGTCTGGTCAGGGCCCAACTTCGGAATCTCCGAAGCGTTTATGGCGCTGGGACTAGCTCTGGCATTCAACTCAATGGTTGGAGCAATCGTCCTGGAAGTGCTGGATACAGGCGCTCTCTCGCGTCCAGCCGATGTCCTAACTTTTGCAGGATTTTTCCAGGTGGTGAGGCTGTTTGGCGGGGAAGCTGGAGTTGCGTTGATGGGGCATTTTATCTCGATTCGAGAACAATTTCATTCGAACATTCTCGGATTGCATCTCCAGCTCGGAAGTGCCGGGACTGATCAGCGACTGATGGGATTCCAGGCCGCCCTCTCTCCCAATTCGCCGGGACTTGCGGCTACGGGACGTGCCGCGGAGCTGCTGGCGCTGCAGGTTAGGCAACAAGCGTTCACATTGGCGATATCCGACAGCTTCATGCTCATTGCGACGTGCTGTGTATTGTGCCTTATCGTTGTCGCGTTTCTAACTAGCGTTCCAACACAGTATCGACAGATCACTACTCCCAGTTGTTGATCGAAAACGCCAAGAGAGCTGACGAAGGAGGTAATTTTCAATGAGATGCCCCACAGTTCGCGGAAAGCGTCGATTGGTGCTATTGCACCTAGTGCCATTGATTCTCTTTGGTCCATTGGCCGGCCAAGTTTCGATCGCTCAACAAAATTCACCGATGCATTTGAGCCTCGACCAGGCGATTGATCTAGCGATCAAGCAGAATCGCTCGCTTCATTTGCACTCGTTAGCAGTTGAAGACATGCGCAGCAGGAAGGATGAAGCGCGGTCCAACTACATGCCTCAGTTGAAGACGAGCGGCGGCATTCACCACGTAACCGAGCTTGCCGGAATCGAAATACCGGCTGGCGCGTTCGGGAACTTTCCTTCGACAGGACCGGTCCCCGCCAAATCTCTCTTCATCGATCAAGGAAGCGATACCGCATACACAGGTGGAGTGGGCCTGGACCAGCCGCTCACGCAACTTTTTCGAATACACCAAGCGAATGTGGCTGCCGAACAGGATGTAATGGTCGCACAGACCCAATTTGGCCGAGCGCAGGCGGATGTCGCCCTTAGCGTGCGTAAGCTGTATTACGGCATCTTGATAAATCGGCAGCAGCTGCAGGCCTCCCTGGAACAACTAGAGGCGATGAGGGGCAAAGACAGCGAAGTTCAGAAAGATGTAGAGCATGGAAATGCTCTTGAGATCGCGACGCTTCAAACCAAAGCGTCCATCTTAGAAGCCAAGCAAAAATCGCTCACTCTGAAGCTGCAGGGTGAAAATCTCAAGCGTGAACTTGCTGACCTTCTGGGATTGCCCATCGGGCAGCAGCTCGATCTTGACTCAGATATTCCGGCTCAATCGATCGACCTGCCTTCATGTTCGGAGGCAACTCGCATCGCTCTGGATCAAAATCAGGACATTCGAGCCGCACGTCACTCGTTGGAGAAAGCGAAGGCCGAACTCGCGGCTGCCAAGGACGCATACATCCCCGACATCACAGGGTCGTCGCGATACAGCTACCAGAGTGGAGTTCCACTGCTGGAGCACAACTTCGGCACTTTTGGGTTCAACCTCAGCTTCGACCTTTTCGACGGCGGCCGACGTGAGGCTCAAGTGCGCGATGCGAGGACGGCTGTGACATCAGCGCAGGTCACAATCGACAA
>JBEKPD010000178.1:0-6465 GCA_049521075.1 Occallatibacter sp.
ATGTCATTCCAGTCGAACCTGATGCGCCGCCTTTGGAGGTTCGTTATTCGCACGAATATTGGTCCGTCGTTTGAGTAGTACTCTGCCCAACCTCTCGACCCACTCGTGATGGAAGATGCTAAGTCGCCAAGGCATACTTGTGACTTGGAAGACTCAGCCGCATGCTTGATTTGCGACTTAAAGGCTTCGTTGGCGTCGATGGCCAAGGCGTGGTAATTCTCCTTCAGTTCATCGACGGTCCAGAGAATCCCCGCGATGCGCCGTTGCTGGTCGATTGGCGGGATCTCAAACTTCTCCAACTTCAAGGTAGTCCAATTGATAGTGGGTGAGAGCGAACCGACAGAAATCTCGATGGCCCGACTCATAAACTTGTCGCTCATCATAAGGAAAGGCAGAAATTCAGGGAGGACTACATCCGGCTTGGCTCGGACCACCATTGCATGTGCCGAGCATATTCCGTCGAAACCGGCCACGACCAGTTTTCGCTGATATGCTCGTCGGCGTCCAAAAATTATATCGCCCTTGCAGAACCGGAGCTTTGTACCGATAACATCGCTGCCCTTACCCCAACGACGAACATGCAGGTTTCCAGAGTCTAGGTCGTCCAAACCAACGTATATTTCCTCAGCAGCGTCGGCAGGCTCAACTCGCTCGTTGACGCTTTCAGCGAATTGGCCGAAAGGTACACGCTTCCACTCGCTGCGCTTGAGCCATGCCGGCGTCTCGGTGCCGAGCTTCAAGGAAGGTGCAAACGGTGGTTTGAAGGTCTGCTCAAGAACCGTCCCCAGTGCCTTCCTGACTTCGAGAGTCGAATCGATCCAGCTCGAAAGAGAATCCCCAAAGTTGTTCGCCTTATGGGCAGCTGAAGTCTGGCTGGCCGGTTGGCCGGAGGCGATGTACATCGGGATGCTCAAGTTCCCGCCGTTGGATCGAATCTCCACAACCGGAACTACCCGTGCGAGACCCGGCTCATCCTTGAATCTCTGGTACACATCCACGATCCGCTCAACATGAGCGTCGGTTAGGAAACTTTGCGCACGCTCGCGGACGACCTCGCTTAGGGCGTTGATAAACAGAATCCGCCCGCGCCTCGCTTTGGGCTTGTTCATCAGGCAAACCACGACGCAAGCTTCCATGGGCGAGTTATAGAAGAGGTTTGGGCCGAGTCCGAGGACACATTCAATGACGTCAGCCTCGATGAGCTTGCGTCGCATCTCGGCTTCTTCCTGCCGAAAAAGCACGCCGTGCGGAAATAGAATCGCGCAGCGGCCAGTCTTCGGATCAAGGCTCTGAAGGATATGCTGCCAGAAGGCATAATCCGCACGCCCCTGCGGCGGAGTGCCATACAGATTGCGTCCCCAGGGGTCCGAGGCAAACGCATCGCGATCCCACTGCTTGATGGAGTATGGCGGATTGGCCAACACCACATCGAAACGCATGAGCCGGTCGCCTTCGACGAACTTGGGCTCCGAAAGCGTGTCGCCGCGCACAATCTGAAAGTCCTCGATGCCGTGAAGGAAGCAGTTCATTCGGGCAATGGAGGACGTCGTCAAATTCCGCTCCTGTCCATAGAGGCGGACGTTACGCCACTCTTTGTTTTGCCGGCGCAGATGCGCAATGCATGAAAGAAGCATGCCGCCGGAGCCGCAAGTGGGGTCATAGATGGATTCACCCGACTGCGGTTCGAGCATCTCCGTCATCAAATGGACGACGGTGCGGTTCGTATAAAACTCGGCAGCCGTGTGGCCGGAGTCGTCCGCGAACTTCTTGATGAGGTATTCGTAGCCCTGGCCAAGCTCATCCTCAGGCAAATTGCCTACCGTTAGCTCAAGACAGCTAAAGTGCTCAATCAGGTCGCGCAACATGGCGTCGGGCAGACGATCCTTGTTCGTCCACTGTGCATCGCCAAAGATGCCATAAAGCTTGTCTGGATTAGCCTTTTCGATTGCCCGCATCGCCGACTGAAGCGCTTTGCCGACGTTGTTCGAAGTCTGCCGCACCTCAAACCAGTGGGCCTGCTGCGGAACCTGAAAGCGATGGTTTTCCGGGTAAGCGGCGAACTCCACATCGCCGCCGGATTCCTTCAGAGCGAGTTTCGTTTCCTCGTCAAAGACATCGCAGAGCCGCTTGAAAAACAACAGCGGAAAGATGAACTGCTTGTAGTCGCCAGCGTCGATGGTCCCGCGCAGAAGCGTTGCCGCGCCCCAGAGATACGATTCGAGTTGCTGCTGCGAGATTCTCTTGCTCATGCCAATTTCTTGTGAAGCCAATGCCACTTCTTATATCCGATTTCCATGCATTTCTCGAAGGCAATGTCGGTTCTCAGAAAACTGAGATTTCCATCGGCAACTTTCTGTTTGTACTCTGGGGCGTCCATCAGAGCACCCAAAAGGAGCCGTACACGCGCTGTTGCAAGTTGACTAAGCACCTCGCTGAAATCGACCGGCACGGTCATGGAGCGGCCGAACTTTTGCGCCAGAGCCTCGATGTCAGGATGATTCAGCAGCCCCTGACACATCAGAGCCCACAGTAAGTATCGGGAACGATGAATGAACGCGTACTTGTTTTGTCCCTTCTGTTCAATTTCTCTGGCCAACTTACTCAGGCGGAGCTGCACTTTGTAGCAAAGGACGATCCGCCGCGAATCGGCCTTCAGGCGCGCCGGACGGAATACCTGGTTATAGACTTTCTCGTCCTCAAACACCCTCCGTATTTCTGAAATCCGACTGATGCTGCCATCGGTCAATAGGAAGGTCTGCGTCAGCTTAAGCATCTGGAGGGCCTTCGATTCTTCCTTGATGCCGTATTCAGCCAGGTCCTCCGTGGTGAGTTGATCGAATGCATTTTCTTGACGCTCGTAGTAGATCCCAACGTCAGAACTGAGCTTGTCCTGGAGTTCGAGTTGGATTACGTCGTTGGCATGCAAATTCCACGGCTCGACAGGGTTCTGACGGTTGTTGTTGATCGTGACCCGCGTTGTGAAGTCCTGGTCTGCAGCCGTGATGATCTTGCACAACACGCGGATGGATTCATATATAGGTATGGCTTTTGCAAGTTTCGGATTGTCCTTGTTCTTCTCCAGAAACTTACCGAATGTGGTCACTGTCTGGGCTCCGTTCAATAGCCGGGGAGCCTTGAGTCGGCAAGGACCATCGAGAAGTTCAACGCTTTCCGCGCAGAGCGTGATGCCATTGTGATTGAATGCAAATGTCCCTGGGTGCTCCACTTGATCCAAAACAATCTGCTTAAGGGTATTTGAGATAGCGCGGTTAACTGCTTCGCTTTCCCCAAGCCCATAGCGAATGTTGCTATGAAAAAATGACGAGCCCAACTCGCGGTGCATCCGGCCGAGGTCCGCCAACCGGATGAACCCGACGTGCATCTTCTCTCCGGTCGGCCCATTGATAGAGACGCGGTCGGTTAGCGGGACCTCAAAGCTAGTAGTTTGGTGAGGCTGCCGGACGATGCCGACCTTGCCAGTCGAAGATCGGAATTCCACAACGAAGCCGACCTTCCGCTCGCCAAAGAACTGATCCACGAGATACTTCTTGTTCTCAAGGTCTTCCCGCAATTTGTCGAGCAGCTTGCTGTGTTCTGCCTCTTCAGGGTCACCGGTAAAGATGAACCGGAAGCAAATCTGGTCAATCACCGATTTGTTTTCAACCAAGCAGCTTCTGAGCTGAAGAAGAACCTGGTTCTTCAGATCGTCCTTGGTAGGGCTATGGAATATTCGATCCATCCCCTCGTCAATCAAACGTTGGAGTGAGCCCTTGAACTGGCTGTGCGAATCGGAAAACTTGAACTGGAAAAGATACAGGTTTCGCTTCGTCTCATCGAAGTGAAACGCATCCAGGCCGTAGTCATTTCCACAGAAAGCAACTTGGTTGGCTGCCACGTCCCGTTGCAGTTTGTGTTCCCGCTCAAGGTAGAGCAGTGCAAAGTAGTCTTCAGGAACTCCCCCGTAAACGGAGTGGTGGTCGGAGTATGCCTGGTCAATCATGTGACGAGTGATAATCATTCAAGATTCCTCTACTTTCAGTCCGACGCAAGGATTCCGTTTTGCTTGAGTACTAAAATCAATTTCTGTTCTGCCTCAAAGGCAGAATTTGCGCTTTCCCGCAGTCGATCCATCGCCTCTTCAACGGAAAGCATCTTTTCTTCGCTCTTGCGCTCGACATAGCGCGTGATGTTCAGGTTGTAATCGTTGCCGCCGATGTCGGCGAGCGTGACGACTTTGGCAATGCCTTCCACATCCTTGTAATCGTGGTACCAGCCGAAGATACGGCCTACATGCTCAGGAAGGAGTTCGTTTTGTGCGCGCCCAGTCTTGAATTCCCGCGAAGCGTCCAGAATGAGCACCTTCTTCTTCCGATCCTTTTTCTTTCGGACGCGCAGTACAAGGATGCATGCGGCCAGACCAGTGCCGTAGAACAGGTTTGGGCCAAGGCCAATTACGGCTTCGAGCAGATCCATCTCTAGCAGTTTGGTGCGGATGGCGCCTTCTTTGCCCATTCTGAAAAGTGCCCCATGAGGCAGAACGACCGCCATGCGCCCGGTACCTGGCGCCATGGACTTGATCATGTGCTGCACCCAGGCATAGTCGCCAGTTTTGCCCGGAGGCATTCCCGCAAAGTTACGGCCGTAGGGATCGCTGGCCCAGACCTCTTCTCCCCACTTCTCCAGTGAAAACGGAGGATTGGCAATCACGCAGTCGAAGGTGGCCAGGTTGTCACCGGAGAAGAAGGCTGGCTGGCGGAGCGTATCGCCACGCACAATCTGAAAGTCAGACGCGCCGTGCAGGAATAGATTCATCCGCGCGATGGCGGAGGTGGTCAGGTTCTTCTCCTGCCCAAAGAGCTTTCCCCATAAGGTGCGGTCGTCGCCATGGTTCTCACGGACGTGGTGGATAGCCTCCATCAACATGCCGCCGGTCCCGCAGGCCGGATCGTAGATGGATTCGCCCTCCTTGGGGTCGAGAATGTTGACCATCAGGCGCACCACCGACCGGGGCGTGTAGAACTCACCTGCCTTTTTATTGGTAAGGTCGGCGAATTTCTTGATCAGGTATTCGTAGGACTGGCCGAGGATGTCTGCCTCGGCCACGGAGTTGCCGAGCGCAATCCTCGAAAAGTGCTCAACGAGATCGCGCAGCAGGGAATCCGGAAGCCGATCCTTGTTGGTCCACTGAGCGTCCCCAAAAATGCCGTAGAGGGTTTCGGGATTGGCCTTTTCGATTCCGCGCATGGCCTTTTGCAGCGCAATACCTACGTTGTTCGTAACAGCACGAACCTCGGACCAGCGGCATCCGTTGGGAATCTGGAATCGGTAATTTTGTGGGAATGACGCGTATTCTTCATCGCCGCCGGACTCTTCCAGCGCAACGGCGTATTCCTCGTCATGGACGTCGGAGATGCGCTTGAAAAACAGTAGGGGAAATACGTAAGTCTTGAAGTCAGCGGCATCTACGGGACCACGCAGAATGTTTGCCGCCTCCCAGAGATGTGATTCAAGCGTCGAAATTTGGATCTGATCACCCATTTTTTGTCTGTTTGAGGGACCAGATAACTATAGAAGATTAGGCGGGTTAGAAGCTCTTCTGACTCAACCAAGTTGCTCTTTTCCTACTAAACTCACGTTTCACCTTCCTTAGTCTTTGTGGGAGGAGGCTCCTCACTGTCTGCGGCCCTCCGGTCCTTCGCCACCCACCTAAGCGGGTCGGGTAAGGGAACGGCATTGCTGCCGCTCCCTCCCCTAAGAACCGGACGTGACAGTTTCCCGTCATCCGGCTCAAGCCGTGTGTAAGCCCCGCGTGAGCGGAGCCGGTAGAACACATCACCCAAGGAGTCAGCGACGGGGGTGGGCTCCTCTAAATCTCTTTCGAGACTCGAAGTAGCCACGCCACTGTGGGTCGAACGGGTTGGCGTCCGACTTCACCTTCACATAACGCCGGATGGCGATATCGGTGGGGTCAACCAACCGAACGACATACGGACGCGACCGTTGCGCGTGAGAACTAGCCAGTGCAGCAAAGTACCACTTGCGTTGCCCGAAGCAGTCCCAGTACCGATGTAGTATCCAGCTAGAAGACTTGTTCGGGTGTCTCCGCGTTGCCCATCGCCAGAGCGAGTACCAGAGTGCCATTCTCACTTTCCGATACGCCGAGTCTGCCCCGATATGGCGGTGATAGGATGCCCAACCAAGGATGATCGGGTTGAGCAGCCTGATCATATTCTCCTGTTTGGCGGCGCGATTCGAGCGAATCGTGTCACGTGCCTTCTTCAAAAAGGCGTGCATGTTCTTCTTGGAAGGCGTAATCAGGAGCTTGTCGCCGTACTTACGCAGGTTCTGCCCCAGGAAGTCGAAGCCCTGTTCGATATGCGTGATGCAGGTTTTCTCCGGTGAGAGCTGCAAGCCTCGTTCGGACATGAACTGTTCGACCAAGGGCTTGACCTCATCCTCCAGTAG
>JBEKPD010000179.1:0-6456 GCA_049521075.1 Occallatibacter sp.
ACCAGACGTGTCTTCGGCCCGAGCAGCTTTTCATACTCATCGAGAAGTACCTGCCCGGAATCGTCCACTGGAGCAACGCGAAGCCGCGCTCCCTTTTCCGCACACAGCATCTGCCACGGCACGATGTTGGCGTGATGCTCGAGCCAGGTGATGACGATCTCGTCGTCCTTTTGGATATTGCGCCACCCCCAGCTTTGCGCCACCAGGTTAATAGCCTCTGTAGCTCCGCGGACAAAGACAATCTCACGCGGAGCATCGGCGTTGAGGAAGCGACGCGTTTTTTCACGTGCAGATTCGTAAGCGTCCGTGGCGCGGGCGGCCAGCTCGTGCGCTGCGCGATGCACATTCGAGTTTTCGTGCTCGTAAAAGTAAGTGATACGGTCGATGACCGACTGAGGCTTCTGCGTGGTTGCACCGTTATCGAGCCAGATCAGCGGACGGCCATTGACGACTTCGCGAAGGATAGGAAAGTCGCGGCGAATCGCTTCCACATCGAACGCATAGGAAGAGAGGCCGAGATCCTGGGGCAACTCGGGCTGTCCGCCAATGGGCGCCACGACGGGAACGCCGTCGAATGCATAGCGCGAGCGCGGCGAACCTGCGCCATCGTGAGACGGCTGCGCGCTGAAATCTGTGTTTTGGGCAAAGGCCCCAGGCGCATGAGCTACCGTGCCGGGGAGTTGCGGCGCATTCTGATCAAGAGGCGTTGCGAAGGGGTTGCCAACGCTCGAGGCGGAATCGGCTGGCACCGGTCCGGGGAGGGTTGCCGGATTCGAAAACAGCGGACGCGCGTCTTCAAGAAAACTGAACGCGGGAATCGCAGAGGAGTCAACCACACCGAAGGCACCAGGGACGGCTGGAGCGGGCGGTTGCGGTGTGCCAGCAATTGGCGATTGTCGAACGTCCGTGAACAACGAGGATGCAATCGAGGCGAAGCCCTCTTCGCTCGGTACCGCCCTGCCGAATGCGGAAGCGGGTGTGTTTTGAGGCGCAGGCTCAGCGGCTGGTGGAACAAAGAGCGGACGCGCATCGGTGAGGAGTCCAAAGGGCGAATTGGCCGGGAGAGCCGGCCCAGCACCAAGGCCGGCCCGTGAACTTACCGGCGCGGCAGGAGCAGAGGCGCTGGATCGCACGTCTGGCTGCACGCTCCGGTCCGGTATGGGATTTAATCCGTTCGATGGCAACTCCGCGAACCCGGCGAGAATCCCAGGTGCGGCAGGTACGGTGGGGCCGGGCACAGCCGCATAGGGGTTTCCGCTGAATGCAGAGTTTGCCGGCAGCACGATGCCTGCCGCTGCGATCGCCGGCTGCTGGACCTCATCCGGCAGCGCATTGAACATTTCGTTGGCCATCCGTGCCAGCTCCGCTGGGGAGAGAACACCGGGAGTTATGCCCGCGCTCGCCGGTAATCCTTGAGCCGCGCTGTTCGCGTTTGGAATCGCACCCGTAGAAAGCGCCGGCTCACTTGTACTCATAGTATTGACCTACATCCACGTCTTCGAGCAGGGCAATCGCATCGTCAGTCAACACGGCCGCCGAGCAGTAAAGCGACACCAGGTAGGAAGCTAACGCTCGTTCGTCGATACCCATGAAACGCACCGACAGGCCGGGGCTTTGCTCCCCGGGAAGTCCCGGCTGGAAGAGACCAACCACTCCTTGCTTCTTTTCCCCGACACGCAAAAGCAGGATCTTCGACTTCTGATCCTTGGTTCTTACGGCGATCTTGTCCGAAGGAATCAGAGGAATCCCTCGCCAGGTCAGGAAAGGCGTGCCGAAGAGAGTTACCGTCGGCGGTGGCACGCCGCGGCGTGTGCATTCCCGTCCAAAGGCTGCGATGGCACGAGGATGCGCCAAAAACAGGGAAGGCTCTTTCCAGACCTTTGTTAAAAGCTCGTCCAGATCGTCCGGTGTCGGCGCGCCCTTCCGTGTCTTGAGCTTTTGCGAGGCGGCCACGTTATTCAGAAGGCCGTAATCGGCGTTGTTCAGTAGCTCGCTCTCCTGCTTTTCCTTGACGCTCTCAATCAGCAGTCTTAACTGCTCGCGAACCTGATCGTAAGGATTGCTGAACAGGTCTGAGATGCGAGTATGAACATTGAGCACTGCATTGATGCTGCTCAGGACGTATTCCCGCGGCTCTTCTTCGTATTCGACGTAGGTGGAGGCCAGAATCGACTCGTCTTCATGGCCGCACGTCGATTCAATAATTTTCTTCTCGTCGACTCGGTTTCGCCTGAAAATTCCGGCCTCGAGCGGCTTCCAGTCCAGCAGGCGAACCAGCCAGCGCGGTGTAATGGCCCCGAATTGCGGAGCAGTCTTGGTGACATTTGCAAGTTGCGATGCCGCTTTCTCGCTCAATGAGGCGCGGACGACTTCTTCGGCCACAGGTTGCCTCCTTCTATTTTGATGGCATGGGAATTCTAGAACCTGCGGGTGGACTCTGCAAGCAGACCGTTTCCATCGCGAGAATAGAGTTCCGCTGGCAAGATTCAGCCAGTGCAACGCAAAAGGGTCTCTGCTGAGACTTGAGGCAATGAGCTCTTAATCGACTGCTAGTACTTCCGAACCCCGTGATCGACGCGGTCGGACCAGGCGTGAATGCCTCCGGTGAGGTTCCACACATGGCTGAAGCCAGCCTTGTGCAGAAACTGCACCGCCTTGGCGCCACGCGGACCCATCTTGCAAACGGCAACGATCTTCTGGTTTGTATCCAGTTCATTCACACGGTCTGGCAATTCGGCCAGCGGGATAAGATGCCCGCCTATGTTGGAAGTCTCGAACTCGAACTCATCGCGCACATCGAGCAGAAAGAGATTCTCGCCAGCATCCAGCCGCCGCTTCAGGTCTTCAGCTCCAATTTCAGGAACTCCCATTGTCTTCTCCATTAAGAACAATCTGTTTGGCGAATGCCTTCTGGCTGTCTTCGCCTCGATTTCAGCCCCAAAATAGAAAACCCACCTGCCAGTTCAGTTTCTGGCGGTGGGTCCAATTGAAATGCCGGCTGCGAACTTACTCTAGCCCTGCCATTTCCTCACGCCAGAAGTCATATGTGCGCAACACAGCATTGCGCAACAGCAGGCTCCGGCGTTGATGGAGGCGAAGTCGATCACAAGATAAGAGTAGCACCTGGGTCCGCGAACCGCAATTGCCCATCCGGAAACCCGCGCCATCGCCTGACGCATGGCGCGATAAATGGAAGCAATAAAGTATGGGACTGGCTCCGCGTTCGTACGCTGTTGCAGCTTCAGCTGGCAGCACCAACTTGGGTCGCCGCCTCTACTTCAATCAGCTTGCCGGTCTTTACGTCGTAGACGAATCCGTAAATCGGAACGGAACGCGGCACCAATGGGTGATTCCGGATACGCAGCACGTCATCAACCACAGCCTGTTTCTGGTCCGGAATGGCAAGCCTCTCGATGAATTCTCCGGCGCGCGAGCCCGGCCCTTTTCCGATGTCGCGAAAACCACCGGAGGTAAGCTCCGCTGTCTCCAAGCTATTGTTGAGCAATCCGCGAATCACGTCGTTGGTAAAGAACTCCATTCCTCAATCGGTGTGATGGACGACGAAGAACTCACGCGTGCCGAGCAGTTTGTAACTAATGACCAGCGAACGGATCGCATCATCGCTCGCCCTGCCTCCCGCGTTGCGGATAACATGCGCGTCGCCTTCCGACAGACCCGCGTATTTGGCAGGATCGAGCCGGGCATCCATGCAGGTCAGCACTGCAAATCTGCGGGCAGGGGGTAGGGCAAGATTGGCTTTCTCTCCGAACGATTCGCTGTATTTCTGGTTGGCGGCTAAGACCTCACTGAGTACAGTACTCATCTGCTTCTCCTGGTTACGTGGTTTAGGGTTGGCGGACCACGAACAAATCACTCCGTCGAGTCGGTTTTCACCACGTGGATGGGGAGATCCCAGTGGTTTGCCGTCAGTTCCCAGCGGCGGTTCTCTTCCCTTTTGAATGTCTCCTGATCCGGGAACAACTGCTTTGCAACCTCTCCTTCCGACTGTCCAGGAGGCGCGTCGTACGAAGCCCGAACAATAATCACGCGATAGTCCCAGCGCGAGCTCTCATCGGTATGAAGCCCCGGCCCCCAAACCGTGAAATCCTTCACATAGCCCAACTGCTTCTGCCGTTCCAGAATCGCAATCTGATATTTCTTGAAAATCTTCCACCATTCGTCCTTGTGCCCATATTGAACGCGATAGACCCACTCTTCCGTGAAATCCTTCTTTGCCTCATCAGGTGCTTTTTGACTCGGCACTGTCTGGGTCTGTTGAGCCATCGCGAGCCCGGGCATCGCAGCGGCAAGGGCAAAACCGAGGGTAAAGAGCAGAAGTGCTCTGTTGGGGGCGCGGCCATGTTCTAAGGTATTGAGCTTCATCGAAAATCTCCTTGGGCATCGGGGTAACGCAATCTGAACTGGAAGTTCAGACCATCGAAGATGTGCCTCTTGTACGTCGCGGTCAAGCGACGTACAAAGGGAGCCAGATCGAGAGAATCGCTGGATTGAGGAAGAGGCTGTGCGGAAATCTCATCGCAAGCAGGAAACAGAGTTGATCGCTCACCCAGCTACGCGCGGGAGCAACAACAGCGGCGAAGAGGAACAGCACTCATGCGATGAGCGTACCCGGAGATGGGCTGCCAAGTCAACGCTGTTTCTCTTGATACGCGAATTCACCCTCAGATCGAGCGAGGACGGCACAAGCCAGGCAATTGCCAACCACGTTCATTAGCGTCCGCCCCATGTCCATCAACGCATCAACCCCCAGAATGAGTAGGATGGGTGCGGCTGAGATGTGGATCACGCTGGCCGTGGCCATCAGAACGACCAAAACTGCGCGCGGCACTCCGGCCACTCCTTTGCTCGCAAGGGCCAGTGTAAACAGCATCGCAACCTCTTGCGCAAAGCTAAGGTGAAGTCCGCTCGCTTGAGCCGCGAAGATAGACGCCATGGCCAGGTAGATGCTCGATCCCGTCATGTTGAAGCTGTAGGCCGCCGGCATCACAAAGGCAACGATCCATCTCGGCACCCCGAAGACTTCCATGCGCTCCATTGCCAGCGGCAGTGCTGCCTCCGAAGTTGTCGTCGCAAATCCGATCGCTGCCGGCTCACTCACGGCGCTTACAAATCCCCGCAGTGGAATGCGGAAGAACAAAAGAATAGGGAGCAGAACCAGTACGCAAAAAGCAGCCAGCGCAGCGTAACAGGTGAATACAAGTCTGCCGAGAGGAAGCAGCATCGCCAATCCCTGACTGCCGACGGTGTAGGCCAGCGCGGCCCCGGCAGCCGCAGGGGCAAGATACATGACGATCCGCGTGACCTGAAACATGGTGTCCGCGAGAGATTGCAGAATCGCCAGTATTGGGGCGCGCTTCCCTTCGGCAAGCAGTGCGAGGCCCGTTCCGAAAAAGATCGAAAAAACGGCGACCTGCAGAATCTGGTTCTGCGCTACCGCCTGTGCGATGTTTTCCGGGAAAAAATTCAGGACAGTCTGTTGCCAATCGAGTGCGCTCTGTTGCGGAAGAATTGGCTCGCCGTTGTTCGGCAACGCAACTCCCCATCCTGCGCCGGACAAATTCATCGCCACAGCACCCGCAATCAGCCCCAGAGTGGTGACCAGTTCGAAATAGATGAGCGCCTTCAGCGCGACGCGACCAATACTGCGGAGTTGGCCATGGGATGCAATTCCCGTCGTGATCGTGGCAAATAAAAGTGGCGCAATAATCATCCGAATCAGGCGCAGAAACAGGTCGCCCAGGAATCGGCCGTGCGTGGCAAGATGCGGCGCATCGATCCCCAGTTCGACTCCAGCCAGCATGCAAAGGAATGTCCACCTAAGCAGTGAAGGACGTCGCGCGGCAACCAAAAACAATATCAGGATGGCGAAGGAGCGCACCAGCACGCCAGCCGATGGACTGCCATACGCGCCGATTGCTGCTCCTCCGAGCCACAGCAAAGTCGCTGTCACCGCGAGAATCTGCAGTAAGCCCTTCTCCCCGCGCGTTCTTCTGCCAATGAATTGAAGCATCCCTGGCTATCCAGATATTGAATGTGTTTATCCTACCGCTTGTCACTACGAAGGACAGGTCGCGTCATCGTGAAACAGATCACAGCAGCGCACGAGGTTAAACTTTCGCCGGGTCTCAGACGACCTCTTCAACCTCATCGCATCAGCGGTCACATCGGTATACTTCAATCCCGCGCCAGTATTGAAGATCACGACGCGGTCGGACGCTTTCAGCGTTCCATCCGCCAACCGCTTATCGTATGCTGTCGTTCCCGATGCGCCCTCGGGAGACAGGAGGTTGCCTTCATTCCGAGCCCAGGCCCCCCTCCGGCGATGGAAGGAATGATGGACAACGTGTCATTCGGGGAAATGGCCGTCTCTTCCTTTGCCGGCAGATAGCGCACGTCTTCGTCGTTCAGATAAAGGTTCACAAAGGCGCGCACTTT
>JBEKPD010000180.1:0-5906 GCA_049521075.1 Occallatibacter sp.
GAAAACACCAACACCATCGAGGGCAACAGCCGCGTTCCCGCTCTTGCCGTGTACATCGTGGCCGACCGCGTGGTGATGCGCAATGTCCGCCTGATTGGCCGCCAGGACACGGTCTATCTCGGCAGCGAGGGCTGCGGTTCCAGCACCTGCACGCCCGCCCGGCAGTACATCTACGGCTCCTACATCGAGGGCAATGTCGACTTCATCTTCGGCGACGGCGCCTCGGTCTTCGATGGCTGCACTATCATGATCGACGAGAACGGCAGCACCAGCGGCGAAACCACCATGACGGCTGCGCGCCGCGTTTTCGCCAACTACCTCAGCGGCTACGTCATCTGGAGCAGCACTATCGAAAGCCAATCCTCCAGCCAGACGAACGATTACCTCGGCCGTCCGTGGAATGCCAACGCCAAAGTTGTGGTGATCAATACCAACATGCAGGCGCCAATCGCCACCGCCGGCTGGATCGAGTGGGAACCGGGTACGACCGACTATCTTGCCACGGCCTATTATGCCGAGTACGGATCGTCGGGAACCGGCGCGACCGGGTACGCGAACAAGGAGAGAGAATCGCATGCCGTCTATCTGACGTCGTCAGAGACCTCTCAGTACGCTCCCGATACCTTCCTGGCCGGCTCTGACGGCTGGAATCCAACATCAATTGACTAATGGCTCCATTGAGGGACACAGGGCGACGCGAACAGACGGGATCTCGTGCCGCCCTTGTTTTTTGGGAATACAGGACTTCGGGGCGGCAGGCCTGAGGAGAGCGGGCGAGAGGAAAGGCACCCAGACAAAAAAAGACGGCACGAACGGTCTAGCTGTTCGTGCCGGGAGGCCAGTGACGCAAACTACTTCCGGCTCGGAGAACCATCTCCACAACCGGAATAAATACACGATAGCATAGATCGAGAAAAATGCAAATACAAAATTCAAAATTTATTTTCTGCGCACGTGTAAACCCATTTTTCAATAGTGCATCTAATTCAGCGCTCGGAACTGGGTAACCTGTGGCGCTATCTGGGGGCTGGTGGAGCAAAATTGGCCAGGGTCAACCCTTGCGTCCATTGGTCAAGTACTTTACATACAGTAATATCATCATTAATTCGGTGCCTTCGGCTGTTGCGTTTTGGGTGGGTCGCTCTAGAGAATTAAGGGCTCAGTTGGAGTTCCTGGATCGACAGCAACTCCCCGCCATAGCACTAGGAATCCCCTTCCGCTGTGGAAAACCAATACGAATCCAGATTTACGGAGAAAATCAGGGTTTCCTTTGTACCCCAAAGCCTCCGCATTGTGGGAATTTGCGATAAGGATTGTCACTCTGCGCGGCTCTGTGCCTGGGCGGCCAGATCAAAGTCCTTCTGCGTGAGGCCGCCGGCATCGTGGGTAGTGAGAGCCAGGCGCACGCGGTTGTAGCGAATATCGATGTCGGGATGATGGCCGGCCAGCTCGGCCAGTTCGCCGACGCGGTTGACGAAGCGCAGGGAAGCAACGAAGTCACTGAATTCGAAGGTTTTGACGAGTTCGCTGCTCTCAATTCTCCAGCCGTCGAGGTTGGCTAGCCGCGATTGGGCTTCCTGCGGGGAAAATGGCTGCATGCGCTCTACTCCTTACTTTGATGAGACGAGCCGGATGGAGGCGAGGTTGCAAGGAAGTGAAGCGTTGGATCCCCCGACTGGGTGTCGCGTGGCCGTCCACGCCCACACCGTTCAGCGGCCACAACAAATTCAAGCAGCATGGGCGCCAAGTATCGTGGACCTCAAAGCGGCAGCAAGCTTACCCGCTGCCAAACACCGGCACTGCCGCTCCATGAATCACACGCGCATCGTCGCTCGCGAGAAAGAGAACGACTGTCGCAATGTCCTCGGGCTTGGGCCATTTGGCAAAATCCGCGTTGGGCATGGCGCCGCGATTGGCCGCGGTGTCGATGATGCTGGGCAGGATGGAGTTGACGCGAACGCCTGTGCCCATGAGGTCGGCGGCGAGCGAGTCCATAAGAGCCACGGCGGCGGCCTTGGTTGCGGCGTAAGCGGAGGCGCCCGCGGCGTGATCACATGCGGCCTTGGCGGCCACGTTCACAATGGCGCCGGATTTGCGCGCGATCATTTGCGGAACGACTGCTTTGGTCAGCGCGTAGCCCGCGCGCAGGTTCAGGCTCAACATGCGCTCCAGCAACTCCGGCTCTACCTCCCAGAGGGGAATGCCGCCCGCATAACCACCGATCGTATTCGCGAGCACATCAAGCCGGCCCCATTTCGCGAGAATCTGCTTGGCAAGATCGCAGGTCTGGCGCGCATCGGTCACGTCCACATCGAATCCCGCGAGACGGCTCGCGTGTCCTCCCGCGGCTTGCTGCAGCGCCAGAAATTCCTGTTCATGACGCCAGGTAACGGCGACTTGCGCGCCACTATCGAGGAACGCGAGACTCACGGCGCGTCCCAGCCCACCGGTGCCCCCGGCAATCAGAACTACCTTTTCAGGAAAATCAAAATTCATCGGCCGACCTCCTCGACACAATGGAAGTTTAGTATCCCATGACGCCAGAGAAAAGACACAGCGCCAACGCGCCGCGGCACAGAATCTCAGCATGGATCGATATTGCCGCGGCCGGACCTTCGGCCGCCGTGATAGGATGGCTGCGCCGATTTTGAGCGCACCTTGATGGTGCGCGAGCTCCCTGTAACAAGCAATTCGACGTTCGGTAGTTTGGAGTTTCTATGCAACGAACAACAGGATGGATCGGTGTGGGTTTGCTCTTCATCACCGGAGCCGCGCCAGTTTTCGCCACGACGACAGAAGTGCTTAAAAGCGAGAAGGTCGTTGTCACTGAGGAGACGCTGGCGTCCGGCGAGCAGGAGCAGATGGCTGGCACACACGCCAGCTTAGCGGTGGTTCTGAGCGGCGACAAAATTCGGATCAAAGCTGTCGATGGCGCGGCGCAGAGCACGCCCGTGAAGCGCGGCGACACGATCAGCGAAGGGGCGGGAGTCGAGATCTTGGTGAATACCGGCCACACGCCTCTGCGCCTGGTGCGCGTGGAATTCTTGACTGGGGGCAGCGACAAAATCTGGGGCATGACCGGTCTCGCGCCCAACTACAAGCTGCTCTTTGAGGACCGTTACAGTCGTACTTACGACATCCGGATTGCCGCGCACGCATGGGAGCCGCAGCGCACGCATCACGCTCGCGTGGTGGTTTGCCTTAGCGGCGCGCAACTGGAGCATGTGCTGCCGGACGGAAGCGTCCAACCCTCCACGCTAATGACCGACGAGGTGGTGTGGCGGCTCGGCCAGACCCACAAAGGCCACAATCTGGGTGACACCGATCGGTGGGTGATTGCCATCGAGCCGAAGTGAGCGGCGCACATCAGGAGCTTCAATGAATGTGAAATTACTGTGGATGGTTGCCGCCGCGCCGATGGCCGTTGGTGTTTCCCTCTGCGGGCATGCGCAATCGCCGTCGAGCGCAAACCTGCCGGTGTTCAATGTGGTCGACTACGGCGCGAAGAATGATGGCTCAGCGAATGTGGCAGAAGCGTTTCGCGCCGCCATTGCGGCCGCGAAGAAAGCAGGCGGCGGCACTGTTTTTGTGCCCGCGGGGCATTATGTTTCGGGCCCCATCGAAATGGTGAGCAATTTGACGCTCGACTTCGATGCGGGCGCCATCGTGGAGTTGCCGGCCACCGAACTGCCGTTTACGCGGGGCCGCCAGCAGGGAATTGAGACGCTATCGCCGGTTCCGCTCATCGGCGGGCACGATCTTGAAAATGTCGCTGTCATGGGTCGTGGCGTGTTGATGAGCAACAATGCCGACTGGATGAAGCTGCATAGCCGTCAACAGCCGACGGGAGCGGATCCCGGCAGCGCCAACGGACCGCATTGGGAGCAGTTGTTGAACGATCTCAATGCGGGAAAGCCAATTCCCGAACGGGAATACAAAGATGCTGCCACGGAGTTGCGACCATCATTCATCCGCTTCATGAACAGCAAGAACATTCTCATCTCGGGCCTGCGCTTCATCGGCTCGCCCATGTGGACCGTGCATCTGCTTTACAGCGAAAACGCGACCGTCGAGAACCTGGTGATCGAAACCTATCCGGGCGTACACACCGACGGCATTGTGGTCGACTCCAGCCGCTTCGTCCGTATTGCCAACGACTATATTGACACCGGCGACGACGGCATTGTGATCAAGTCGGGAAAAGATGTGGACGGCTTACGCGTGAACCGGCCAACGGAAGATGTGGTGATCACCAACTGTACGGTGCACCACGCGCATGGAGCGGTTTCGATCGGGAGCGAAACATCAGGCAGCATTCGTAACATAGTGGCCAGTAACATGACGGTGCAGGACACGGAGAGCGGGGTGCGCATCAAGAGCGCGCGCGGCCGCGGCGGCGTGGTCGAAGATATTCGCTTCGATAACTGGACCATGGAAAACGTGGGCGAAGCGATTGTGGTCACGAATTACTACCTGATGGAGGGCGAAACACGGCGTGGCGACGAGCCGGTGTCGAAAACCACACCGATTTTTCGCAACATCGCCTTAAGCCACATAACCATCGACGGAGCCAAGACGCTGATCGACATTGCCGGACTGCCTGAGATGCCGATTCGGAATCTGCGCATCAACGATGTGATGGGAACTGGTACGTCCGGCATGAGCGCCACCTACACGGACGGCCTGGAATTGCATGATGTGCAGCTGAATCCGGCGTCGGGTCCGGTGTTCAGCGTGGAACACGCGAGCAACCTCGAGCTCGACGATGTGACCGCGAGTCAGCCGGCAGCGCGGTCGCCGGTGATCCGATTGCACGATACACCGGGCTCCGTGATCCGCAATTGCCGCGCCTTCAAAGGGACGAACGTATTTCTTTCGGCCGGCCACGGCGAGCTCAAGCAGATTGTTCTCGAATCGAATGCGCTTGAGAATGCCGTTACCGCGACGCAGGAGTCGGACGCAACCGAAGGCACGCACTAAGCGCCCGAGCATGCGTGATAGCATTCGCGGAGACTGCGAGGAGACGATGGCTGAAGCCGCGCCGCATCGCGCCGGAATGTCGCGCGGGGAATGGGTGGTCGTCGGCCTCCTCGTCTTTTCGGTCCTCGTCAATTACGTCGATCGCAGCAACCTGTCGCTGGCCGTACCGCTTCTTGAAGGGCAGTTCGCGTTTTCGTCATTGCGCGCGGGCGAACTGCTTTCAGCATTCTTCTGGACCTACGCGCTGGTGCAACTCCTTGGCATTGCAGGCTGGCTGACGGACCGATATTCGGCGGGCTGGGTCCTGATGGGCGGATACCTTCTGTGGTCGCTCGCGATGGCGTCGCTCTGCTTCGCACCCAGTTATGCCGCGCTCTTTGCACTGCAACTGGTGCTGGGGATGGGAGAGTCCGTCGCGTATCCCTGCTACTCGCGCATCTTTGCCGCCATGCCTCAGGAGCATCGCGGGCGCGCCAACGCGTTCATCGACGCGGGAACCAAGCTGGGACCGGCTGCAGGCGCGTTTCTCAGCGGCATGATCCTGGTGCACTACGGCTGGAGGATGCTCTTCCTGGTGTTTGGCATCGGCGCGCTCGTCTGGATCGTGCCCTGGTATTTTGCGATGCCGCGCGGCGGGCAAGCAGAGGGACGCAACGTTGTCGAGCAGGAGCGGCAAAGCACAACCTCCGACTCGGGCCCATCCATCTTAAAGATGCTGCGGCTGCGTTGTGCTTGGGGCGCACTCATTGGCCACTTCTGCGGTAACTATTTTTACTACCTGGTGCTAGCGTGGCTGCCTATCTATCTTGTGCAGGAGGAACACCTCTCGATTCGCGACATGTCGCGGCTCAGCGCAGCGGTCTTTCTTTTGATCGCCTGCAGCACGGTGCTGGCGGGATGGATCTCCGACCGTTTGATTGCGCGCG
>JBEKPD010000181.1:0-5793 GCA_049521075.1 Occallatibacter sp.
CAATCGGTTCCTCATGCGCGATTGAAGATTATTGGCACAGGAAGCGATAGCGATTGGCTCAAGTCGGTTGCACGCCGCGCAGGCGTGATGGACGCAGTTGACTGGATATCGTTCACGCCGCATGAGAAAATTCGCGAGCATTACCGAGAGAGCGTGGCCCTGGTCTTTCCCAGTCTTCATGATTCCGGCGGCTTGGTCGTTCTTGAAGCGCTGGCCGAGGGTGTGCCGGTGGTTTGCCTCGATCTGGGAGGACCAGGGGCGTTGGTGACACCCTCTTGCGGAGTAGTGGTTAAGGCCCGCCAGGCAAGCGAGACATCGGTTGTCGAATCGCTGGCCAAAGCGATGATTCTGCTTGCTACCGATGCTGACTTCAGGATGCGGCTACAAGAAAACGCCATCGCGCGTGCACGCGAACTAACTTGGGACGCTGCCGCTGCGGCTCTCAGTTGCTCGCTCCCAGCGACAAGTTAGGCGACCAGTCCTTGCAACTTCGAGTTCTCGTCGTTGCATGGCAATCCAGCGAGCTTCTTTCCCAGCACCTGCTGGAACCAGGGGATAGTCAGGCGCAATCCCTCCGCCAGCTTCACTCTGGGCTCCCAACCCAGCAGTTTTCTGGCTCTAGAGATGTCCGGGCGCCGTTGCTTGGGATCGTCCACCGGCAGCGGGGCGAAGACTATTTGGTGACGTCCTCCGGTCGCGGCTAGCACCTCCATCGCGCATTCCAAAATGGTGAACTCTTCGGGGTTGCCGATATTCACCGGCAGGTGCTCATCGGCGTGCATCAGGCGCAATTGTCCTTCAACCTGGTCCGACACATAGCAGAAACTGCGCGTCTGACTTCCGTCTCCATACACCGTCAGATCTTGCCCATTGAGCGCCTGGCGCAGGAAGTTTGAAATCACGCGTCCGTCGTTCAGTTGCAGGCGCGGGCCATAGGTGTTGAAAATGCGGACCAGGCGCGTGTCCACTTTTTGATAGCGATGGTAAGCCATTACCAGCGCTTCTGAGAATCGCTTCGCCTCGTCATATACCGACCGCGGTCCAATGGGATTGACGTTGCCCCAGTAGGTCTCGGGCTGCGGGTGCACCGCCGGGTCGCCATAACACTCCGAGGTCGAGCAGTGCAGAAACCTGGCTCCATATTTCTTTGCGATATCCAAAACATTGCGCGTGCCGCACGAGCCCACCATCAATGTTTCCAGGCCGAATTTGGAATAATCCACCGGACTGGCCGGACTGGCCATGTTGAAGATCATGTCAATTCGCCCGTGATCGAACTCCTTAGTGATATCGTGTTCGAGAAACTGAAAACGCGACTCGCCTTTCAGATGCGCAAGATTCTGCCGGCTTCCTGTTAGGAAGTTATCCACTCCAAGCACATGGTGCCCATCGCCGAGCAGGGCATCCACCATGTGCGAACCTAGAAATCCGGCTGCTCCCGTGACCAATGCACGCATCGTTAAGCTCTCCTCGCTACCGCCATCATTTCAGTGCACTCTTCGGCAGCGGGCCGGCCCACACTCACATAGGTGAACCCGAGTTCCGCCATTTTTATACGGTCGAAAAGATTTCGGCCGTCGAACACGATCGGGTGCGCCAGCAGCCTTTTTACTTCATCCAGATCGAGCTGGGCAAACTCGGGCCATTCGGTCAGCACTACCAGTGCATCCGCGTCCTTCATGGCGTCATAGGCGTTATCGGTCATGGATAGGTTGGTCGAATGCAGAATGCTCCTCGCTTTTTCCATTGCCGCCGGATCGTAAGCCACAACGCGGCAGCCTTCGGCCAAAAAGCTGCGCACCAGGCTGATGGCGGGAGATTCGCGGATGTCGTCCGTTCCGCCTTTGAACGCCAACCCCAGCACCGCCAACTTCTTGTTGCGCAGGTTCCACAAGATGGAGCGAACCTTGCGCAGGAAATGCGCCTGCTGTTGCTCGTTAATCCGCTCCACTTCTTTCAGCAGTGTGAAATCCATGCCCAGTTGCTGGCCGATGGCCCGAAAAGCCTTGATATCTTTGGGAAAGCACGATCCACCGTAGCCTAGACCCGCGGACAAAAAACGCGATCCGATGCGGCGATCCATGCCCATCCCCTGCGCCACTTCCTCAATGTCCGCATCCACCGCCTCGCACAGGTTTGCAACAGTGTTGATGAAGCTGATCTTCATAGCTAGAAACGCGTTCGATGCATGCTTGATCAGCTCCGCACTCTTGGCGCTGGTGCGCAAGATGGGGGCCGGCTGAGAATCGTTGCAGGTTCCGGGTACGCTGCCCTCCTTGCGGTAGTAGCTGCCATCGGTCAACGGCCGATAAATCCGCGACAGCACCCGGTAGGCGCGATCGCTTGTCGTGCCCACTACGATTCGGTCTGGGTGCAGAAAATCCGAAACCGCCGTGCCTTCGCGCAGGAACTCGGGATTCGAAACTACGTCCACTTGGGCGCGCTCTACCCCTTTGCGGCGCAGCACGCGTCCTACCCAGTCGCTGGTATAAACCGGAACTGTGCTCTTCTCCACAATCACTTTGTAACCGTTCACCGATCGCGCAATTTCCGCAGCAACCGACTCCACATACGATAGGTCGGCATCACCGTTTTCAAGCGGCGGAGTGCCCACCGCGATAAAAATCGCTTCCGCGGAGCGCACCGCATCGGGAAGAGAGGTGGTGAAGGCCAGCGCGCTATGCCGCTGCTTGCTGAGCAGGTCGGCAAGCAGGCTCTCATGGATCGGAATCCGACCTTGCTGCAGCGCTTCGATCTTTTCCTCATCATTGTCAACGCAGACCACGTTATGGCCGATCTCCGCAAAACACACCGCGGCAACGAGGCCCACATAACCGCAGCCAACGACGGCGATGTTTACAGTCTCACCGCTCGGATCCCGCATGGAATCCGAGAATCCAATTATTTCTGGCATAAGCACCCTAGGAAGGAGGAACTTTCAAACCATGCTTCGGGTTATGATGCGGACTGAGCCGGTTTTGCCGTCCACCCCACATACAGCGGCAAACCGTTCGCTAGAGAGCCACGCCAGGTCCGGGCGCCGAAGTTCCGAACGGCAGGCGGAGTCGAGCCGATAGATATAGAAGATATGTCCGGGACTTCAGAATCCAGCCCGGCAGTTTTTAGGTTGCAACCTGGTCTCGCGGCCTTAATTCAGGCGAGCGGTTTGATGGATCTGGGCCGCGCTCATCTCGCCGCAACCCCGGCGCAACCCTGCTGGATTGGCGGCGCTCGAGCGTGCGACGATCAACGCATCGATCTGGTTCCAAACCGCGACATCGTTTTCGATCTCGATGTGCGGCTTCATGAAAGCGCGGGCGAACCAGGGAAAGCCTACACAGGACACGTGCGCTATTTTGTAGGTGGACTCGTAGCTGCCCAGGATCGTCGTGCGCGAGGGGTCGATGGCCTGGATGGAGCGTCTGCCGTGCAACATGCCCTCGGTCTCGTAGAAGTTTATGGCTTCGTGCACGTTGGCCGGAATGCTGCCATCGTCCTCGCCGTGCTTGCGCACACTATCCACTTGGATGGTCAGAAGCACCGGGATGCCGCGCCGGTCGAGCTCCCGGGCAAGGTTCACGGCCTCTGAAGCCCCCCAGCTATGGCCGAAGAGGACGATGCGTGCCCCACTTTTCTCGTCGTCGCTCAGCCGGCTGTTCTTATCGGTATCGAGCAGATTGAGAACGGTATGGAGAGCAGCGGCCTCGTCGCGGTTGGCGAAGGTCATGGCCCGCACGGCATTCGGGTAAAGGTGATCGAGATCGCGGGCCAGCTGCGCCTCGCGATGCACGAGATTGCCTGCGCGAACATGTCCGCCCATAAAGCCGATCACAATCAGTGGCACGGACGGGCCGGATAGAGCGTTCGAACCGGGCAGATCTGATGCCGCGCTGCAGCTCATGACGGGAGGGGCAAGCGCGGCGGCACGCAATGCCCGAGGATCCTGCGCCGCAATGCTCACCGGACGGGCTGCGGCCAGCGTGACGGCCATCCACAGTGCACTGGACGCCAGAGCACAGCTGCAAAAGGGGTTCGGCCAGACCCGAGAGTTGGTGCGCCAGTGAGATTCCGCGAAGAGGCACAACGACAGGGGCCGGCGATGCCCGCGCGTACCCCTTGCAAAACAGAAACTACTGCACATTCCCAACTTCTCCACAGCGCGTAGGGATACTTTATTGAGGTACCCAGCTTACCACCGGCCGGGTGAATTGGATAATATCCCTAACCTGAAGGATGCCTGGAACGGGACAGAGATGCTATACCCAGCAATGGTGGTCTCGCCTACTCGAAGGACCGCAACAGCGAACAACCAAGCATGTGAGCTCGAGGGTCGGACATTCTCACGCTTTGTCGTAAGTCTGAGAGGCGCCAAGGCCGAACTTCCTAAAGAAGTACGCCGGAGTACAACTCCAAGCGTGACAGAAGCTATTGATGTGTATATCTCCATAAGGAGAAGCCAGCGAGTTATCCGGATCGTAGACCTCCCAGAAGGTATCGGCGCCGCGACTGACCATTCCGCCCCAATAGGAAGCAATCACATCATCCGCTTCGTCATTAAGACCGTGAGTCACCATTGCTTCGACCACATAGTGGTAGAGATAAGGAGTTGAAGGCTGGAGTATTTTTTGTAGCCGACAGCTCTTTTCAGAAGCGAAGTGGTATCCGCGACGGAGAGAACTCCAGCCAGAGAAAGCCAAGCCTGACTCGCCCATGACACCTGACGATCGGGCCCGCTTACAAATAGCTGCAATTGCGGGTCAAGAAAATGTTGCCGCGCAGCAGCCGCCAGTTGTTCCACCATATCCTCTAAGTGTTTTTTACTCGCCAAGTCTCCGAGTTCTTCGGCAAGAACCAGCGCATGCCGCAAAGAAAAGATGACGACACCCTGCATTGAGGCGTCCCGATGAAGCTTTTCGTTCCAATCGATGAAGACCCAAATTGTCTTTGGATCGACAAAAACACCGTCCGAGTTTATGTATCTTGAGACGATTTCCATTTGACGTAATACGGTGGGCCAGAGAGCCCTGCAAGTGGCAATGTCCCCCGTTTGATCGAGGTATTCGCAAAGCAGCGCTGCATAGATGCAGGCATAGTCAAGGATCGTGTCTCCGGAATGTCTTGGGGCAGGTTTCTCGAAGACGCAGGCTCTGAGCAGACCATCGTCCTGGGGAAATGCAGCCAGCAGGTAGAGACAACGCTTGACTAGCCCGTAATTCCGAAAAGTCACGTAGTTCGATAGGGCTTGCAGCCTCAGATCCCCAATCCATAGACGCTGATCGCGTCTTGGCCCGTCTTCAAAAACTGTTTGCATGCAGTTTCGCAGAGTATCCACGGCCACGCGATCTATTCGTTTCGCGAGAGGCTTCACATCTGAGGAGAGCGGGTAAGGTTGCCCCTGCGCGGAGGTGATGCTCTTGACTTCAATCTTTGAAAACCGCACGGAGAATTTTGAGGAAGTGGACAGAACATCCATTCGAAGATAGCGAAATGCGTGTCTTCTCGCAACAGTGAAATCGCCAGGGAGCGGGTCAAGGTTCAGGATTTCCTCTGGCAGCCAGGCAGATGCCAGAATCCCGTTGTAAGGATAAAGTTCTTCTGCAATATCTCCAGGTGTTTCTCCGAAGGTGAAACGTATCCGTGCGGGCGAATCTACGTTGATACCCACACCCTCTTGACGGGCGACAATTAGAAGTCCCGGTCAACGACAAACAAAATTCCCGATGCAACGACAATTAGGCCAAGCGTATTCCGGTTGGTAGGAGCGGAGGCGGGTTGGTCACGGACAAGCAGGTT
>JBEKPD010000182.1:0-5744 GCA_049521075.1 Occallatibacter sp.
GAAATATCCGGCCAATTTTGTGGTACCGGCATCGGCGTCAGCGCGCAGCGTGATGCGCGAACCGCGCGCGGTCGCACTGAACTCCGATAGACCGCCAACACCAGCCAGTCCGTTTTCCAACGGGACTGCATTGAACGGCGTTGCCGGACCAGAGTTGGTCGCGTGGGTACGGTACACTCCGGATACATCCAGAAAACCGCCCGGAGTAATGCGAATGTGCTTATAGGCGATGGTGCCCGGGTGCTCTAGTTCGCCTACCTGCTTCTCTGCCTTCTGGGCTGTTTGCGTGGTGGTGTCCAAAGCGGTCTTCACGTCAGAGAGATCGGCTTGAACCTTCTGCACCTGCAAATTGGTGTTCGTCTCCACGGTCGCGACCTTGGCGTCTGCCTGCTGGGCGGTCTCCTGCGTCTGCGAGAGCCGCTGCTCCGTCCGCTTCAACCGCTCCTGTGTTTCCTGCAGTTGCTGCTGCACCTGCTGCAATGCCGCCTGTTGCTGATCGACAACTTCTTCCAACTGGCGGAACTTCTCAGCCGTTTCATCTCTCTTCACCGGCTTCGCCGCGAGGTGTTTCGCGCTTTTGCTGGTAGCAGTTTCGCCGTCAGATGGTGCCGCCGCTGCCACGCACATTGCGGATAGCGCGACTAACGCCACCGCTATTTGAAAATTCCTCATGTCCATCGCTCCAAAGTGTTACGCCTCGCTGTCCCTCCAACAGGAACGCGAGATAAGTGTTATCGCCGACTAAATACGATGACGGCTTTTGCCGCGGGTCTATTAGCAGCCTTCAGGATGCTGATGATGTCCTTCAGTGTCGCTTTGCATTTAGTAAGTAACTGCGCTAGTAGTAACTGGGTTTGTGTTTTCCAAATTCGCGCGCCAAAATAAAATGCCCACTCACCGTTCCCGGTGAATGGGCATTGATCTCAAGGTTTCGAGTATGACTATACTTCGCGCTAGCCTGTAGACCCCATCACCAGAACAGACGTGTTGTGACAGCTACAACAACAGTTCGCGTTCTGGTAAACGGAGGCCATGGTTTGCAAGCTACCGTACTCACAATTCAAATGTCAAGTGTCGAGATAATCATTATTGAGGTTACGTTCAATGGCTGGCCGTTCTGGAAGCATTGAGGTACTTCTTCAGGTCAGCCAGATTGTGATAGTAGCCACTGTCACTTTTGGGTGAGTTTGGCACTATCCAGACTCGTCCATTGGGGAATACAAAATGACGATGCTTCTTCGACCGTCTCAGTACAGCACCGCTTTCTCGGAGCAGACCCACAATTCGCCAGTACATATCGCCGCTGCAACCCATACTCTTCTCCTCGAATTCGTAACTTACTGCACACACCCAATGGGTGCAGTAAGAAACATTTGAAGGCTCTCTTGTTCTTGTAAGGGAACGTTCCAAAGAAGTGAGATCAGCGACAACATCGCGATCTAGCGATACACGAGCGGGAGAGCCGCCACAAATACGAACTCGATTTGAGAGTAGACATCGCTTAATCCAGCGCCTAATAACGATTATTGTGCGGAGCTTAAATGAACGCGCAGCCTAGCGGCAGCGACAACAACAGAGGCGGGATGGGACAAAGGCGATCATCGGTGAATACAAATCTAACTCAAGGAGAGCTTCTGGTCAACGCCGAGATTGCCGAGATTGCCATTTCGCCTGCGGTTCTTATTCCATGAGTTAACCAAGCAACTTACTTACAAGATGTTACAAGCTAAAATCGGCGAAGTAATAAAATATAAGTAACTTTCCTCTTGACATTTAAATTGGGTGTACGGTAGCTTGCAAACCATGACGTCCGTTTACCAGAACGCGAACTGTTGTTGGAGCTGTTACAACACGTCCGTTCTGGTGATCGGGTCTACAGGCTAGCCGCGAAGTATAGTCATATTCGGAGCCTTGAGATCAATGCCCATTCACCGGGAACGGTGAGTGGGCATTTTCTTTTTGGTTCGCGAATTTGGAAAACACAAACGCAGTTATTAGTGCAGTTACCACTTAAGGGAGAACCACAATGGCACTCGCAAAACAGACCTTCGGATTCTTTGTTCCCTCCGTCAGCTTATTTGGCCTTGGCAGCGCAGACGAAGCCGGACCGCAGGCCAAAGCACTCGGCGCAACTCACCTGCTGATCGTTACCGACAAAATCCTTGCCAAGCTTGGCCTCGCCGACAAGATCAAAGCCCAGTTGGAAGCATCCGGGCTGAAGGCTACGATTTTTGACGGCGCAGAACCGAACCCGACCGATAAGAACGTTCTCGATGGCGTGAAGGTCTACCAGGACGTAAAGGCCGACGGCATCGTCTCCCTCGGCGGGGGCAGCTCCCACGACGCGGCCAAGGGCATTGC
This sequence comes from Occallatibacter sp., assembly GCA_049521075.1. GTDB lineage: Bacteria > Acidobacteriota > Terriglobia > Terriglobales > Acidobacteriaceae > Telmatobacter. Next base: position 2,362 of record JBEKPD010000182.1, read on the forward strand.
CACAGTGGTTTCCAACGGCGGCAACATTCGCGATTACGAAGGGCTGAACAAGCTCACCAAGCCGATTCCACCGCTCGTTGCGATCAACACCACGACCGGCACCGCCAGCGAACTGACCCGTTTTGCCATCATCACCAACACCGACACCCATGTGAAACTGGCGATCGTTGACTGGCGTCTGACCCCGAGCGTCGCTATCAACGACCCGCTGCTGCAGGCCGGCCAGCCGTCTGGCTTGACTGCCTCGACCGGCCTCGACGCGCTGACCCACGCTGTGGAAGCCTATGTCTCGACGATTGCGACTCCCATCACCGACGCGGCCGCCATCAAGGCGATCGAGCTTCTCGGCGAGTACCTGCGCGCGGCAGTTGCCAACGGCGACGATCTGGAAGCCCGCGACAAGCTGGCCTATGCGGAATACCTGGCGGGACTCGCGTTCAACAACGCCAGTCTTGGTTATGTTCACGCCATCGCCCATCAGCTTGGCGGCTTCTATAACACGGCGCACGGCGTTACCAACGCCATCCTGCTGCCGGTGGTTTCGACCTTCAACCTGATCGCCAAGCCGAGACGGTTTGCTGATATCGCGGTTGCGTTGGGCGAAGACATCTCCGGGCTGTCTCCGGTCGATGCCGGCGCCAAGGGAATCGAGGCCATCCGCAAGCTGTCGAAGGATGTGGGGATCCCGGCTACTATCGCCGAAATCGGCGCGAAGGAAAAGGATTTCGAGCTCCTGGCTGCGAACGCTCTCAAGGACGTGTGCGGCTTCACTAACCCGCGCAAGGCCACGCTGAAGGACATCATCGGCATCCTGAAGGCTGCTAATGGACCTGCTGCGAAAGCTGCCACCGTTTAGTCAGCAATAACACTTTTGCACGTTGTACCGAACACTTGACCTGCCAATGCCACGGCGTGGGCTCCGCCGAAATGGTGGAGCCCGTTTTTCTTTTGCGTTATCCAAAGGCTTCATGTCTCAGGAAGGGATTGTTGGTTTTTGTGATGAAATGCGATTTATGCAATCTCGATGATCGTCTTGTAAGTGCTCGACTGTGCGCGGTGTGCGCTGAGGCGCTTGCCCGAGTGGCGTGGGCGCAGCTTCGAATTGAGGCGGCGGAGGCTGTCGCAGTGGTGGGACACGCGCAATCTTCAGGAATCGGTGTGGATGAATATCGAAAAGCTTTCGGCGGGTAGACGCTGGCCCGCTTGTTTGCACTGTGCAGAGACATGACGCGGTCTGGAGGATAAACCCGTGCCATTCACTGTGCCACCTTTACCGCACCCATTAGACGCTCTTGAGCCCAACATTGACGCGAAAACTATGGAGAACCACGTCTTGAGCTGCAGGGTGATCGTCGCACAATCGATTCCGAGGCAGATCGTCTTGCGCGAAGCTGGCGCTCTTGGAGTGAATCCCGCCTCAACGTAGGCGTGAATTCCTCCGTAAAGTGTGTTTCAAGCTGAGATTAATTCCTTCGGTGGCTCGACCTCAACTCTGGTCCGAAGCCGCACATTGAGCGCCTCAAGAATTCTGCCGGCGCGTTCGAGAGTGACTCCAAAGTATTCATTGCGCTCATCGCGTGACACTTGCGACTCATGCACCTCCAACCGCTTCGCAAGCTCTCTTTGTGAAACACCCTGAGCAATGCGAAGAGCTATCAGCAGATGCCCGAGACCGCGCAAATTGTCTAGTTCTTCAAACTCACCGCGCTTCAAGCGCTCGTAGCTCTCAACCTCTTCCTTAAATTGGAGGTAGAAGGATTCCATCGGGTCGATAACGCGTTTGATTTCCTCGTCAGCGAGGCCAGTCTCTTTCAGGCGGGCACGATGTTCACTAAGTCGCTTTTGCTCTTCAGACAGACGCTTCACCGCTTCTTGATATTCTGACTCGCTCCGAATCATTACCTGCCTCCATACTCGATCTTGACTATGCCCCGTGGTTTCCCATCGCGGCGGGATTGGCGAAATGCAGCAGGAAATTCAAGTTCATGGCCGTATTTATCCCGAATACCGCAGCCCATGCCGGGGAAATGAGGATAGAGTTCGACGCGATACCGATGCCACATCGGCAGCTGTTTCTTCGGATAGCCGCGATATGGTTTTCGTGACGCTGGGTCCCAAGTCCATACCTTGTACGGATCAAGTAAATTGAGTTCCCGCGTCAGCTCTCCAGTCCGGAGCCGATCAAGATCGCACACAAAGTATCCGTCAATGTCGTTTGGATGATCCTTGTCCTCGGCAAATGAGCCGTCCGCAAAAACATCGCGTACACCGACCTTCCAGAGCTGGTGGGTCAGAAGCTCAAGATTGTCGACCAGTCGTCTGCGCCACGGTGCATCCCAAGACGGATGCATCTGCGGATTGCCAGGTCCCGCAACCAGGACGGAGCTGCGGAGCTGATCAAAGGAAACCTCGTAATCTCCCGGGGGAAGAAGCCCGTCCTGCTCAAACGGTGGAACCTTAGACATTCTAGCCTCACTTGTCACAATAAACATACTTTACATTTATGTCAAGTATGTTTATACTTGCCTGAATCTGCCAACCAATGGACGGTTCGAGGCGTGGATCAGTCATTTAGCGTTCCGCTGAGTTCTGGCACCTGTTCGTCAGTGACAAACTGAACTTGCGTAATGGGGAGAGCCAAGTCACGAATGGCGGTAAATATTTGTTCCCGAAGCCTGAGCGCCGGGTACCGCCACTCTTCGCCTGGCATCCAGACCAAAAGCTTCCCGGCTTCGAGCCGCAGATAGCGCAGTGGAACAAGCCAATCGAACGTGTGCGGATTGACGATCTGCCTGAGTGAACTCTTGATCTGCGTCCAGAAATTGTTGGCTGGAGCCGCATCGAGTTCTTCATGGATCGCTGCAGCGACCGCCTGCTTACCAAACTCCACGGCGGCTGCACGCTCCTCCACCTCCCGTTGTTTCCGCCACTCGCTGAAGAGATCGCCTTCAAAACAGCGAGGAACAACCTTCAGCAGGAAGCCGGTCGGATTTTCGACCGAACTCGATGAGCGAACAACGCTCCCCTTCTCGCGCAGGAAGAAGATCAGCTCCTCCGTGGTCAAATCCGGAACTTGAGCTTGGCACGCCGCTATCATTGCGGAGAGAGCCCTTTGATCCGGGACCAGAGCGTAGCGGGCGAATTCACGACGAATTTCAGCCGAATCCAACAACAACGTTTCCGTTGCTGTTGTTCTTTCCAACAACAGATCTTTGTCTTTAAACCGCCTGTTCTCCTCGAACACAGTGCTCATGTCCGAACTGACCATGCTGAGTGTGATCTCCTTGGAAGGAGTGTCCATGTCATGGTTGACCACAGTGTTCACGTTAGAGTTGGCTACTGTGCTCACGTAAGGATTGACCACGGTACCCCCACCTGTTGAA
>JBEKPD010000183.1:0-5552 GCA_049521075.1 Occallatibacter sp.
CCCCTACCATCTGTTCCACAGAAAAACGCTTCTTCTTCATCGGCTGAATCCTCCGCCCTCTCAGGCTCGGTTCTGGCCGAAGACTAACATTTACCGTAGTTCAAAAAGGCCGGGGCCGATCAGCCCCTGTTCCCCTAGAAACCGAAGGAAGAGCCGGGCAACACTGAGAGATTCACGCCTGGGGCCGCGTTCATATGGGATATGAGGAGCTGACGTGAAATGCTTTCTACATTCTTGTAGCCCTTCTGCGAAGTCTTCAGCAGTTCTTCCAGTCTTGGTCAGCCAATCGGTCCACCCAGCAAAAGATTGAAGCATTCGAAAGAGCGATTGTTTACTGTGCCCTCGGGCATGCAACCAATCTGAGAAATCATCCACATGGTTAGCGGCAGGACCTGAATTGAGTCGCTTCCGCGTGATTTTTGCACTTACATGGTCTTCGAGCATGTTGCCTCCTTTGCTATCAAGGAGACACGATGTTGCCACATTCATCACATCGGCAGAGCCAACGATTTAAGGATCATCGGCAAATGCTGGGCGTTCATCGTTGCCAAACTTCTTCTGAAGCCATTCGAAGAAGTACGGAGTTCGGGATCCAACGACGCTATCTGAGTTCGCTACTGTTTTAAGTACCTGACTTACACTAGACCGATCAGAGCATCCCAAGCTGTGTGAGTTTTTCGTACAGCAGCCGCCTGTGTATTCCGAGTCGGCGAGCTGCATCCGACTTGTTGCCGTGGGCTGATTTCAATGCCTGCTCGATGAGATAACGCTCCCAGTTTGCGACCGCATCATGAAATGGCATTCCTATCGCCGCCTGGGTATCGAATGCGCCCGGTGCGGGACTCTTCGCCTTGGTCAATTCCTCTTGGATCTGTTCGGCTGTGATGGCTCGTCCGCCTGCCTTAACGGCAGCGCGTTCGATCAGATGCTCCAGTTCTCGCACATTGCCTGGGAATGGATAGCTTTGCAGGGCCACGATGGCATCGGCGGCGAGTCCGGCCGCGGCGATCTGATTGCGTTTGGCGTAGCGCGCAAGGAAATACTCCGCCAACGGGAGTATATCGTGCTGACGTTCGCGCAGCGGTGGAAGGCAGACGGTAAACGCATTTAGTCGATAGAACAGGTCGGCGCGGAAAGTCTTCTGCTCCACATCGTCTTCCAATGGACGGTTCGTAGCGGCGATCACCCGGACATCTGCGTGGACGGAAGCCGTTCCGCCGACCCGCTCGAAGGTGTGCTCTTGCAAGACACGGAGGAGCTTAGGCTGCAGCGACAGCGGCAATTCCCCAATCTCATCCAGAAAGATCGTGCCTCCATCCGCAGCCTCAAACTTTCCGCGCTTCTGGGCGATTGCTCCGGTGAATGCCCCGCGTTCATGCCCGAAGAGTTCAGATTCCAACAGCTCAGGCGGTAGCGCTGCACAGTTGAGGATGATGAAGGGATGACGGTTCCTCGCGCTGTTCTCATGGATCGCACGCGCAACAACTTCCTTGCCCGTGCCCGATTCTCCCAGGAGCAAAACTCCTACGTCGGTGGCAGCGACCCTGCCGATGTTCTTGAAGATCTCGATCCATGCCGGCGAGTTGCCGATAAGTTGAGGCTTCAGCCCCTCATCGGATGCGCTTATGTCTTCAAGAGAGCGATCTCTGAACCGCTGTTGGCGCAGCAGTTCGACCTCGCGCTGGAGCTCCATATGCCGGATAGCGCGTGCAACGGTTCCGAGAGCTAGGTCGATGTCGAGCGGCTTCGTAATGAAGTCGTAGGCTCCAAGTTGCATCGCTTGCATCGCATTCGGTCCCGTACTGTGGGCGGTGAGAATGATGACAGGCATAGTGGTCAGTAGCCCTTCGGATTGGAGGCTCTTGAGAAACTGCTCCCCGCCTCCACCGGGCATCTTCCAATCACACAGCGTAAGGTCAGGAGTCGTGTTTTGAAGTAAGGTGATCGCTTCTCCAGCATTCGTTGCGACGAGGGTCTGGTAGCATGCATCGGTCAGCAGCTCGCGGAGCGTTTCCCGAAAGTTGTGGTCGTCATCGACGATGAGCACTTCAGACATCTCGCTTTGCCTCTGCATCCACCCCTCTTAGGGTATCGCGTTCACCATTGTTCAATGGCAATAGGAGCGAAGCCACTGCACCGCCCGCCTCCCGGCTAGCGAGTCGCAACTCGCCTCCATGAGCCTGCAGAATCTCGAAGGATATGGAGAGGCCCAGTCCCGTTCCGTTGTCTTTCGTCGTATAGAACGGGTCCATTGCATGACGCAAGGCCGCCGGAGTGAATCCTCGCCCGTCATCCTGGATGCCGATACGGGCGAAGTCATCTTCGTGCGCCGTGCTGATCGTTACGACTCCACCTTGCAAAGTGGTATGCGAAGCTGAATGCACAGCGTTCTCCATAAGGTTGTCAAGAACCTGAAGAAGTCGGCCTCGGTCCGCCGTGACGACGCTGTGTGACGCAGCCTTGCACACGATCTGAATACCCTTGGCCGCTTCCTTCTCTGTCCACGTCAAGGCCGTAGCCGCGCATAGATCATCCAAGGAAACGAGTTGAAGTTGAAGCTGGATGGGTCTGGCAAAGTAGAGGAGACGGTTGATGATGGTGTCCAGGCGGTCGATCTCTTCGAGGATCACCGCGCTGCTACGCTTCGCCGCGTCAGGATCACTGGAACGCTGCCACATCTGCGTGCGCATCCTGATCGTTCCCAGCGGATTTCGCAACTCATGTGCGATACCGGCCGCAAACTGGCCTAACGCAGAGAGCCTTTCGTTGTGGCGAACCTGAGACTCCAGTGTCCGTTCGTTCTCGATCCTTTCCTGCAAGGCGAGGGCTAGCGAGTCGATGCCGTGGAGAACACGGTCGAATTCTTCCAGGGGCGGACGCCCTGCGGTATGCTGACCCGTTGCTGGTAGGCCACCCTCCATCGAGCCCAGACGTTCGAGAACGATGTTGACTCCGCTCCGAATCTCCGTCGTAACGAACACTGCAAGCAACGCGGTCATCAGCACAGCGATGCCAAATCCGATACTTCCGAATAGGAGTTGGCGATTCTGTCCTCCTTCGATTCCGGGGAGACGCTCCATGAGCCACGCGGCGCCCGTGACTTCATCCATAGACCCGGTGGTCTGAGTTCCACTGGATTGCTCACGGATTGGAACCGCGACAAAGAGGATGGCGTCATGCGGCCCTTCAAAGCGAAATGTCTTGACGGCGTTTGCTGCGACGGCTTCACGCGCAAGATTCTCAATCGTGGGCCGTTCGCGGTCTGGCATACCCTTCTCTGGCCCTGGCCCCTCATGAGTCGGAAAGGCATATCCAATTAGAGCGTCGGCTCTGGCAGCGTAGAAGCCACCCTCGATCCCATCCTCGTGCTGCAATGTTTCTTCAGTAATTTCTTTGAGAAAATCGGGCCTTGGATGCGGTGGCCCATCGCGTTGAGGGCGTGGCGGAGGTGGAGGCACAGCGGGGGGAGGCGGTGGCGGTGGGGGACCCGGCTCAACCGTGAGCAGCGAGTTAGCGGCGGTCCGATGATCGGCATAGTTCCGTGCGAGATGGGAGGCCACGCTGACAAGATGATGCTCGGTCAAGGAAAGCGTCTCCGTGTGACGGTTGCGAAGGAATGTAAACAGGCTGATCGCCGCTGCTGCGAGGAAGAGAAACGTCAGGACGACAAGTAGCAGGATGCGCGAACGCAGGCTTCTCCAAAAAATCTTCGGCATTCGGCTCCTCCCTGGTCATCCTTCTGATGCAGCTTCTATCGAGCATCTACCCTATGGTAAGCAACTTGGCGGCCATCGGTGAGTGCGCCCGATATTGCCGCCTGTTATAGGAATCACAGGCTAACATCGGCGGAGATATGAAACGCGACTGTACGCAATCCGCACATAAGCTGAGGGGATTGCGGACAGAGCAAAGATGCTGTCGGTATCTCGAACCCGCAAAAATGCTGCGATTGAAGGAATTTGGTGGTTTCGATGAATGGCACGCCATTTGCCTTATTACGGGCAGAGGTATCGCCGATGACCATTCCAGCTTCCCTACGAATCACCGCTCTTGGGCTCGCACTTACCTCCGTGGCGTTTGCCCAGACTCCTCCTCCCACACCACCAACTCCACCCTCAGATGCTCCGCTGAATCTGCCTGTTGCACCAGCGGCGGCTTCACAAATTCGCATTGTCACTCAGTCCTCTCGTGTCCGTGCCTTCAATCCAGGCCCAAGCGGAGAGGTACGCAGTCTTTACCTTCAGAATGGCAGTGTCGTTGACGTGGCGCCTGCCCTCGGCGGACAGCTAGGTGCTGCGGTTCGTAAAGGCGAAAAGATCACTGTGACCGGAACGAAATCGGAGATCAACGGACAGTCCCTTCTTGAAGCAGCGAGCATTCGGGTGAACGACCAAATATTCTCTGCGAACGCGCCCCCTGCAATTCCTTCCGGCCCTGGCGCACTCGCTGAAGGTGCGGCCCCCCCGCCGCCAGGCGCACCGCAAGCGCCTCCGGCTACATCCTCGCCACGACGCAAAAACAAGGCCGCTACACCAGCTCCGTGCAGCGTTTCGGATGACGCACCTCCGCCCCCGCCTGACTTTGGTGGCCCTCCGCCCCCGCCTCCAGACGGAATGGGACCACCGCCACCTCCTCCGGACGGGATGGCTCCGCCGCCGCCCCAAAACTGAGGAGCTACTACGATGCGTATGCGTGTGAGTCTTTCAGCGGCCATATTGCTCTTGACCGGATGTGCGGGCCCTATAGGTCCGCCATTCGGTCCGGGGCCAGAAGCTGACTCCGTGTTCGGAATCCTCTTGCTCCTGCTGTTCGGGGGGTTTCTCTACCGCATGGCGAAGGGACAAGACCTCAAACACCCAGAGTCTCCAGCCGTTCACATCCTGCGAGAGAGATATGCACGAGGCGAATTGACCCGAGAGCAGTTCCAGGACATGATGCGGGACTTGTCCGCGTCCTAAATGGCATCTGATAGCTACGAAGCGAAAAGAATATCGTCGCTGCCGTCGTTTGCCGGTGGCATGGGAAAGCATCTGCCTGAAGTTCGCGTTTCTGAAGGGACTATGGAATCCAACTCCACCATCGCACCTGAGAAGAAGAAGAGCGTCCACGCCCTCGAAGCGACAAACTTCTTTCTCGCCGACGTGCAAACCGGTCTCGGTCCGTTTCTCGCCGCGTACCTGGCTGGAGCAGGGTGGGAGCCCGGTCGCGTCGGGATGGCGCTGACCATCGGCGGCATCATCACGGTTGTGCTGCAGGTTCCGGCGGGTGCCCTCGTCGATCAGCTCAGGTCGAAAAGGTTGATTCTCATTCTCGCCTCTGCCGTCCTCGCGCTGGGAGCTGTTCTGCTTAGTGTGACTGCCGCTCCCTGGGCTGTGTACACGTCTCAAGTCCTTATCGGAGGAGCAGGCCCATTTCCAGGTCCAACACTCGCAGCAGTCACGATGGGGGTCGTCGGCGTCACGTTCTTCGATCGCCAGTTTGGAAAGAACCAATCCTTCAACTCCGCAGGCAACTTGGCCTGTGCGCTTCTCATTGCGGGCGTGAGTCACCTG
>JBEKPD010000184.1:0-5233 GCA_049521075.1 Occallatibacter sp.
GCAGCGAAGAGCCGCAGAGCTATTTAACGGAAATGAAGTGCGCGACGGGCACGGTGACATACGCGGAAAACGCCAGGGCAGCAAAACGTAGCGCGATCCACTGTCAGCCTGTGCCAGCGGTCGAACGACCACGTTGTCCAGACTCGCGCTAGCTTACGCACTCTTTGACACAGACAAGAAGTTTCATCCTCTTTGATCGAGGCGTTGAAAATGCATATCGGCGCCTTCGTCGAAGCCGCACGAGTTGGATCCACGGAGGTGGAAGAATGAATAGCGATCGAGTGAATGGTACGATCGACGAAGTGGTAGGAAGCACCAAGCGAATTGCGGGCAAGTTGACCGGCAATACGCCGCTCCAGGTGAAAGGCATGGCGCAGCAGGTCAAAGGCAAGCTTGAAAATGCCCTGGGCAAAGTAGAAGATGCGGTTGATGAAGCTAACCTTGAAGCCAATCCACCGCAAAACACGCGCCCGTAAATCGGAAGAAGATCGAGCCAGGAACGAGCGCGTAATCCCAGCGGCCGCCCCATCTCGTTGGCTTCGAGCGCTGCTGAAGTCGCTTGGGCCTGGGATCATCACCGGGGCTGCTGACGACGACCCCTCGGGCATTGCCACTTATTCCATTGCCGGTGCGCAGCTAGGAACCAGGCTGCTATGGACCGCGCTGCTCACGTGGCCGCTGATGGCTGCGGTGCAAATGATGTGCGCGCGCATCGGCAAGGTCACGGGCCAGGGTCTGGCCGGAAATCTCAAGCAACGATTCCCCAAATGGCTATTGCTCGCAGTCGCGATTGCCCTTTTGATCGCCAATATAATCAATATTGCCGCAGACCTTGCGGGCATGGCAGATGCGGCTTCGATGCTGTCCGGCGTCAATTCGCACTGGTTTGTGGTAATGTTCGCGCTTCTTATCTCCTGGGCGACCATCCGGCTCCGGTATCAACAAATCGCAAACGTGCTCAAGTGGCTGGTCCTGGTTCTGTTCGCATATCCAATTACTGCTTTTGTGGTGGGAGCCGACTGGGGCCAGGTGCTGCGCGATACCCTGATTCCCTCTATGCCACATACCAGAAATGCATGGGCGACGCTGGTTGCGATCCTCGGCACCACAATCAGCCCGTATCTTTTTTTCTGGCAGGCGAGCGAAGAAGTTGAAGAGGAGAAGTCGGCAGGCCAGGGTACGCTTGCCCAGCGCAGAGGAGCGACATCGGAAGAGCTCGAACTAAGAAACATCGACGTGGGTGTGGGCGCATTTTTCTCGAACGCGGTCATGTTCTTCATCATCCTGACGACCGCCGTCACCCTTAACCGGCACGGCATTACGAACATTCAAACTTCCCGGCAAGCGGCCGAGGCCCTTCGTCCGTTTGCGGGCAACTTCGCCGCAACCGTGTTCACGCTCGGCATTGTTGGTGTCGGGTTTCTTGCCATCCCCACGCTGGCCGGATCTGCCGCATACGCCTTCGCTGAGACTCTGGGATGGCGGCAGGGCTTGAACAGCAAACTGAGACAGGCGCGCTGGTTTTATGCTCTGATTCTGATCTCTACCGCAGCGGGCGTTGCGCTGGACTTTATCGGCATCAATCCGGTAAAGGCGCTCTACTGGACTGCAGTTATCAACGGATTGCTGGCGCCGTTCCTTATGGTTGCAATCCTGATTGTGGCAGCGGACAAGAAATTGATGCAGGGCCAGCCGAGTTCCCGCCTGGGATGGATTCTTGTGGCAATCACGACAATCGCGATGTTCGTGGCCGGTATTGCGATGTTTGTTGTGTAGATGGGAAGTGCAGAACTAGACAGCGTCGGGAGTCGCGCATGCACGAGCTGCCGATTTACACAGTGCAAGTTTGTCAGCCGTATCGATCTTGCGCAGACCACTCACTTTCCAAATTCCAAAGCAAGTGCCGGCAATCAGCAAACCAGCGAACATGCAGATCAGGGGAGTCGACCATTTCTGAAGCGACGCCGACCACATGCGGATGCCGTGGCGGCCATAGGCCACACCAAGCCAGGCAATGAGAGCGTAACGCAAAGTTCGCGCGGCGCCGTAGACCGCCAGAAAGCGGTGACGCGAGACGCCCAGCGCGCCGGCGGCAAGCGCAAATGGCAATAGTGGAATCGGCGGTGGAAGCACTGCGGGAAGAAACACGGCCAGGATACGGTGACGCTCCACCCATCCGGTGACTCGCCCAAGAAGATGCGTCGGCACGTAGCGGCGCAATGCAGCTTCGCCCCCTCTGCGCCCGAGGTGCCAGGTGGAGTACCCGCCCACCAAACTGCCTGCTATGGCGAGCGCTGCGAGTAACCATGGATCGCCACCATACGCCACCAGCCACAGCAACAGCAGATCGGTACTACCCGGAATAGGCAGAGGAATGGGAGAGGAGTCGACGATGGCAACGAAGAAAAGTCCCAGGGCTCCCAGGTGCGTGAGCCAATGCGGCATCAGCGAGTGATGCATGGGGTGCGTAAGGAACAGTGCTTGTTGCCGCACGGGAATACTCATAGAAATGTAGACCAAGTGAATTGTCTCCGTGCGGATCGAGGCGCGCAGTCGCGGGATCGCCCTGAAAGCTCGCTTTGCGCAGAAAGACTATAGTCCCCGAGCATTATTTCCTCTTAAAATTGCACCTTCTCGAATTAATTCAGCGAGGCCTGCCTTTGAATCTGGCGGGCGTTGACGGTTACTCTGGCGATGTGGAAGCCGGCAAAACTTGTAAGGTGAACGGAATCCAGTTGGGCAGCATTGAACCGCCGCCTCACCCCAGGAAGAGTCCGAGCCAATGCCCGATGGATCGCGGTTTCGGCCGTTTTGCCGAGAGCCTGTGCCGAGTGCGAATCTGCCAGCCACATAAAATGCCAGCCAGCGCTACGGATTCTCGCGTCCAGCTCTGTTGCCACGGCTTCGATCGCCTTTGCCCATCCCCTGGAAAACGGCTCCTGGAGCAGATCTAATTGACTGGGCAGGATACATCCATCCCGCAGATATACCGTGTTTATCTTCACTTTTGCCCGCTTCCCGGCAGAGTACGATTCTCTCTGGCGCCAGAACCGGCGACACGCGGAATTACAGTGGGAGGAATGTTCGGAGAAGAATTCCTCGGAGTGCGATTGCTAATTAAACTTGGAGCGTTTGTGGATTTTCCGGCGGGCTCGGTCCGGGCTGCGTCGGGCGGGCTCGCCGGTCCTATCCTCCCCATCCTTATGGCGCGCCGCTCTGCAAAATATTTGTCAACATCGATTTTCTTGATAAGTACCATTGCCGCTCCAGCCGTTCTGTTGATATCCTCTGCGGCTTTTATCGAGCCGCAGAGGATATTCGGTTGTATTACTGGAGGCTTCCAGTCGTTGCGTTGACCGGGCTTCCAATTGCTTCGCCCGATACCACCAGTTCCACTCTCCGGTTCTCTTGCCGTCCCGCGGAGTTATCGTTCGAGGCTACCGGCGAACTATTGCCGAAGCCCGTTGCGCTGACTGAGCCTGCGACTACACCCTCTTGCACGAGGTAACTGCGGACAGACCCAGCGCGATTCTCTGAGAGCTTCTGATTCATCTCATCGCCGCCCACATTGTCGGTGTATCCGCCAACCGCAATGTTAAGCGACGGGTATGCGATCAAGATTCCGGCAACCTTTGCCAGCTTCTCCCGCGCGCCGGGTTTCAACGAGTATTGCCCGGTGTCGAAAACCACATCGGACATGCTGACGATCAACCCCCGTGCGCTGTCGCGTGTTTCGAGGATCTCACTGAGTCGCAATTCCAATTGCGCACGCATTGCCTTCTTTTCCGTGACCGCCTGTTGTTGTCCCTCCTGCGCATTCTGGGCAATCAACCGCGACTTGTCGGCATCGGCTTGAGCCGCGTTGATGGCCTCGGCCGATGCTGCCTGGTTATTCATCATGTCAGTCTGGGCTTTTGTCGTGGCGGCTTCGGCGTTTGCCGTATCAGCCTGAGCCCTTGTCGCGTCAGCTTGGGCTTGTACCTTTTGCCGGTTCGCCTCATCGGCCTGCGCCTGAGATTGTGCCTGCGCATTCGCCGAAGCCTGGAGTTCGCTCGCCCTGCGATTGTCTTCGATCCGCTTGACAGCTACCTCTCGCGCATCTTCTGCAGTCTGCACCGTCTCTCGGGACTTCGCGATCAGTTCCTTCTTATCGGTATGCCCGTCTGTGGCGTATGCGTCCGCGCTGTTCATCAACTGGACGGCGTGTTGGTAGCTTTCGCCGGCGTAATTCTCGGCTCCTTCAGATTGCGCGATGCGCACCGCATTCCGCGCTTCAAGAAACTCGAGAGGGAGCTTGGCGTCCAGAACCACAGGATCGAACTTGTATCCGGTTGGGATATAACCGCCGCGTTCCATGAGTTCATATTTTGCGTGCATTGCTTCGGGTGTTCCCTTGGTGTCGGCGCGAATCACATTTTCAAGCACGACAACATCGCTGGGCTGGCGAACGGCAAAATAGGGCTCCGCGGTGACGATCAGTGCGAACGCCTGAAGATTGGTGGTTGCAGTTAGTTTGCTGCGATCGTTGCCGCCGATCAGAACTTCTCCAAGATTCACTGCGTGGCCGTCAGGCGAGATCGCCCACATAACGTAGGTAAGGTACTCGCCGCCAAAAGTCGAAGGGCTTTGCAGATTGCCAAAGTCCGCTTCTACTTCCATGGTGCCGCGCTTGCTGCGCACCTTCGCTTTTCCATCGGCTGAGGGCAGCAAAGCGGTTCCAGCCAGATCCACCTCCGAGGCTCCGCTGCGATGTTGATAGTCAACCGCTTCGACCGTGCGACTGGTTTCCGTCACGGCAAAGACCGGCATTGAGCCGATAGGCACGACGGCGATCGACTGTTGTGGGTTGGTTTGAGCAAACGCGCTCACGCTGAGAACGCTTCCGATGACGAACAGTAGTGTGTGCTTCACGAAATCTCCTGCAGCCAAAAGACTGCCGTATTGCATTGTTGTCTTGGGTTGGCGGGCGAAGGCACGCGGGCTTCAATGATGCGATCTGTCAACGCCCGACGCGGAATTGATGGAGGTGATCAAACACCCCATAAAGATTCGCGATCCATATGACCAGGACCATGACAACCAGTCCGTTTAAGATCGATTTGATTTGACCCTGCATGGGGATAAACCTGTTCACAATCCACAACAGAAGGCCTGCAGCGATAATTGTCATGACGACGGTGGTAAGTGGCATATAGTGTTCTCCAATCATTTCTCAGACTTGACGCCGCGATGG
>JBEKPD010000185.1:0-8957 GCA_049521075.1 Occallatibacter sp.
AACCCGTTGCTCCGGCGACAAATAACTGAACATATCCGCTTGCTGATGATCGATTCCGCGCAGGATCTCTTCTGAATCGATCACCCTGTGCAATGGAAGTTACTTTTTCAGCACCATGCTAGTGATCGGCCTTAGGATTGGCACCCCGACAACCTCATTGAATAAGTTCTGTCCTTCTGTAAACCTTAAGAAGTTCTTAAGAGATTCTGAGAATCCCTACTTCGCATCGCCTTTCGCAATCCTCCCGAGGAGCCCGCTGCCACGTGAACATTCCGCGCATTTTGGAACGTCCATCTTCCGCCGAATGAAAAGGTTGGTGATCCCTCCGGGTCTTGCGCCCTCCCTTGAACGTGCACTGCCGAATCAAACGGAAGTTTCAAAACCATCACGATTCATTTTCTGTTTACCCCTTCCGGCTAATGTTGCGAAACCAGCGCAATTGTACTGGAATTCCGGAGGTCAGCATGAAAGTCACCTTCCAACGATCATTAATCCGTCTCTCCCTAATCGTCGTGGTTTTGACTTACTCAATCGGCTCCGCTCAGGTCAGCGCCCAGCAAACCGGAACTATTAGCGGAACCGTATCGGACTCCAGCGGCAATGTGCTCCCAAATGCCAGCGTTCAGATTCTGGCAGGAAGCCGGAACGTGAGCCGCCAATCAACATCGGACGCGCAAGGTAAGTTCATGGTGGATGGGCTGACGCCCGGCGACTACACCGTGGATGTCGCGTCGGATGGATTCACCGATAAGAAGCATTCGGGGTTGGTCGTAGCCGCAGGTCAGACCGTCACCGTGTCCATTCAACTGGCAGTCGCCCTAGTGTCGCAGGAGGTGATTGTTACGGCAGCCGATTCCAATTCGATTGCCGCGATCCAGTCGCCGGTGCAGGCACCGCTTGACGCAGAATCAGCACGATCGGAGTTCGGCCAGAAGTTTCTTCAAGAATACACATCGCCGATCTCCGACTATGGCACGGTTCTTCAATCGGCGCCGGGAACCTTCAGCATAAGCTCCAACGGAATTGGGCTCGGTCAGGATAAGACTTATTTCCGCGGCTTTGCCGACGGCAACTACGACATTACATGGGATGGAATTCCCTTCAACGACACCAACAGCCCTACACATCACTCGTGGGCATTCTTCCCGGCGCAATGGATCGGAGGGATCGACTTCGACCGGAGCCCCGGCTCGGCCTCTACCGTTGGCCCCACGCCCTTTGGTGGATCGATTAATCTTCTCTCCAGAGAGGTTCCTGAACAGCAGTCCTTCCGCACGTCGGTCGCGTACGGATCGTTCAATACGTTGCTCGTCGATGGCCAGTACGATACCGGCGCCATTTTCGGCAGCACGAAAGACGGGCTTTCACTGGACACACAGTACATGACCTCGGATGGATTCCAGACATACAATCATCAGCGGCGGATCGGCGGCGATCTTAAGTTTCAGCACAAATTCTCCGATAAGCTGATTCTTACCGCTTTCAGCGGCTGGATCATGCTGGATAACAACACCCCCAACACCACCACTCCGACGCGCACGCAGGTTGCAACGCTGGGGTATAACTTCCTGCTGAATAACGATCCGACCAGCCCGTTTTACTACGGCTATAACGGGTACAATCTTCCGACTAACTTCTCTTACATTGGCTTGGCTGCAGGCCTGGGACACGGTTGGAAGCTGGATGCAAAACCCTACACCTACAGCTACAAGAATCGACAGTGGTACTACGCAGCCGCACCGGTCCCAAACGCGTCCGGACTCATCGACGCCTCCTGCGCAACGCCGACAAAGGTTGGCTCTCTCACAATTCTCCCATGCACTGCAGACCAGCTCAACGACTATCACAAGTATGGCGAAGTCGCCACCCTCAGCCAGACATCGCGCTACGGCGTGTTTAGAGCAGGCATGTGGTACGAATGGGCCAACACTGTTCGTTATAGCTATCCGACCAATCCGTTCACAGGTCAGTTTGGATCCTTGCCCAATTATCACGAGTACTTTACTACCAGTTCCTACCAGCCGTTTGCGGAATACTCTTACCAGGCCATCCCGAAGCTCACGTTCACCGGAGGCTTCAAGTATGCCGATTACACGCAGAACCTGACTCAGTACGCCGACAACGGGAAAACGATTGGTACTCCGCCCAATGGCGCCGCCTCTGTCTACAATACGGCAAATTACAATTCTCCCTTGCCTGATGCTGCTATCAACTACCGCATCAAGGCCAACTGGTCAGCCTATTTGCAGTTTGCTCAAGGCAGCGTCATTCCGCCCAGCAGCGTCTTCGATGTCAAGACCGGAGCCGTCGAAACCCTTCCCAAGCCGGCGCGTACTACGGCCTATCAGGGTGGAACCGTGGTTAAGTTGAACCGCGTCATGTTCGACGCGGATGTGTACAGAATCAAATATCAAAACGCGTACTCAAGTTTCACGCCAGCGGGTGGCGAGCCAATCTATTACCTCAATCCGGACTCCGTTACGATTGGCGCCGAGATGGAGACAAACGTTGCCATCACACACGACCTGAGCGTCTACTCAAATGGCAGCATCGGGCAAGCGCAGTACTCCGGCAGCGGCGTCCCTTCTGGGCTCTGGGTCGCAAACACCCCGGCCTATACCGAAGGCGTCGACGTGACCTACCAGCAGCGAAATCTCGATCTTGGCGTCTTTCAGAAACTGGTTGGTCCCATGTGGAGTGATAACAAAACCTTTCACAATCAAGTTCCCATCAGTCCCTTCCAGATCGTCAATCTGTTCCTGAACTACACCGTAAGAAACAATAGTATGTTCGACCAGACTAAGATCGGCCTTAGCTTTAATAACCTGTTCAATGAGGAGCAGACGATCGGGGTGACCCCAGCGAACGCGGCGGTGCCCATTGTTGTCAACGGCGTCAACTCCACCTATCTGGCGAACACCACTCTGGCCGGTGGCGATCTGTTGTCCCTGCTGCCGGGACGCAGCATCATGATATCCGTCACTTTTGGATTGCAGTCCAAACGCTGATCGAACCGAGTCAATGCAGGCATGCTATCCAGAAAGTGCGCATCGGGCAGGATTCACGATCGGGATGCTGCCGGGTGCTTGACATCATGGCGCATCTACGCCGAGTGTTTCGGAGGGCAACATCAGGTTATTGCGTCTGACTCATCTCTATCTTGGGATCTTTATTGCCCCCACGGTTCTCTTTTTCGCATTCACCGGAATTCTGCAGACTTTCTCGCTGCACGAGAACTCCAGAGACGCAAGCTATGTGGCACCCGCGTGGATTGTCCGCCTCGCGCAACTCCACAAGAAACAGACACTGGAGCTGAGTGCACGCAAACCGCAGTCTGTCTCGGCATCCGGCCCCGGCAAGCCCGATGCGCAAAAAAAGCAATCGGCACCTGCTCAACCCTCAGAACAGCCGGTCAGAAACTTGCTGCCCATGAAGGTCTTCTTCGCCATTGTTGGCGTCGGACTGATCGTCTCAACCTTCACGGGACTGTATATGTCTTACCGAATCGGACGGAGCAAGGTTGTTATGGCGCTGGTGTTTCTTGCCGGCATCATCGTTCCGGCATTCCTCACCTTCATCTAGCGTCGCGGCCTGATAGCGGTCTCTCGACCAAAGCACAAACGAAGTCGCAATTCCACTTCCGAGGATGAAACAATGACAATGAAACAAATCGCTCTCGCAATTCTTGCCGCGTCTCTACCTGTCGTTCTGGCGGCGCAGCAGGCGCCGGCCACGAATGCAATGCCGGGTACGACTTCGGTGCCCGCTACGCCCAGGCCTCCACGAGTTGCCTACTACATTGACCCGACCATTCTGGACGCGACCATTCTCATTCCAGCACCTCCGGCAGTAGACTCGCCGGCCAACCAGGCTGACCTTGCCGAGGTCCATCGCGTTGAAGAGGCCCGGACCCCTGCTCAGGCAGACGCGGCGAAAGCTGATGATGAAGAAGAGGACATCTTCGTATACAAAAATGTATTCGGCCCGGGTTTCAACGCGCAGGCTTTGCCCATCACCGCAGCGCTCAATGCGCACATCAAGAACGAGCAGAGCGTGGTGGGAAATCAGGTCAAGAAGACTTTCCAACGGCCTCGCCCATACCAGATCGACCCTTCACTCCATCCCGTATGCAAGGTTGAAACGAACCGCGATTCCTACCCGAGCGGACACGGCCTCACGGGATATCTCTCTGCATTTACCCTGGCTGAAATCGCGCCCGAAAGGAAGGAAGAAATTCTGGCCCGAGCCGATGAGTACGCGCACAATCGTGTGGTCTGTGGGGTTCACTATCAGAGCGATGTGGAAGCCAGCCGCCGGATATCGTACGTCGTCTTCGGATACATGATGGCTACACCACGGTTCCAGAAAGAATTGGAGCAGGTGCGAGAGGAAATGCGCAAGGCCGGATTGATAACAACCAAATAGCAAATAAAGATTGCCAATCTTCGGGGTGAGCCCGGCAACGTGCTCACCCAAATATCACGTCATACACACCGGAAGTTATCACATTGCTGTCTGGTCGCCGTATCTGAGAATCAACATCTCATTCCGCAAAGGAGTCCATGGATTCTGATATAGGCTGCGTAGAGGCTTTTCATGCCAGAATCCGGTTCGGCAATCATTCGCTGGGGATCGAGTAAAGTTACCGCGGCTTTGCGGCTCGCTAATACGAATTAAGTGCTGTCATCACTGGGATAAAAGGGTCACTTATGCTTCTACTGGCCGCGGTAGCTCTGGGAATAGCCTGTGTTGGATCGCAGGCTACATGCCAGCACAACCCGAGATACACGACTCACACGCTGACTCTCCCTGATCACGGTATGAAAAACATCACCACGGACTACATAGCCTAGGCTGTATCGACATATAGCATTCAGTTAAGCGATTGAATCCAAATTGTCATCCTGAGCGGAGCGCGTTTGGGGCCCCATGATTGCCACGCAAGCATGGGGTAGCGGCTTGCCGCTGGGGTGGGGGGAGTCGAAGGATCTGCGGTTGCTTTTCAATCACCCTGCGCTGTCCTCAAAAAACAGGACTTGGCGCTACACGTATATGTCGATACAGCCTAGGATTCCCACACAGGATACCTTTGGGTTCCTGCCATTAATATTGGGTCAGTCTATGTGGTCGATACCAGCAACGAACACGTGCGCGAGATCCAGGGTTTTGCGACCAGAGAAATCGAACCCGCTAGATTGAAGAACAATTCCAAACCATCATCGACGACCAACTTCGTTTCGCGAAAACTTGCAAATTAAGTCCAACTTGCATTTTCGTGGGCGCGACTTGCAAATAAAGTGCCTCCGTACATGTCCTCCTATGGTCAGCCACTTACATTTTCTAACTGCACCCGCTCGTTGACCCGCAACTCATGCATCGGTAGCAACTGCCGTTACGTACCATAATGGCACCGCAGACGTTGCAACTGGGCGCGTCGCCCATGTCGTACATGGTGCGCATGGCGTCGGCCGCATGATACAAACCGCGGTCCTGCAAGGTAGGCACATGCGAGGAACTCGATACCGCCTGGCGTGGCTGCGCCTCGGGAGCAATACCTCCGCCCCCGCCCGCCGATACGCCGCCGTGCCCGCTCACTTGACTCAGCCGTCTGGCCACTTCTTCGGCCAGGCGCGCCAGGTTCCCCTGCGACGAAGCCGCCCGCTCCTCCTCGACATCGTTCTCCGGAATCAGGCTCGGCGAGGCGGGCAGCGCCGGCGCCTTGGGCGACATGCCAAGGCCAGCGAACAAGGTCATCTGCTCGCCCGAGAGGAAGCGCAGATTGAGCCAGCGGAACATGTAATCCATCAAGCTCTTCGCATAGCCAATCTGCTCGTTGCCCGTCCAGCCTGAAGGCTCGAAGCGCGTGTGCGCGAACTTCTCGCACAGCACCTTGAGCGGCACGCCATGTTGCAACGCCAGCGAAACCGACGTGGCAAAGGCGTCCATCAAGCCGCTCACCGTCGACCCCTCCTTGGCCATGCGGATAAAGATCTCGCCCGGCTGGCCGTTGGGATAGAGCCCGACCGTGATGTAGCCCTCGTGTCCGGCAATGGAGAACTTGTGCGTAAGGGACGCGCGCTCCTCCTGCAGACGATGGCGCACGGCGCGTGGCGGAGCCTTGAGATCCTGCTCGGCTTCGCTCATCTCGCTGCTCTCGACCGCAGGCGTCACTTTCAGTACCGGAACCGCGGCGGCCGTGGCAATCTCTTCCATCGCTTTCTGGAAAGCCTGCGCGGCAGCGAGCAATTGCTTGGCGCTCACCTCCAGCTTTTCTGCTCCGTGCGCTTCGAGCGCCTTCACGTCGGCTTCAGCCGCAGGTTGTGATGCGGATAGGTGGCTGAGCACGCGGCTGCCTGCGGCATCGAGCGCAGAAGGTTCCTTCTTCGCGTCGACGCTCACATTCAGCGGCTGCGTTCCCTTCGAGCCGTCGCGGTAGATGGCCACTGCTTTGATGCCCTGCCGCCAGCTTTCCGCATAGGCCTCTGCTACTTCTTCAACGGTGGCTTCGTGCGGCAGGTTCACCGTCTTCGAGATCGCGCCCGAAAGAAACGGCTGCGCCGCCGCCATCATCTTGATGTGCCCCATGTAGTGAATGGACCGCGTGCCCTTGGACGGCTTGAACGAGCAATCGAACACCGACAGGTGTTCCGGCTTGATGCCCGGCGCGCCCTCAATGGTGCCCGTGGCGTCGATGTAGCTGACGATGGCATTCACGTCGTCGTTCGAGTAGCCGAGCTTGAAGAGCGCGGCCGGCACAGTGTTGTTCACGATCTTGATCATGCCGCCGCCCACCAGCTTCTTGTACTTCACCAGCGCCAAATCCGGCTCAATGCCCGTGGTGTCGCAATCCATCATGAAGCCGATCGTCCCCGTGGGCGCGAGCACCGTCACTTGCGAATTGCGATAGCCGTAGCGCTCGCCGTAGAGCAGCGCCATGTCCCAGCACTCGCGGCTGGCTTCAAGCAGCGCTTCAAGCTGCGGCACCATGAACGGTTCACCCGACACCGCCGACGCGCCGATGTTATTCACCTCAGCGCGATGCATACGGATCACGTCGAGGAACGGCTCGCGGTTGACGTAGAAGCCGGGGCAAGCTCCGCCCTGGTGCTCCACCGACGCAGTAAGCGGCGTAGCCGATGCCACCGGCAGGCACTGCGCGGCAATAACCGCCGACTGCAGATACGCCTGGCCGCACATAATCGCCGTCATCGCCGCTGCCAGGTCGCGCCCGGCTTCGGAGTCGTACGGCAGGCCAAAAGACATCAGCAGCGCGCCCAGGTTCGCGTACCCCAGGCCAAGCGGCCGATAGTCATGCGAATTACGCGCGATAGCTTCGGTGGGATATCCCGAGTTATCCACCAGAATCTCCATCGCAGTAATCAGCACCGAGATAGCGTGCCGGTAGGATGCAATGTCGAACCCGCCCGCAGGCGTGATAAAGCGCATCAGGTTCAGGCTCGCCAGGTTACACGCCGAGTTATCCAGGAACATATACTCGCTGCATGGATTCGAAGCATTAATGCGCGCCGAGTTCTTGCTCGTGTGCCACTTATTAATCGTGTCGTCGAACTGCATTCCAGGATCGCCGCAGAGCCACGTCGACTCGGCGATCTTCCCCATGATCTCGCGCGCCTTCCTGGTCTCGACCGGGTGGTGGCCCTTCACCGTATAAGTTGTGAAGTCCCCGTCGGCCTCGTAAGCGCGCATAAACTCGTCACTCACCCGCACCGAATTGTTTGCGTTCTGAAAGAAGATGGACGAGAACGCCTCGGAGTCCGGCCCCGATCCGTCATAGCCAGCCTTGATCAGCGTGAAGGCTTTCTTCTCTTCCTTAGCCTTGCACTCGATAAACTCCACGATGTCCGGATGGTCAACATTCAGGATCACCATCTTGGCCGCGCGCCGCGTCTTGCCGCCACTCTTGATCACGCCCGCAAACGCGTCGAAGCCCCTCATGAAGCTCAGCGGTCCCGAGGCCTGCCCACCGCCCGACAGCAGCTCCATCGAGCCGCGCAGCGACGACAGGTTCGTCCCCGTTCCCGAGCCCCACTTAAAGAGCATGCCCTCGGTCTTGGCCAGCGTCAGGATCGAGTCCAGCGAGTCCTCCACTGCGTTAATAAAGCAGGCCGAGCACTGCGGATTCTTGTAGCCCGTCGCCGAGTAGCGCACCCCGCCCGTCACCGGATCCCAGTGCCAGTTCTGGCCGTCCGCATCCGGCTCCAGACGGTCGCAGCCCACGTTGAACCACACTGGCGAGTTGAACGCCGCCTTCTGCGTCAGTAGCAGGTGCGCCAGCTCGTCGTGAAAGATCGCCGCATCGACAGGCGTGGCAAAGTAGCCGCCGGCCGCACCCCAGTCGCGGATCGTCTCGGCCACGCGCCCCACCAGCTCGCGCACGCCCTTCTCCCGCTCCGGCGTGTCCATCTGTCCGTGCAGGTACTTCGACGCCACAATATTGGTGGCGGTCATCGACCAGTCCGCGGGCACCTCCACGTCTTTCTGCTCAAAGATCGTGTTGCCCTTGGTATCGGTGATAGCCGCAGTCCGGCGCTCCCACTGCATCTCGTCGTAAGGCGATACGCCCTCGGTCGAGAAGCGGCGCGTAAAGGTCAGTCCCTGCTGGTTCCGCAGGGTTGCTTGGAAGGCAGCAGTCGAAGCCTGAAGTTGAACGTCGTTCATCTAATAAATCCTCTCCATGGAGCAAAATTTGGGGAAAAACCCGCAGTCCGGCGCCCGCGCCGGAGGGTGAGACAGCCTGAACTGCCTGCAAGGCATTGAAAACGAACAGAAAATAGGGATGAATAATGCTGCGAGCTTCAGGATTACCGCGGCGTCTTGATCGCCCCACTGGGCCGGTTCTTCGTTACAGTCCGATTACAGCCGCAGATGAAAAAATACCGCTGTCCGTGGTACATGTCAATACCAAACCACAATATCTTGTATTTTGTTGGCATTTC
>JBEKPD010000186.1:0-4685 GCA_049521075.1 Occallatibacter sp.
CTCGTTATCACCTGGCTCTTTGCTGGCCTTCGCAACAACGAGATCGTGCGTTTGCGCCTTGGCTGCATTCGTTGGCAGAAGGATGATGTCACTGTACCGGGCACAGGCGAGACTCTGCCTGCCGACGCTGTTTGTCTGCTCGACGTTCCGGTCAACAAGACATCCACCGCCTTCACCAAGCCTGTAGATCGCATTGTCGGCGAAGCTATCGCCGCGTGGGAAAAGGTCCGTCCACAGGGTGCAAAACTCCCAGACCCGAAGACCGGCGAACTGGTCGATTTTCTCTTTCTTATCCGACTTGCCAGGGTAGGGATGACCTATCTGAACAAAACGCTCATCCCGGCTCTCTGTAAGAAGGCCGGTGTTCCTCTCGCCGATGTGCGCGGCAACATCACCAGTCATCGCGCACGGTCAACCATCGCGTCACAGCTTTACAACGCACGAGAACCCATGACGCTCTTTGAGCTGCAGCAGTGGTTGGGTCACTCGACTCCAACGGCCACTCAGCACTACGCGAAGATCACGCCGTTGAAGATTGCCAAGTCTTATGCAGATGCTGGTTACTTCGCCCGCAACCTTCGTGCAATCGACGTTCTGGTCGATCAGGACGTGGTGCGAAGTGGGCGCGGCGCAGCCGAACCGTGGAAGTTCTATGATCTCGGCCACGGATACTGCACCTATGATTTCTTTGAGCAGTGCCAGCACCGCATGGCCTGCGCCAAGTGTGATTTCTATATGCCGAAGGAGTCTACGGCCGCCCTGTTGTTGGAAGGCAAGACGCATCTGTTGCGTCTACTGCAGGAGATTCCACTTGGTGAGGCGGAGCAAGCAGCCGTCGAAGATGGCGTTGCTGCCTACGAAAATCTCTTGTTGAAGTTATCCGATGTACCCACTCCGGCTGGCCCGACGCCGAGGCAGATCGGTGCCGAGTTGGTGCACATCACCGCTGTTAGACCAACGATCCCCAAAATACTCGTTGATGTTTAGACATCCACGCTTGGCCAGATCACAACTCGCGCCATTATTTAGCCGGAATAGCCGACTCGCCAATCCGCTTCAGCTCTGCCATCGCCGCAGCGTAGTCGGTAGCGCCCTTTGGGCAGTTATCGCGCGCGGCCCGGAAGTGTGCAAGCGCCATCGCTCGCTGATGATGTAACAGCGCGTCCTCGCCGATGTAGTAGTTGGCTTCGCAAACCTGCCACTTCTGCCAAGCAGAGACGCCGCTGGCCGCTGCCGCCATTACCTCATTGGCTGTCATCTGTCCCAGATCTAGTTTCAGCGCCGGCCCAGGCCATTTTGACAGATCCGCGGCCGCTGCAACCCGCGCGAGCTGATTCGTATCATCGTGCCCCTCTCGCTTCATTACCACGTGCAGCAATAGAGCCGCGGACACCGCCGCACTTGAAGATGGAGCGGCAGAGATCGTGTGCTCAAAGTCCGCTGTAGCTGCAGTTAGGTTGGACTGGGCGAAATAGGCGATTCCACGGTTTAGGTAGGCGGCTGTGTCGTTCGAGTTCAAATGGATCGCTTGGTTGTAGTCCTGAATCGCGCGACCGTAATCACCCTTCCTCGTACAGGCTACCCCGCGGTTGTTGTAGTTATTTGCATTATTCGGGTTCAGTTGAATCGCTCGGTTTAAATCCTGAATTGCGCGGTCGTATTCCTCCTTGTCTATGTAGGCGTTGCCGCGATCGTAGTAGGCTCTTTCAAAAGTCGGGTTCAGGCGGATTGCCTCATCGAAATCCTGGATCGCCCGGTCGAAGTTTCCCTTCTTTTTGTAGGCCAGGCCACTCGTGTAATAGAAAGATGGTTCATTCGGGTTTAGGCGAATCGCTTGATCGGTATCCTGGATTGCGCGATCGTAATCACCCTTGCTGTAATAACCGACGCCGCGGCTGCCGTAAATGACGGCCCGATTTTTGGTCGTCTCTTGGTCTGCCTTGAGGAGCGCCGTGCATCCAGCTATTTTGGCGTCCGGGTCAACCGACTGGCAATTGTTCAGGTTTTCTTGCCTGCTCTGTCCCAGCGCGACCATCGTCGCGCCGAGGAAAAGGCAAGTGCAAAAAGACGACTTACGAATCACGTTCGATGCTCCTTGCTCACGGATTGGCAGCAACCCCATTATTACAGTCGCTCACACCGATAACATTCCGACGAGCGGAGTACCGGGAGCAGTATAAGTCTTTACGGTCATCGTACAATCATTCGCAATCCCACTCAAAGCGGCTTACGCGATCTGCGCGGCGACGAAGGGCCAGCAGGAAAGACTTGCAATTTGCCCAGATTCCACATAATGCACCGATCCAAATTGCTACGCCGCCAAGCTGGAAGCGCACGTTAAGGCCAAGGTCGCTGCCAAGCCGGAGCTTGTCCAGATCAGCACCGCATAGCCGCATCCGATGCGGGACTCGGCTTCGTCACGTCCCCAGAGTCAGGTTTTTCTTTTATTTGGGCTGCAGGAGTTAACACCTCCATTTTCAATTTCCGAAACAACTGCTGCACTGGATGAGACAGACCGCTTGGTATCGCCGACCTCTTATTGCGACCCGTAAGCCGCGCGAATCTTCTTGGCCAATTCGCCCAGCTTGTCCTGAGTGGAAAACCCTCCGTCATTTGCCAAGAGCACGATTCCGACCTTTGATTCTGGATAAAGAACCAGCTGACTCGCCATTCCAAACGCTCCGCCGCTTTCCCATAGTTTCCGTTCGCCACCTTCTTGTGTCATGTACCAGACCATACCCTCCTGGACATTCTCGCCATTGCCGAAGATCGCGGAATGGGATTGCT
The DNA here is from genome assembly GCA_049521075.1 of Occallatibacter sp. Classification (GTDB taxonomy): domain Bacteria; phylum Acidobacteriota; class Terriglobia; order Terriglobales; family Acidobacteriaceae; genus Telmatobacter. Next base: position 2,788 of record JBEKPD010000186.1, read on the forward strand.
TTATCGTTGGATCGCTCTCATTGAGCTGCCAGCCAATGTATCGCACCATATCCTCGGCATCTGAATACAACCCTCCGGCTGCGCCAGCATTGAAAAGATGGTAGGGCATCGGTTTGCCGCCCGGGCTGTAGCCCTGCACCAGGAGTCGTTCGTTCTGCGGCGACACCGCGAGGCCCGTTTGCTTCATTCCGAGTGGGCCCAGTATTTTCGTCTGAAGCAGCTGTTCGAGAGACTGGTGGTACACCTGTTGAAGCCCAAAGCCAATCACCTTGATTCCAAAGTTGGAGTAGACAAACTCGCTTCCAGGCTCGCTACGCAACTCGACCTGATGCAGCGCTCGCAAATAAGCCGCGTCATCGTATGGCTTTTCCAACTCGTTTAGCTGGAAGGGCAAAGTATCGAAATTTGGATTCTTAAAGAGAGCATCCGTGTCCGGAACATTCTTCGGCAAGCCGGCCCGGTGCGCTGCAAGCAACCTCAGGGTGATGAACTTCCCATTCTTCTCTAAGTTCGGGTACCGCTCAGTCAGATAAGCCCTGAAATCACCGTCGAGCGTCATCTTTTTGTCGAGTACAGCCCTGCTTGCGAGAGCTCCAGTGAACGTCTTCGTGATCGACGCAATTTCATAAACGCTCTTTCGATCCGGCATACGAACCTTCGATTTGCTCACTGTACCGTAGTTATAAAAGACAGCCTTACCATGGTCGTAAATCCCAATCGACAGCCCAACATGTTGATCCTGCTGAAAGAATTCTCCGACGGCCTTGTCCACCGCTTTGTCGAGAGCCGTTCCCGCCGGGTTGTCTGACGCCAATTGACCGAAGGCCGGACGAGCGGCAAACACGAGGCCAATCGCCAATACACAGAGGAAATTCCGCCGGGTCAATGACGTTCCGTTTGTCATGCCCAATAGGATAGCAAAAGCATCTTTCAGAGGAACTCAAATCGCATCCTGTATTTCGTCCCATTATTAGAGTCATTTATAAATCAGGCTCATCTTAATGATGAGGAGACCTCGATATGCGTGTTGCGCTGCCTATTGTTCTGAGTGAAGAAGTCCGGCGGAAGCTGAAACAGCAGTCGCGTGGGCGTTCCGCGCAGGCGCGCGCGGTGTTGCGCAGCCGCATCGTGCTGTTGGCTGGCGAAGGGTTCAAGAACAAGCAGATTGCAGCAGCGCTGAAGGTAGCTCCGCGAATGGCGGCGCTGTGGCGGGGCCGTTTTCTTGAGCGCGGCATCGAAGGTCTCTTGCAGGATGCGCCTCGGCCGGGCCGCACTCCGACAATTTCTCGAGCGTCTCTGATTGAGAAGACCACCCAGAGCGTTCCCGCAAACGCCACGCAGTGGTCCACACGCACGATGGCGCGGGAGGTGGGTATCTCCAAGGCCTCGGTGTCGCGCATCTGGCGCGCCAGCGGCTTGAAGCCGCATCGCGTGGAGGGCTTCAAGGTCAGCAACGATCCGCGGTTCGCCGAGAAACTGGAGGCCATCGTCGGACTGTATTTGAACCCGCCCGAGCACGCGCTGGTGTTAAGCGTGGATGAGAAAAGCCAGATACAGGCGCTGGACCGCACACAGCCCGGCCTGCCGATGAAGAAGGGCCGCGGCACCACCATGACGCACGATTACAAGCGCAACGGCACGACCACGCTGTTCGCTGCTCTCGATACGGCAACCGGAGAAGTCTACGGGCTCTGCCAGCAGCGGCATCGCCATCAGGAATGGCTCCGCTTCCTGCGGATGATCGATCAGACCGTTCCGGCGGGGAAACAAATCTACCTGATCTGCGACAACTATGCCACGCACAAACATGAGAGGGTGCAACGCTGGCTAGAAAAGCACGAGCGATTCCACGTCCGCTTCACGCCGACCTCGGCTTCATGGCTCAACATGATCGAGCG
>JBEKPD010000187.1:0-4392 GCA_049521075.1 Occallatibacter sp.
TTTGGCGACGACCTGGGCAGAGAGGCCGATCAGTGCACCGACCCGGCCTGCTATCAGGCCAAAGTGTCCGCACACCTTGCCAAGACCATCGCTGCGAAACCTGCGTTGGTGCAAATCAGCACTACCTACGGAGCACAACAGGAAGGTAGCCCAGTGCTGCCACGCAACAAATACACCGCCATTCGAGACGACAGGCCGAAGGATAAGGAAGAGGCCAAGCGTCCCGAGTTCAAGGAATGCAAGTTCACAACCGAAGCCATCATCACCGAAGGCGAGGACGTGGGCACCATTCACAAGGTATGCGCGAACCCGGCCTGCCCGGTACATCATCCGAAGCAGTCCACGAGTCGGGATGATGTGAAGTGGAAGGCCGAACAGGAGAAGCAGCGCAAGGAACAAGCGATTGCCAACACGGTTGGCCTTCGCGTTTTAAGCGCCATTGGCTCCGCTGTCCCAGTGCGTCTGATGAAGCGCGACTTGCTGTCTGTGATCGAACGGTTGTTGTTTCTGTTGGATGAAAACCGCGTGGAGATGCTGGCCCGGCAGCACGGTATCCGGCAGAAACGCGATGATGGCGGCGTTAAAAAGACCTTTACCGCTTTCGTTCGCCGGGCGGATGAAGGGACGCTCTCGCGGTTGCTGGTCGAGGCCAGCATCTTGCTGGCAGCCTCACGCAGCAACCCGACCGCCATCCTCAAGGAAGCCGCCGCCACATATAAGGTAGACACCGACGCCATCACCACCAAGGTGCGTCAGGAATTTGCCGCAAAGGAGAAAGCCAGGAAAGCGACACAACCAGCCGTCAAGAGAGCAACGAAAGCCGCCTAGAGCCAACCATCCGAGGGGCGGTGAACCAGCCGCTCCTCGTTTTTCCGCCTTCAAAAATCGGGCAGGAAGACACCGCTTTGGTTCTCCCTGCACACTCATCCCGCAGGCCGGGCCCCGGTCGCCGGTTCCGCGCGGCAGGAGTCGAGTTCCTCCTCCTGCACCTTCCCCTGACCTTCGCAGTCTCTAATTCAGACTTTATTGGCATTAGCTTCCTTTGTCTTTTCGGAGCTGACTTTGACAACTAGACCTGTGCGAAGCCGCCGTCGACGAACACCTCAGTTCCGGTGATGAAGCTGCTGTTGTCTGAAGCGAGGAACAGTACCGCCTTAGCGACCTCCTCCGGCTTGCCCAATCGTCCCATAGGGATCGTAGTCGCAACCGACTTCCGACGTTGTTCGCCGGCTCCGCCAGCCGCAAATAGACGTTCCAGACCTGGGGTGTCGATGGTGCCAGGACTGATTGCATTTACGCGAATCCCCCGATTCTTTAGGTCTGTCGTCCAAGTCCGCGCGAAAGAGCGAACGGCGGCCTTTGTGGCGCTGTAGATACTGTTTGAGGGTAAGCCCTTGCTCCCAACCACCGAGGCCGTGAGAATGATCGATCCACCCTCGGACATCAATGGGAGTGCCTTCTGGACTGTGAACACGAGCGCTTTGACGTTCGTGTCGAAGAGAGTGTCGTAGAGCTCCTCGGTGATCGACCCAATCGGCGCATACTTGGCTATGCCCGCATTGGCCATCAAGACATCGAGCTTACCTTTCTCTGTCTTGATTTGAGCGTAAAGACGATCGAGGTCAGGCTGAGACGACACATCACCCTGCACGCCGGTTGCGTTCGGTCCAATCTTCGCGACGGCTGAGGCGAGTTCTTCTGGGCGCCGGCCCAAGACATAAACATGAGCTCCTGCTTCAGCCAGAGTGCTGGCAGCGGCAAATCCAATTCCGCTGCTGCCGCCCGTCACCGCGGCGACCTTACCTGCGAGATTGATCGTTATCATTTCCTTAGCCTCTACGTTTCTGTTGATCCGAAACCTGGTAATCAACCCGATAGACGACAGTGCCGCCAGACAGCGCGCTGAGAGATCACTCGCTGTCGATTTCCAACTCCGCTTTTAGCCAATCATCGAACTCGCTTCCAGGCCCGTTTCCACGTTCCAGATAGAGTTCGTAAGCACGAGTTTGAATCTTTACGTGCCGCTCCGAAATGGCTGCATCCATTTCGGATAAGCGTGGCGCTTCTTTCGGTTCGGGTGTGGATGTCATCGTTCGCCTCTCTTTCCTAATCGTTCTGCCTTGCCACAGCACACGGATTCTTACTTGCTACCCGGCTTCACGGTCTTCGCCGAAAGCCACAAGACCGCCGGGTTTACACGGCTGGGATAAATCGCGAGCATCTCGTCATAGAGTTCGCGCGCGGTTTTGGTCTGGGATGCAATCCGGTCGAAGTCGCGGATATATCTTCGGGTCGCCTCAATATTGTCCGGTGTGTCGGGTGCGCCCGGTCTCTTGTGTCCTGCAATCGCGGCCACCGGCCTCAGCGACTCAATGGTGTCGAGTGCCGCGATCCAGTCCTTGCGGCCGTCGGCGTCCGATTCACCCAAATGAAGATGGACATCGTTGTAGAGCGCATCGCCGCAAACAGCCAGGTCAATCGAAGGAACGTGGAGGCAAGTGGTGTGGTCGGTATCGGTGTGTCCGAGAGGGATGCTAATGAACTGATGTCCCTCCAACTCAAAGATGCCGCCCATCAGGTCATCGGCGATCACAAGCTTCGAATCGATTTGTCCCGGAAATCGCGGTTTCCAATAGGCTTCGACGACTGCAACCGATGCCTGCACGCGCATGACATCGATAGCCTCCCGTCTCGCAACGAAACGTGCTTTGGGGAACCGCTTCTGGATTGTGTTCACGCCAAAGAAATGATCGCCGTGCCCATGCGTGGCGTAGATAGTCGTCAGATTCTTGCCAGTGTTCGCGACCCAATCAGCGATTTTCTGGTTTTGCTCGACCGTAATGGCGGTATCGACGAGCACCGCATCCCTCTCCCCGAAAATAAGCGTCGATGAGATGGGTGACCATTTCATTTCAGTGGCACCTGGCGGAAGGTTGTCTGTCACGACGGGGATCTGATCGCTGACGAAGACCCCCCATTGCAATCGATTGCTCATCATCCTTCCTCAATTCTTCGGTCCGACAGGGCATCGAGGCTATCTGGCCAATTTTTCTCATAATCGGCATCCCGTTGAAGCCCACGCTCCAACACAGCTCCGACACGTTTCTGAGCAGCCGGCCAGCCAAGGGCCTTGCCAAACGACGTGAACGCCGCGAGGAGCCGATCAGCTTCGGGCAACGAGACTTCATTGACGAGCTTCTTGGCGGCCGCGAGAGCTGGCTTATCGAAAGAGCTGATCCGGCGCGCGAGGGCATCGACGAAGCTGTCCAATTCAGCGTCCGGCAGTGAACGGTTTACATAGCCGTATCGTTCGGCCCATTCACCATCGAAGTCGTTGGCACTGAGGACGATTTCAAGCGCTCGTCCCCGCCCGACCAGATGGGGAAGTCGCTCCGTGGCTCCGCCGCCGGGATGCAGCCCGACCCCGAGTTCAGGATGCCCCAGTTTCAGATTCTCCCGCGAGGCGAAGCGCATGTCGCAGGCAAGAACGAATTCGCTGCTGACGCCGCGCACGCAGCCCCTGATCTTTGCCAGGCTGACGACGGGCAGTTTCGTAAGCCGAACGAAAGTGTCCATCAGAACGGGCAAGCCCGTAGGCCCAATCCCCGTCATGACATTGCCGAGCTTCCCGGTCAGATCGAAATGCGACAGGTAAAAGTCGGGTAAGGCGCTCTCGAATACGACCACTCGCAGAGCCTCGCTCGTTTCCATCCGGACGAGGAGGTCCTGAAGCGCTTGAAACACATCGCCATCGACCACATTGAAGGGGGGATAGTCGAACACTGCTCTCCAGTAGTTAGCTGTTTCCTCTATCACCCGTATCGGCGTCGCAGTGGATTTTGACATGAATGGTCCTCCTTTAGGTCTCGAGCGAGCGGGCCGGGTCTGTGATCTTCTTGGCTTCGTAAGAACGCATGCGCGCCAAGGCGATTTGAGTCCTCTGACTCCACCTCATGCCGCGTGTCTCAACACGTCTTCGACTTTGGCGTCCAAGTCGCGGGCCACGCTCAGCGCATCCTCGTCCCCGTAAGGAGCCAAGAGACTGGCCATCCGGTCATACGAAATATGCACCCCATCAGCTCGCTCATCGACGAGGACAGTGACCGGAGCATACGAGCCGGCGTCCGGCACGCCCTTCGCCATTTCTTTCATGATGAGAGGATTTCCAATGACCAGACGAATGATTCTGGATGTGTGATGCTCGGTCCCCTTGCGAACAATCATCCCGTGATCGAACTCGACAAATTGCATCAGACCGCTCTCGGCCAGGACGGGTCGTATGGCGGCCTCTAGTTCGGCGGCAGTTGTCGCTCGCTGCGTTGCTTGCCAGAACTCCGCCATATTCGGGTGACCGATCGATGCCTTGATGGATGCAACGACCGCTTCGAATGG
>JBEKPD010000188.1:0-4055 GCA_049521075.1 Occallatibacter sp.
TGAAACCGTCGAACCATTGGCGCTGAAGTGGCTGCTGGAGCACAGCGCTAATCCCCATCCGCCAGGTCAGCGGCAGAAATATCCGGGCACCGCGCTGGATTTCCTGATCGGCACTTACGGACGTTCAGCCGAGCTCGGCACGTGCATGGATATTCTGATTGAAGCTGGCTGCGCTACGAAATACGAGGTTTCTGCGGTCTTAGATTTATTGCGCAACCGGCTCGACCTTCTCGTCCGACACTTGGATGCCGATCCTATGCTGATGCATCGGCGGTTTCCCGAACTGACTTTCGGAAGCACCGCCGGACGCCGTCTGACCTTGCGAGGAGCAACATTGTTGCATGTGGCAGCGGAGTACGGCAATGTGGAAGCGGCAAATCTGCTTCTGGATCGTGGAGCAGACGTAAATGCGCGCGCGATGATAGAGGACACCGGCGTGGGCGGCCAGACACCGATATTTCATGCTGTCAGTCAGTTCTACGACTGGGGACTAGCGGTGACTCGGCTGTTACTGGATCGCGGAGCAGACCTCTCGGTGCGAGTAAATCTTCCGGGCCACTATGAGCGACCAGATGAAGTGGTCAAGTGCACACCTTTGGGATATGCCCTGTTATTTCCCGCTACCCATGGCCCTCGTCCTAGCAACAGCGCGAATCTATTGCATGAACGTGGGGCACCGGAGTAAAGGTGTCGAACGATCACTGGTGGACCAGCAGGTGGGCCCGGTCAAAACCGAAATTTCGAAAAAACCGGCAACATCCGCGAATTGCAGAATCTTATGGAGCGAGCCGTGCTGCGCTCATCCGGCCCCGCGCTGCGAGTGCCATTGACGGACATTTCTAATGTCGTCGATCTCAGCGGTGCCAGTGACGACAGCGCCCTGGAGCAAATGGAGCGGGAGTTGATTCTGCGAGCGCTGCGCGAAAGCAATTGGGTGGTCGGAGGAACTCGCGGAGCAGCGGCCCGGCTTCGCCTGAACAGGACTGGCCTCGCATACAAGATGAAGAAGTTTGGTATCTCACGTCCGACCCAGTAACTCAGTCGCGACACGCGAACCATGGTTCGACGTTACCGAAAAACCATCTCCGACTACGCCCCAGATCTCCGTGTTCTACCTCTCGGAAGGCGTTGGCATCCGCGCACCATACGGCAAAAACCGGATGGACATTCCTCCCGGAGTTGGTGCATCCTATTCCGAACGGGGCGTTGCCGCTATCCAGATGGGGAGGAATACGCCATGAAGAAGGTCGTGTCAGCGATCTTCCTCGCCGGCTCCCAGCTCGGCGAAGTACGCGATGTTTGCGCGTTTTTCAACAACGACGACGAACCGTATCGCGTGTTGCTTCCGTTCATTAAGAACGGGTTCGAGTGCGGCGACAACGCCGTCCACGTTTCCTCCGCGGCCGCCTGATATGGCGGCCCAAGCCGAACACGGCTCCGGCGAAGTCAAACGCCTTCAGCGTTGCGTTAACGATCTGGTGAGCCTGCTCGCTCTTCCTGCCATCTGGAGCGGCGGCGATCCATCCCATGTCCTTCATACTTTGCTCGACGCGCTGATGCGCATGTTGCGTCTCGACCTCATCTCTGTGAGCCTCAAGGATCCAGCCGGCGAGGCGCCCGTTGAGATGGTGCGGGTCGCCCAATTCCAGGGCCCCATGCCCCCGACGCACGAAATCTGCCAGGCACTCGGCCACTCCTTCGGAGACGACCCGCGGAAATGGCCGCCACTGCTTCGGCCCCTTATGGGTGATGGAGACGTTTCGATCGTGCCTCTGCCGCTGGGGACACAGGGCGAACTCGGCATGATCATCGCGGCGGCTCAGCGAGCAGATTTCCCGCAGCAAACCGAGGCACTTCTCCTGAGCGTAGCGGCCAGTCAGGCTTCCATCGGCCTGCAGGAGGCACGGCTCCGGAGTGAGCAGAAGCGCATCGCCGACGAACTCGATCGGCGGGTCGCGGAACGAACGGCCGAACTTGCCGCAGCGAACGCAGAGTTGCAATTCCAGGTCGGGCTGCTGCAGCTTCTTCCTGTATCCGCCTGGACGCTCAAGCCTGATGGGACCCCTGACTTCGTCAATCACGTTTGGCTTGAATACTCCGGTCAGACCCTCGATTTCGTCCGCTCGCATCCCGAGGCCTGGATGACCGCGATCCACCCTGAGGATCGGGAGATAGCGGCCAAGAGCTTTTGGGAGGGAGTGCATTCGGGAAAGGATTTCGCGTTCGAAACCAGGTCTCTCCGCGCTCGCGACGGAACCTATCGCTGGCATCTCCAGCAAGCCGTGGTCTTGCGCGATACGGAAGGAAAAGTCCTCAAATTCGTCGGTACCACCACCGACATCGACGACCAGAAACGTGCCGAAGAAGCTCTCAATAAACTCCGCTCAGAGCTCGCTCACATGGCAAGAGTGACGAGCCTCGGGGCCTTGACTGCTTCGATTGCCCATGAGGTCAATCAACCGCTTGCAGGAATCGTCACCAACGCTGGCACCTGCCTGCGCGCGCTATCCGGGGATTCTCCCAACATCCAGGTTGCTCGCGAAGCCGCGCAACGCATAGCGCGCGATGGTCACCGTGCGTCCGAAGTGATCGCTCGATTGCGAGCTCTCTTCAGTAAGAAGGCGACCGCCGCCGAACCGGTCGAGCTCAATGCGGCTGCACGCGAGGTCATCGCTCTATCTTTGGATGAGCTTCAGAAACACGGCGTAATCCTGCGGCAGGAGTTTGCAAGCGACCTCCCGCGGGTGAAAGGTGATCGTGTCCAGCTCCAGCAGGTCATCCTCAATCTACTCAGGAATGCCTCAGACGCAATGAGAGGCGTCAAAGATCGCCCTAGGGAGATGGTCATCAGAACGGAGAAAGACGACGGTGGATGTGTGCGCCTGACTGTGCAGGACGCGGGCGTGGGCATCAATCCACAAGACTTGGACAGACTCTTTGAAGCTTTCTACACGACCAAGAATGACGGAATGGGGATGGGCTTGTCCGTCAGCCGCTCGATTATCGAGAGCCATAGTGGACGAGTGTGGGCTACACCCAACGATGGCCACGGAGCCACATTTTCATTTTCAATTCCCTGCGAGGCGAGGAGTTCGAAGAGCAGAACTAGTTTTTCCCTCTCCTTGTTAGATCCCGTCCTGGCCACGCAATGATGGTGTTTGTTGCTCTCTGTTGAATGGAACGATGGCCTCTGCCAAACAGTTACTGACGCGACCCGACGCACACGACGGCCTACGACGGCTCTCGCGCGCAGGCCTTCCTGTCGACACTGTGGAGTTGGCGCGCTATCTGATCGGCAAGGTCATCGTTCATGACACTTCGGGCGGCAGGCTAAGCGGACGAATCGTCGAAACGGAGGCCTATCCCGTTGGCGACGCCGCTGGTCACGCTTTCCGCGGCAGGACGCCACGCAACAGCACTCTTTTCCTTGAACGTGGATACGCTTATGTGTATCTTGCTTATGGCGTCTCGTTCTTATTGAATGTGACGAGCGAAAGGGCCGGAGTTGGGGCAGGAGTCTTGTTACGCTCGATTGAGCCTCTCGATGGTTTCGAACCCATGGAACGCGAATATTCTAGGAAACAATGGGCCGACATTGGAAGAGGGCCGGGACGATTGACCAAGGCATTGAAGGTTGACCTCAAGGACGATGGATTGGACCTGTGCAGTGCAGATTCTCCTCTTTGGTTGGCTGCAACTGCGCGCAAGACTGGCCGCATCGGCAAAAGCGTCCGGATTGGTTTGACGCACGCAGCGGACCGCCCATTACGTTTCTACGAGCGTGGCAATGAACATGTGAGCGGCCCCAGGAGTTTGCTCAAACAATGATCTTCATTGAAATCGTCAGCTCATTTTCGCTCTCATGCCGAGCCGAACAGCCAGCTTTTGAATTAGCGTGCGAGTGATCCGGATCCAACCGCAGAGATTAAGATGTTCTGAAGCCATGTCTTCTCGCCCAAAACCAAATCCGATTGGCCTGACTGACGTCATATCGACTTCCCTGAACGTAGTCTTCTGCGGAATTAATCCGGGAATGAAATCGGCCGCAATCGGAC
>JBEKPD010000189.1:0-3899 GCA_049521075.1 Occallatibacter sp.
TGGCGCATTTTTCTGTCCTGTGTGACGAGCGTATGGAACCCGCTGCTCGCCTTGCGAAGCCAGCAAGCCCGCAATACTCAACTTCTGCCCGCCTGAGAATCACTTTTTCAGAATCGACTAACTATGCCACTGGCATGGCCCGTTGAGTACAGTGGAGTGGTTCATACGCTTCTCCACTCACCCACAAGCTATGTAGCAGGACCGCCAGCTTGCGAGCCACTGCCGCGATAGCCCGTTTCTTTCCGAGTTTGGCACCGCGAGAAGCTAATTGCGGACCCCAACGACGCAGATCACTGTCGATTCCAAACGGCCCCAAGATGTTGGTACGCGTTCGGGCAACTACATGGTTGACCGAGTTGGTTGGGCAGCATAGGCTACTTTTCCAGGTTGGCGGCATAGGACGCGGGTGCGAGGCTGGACAGTTCCTGAATGGAGCGGTCTGCCAGGCCGGGGAGCACGTAGGTCAGATATTGGCGAATGGGCACGCCCAGCTTGCGGCAGCTTTCTACGATTGAGAAAATCGCTGCGATTTTGGGCCCAGCTTCTTTGCTTCCCAAATGCAGCCAGTTCCGTCTTCCAATCGCAATCGGCCTCATTGAATTCTCTGCCCAATTGGTCGATAGCTCGATGACAGGATGCTCGAGGAACCGTGTCAGCTCCACCCAGCGCTTCAACGTGTAGTTGAGGGCCTTGCCTGCAATCGACTGCGGCAGGACGGCGCATGAGGCTTCCATGGCCACCAGCAGAGCATGCAACTCGTCGAGCAACGCGGGAGCGCGCTCTTGCCTCAGTGCATGGCGATCGGCGAGCGACAGGTTTTGTTCACGCGCCTGGCGGTCGATGGCAAACAAGTCATCCATGAGCGCGACGATGCGTTCCAGGCGCGCATCAACCGCCTGGCCTTTGGCCTGTACCTTGATGGCGTCGACAAATCCGCGTCTGGCGTGAGCCAGGCAGCAGGCGTGGATCAGATCCTTGGTGCCGATGTCTTTCTCATAGGCGACATACCCATCCGTGTGCAGGATTCCGCCATAGTCCTTGAAGAACTCCTCGGCGACCTTCTTGCTGCGGGTCATCTCGAAGTCGAAGACCACTCCCTTTGCAGGTGCCGAGTACTGCCAGAAGAAGGCGCGATGGTTCTCGCCTTTCTTCTCCGGCGTCTGCACTGCGACGTGAGTTTCGTCGGCCTGGATATAACTGCCGGCGAGTAAGTCGCGCTTCATCGCATCGACAATCGGGATCAGCAACTCGCCCACGCGCAACACGGCGTCGTTGATCGTAGTCAGCGCCACATCGATGCCCAGATCGCGCATGAGAATCGCGCGCTGACGATAAAGTGGGACGCTGTCGCAATATTTCCGAACAATGAACTCGACGATGGTGTCGTCAGCGAAGATCGATTTCGGCGCGATGCGTTCGGGCGCGGGAGCAGTCGCAACGCCCTGTGCGACGCAGGCCGGGCAGGCGCGTTTCTCGCGCTTGATGATGCGCACAAAGTACTCGGCCGGTTTCATGCCCAGCACTTCGCTCTCTTCGTATCCAATCACGCGAGTTTCGCCGCCGCATCTACCGCAACGGCACCCGTCGGCCGCGCAAGCTACGATCTCCTCGACGCGTCTAAGATGCGCAGGCAGTTCATTGCGTCCAGGATGCTGCCGGTTCTTGCGCCGCGGCCCGCGTTCGGCGCTCTGCTCCTCGTCGGCCGCGGGCAAAGGACCGCCGGCAGCCTCGCTCTCGATCTCTTCGTTCGACACCGCTGGCTCATGATCGAGTGACTCAAGCTGTAAGTCGCTCAGCTTTTCGCTCGCCTTGCCGTACTTTTCGATCCTCTGCTTACGAAGCCGCTCTTCAAGAACTTGAATCTTCAGTTGTGCGTAGTTAAGCTCGCTTCGTTGAGCGGCAAGCTGCTTCTGCTGAGCGTCGATCTGGCGTTGGAGGGCGGCGATGATGGCAACACTGTCCGGATCCAGGTGCGGCGGAACTGGTTGTGGCGGCATCGCACTCACGATGTTTCTTTGATAGCAGATCGCGTTGTGGATATGTCATCGCATCGCCTCCATTCATGTAACTTTTTGCGATGAGTTCTCCTTTTCGGCAACGGCCCTGCGATACCACTTCCGCTTGGTCGTCGTTCCGAGATCGATGCCGCCGATCAGCAACGCAAACTCTTCGCGCGTCAACTGCGCGCGGCCCTGTTCAGAGACAGGCCAGTGCAATCGTCCCTTCTCCATGCGCCGCGCGCACACCCATAAACTGAAGTTGTCGAAGAACAGAATCTTCATCCTGTCTCTGCGCTTGTTGGCGAACAAGAACAGATGGCCGCTCTGCGGGTCTTGCTTGAGTTGACCGACGACCAGAGCGTAGAGACCGTTGAAGCTCAGCCTCATGTCCGTTGCGCCGGTAGCCACAAAAATGCGCGTGGCCGCGCCTAAACCGAGCATCGCCTTACGCCGGCCGTGACAAGTTGCCGCATGTCGCAATGCCATCCAGCGCCGCAACCAGACGCCGTAGCTCGGACGCATCGAAGCCCGGCCCCACCTCGATCGAAACACCCTGAGGGAGCATCACGCAAAACTGGCCGATCCGAGTCACGCCTGCTGCAGGCATCGTAGACGCACTCACAGCTCGATCCGCAACGATCTCCACCGGAACAATCTCTTCCCGCAGTCCAGGTTGCGCCATGCGCCTGCGCCATACATCGAGCGCGTGCACGCTGAGCCCACGCGCCGCGCAAAACTCTTTGCGCCTCAAACCGCTCTGCTCAAACTCCGATACCAAACGCGCGGCCTCTGCACGGCTGCGCCGACGAAATGCTGGAACAACTCCGTTCGAATCCATCCCTATACTTCAACACACCGCGAAATCAAACGGAACAATGGGGTTGCTCGAATGGATACAGATGTTGAACGGAAAAACGAGATTGATGGCCTTTAGAGACAGCTAAGACGCTCCCAAAGATCTGAGGCCACTTTTGGAGAAACTATGATGTCAAATTCTTGTTATGTAAAAGCCGAAAACGACGTCACCGTCAGGAATCGCCACAGCGGATCGGCCTGGATCATGGCAGCGATGGCGGTTTCCAGTTCTTTGACCTTGCCGGGCCACGACGGCCGGCAATTCATCGAAAGGGGCCAGCATGGCAGCATCCATGATGAGCCGCTGCTGGTTCAGCTGCGTGGTGCGGATTTCAGTGAGCTGACGCAGGCGCGCAACCAGGGCGCGCAGGTGTTGCTGGGTGGTGGTGGCCAGCGATAACGGCGTGGACTCTTTGACCTTGGCATACCAGGCGATCATGCCGGCGTCGATGCTGTCGGCTTTTTCCAGCCGGCCCATGCTCTGGGCGAAGCGGCGCACCGTGGGCGGGTTGAGGATGGCCACGGGAAGCCCCTGTTCAGAGAGCAGGGCCAGGGCCTATTGCTCGTAGCCGCCGGTAGCGTTCATGGCGACCAACTCGACTTGATGAGCCTGGCAAAAGGGGGCCAGCGCGGCGATGCCTTCGCCAGTGTTGGGGAAGGCGCTGGTAGCTCCGTCGCGGCCGATGCGGGCTTCAAGAGACACTAAAGAAATATCCACTCCACAAATGGTTCTGGTCACGGTAGCCTGCCTTGTATGTGCGACTGGAAGTCATGCGACTGTTCGGTCGTACGTGACTTGGGCAGCGGTCCCTGGGCTGGGCGTCGGTCAGTTGACCGCATGGTGAACGGGAGCCGTCCGCCCGTGGGGAGCCGATCACTCGGTTTCCCCACTGCGACAGTTTCTTACATGGCATGTCGCTGATCTAGGAACTTGTTGAAAAACGTTTAATGCCGCACTCGGGGAAAGTCGAATCGCGCTACAACGCCCGCAGAAGGGCCGATAGCATCGCGGTGATGGTTTTGGTATCCAAGATTTTGCCGTAT
>JBEKPD010000190.1:0-3815 GCA_049521075.1 Occallatibacter sp.
AGGGTGCGCCCTGCTTCGGGGGGAAATGAAATGAGGCATCGTGATTTCGCTCCAACGCGAACGTTTGGAAGCGGGGTGGTATCTTCGCAGGGGAATCAAGCACTCGCAGAATTCGAAGAACTGTCCATGCCCACGGTGAATTCCGTCTATAATCTGGCGCGTTGGCTGGCGCGAAACGATCATGATGCCGAGGATCTGGTACAAGAAACGTTCCTCAAGGCTTTTCGGAGCTTCGCATCGTTTCAGCCCGGCACAAACTTCCGAGCATGGATTTTCAAAATCCTCAGAAACACCTTTCTCAAATCATGCCCACTCCGGGAACGTCAGTTGATGGTTGGATTGGATTCGGAGGAGCAGACCCTTCCCGCATTCGTAACTTGCACCACTCCTGAATCGCTGTTTATCGACAGTTCGGGCATCGCCGCAATTCGAACCGCTATTGAGGAATTGCCGGCCATTTACCGCGAAGTGATTCTCATGTGCGATGTGGAGGAAGCTTCCTACAAAGAGATTGCAGAGGTCCTATCGATCCCGATAGGGACCGTCATGTCGCGGCTCGCAAGAGCCCGGAAGACGGTTCGCGATGCACTCCGTCCCAGTGGGACTAAGCCTGTCAAGAACCCGCCCCGTCGCTTTGGGGATACTGATTCTGAACTATGCTATGCGCTCGGAATCCAGAAAACCCCATGACGGCCCATTCGCGCAGCTATATTGACCGGCTCCTTCCGCTTGCGGCTCTGAATTGCGGTTCCTCACGAACTCACAGCCTAACCCACGGTCAGCGCATCGCTCTGGTTACTCCATAATGACTGTTGTCGACAGTTGAGATTGCAGTCTTGGCGACATTCTTGAACACTGGCCGATATGAACGCAGCGGCAGCAGCGGGGTGCTCCTGTGCATTAGCATTCTTCGGAGCTTCCAGGCTTGGATTCCGAGAATTCTTGCGCACACTCCTGAAAAACCAGCAGAAATGCGTGGAATAAGTCTGCGCAAACTTAGTTAACGAATACATCAGCATCTGTCTGGTTCCTCGGGAGAGATCATCCATGCATTTTCAGCGAACATTGATTGCAGGCAGAGAGCTGCTCGCCCTCTTGCGCCCTTTGTGGTGTTCCATTGCGGTAGTCTCTCTTGGCCAAGGTGTTGGACTGCTGCATGTGTGGGCAGCGCCCGCCTCCACGATAACAACGCTGTCCGTCACCTCCGCTGGAAACGCGTTAGCAACAGTGACGACTGGCAGCGTGGTGACGCTGACAGCGACGGTCACCGCCGGAGGCAACCCAGTATCGCCGGGTCAGATAAATTTCTGCGACGCGACCGCGAAATATTGCACCGACATACACCTGCTGGGTACAGCGCAGTCGACCGGCGCGGGGACGGCGACGCTGAAGTTCCGTCCCGGGATCGGAAGCCATAGCTACAAGGCGATCTTCCTGGGCACGACCAATGCCGTGGCGAGCTCATCGGCTGTCGCGTCTGTGACCGTCGTTGCGAAGTCTTCGCCCTCCGTAACGACCGTGACAACCAGTGGGGTTCAGGGGATCTACAACCTCACCGCCACGGTATCCGGCAATGCGGGCGCTGCGCCAACGGGCCCGGTATCGTTTGTGGATATGAGCAATGCCAATGCGGTGCTGGCAACGGCTACGCTGACACCTGTTACTACGGGAGCGACCTTTCTATCGTCGGGGATTTTTATCGAAGTTCCCGTATTGGTTGCGGCCGGAGACTTCAACGGAGACGGAATCACCGATCTGGTCGCAATACAGGCGTTCGGCGATGGATTCATGTTGTTAGGCAATGGAGATGCAACCTTCGAGGATGCGCAGACCTTTACCGCTCCTGGCGCCAACGGCATTGTGGGAGAGTTCAACAGCAGTATTGTGACGGGAGATTTCAACGGAGATGGCAAACTGGACTTTGCCACTTTGTACAACGGCGTCGTCACCATTTTTTTGGGCAACGGCGACGGAACAGTAACGAACGGCTACCAGTCGCAACCAATCGGCGCTGCCCATGCCTTCGCCGTAGGCGATTTCAACGGAGATGGCAAGCTGGATCTGGTGTTGGCTGGCGGCACGACCGGCTCTAACGTCACCATCCTGCTAGGCAACGGTGACGGAACCTTCATCGTCGGAGCGACGTCGCCCACGGGTGCCAATCCCGGTGCCGTAGCGGTGGGAGACTTCAACGGAGACGGCAAACTGGACATCGCGGTAGGCAACCAAAATAGCAATTCCGTGAGCATCCTGCTAGGCAACGGAGATGGAACCTTCACCTCGGCCGAGAGCATCGCGATGACCGCCGGGCCCAATGCGCTGGCGATTGCCGACTTCAACGGAGACGGCAAGTTGGATCTCGCTGTGGCTGCAGATGGCACTGTGATCATCTTGATGGGCAATGGCGATGGGAGCTTTACCGGCGTAGGCCCGGCAAGTGGATATTCCGGCTTGACCGTGGCGGTGGGCGACTTTAATGCGGACGGTGTCGCCGACCTGGCGGTGGCAGGGAACAACAATCTGGCCCTACTGGGCAATGGCGACGGAACCTTTACGACTGTGATGAGTCAGCAGGAAGTAACCGACAGCGGTTCGATTGCGATTGCGGACTTCAATGGAGACGGAACATCGGACATCGCCGGGGCGCTTGCCGGCGATGAAGACGATACGATCACGCTATCACTCTTTCAACCAGAATCTGCAACGGCCACTGCGAACAATGTCCTCATACTTCCCACGAGCGGGAATTCGTACGAACACTCCATCGACGCCAGCTATACCGGCGATGCCGAGTATGGCGCCAGCGTCTCTGATCCAATTTCACTGCTGACGGAGCCGCTCGTCAGTACCGCCCTGACGAACGTCCCACCGTTTATGGCTGGGATGAGCGCCACATCGATGCTTATGATCACACCGAACCAGGGCTTCACAGGAACCGTAAGCCTCACCTGCAATATCGGAGGCTTTAGTCCTCTTCCCACATGTTCGATTCCGCCGTCAGCCACGCTCTCGGGGACCGCGCCGGTCATTGTGCCAGTCACCATCTCCACCACAAGCCAGACTCAAGCAGGAACAGACCAGTTGGGGATTCAAGCCTTGAGCAATGGCACGAGTCTCACGGGCACGGAGATCAATTTTACGATCATTGCACCTAGCATCATGGTCCCACCTAGTTTCACGGTGACGGCCAATCCCGCCAGCATCGCGTCGCCTGGCGCCACTGTGACCTCGACGGTAACGATTACTCCCGCCGCAGGGTTCACCGGATCGGTTGGTGTCACTTGCGCCGTGATCGTCTTTCCGGCAAACGCTGCCGATTTGCCTGGTTGCTCGGTTTCCGCTCCGGTAACGATCTCTGGGACGGCGCCTGTGACAACGACGCTCACGATTAGCACCACACCCGCGGCAGCCTCCGTGGTCCACGACCCGCTGCGCCGGATCGTGCCTGTTGGCGGAGGTATGGCCCTGGCGGCAGTGCTCTTCTTCGGGGTCCCCGCACGCCGGCGAAAGTTGAAGACGCTCCTGGCTCTGCTGCTCTTTGCGGTCGTCGCCGGTACGGACATCGGCTGCGGTAGTATGGCGAAAAGCCCCGCGCCACCTCCGGTGAACAATCCTCCGGCCAACCCCGGCACCACGCTGGGAGCATATGTCGTTGGGGTGACAGCCACCAGCGGCGTGATTACAGCCAACACCAAGTTCGACGTGACAGTAAACTGAACCAAATTGTTCGCGGTTCGGTTCACCGAGGTGCGTAGCGAGGGCTTCTAGTTCTTGGGGAATAAGCTCATTAGAGCAATATCATGGTATCTGTAGCC
>JBEKPD010000191.1:0-3590 GCA_049521075.1 Occallatibacter sp.
TTTGTCTGAACCAACCCAAGGCCGCACCGGCAAGCATCGTTTCTCCAGTCGAACTGTTTGAGAAAGCCCATTCCCCGCCGTTCGCGGGTACGGTTCAACAACGAGGAAGCGTATATCTTGCAATGGCTCCTTTCTCCCGTTTCAAGAGGCGCTTGGATTTATCCCTAATCTCCTTCAAGCGCAAACCGTTTTAACTCGCGTCGCCGAGGTCCAGGCCAATCTTGAAACAACCGTGCGATTACAAGAAGGAGACGTTTCGCGAGTGCGAACGGAATGAATCACTGCAAGCTGTGCACCCAGCCCAGAATGGCCGTATCGCGTTGCGTTAGAATTAAAGTCCTGTCAGACAAACAAGGCGATGACCTCCTGAACGGCTGCGAATAACGCGAACTACTCAGTTGCTGACTCAGATATTTTGTTCATCCGTGTAGCTTTCGCTCGACAAATGACTCCTATCGCACGTGAGAGTTCATGGCGATTTCGTTAGACACGGAATTGCCAGAGTGCCTAGGTCTCGTCGAAGGCACCCGCATCCGATAAAAACGGAATCCGCGTTTAGAAGTCAGATGGAGAAGGGAATTGAGGCGCAGCCTGCGCCTGGAGGTGATTGGTTCTTCATCCCTTAGTTAGCACTCTCCTCACGATGGCTCAGACATGTTTTAGCGCCTCGGTAGCGATAAAGGTCTAACCCCACCGCGCACTACCCGAGCTACCCCTCTGCCCGAGTTTGGATGTCCGATAGAGCCGGACAGCGTGGGCGCAGCGAGCGCGAAACCACAAGTCATACTTGTACGACAACGCGGCTGGAGGCTTTTCCCAGCTATCGTATTTTTTTACTCACGCATGAATCCTTCGGGCGGCAAATGACTCCTATCATCGTGAGAGTTGAGCGCCGATGGCGCACAACGAAAAGCAAGCGGAATCCCCATTCGCTTGCAAAGCTCGTCAAAGGAGACGCTCGAAATGAATGGAAAAGAAATAAGAAGAATAGCGAAAATAGTGTTGCTCGTCGGTCTTTGTACAGTCGGCGCGATGCTGCCGCAGGCGAAGGCTGACGAATTTGACCAGAAGACGATCTTTACCTTTAGCGGTCCAGTGGAGATTCCCGGCAAAGCCTTAGGTGCAGGGACGTACGTATTCAAGCTGGCGGATTCGATATCGGACCGAGACATCGTTCAGGTCTTCAGCAAGGACGGAAACAAGTTGTATGGCACTTTCCTCACCATCCCGGACTACCGACTAAAACCCACAGGGAAAGTGATGATCACTTTCGATGAGCGGGCCGCTGGGTCTCCGGAAGCGGTCAAGGTATGGTTTTACCCCGGCGAGACTTACGGTCACGAGTTTGTGTATCCGAAGGCGAAGGCGGTTGAACTGGCGAAGATGAACAACACACCAGTGGCGTCCATGCCGCAGGAGCTTGCGGCTGATACCACGATGGCTGCAACGACCATGAAGGAGCCAGGTGTCATGGCCATGATGCATACTCCTCTAATAGCTCAACAGCCGAACGGAGAGGAAACGGAGATCGCTCAAGTCTTCGAGGCTCCCCCATCGTCGGCCGGACTGCCCAAGCAACTCCCGAAAACGGCAAGCCAGTTGCCGCTGATCGGCCTCGTCGGTCTGTTGTCGCTCGCAATGGCCGGTTGTCTGAGGTTCGCCGCCGCAAAAACCAAGTAACTGGAATGTCGACCCTGGGCCAACCGTTTCAGAACGTGGACGGCAACCAGATTCGGAGCGAGTCCAATGGAAGGCCAAGTTCGGGCGGGAGAGCGATGCTTTACCATAACCCTCGCTCTCTCGCTCTTTCTCTTATCGATTGCGGTCCAGGGCGATGCAAACCAACAAGGCACTCCACCGCCACCACCGAACCAGGAGCAGTCAACCCCAGCGATCTCGGTCAATGTGGAACTGGCTATGCTGCACGCTACTGTACGTGATAGGAAGGGCCGGTTCGTCTCCGGGCTTCAGAAACAGGAGTTCCGGGTCTACGAGGATGATCAACCACAAATGATTGAAGTGTTTCAACACGAAGACATGCCGGTCGTCGTCGGGCTCGTAGTGGATAACAGCGGAAGTATGCAGCGAAAGCAGTCGGATGTCGCTGCGGCAGCGTTGGCCTTCGTGCAGTCCAGTAATCCTGCGGACCAAATGTTTATCGTGAACTTCAACGAGAATGTCACGTTCGGGCTGCCGAATACGGAACTCTTTTCAGCTAGGTCGTCGGAGCTGGATAGAGCGCTTATGGGTGTGCCAGCCAGAGGCAAGACTGCTTTATATGACGCGATCGAGACCTCGCTCACGCATCTTCAAAAGGCCAGTCGGGACAAGAAGATGCTGGTCGTGATTAGCGACGGTGGAGACAATGCAAGCAAGTACGTCCTGAACCAGGTCCTGCAAGACGTCGGACGCTCCGACGCCGTCATCTATACGATCGGCCTCTTCGACGAGTACGACACGGACCGGAACCCACGCGTGCTGCGACGGATCGCCCGCGCCACAGGAGGCGAAGCTTTCTTCCCAGAGGAGGCAAGTACGGTTGTCAGGATCTGTAAAGAAATCGCCGAGGACGTGCGGAACCAGTACACGATCGGCTACGCGCCCAAGAATGAAAAGGTCGATGGCACCTATCGGGCGATCAAGGTGACCGTCGCCGGACGTGATGGTGGGAAGCTGCTCGTCCGAACGAGAGCCGGTTACATTGCAAGGGATCGCAATGCAACGGCGTCAGCCACCCAGGACGGTGCCAGGTGAAAGCCTCGCTACCGCCCCAGTTCACTAACGGCCTCTTGAGGTATGGACAATATGTGTTCGCGGTGATCGGCATAGTGGCTTTGGGCTACTGGGCCTTTGTGTTCGTGAATGGGCGTCTGTTCCAGAGCAAGGGAGCACACGGCTTTGCCCAAGGGCTCCAAACGCAAGTCACTATTGACGAAAAAGACGCGCGCTTCCGATCGACAGAGATTGGATATAAAAGTTTCGTCGAAGGAGCGGCGATTGCAATGTTGTCGATCTCCCGGCTCGGTCTGTCGACCGTGGTTGTGGAGGGAGTCGAGGACGGCGATCTAAAGCTGGCGCCTGGCCATATTCCTGGCACGGCCATCCCGGGAGAGCCAGGGAATGTGGGGATCGCTGGACACAGAGACACATTCTTCCGGCCGCTGCGGTTTATACACAAGGACGATGTGATCCGGCTCTCTACGCAACATGGAGAGGAGCGCTATCGAGTGGTCTCCATCAAAATCGTCGACCCGGACAACGTTCAAGTGCTATACCCCACCAACCGCGAGACCCTGACCCTCGTTACGTGCTACCCGTTCTACTATGTTGGATCCGCACCTAAGAGATTTATCGTTCGGTCTGAGCGATTCGAAGAACCATGATGAAATTCCGGTCGGTGACGGCACGCACCTGCGATCTGCCAAGCCCAGCTACATTGAGTGTTCCCTATGTCGCCACAGTTGATTCCGAACTCAAAATCCGTCAGCCTCTCATACTTCTCAGGGCTCTCGCTCCGCTTGTGGACTCGTAAGAGCTTCCGAACCATAGCTCAGCTCCCGGGATCTCCGCCGTCCGTCTGATTCCCGAAT
>JBEKPD010000192.1:0-3421 GCA_049521075.1 Occallatibacter sp.
CGGGACACGCTGATTACCGACCTTGCCGAAAGCGGTGCGGGCGATCAGACCATCATGGACATTGCCGGTCATGTCTCCAAACAGATGCTCAAGCACTATAGCCACATCCGCATGGAAGCAAAACGCCGTGCACTAGAATCCATTGTCAACGGAAAGCCGAACGCAATGGAAACCGACACGGTGGGGCAAGCCGAGAAGTCCCCACATGGGTTGCAGGATGGCAGCAACCGGTCCAACAAGGAGCGGCCAGAAGTGAGGAGGGGAAACACTCCCACCGCAGAGATTGCGGAGAATGATTGCTCAGAATCGCCCGCAAATACGCAGCATTTTGATGTGGAGTACCCACAAAAGTCCCCACAATCGCTTGATTCTGAGGTTCATCGGGGAGTGAGGAGAGCCCGTAAGTCTAAGAATCTAATTGGCTCCTCAGGTAAAAGCCAGCCTGGGTTCCAGGGAAGTTTGCAAGAGTCTATTATAGTTTGCGCCAAACTATTGTAATCAAAAGCATTAGTTTCCATCACCGTCCAAATAAGTCCAGCGAAGATCAGGGCCAGCCAAACAAATTTGATGGTATTTTTGATGGTACTTTTTTGACAGCGAATAGGCCCAAACTGCTATGGTATTCGCAATCACTCAAAGGCTCAAATGGCACTCACAGACGTAAAGATTCGTGCTGCTAAATCTGCGGAAAGGCCTTACCGACTTGCTGACATGGGAGGCCTGTACCTGCTCGTGCCACCAGCCGGCAGCAAGCTCTGGCGGTGGAACTATCGGTATGGCGGCAAACAAAAAACGATGCCTCTTGGAAAGTATCCTGACATTTCCCTTGCGGATGCTCGGACCGCACATCAGGCGGCCCGAGCCCAATTAAGGGACGGCAACGATCCGATGGCGCAGCGCAAAGCCGATAAGGATGCCGCGAAGGTGAAGGCAGTACAGGAGCAAGTGAAGGCTGAAGAGGCCTGTGGCGAACGCTCATTCAAAGCCGTGGCCCTCAAATGGCATGAATGGTGGGCATCAGGGGTTGACAGCGAAACGGCAGCATATATTCTGCGGCGCCTGCAGTCTGACGTGTTTCCTGTCTTCGGACGCGAGCACATTAACGAGGTCAAGCCTTCTGACATCCGCAATTTGATCATCGCTATTGAAAAAGGAACCGGCAAAGGCCGGCGATTCAAGGGCAAAGGGGCACGGGATGTTGCGCAACGCCAACACGGAACGATTAGCCAGATATTTCGTTATGCCATTGCGAACGAACTAGCAGACAGCAATCCCGCCGCCGCATTCAAGCCCTGCGATGTTCTCAAAGCGCGAAAGACGCAACACAGGGCGAGAGTTGAAACAAATCAGCTTCCAAAGTTGCTCGTGGCCATAGATGACTTCCCTGGCCACAAAGTGTGGCGTGACGCACTAAAGCTTATGGCGATGCTGTTTGTGCGCACCGGTGAATTGCTGGAAGCACCATTGAGTGAATTCGATTTGGACAATGCTCGCTGGGTAATCACGCCTGAGCGAATGAAAATGGACAGGCCGCATATCGTACCTCTACCGCGTCAAGCTGTGGCCATCCTTCGCGAATTGTTTTCACGCGCCATTGTCGAAAAAAAGACATTCGTTTTCCCCGGCATGAACAAGCAGACAGAGAACGGCACCCTTAACGAAAATACCTTGCTGGTAGCGCTCGATGAGATTGGCTACAAGGGCGTGATGACCGGTCACGGCTTCAGAGGGCTGGCGAGCACTATCCTGCATGAAAATGGCTTTGAAGAAGCGCATATCGAACTACAACTAAGCCACGCCAAGAAGAATAAAGTGGCAGCCAGCTACGACTATGCGAAATACCTTCCGCAGCGCACAGAACTCATGCAGTGGTGGGCAGATTACCTGGATGCAGGATTGAGCACTGAGAAGGCGAAAGTTGTGTCCATTCGCAAGACTGCCTAGGCGTTCTGTTCATCGATTAGCGCGAGCGCACAGAGCAAAACGTCCAGTCGCCTGCGCTCACCGATACCCGACGCTCTCTACCAAGCTGCCGTTCGGTGGGCCGTAAGCGTTCGAAGGTCCCCGTTGATGGGGCGATGATTCTAAATAGGTGTCCGCCTAATTTAAGCGGACGCCTATTTGGCGTTTAGGCGGCTTCTGCGGGTGCAGACTGGAGCGAGGAAGCCAAGTTCCATGGGAGGAGTTCGGTGAAGCAACGCGGCGCGAATCCGCCGCACTGCCACGCAGAACGAGGAGCAAGAAGTCGAGCGCACGTAGGCTTCTGTCCGCGGATCAAAGGCGATCTGTGCCTGGTTGGTACACGAGCACATTTCAGCTGGGTATGCAGAGCTGGTCCTTTGCGAAACTCAGCGCCAACTGGCCCAAGCGGAACAGACCAACACGCTTCCGAAAGGAATCGCACTCGCCAATATGACCGTCGACGAGATTATTCGAAAGTGCAAGCCGGCCGGCCCATGCATCATCGTCGATCGGCGGTTAATCGAAGAGTTATGGATGGGCGGCTCTTTGACCAGGACATCTGAGTGCTCAGTCGAGCTTTAAGAGTTAAGAGTTTCAATTACCACTTCAGAGAAAGGCCTTTGCACCGCGGGTCTTCCATTTCGGCTGCAACACTATTGCATCGGCTGTCTTCTACCTCGACTTCCACTCGGCGGTAAAGGCACCTATAGCGGGGGTCTTGAGTCACAATATGTGCGCTGTCGAGGAGGCTCTTGCAACGGAAGTCTTCCACCACCATTGCTGCAATTCTGCATCGATGTTCTTCCATACTCTTGTCCTGGCCTTTCCGCTGGTTGCCGCGTCCGATCGTTTCCATTCGCGAAGTAATGTCCAGTTGACGCGGCCTATTGAATTTGATCTGCTCAATAGTGGACACTTCCGGGGCTCGGTTCAGGGCGAAATGCGTTGGATGCGGAAGTCGCACTCCATCTGCGAGATACGGTGTATAAAACGGCACAGACGGCGTAAATCATTCATAGGAGAATAAAAACGACAGGAGTGTAGCCGATTCCCGTGTAGACCGCCGCGAGAATGCTGAAGATATAGGCCTGTACTGAACCGGTCAGCAGGCCGAGCATCGTCATGACGATGGGGAAGATAAAGGGCGTGATGGTAAGAAGAATCCCTACGATCATGACTCCGCTCATCATGTTGCCGAAAAGACGGATTGCCAGTGCAAGCGTGCGTGAGAGTTCGCTGATGATGTTGAACGGCAGCATGATCGGGGTTGGCTTGATGTAGGTCTTGAGATACCCCGCAATCCCTTGCTCACGGATGCCGAACAGCGGGACTGCAATGAATACGCACAGGGCGAGGGCTGCCGTCGTTGAGAGTGAACCTGTCGGCGGCGTGAAACCTGGAATGACGATGCACACGCTGCAGGTTCCAATGAACAGAAACAGCGTGCCCAGGAATGCGA
>JBEKPD010000193.1:0-3391 GCA_049521075.1 Occallatibacter sp.
CGCTTGTAACTTGCCCAAGAATGCACAGTCTCCGATCACAGGTACACGTCTAGTGCGGGTGACACATCCTTTTCATCCACTCCGAGGACAGCAACTGCCCTGCGTGGGCGAGCGGTACAACCGCTATGGGATGACCCTGCTTTTGGAGACCGGGGATGGGGCAGTTTGCGCGGTGCGGCCGCATTGGACAGATGTTGTTGCGCCCGATCCTGAGGTTGTTCTGGGCGGGTGGCGAGCGCTTTTCCGCGTAGTGGACTTGCTGGAGCTTGCTCGCTTGGTGGATCGGCTGAGCGGGCAGGATCGTCTGCGGAGGGACACAGATGAAATGTAAGGGAAATTGCGCCGCAACTGTAAATGCAAATACGCCGCATGGCAATAACGGATGTGATGAGTGTTGGCACAGTAATCGGCATGAATCAAAACATGCAACATTACATATTCTTGACATATGCCACAGATGCGGCATAATTAGCGAAGCGATCGGCAGGCCGATCGGCGGAGATCGCGGTGCCCGCCAAGAGCGACAGCAAGCAGGCCAAAATCCGGGCCCTCGCCGAAGAGGGTACGCTGAATCCGGTGCCCGAAAGAGTCCAGGATGCCAAGTTCCAAGAGGGCGAGTTTTTCGATCCGCGCGACATCGTGCAAGTCAAGTACGAGATGCTGCGCCGCGTATCGGTCGAGAACGCATCGGTGACCAATGCGACAGAAGAGTACGGCGTGTCGAGGCCGACGTACTACCAGACCAGAGCCAGCTTCGAGCAATCGGGGATCGTCGGGTTGGTACCCAGGAAGAGGGGGCCGCAAGGTCCACACAAGGTGCGGGGCGCGGTGCTGGCGTTTATCCAAGAGAAGCAGATGGAGGGCGAGCCCATTCGAGCGCGCCAGCTGGCCGAGCAGATCCGGAAGAAATTCGATCTCGACATCCACCCAAGGACGATCGAGCGAGCAGTTGCGGTAAAAAAAACCGTGCGCTGACACTCGGTGGGGTGCGTTCGGAGTGGCTGGCAAACACTGTATCGCAATACGAAGCTCTTCGCAGTGGGGCGCTCGGCCATGCGCTGGCGCCTGAGGCGCGATGGGGACTTCTGCTTTTTCTTCGTCGCGGCATGTGGGGATGGACACAGGCGATAGTTATGGCCGGCGCGAGTTCGCCGCAGCCGAAGCCCAAAGAGTCGTTGAACTTCCCGACAGCGAAAGAATCAAGAGCCGTTATTCATATCTTCGCAGCCATGGCTATGAACGCTGAGCCTCGAGGAGCGACACCATGAGCGATTCCTTGAAAGTGTAGCCTCATCATCTCGAACGAGGCGCCTACCTGTATGTTCGACAGTCCTCGATGCGGCAGGTCATCGAGAATGTGGAGAGCACGAAGCGTCAATACGCCTTGCGCGGCCGGGCCGTGGCGCTGGGCTGGCGCGAAGATCAGATCATCGTGGTAGACAGCGATCAAGGTGAATCGGGTGCGTCGGCGGCTTGGCGCGAGGGCTTCCAGCACCTGGTGGCCGAAGTGAGCATGGGCCGCGCGGGTATCGTCATGGGGCTGGAGGTCTCACGCTTGGCGCGGAACAACGCGGACTGGCATCGCTTGCTGGAGATCTGCGCGTTGGCCGATACCCTGATCCTCGACGAGGATGGCGTTTACGATCCGGCAAACTTCAACGATCGTCTGCTGCTGGGCTTAAAAGGAACCATGAGCGAGGCTGAGCTGCATGTTCTGAAAGCCAGGATGCGCGGCGGAATCCTGAACAAAGTACGGCGCGGCGAATATCGTTGCCCGCTGCCCACGGGTCTCGTTTACGACGACGCTGGCAACGTGGCGCTCGATCCCGACATGCAAATCCGGGAAACCATCGCCCATTTCTTCGAGACGTTCTCGCGCGTTGGTTCGGCGTGCCAGACGGTGAAGGCGTTCCGGAGGGAGGGCCTCGCCTTTCCGTCCCGGCTCCGTGGCAGCGCCACGGTGTTCCGGCCGTTGACCGCTTCGACCGCCATGCGCGTGTTGAGCAACCCTCGACTGGCAGGCGCCTACGTGTATGGACGCCGGCGATACCGGCGAGGCGCGGAGGGCACGAAACACATCGTGAAAAAACGCGACTGCGGGGAGTGGCTGGCTTGCATCCCAAACGCTCACCCCGGCTACATCAGTTGGGAGCAATATCAGCAGAACCTTAAGCTGCTCGCGTCCAATGGCCAGGGCTACGAACTGGCGCGCGGATCTCCGCCGCGGGAGGGTTCGGCGCTGCTCCAGGGACGTGTGATATGCGGCCGATGTGGCAGACATCTCCGTGTCGCCTATCGCTCCGCGCGGGGCAAGCAAGAGGCCTGGTATGTCTGCGACCGCGCACACGGCTATCTCGGCGATCGGGACTGCCAAACCGTCTCCGGACCACCGGTCGACGCGGCCATCGGGGCTCTCATCGCTGAGCGGATGACGCCTGCCGCCGTGGAGTTGGCGCTGGAGATCCGACGAGAGATCGAAACCCGACAGGAACAGGCCGACCGGCTGCGTTGCCGCGCCATAGAACGTGCGCAGTTCGAATCCGATCTGGCGCAACGTCGATTCATGCTGGTCGATCCGGCCAATCGCCTGGTTGCCGACACCCTCGAAGGGGAATGGAACGACAAGCTGCACGCGCTGGCGCAGGCACGAGAGGAACGAGAACGCGCGCGTCAACAGGACCAATTCCTGCTCGATGACGCGATTCGCCAGCGGCTGGTCACGATGACAACGGACTTCAGAAAACTCTGGCATGATCCAACTACGCCGAACCGAGAGCGCAAACGGCTACTCGCCTACATCATCGAGGACGCTACGCTGATTAAGCTGCCAGCGGAAGGCATCACCAGGATCCACCTGCGCTTCAAGGGCGGCAAGACGGAAACTCTGACGACGCTCAACCCCAAGTCATCCGCACAGCAGATCAAAACACCGCCCATGATCGTCCAGCTCGTCGACAAGCTTCTCGACGATCATATCTATGCCGAGATCGCCGATATCCTCAACGAGCAGGGACTTCGTCCCGGCGCATCGGCCCGACCCGGACGCGGTCAAACTTGCTTCACCGCGCTGCGCGTTGCCTACCTGGTCCATGCTTACGCGCTCCGCTCTCGTTATGATCGGCTTCGCGCCCGCGGCATGTTGACCAAAGCGGAAGCTGCAACTCGCCTCGGAATCCACGAAGCGACGATCGTGCCTTGGGCGGAACACGGCATCATCGCGAGGCATGCCTACAATGGACACGCATATCTTTACGAGTTGCCACGTTCCATACCCGCCAAGCACTGCAGTCGCTGGGACCGGCTCTCAACTCGAGTGGCGGTCTTCAAGGCAGGGAAAAAACAAGACCTTCGGATGCAATCGAAAGAGGTGCAGTGTGAAGCCAGTTAGTTG
>JBEKPD010000194.1:0-3377 GCA_049521075.1 Occallatibacter sp.
AGCTTCCCAAACCAACGGTTACGGACGGGAGAGTCCTGGTGCGAATCACTGCTGCAGGCGTCACGCCGCTCGATCACACGATTCTCATCGGCGATTTTCACATCCCGGAGAAGCCGCTCATCTTGGGCAACGAAGGAGCGGGCGTGGTGGAGGAGGGAGGCGGAGCGGATTTTCCCGCAGGCTCACGGGTGATGTTCTGGGGCACCTATGGCGCTTTTGAAGATGGGACCTATTGCGAGTGGATTGCTGTGCGGAAGGAAGACCTCTGCTTGATTCCCGACAATGTCGATGACGCAAGTGCTGCTGGTATTCCGGTCGCATATCTCACGGCGCAAGTGGCGCTTACCCTGGCTGGGTTTCGTCCCGGAAGAACCGTCCTGGCGCCGGCGATCGGAGGATCAGTCGGCAACGCAGTGACACAATTGGCGCGCGCTCTGGGAGCAAAACACGCCATATCGAGCACGACCAATCATGCGAAAGCGAAGCAGGCGAAGGCACTCGGATTCAATGAGGTCATCGATACTTCCGTGGAAAAGTTACCTGACGGCGTGCGTCGTATCACCGACGGCTACGGCGCAGACATCATCATCGATGGGATCGGCGGTGAAGTGTTGAGCGAAGCGGTCAAAGCGCTCGCGCCGGGAGGAAGCCTCATAACACTGGGGTATTCCGCAAGCCGTAAGACAACTATTGACTTGACAAGTCTCATCGTGTCGCAGACCAGCATCCGGGGATTCAATATGTTCTCTCAGCCGCAGGCGATCGTTGCTGACGCCCGGAAATCTACTGCCTCTCTGCTCAAATCCGGCGCGATCAAACCGATCGTGGCTAAGACCTTCCCCCTAGCAGAAGCGGCTGAAGCTCTGCGCTACCTCGTAGAAGACCGCCCATTCGGGAGGGTAGTTCTCACAGTCTGACGACAATTGATGGGGGAAACATCACAGGTATCCCGCTCCGCAATTAGCAGCAAAGGGTTCGCACCGCGCGCGGGGTAGTGCGAACACAAGTTGCAAAACCAACCTAACTGCGCTCGGACGAGCTTACTCAGAGAGAGGAATCAATGACAACAATAAAGGCGATCCGGCTGGCTTCGCTCGTCACGGCAATCAATGTCCTGGTCGCGAGCTGCTTTTCCATTCTGGGGATCATCCGTCCGCAATACCTGGTCCCTGCGGGGTCTGTTCCAACGCAGGCATCGTTGATATTAGCGATGTACGCGGCGGCGCGCACAATTCCCTTGGCTTTGTTCGCATTAGGGGCGATTTACAAACAGGCTACATCGGCGTTGCTGATCCTGGGTGCGCTCGCCGGCACCATACAATTACTGGATGCCGGCATCGGTCTGTTTGAGCGTGATCCTGGAAAATGCGTTGGGCCGCTCTTTATCGCCGTCCTCGAATTTGTCGTGGTGTATCTGCTTCACAGATCCCTGCGGATCACGTCGCAAACCAAGCGCGGATAGAGCAGACACATGTTGTCAAACCAACTCAACAACGCTCGGACGAGCTTACGGGAGTTTCCTTGTTCATCTTCATCAACGCGTTTCTCGTTGGGATCACTTCCGGTCTGCGAGCCTTAACTGGACTGGCTGCTGTCAGTTGGGCCGCCCACTTCGGCATCTTGCCTCTGGATCACACCTGGCTTGCCTTTCTGGGTTACGCGTTCACCCCATACATCTTGACCCTCATGGCGATCGGAGAGCTGGTGAACGACAAGCTTCCGAAGACTCCAAGCCGATTGGCGCCTCCTGGGTTCGTCTCCAGAATCGTGACGAGTGCTTTGTGCGGTCTTGCGATCGGGCTTTCCGGAAATAGAATGATTACTGGCTTGGTGGCTGGAATTCTAGGAACTGTGGCCGGAACATTCGGAGGAGCTAAGGCGAGGAGCCTTTTAGCAGCGACGTTTGGGCGTGATCTGCCTGCTGCTCTGCTCGAAGATGCAGTCGCTCTTGGCATTGCGGCGTTCACTCTCTTTCGATAGCTGCCATCACGCATCTCGCAGATATACCCCTTCCGAAAAGTCGACTCGCTGGTACTGATCCGGAACGTAGATTAGTGACTCGGAGATAATGCACTCGTTGAGAGTGCACCTCGGAGTTGAACTACTCTGATTTGGAGGAACATGGACGCGCCCTTTCCAGCTGTTTTATATTGAGGCTGTTGCTCGAACGGAGGTAGGCATGGCTCGCAAGCAAAGTCTTTCGAAGGAGCCGTTGTCGACGCGTCCGGATCACGACCGGAAGTTCTACGGCGCCAACCTAGCCGAGGTCTTCCGGACGCCGCTCTATGATTGCTCCCTCAAGAATGCGTCCGGCGTGCCCGACTTCGCGCTGACTAGGCTCAAAGGTAAGGCGATGGAGATGCAACGGGCGCCAACGTATCCCGAGGACCGCGCGGTCCTTATCTGCGTGGCTTTAGCTCCGACACCGGTTGACAGGTGGCGCGCCCGAATCGCCGGCCAAGAAGTCGGCGTTTCTCGTTCGATCGCATTCGCAACAACAGTAATCGATCTTATGAAGCCGATGGAGATGTGGGCGGCAGGCCCATTCGACTATCTACATTATTACGTATCGTGCGATCTGTTGGACAGGGTCGCCACAGAGAACAGAATTGCGCCCATCGATTCATTTCGGATGGTCTTCTTTGAACAGGATCTCGTCATCGCTCAGTTGACCAAGACCATTCTCGGACAGGTGCGCAATCGTGAACCGCTCAGCATACTCGCGTTAGAAGATGTCTCCCTTCTGGTGAGCACACATCTTCTGCAGCACTATGGAAGCGGTAAGGAAATGCTCCGGGCACAGCGGCGTCTAGAGAGCTGGCAAAAGATCCGTGTTGAGGAGATGCTGCGCGCTCATCTCGAAGGCAACATCAGAATTGCGGACCTTGCAACCGCCTGTCAGCTCTCCTCTAGTCACTTCTCTCGTTGCTTTCGCCAGAGCTTTGGCACTTCAGTTCATCAATGGCTCATCATGCTTCGAATCGACATCGCCAAGGATCTGCTCCGCGAACCTGGACTCAGCTTGGCAGAGGTGGGATGTAGATCGGGATTCTGCGATCAGGCTGCGTTCTCACGCGCGTTTACCAAGCTCGAAAGTACAACGCCGTTTCGCTGGCGCAAACTGAACGGTCGTGGTGCGGTTGCTACTGACCACCTTGTCTATGGGGAGCTGCGCTCTCGCTAGTGGCTACCATAGAAGCAACGATCCGCTTCACCGAGAACTGTGCTTTTCTGTCCGCGTCCGGGTCCCGAAGCGAATGGCTGGAGACATGGTGGCTCAGATAGATCCCGAGCAAGTCCCATGCGAGCTGGGCGACGTCGGTATCCTGCAATAAGTGTCGCTTGTCGATCGCATCACGGATCAACATAATGAGGGT
>JBEKPD010000195.1:0-3029 GCA_049521075.1 Occallatibacter sp.
AGCAGATCCATCCGTCAGAGCGGCGCGGCTGTCGTTTCCAGTTCCTCCTTTCAGGTGGAATCTCAGCCAGAGGGCACTGCGCAGGCGATTGCAACACCCATTCCGGCGAAAGCCACTGCGGTCTATGGAGGCTTCTAATGGCGGCGTACCTGCGGAGCAGACAGGACGATTCCAAATCGAGACTGGACCGCTTTCACTCGTTTACCGTGGCACATCCTCGGCTATTGGAAGCCAAGGATGCCCTGATGAATGCAATCCGCGGAGCCGAGTCAAACTCACTCATCTTTGTGTTCGGACCGACAGGAGTCGGTAAGACGACTCTGCGATTGAAAACCGCGCAGTTGATCGCTGCGGAGATTTTGAACGAACTCGACCAAGACCGCGCCCGGATTCCTGTAGTCGGGGTTGAAGCAGTAGCTCCAGAGTCAGGAAATTTTAACTGGCGCGATCATTACAAGCGTCTTCTGCGCCAATTGGATGAGCCGTTGATTGACTATAAGGTGGGTCGACAGGCAGAGCACGCATCCACCGATCCGGCCGTACACTTCACGCCAACCTCACGTTCGGTCAGCACCGACTACCGGTACGCTGTGGAACAAGCGATCCGCTATCGAAAGCCCTTAGCTGTCATGATTGATGAAGCTCAGCACCTCGGCAAGATTGCATCGGGCCGCCGTCTTCTCGATCAATTAGACGTGATCAAATCCATCGCCAACCAAACAAAAACTGTGCATGTTCTATTTGGCACCTATGATCTGCTGGCATTCCGAAATCTAAATGGGCAGCTCAGCCGACGAAGTATCGACGTTCACTTTGCCCGGTACCACGCCGCAGATTCGGAAGATCGCCAGACGTTCATAAATGTCGTCCAGTCCTTCGGAAAAGAACTTCCGCTCGAAGATCAATCAGACCTCGTGAGCAATTGGGAATTTCTATACGAGCGGAGTCTTGGTTGCGTCGGCGTCTTGAAGGAATGGCTGATGCGGGCTGTCGCCATGGCGCTCCAGAAAGGCGACCAGCGGTTGACGAGAGCCCATCTCGAAACCCAGGCATTGTCCATTGCCCAATGTGAGCAAATGCACGCAGAGACGATGGAGGGCGAATCGCAACTAAACGAGAGCAGCCAGGCGGTCGTGCGACTTCGGGAGCGGCTGGGCTTGAATGCCCGGGCGACAGCGAAGACAACTCCTTCACAACCATCCTCCACATTCAGGAGACGGCGGCCCGGTCAGCGGCTTCCGACACGTGATGCGATTGGACAAACAAGATCAAATGCAGCCTCTCTTTGAGGCGTGGTCCGTATCAACTCCACTGCTTCCTTCGAGGAGCGAACTGTACTCGCTTGAACCGATTGGCGCCGGTACGGCATTTGTCGAGAGCCTGACCGGTTATGTCGCCCGGTTGGCTGAAGTTCACTCCCTGAAAGTGGGAGATCTTGTAGGCCGGTTGCTCTCACCCCTCCAGAATCCCTATGGTGCGATCATTACGCCCTCAGCACAGGCGGCAAGGATCGGCGGACACGGGTTTCGAGCTTGCGGCTATGTAATTAACGGAGTTTCGGAGCGGGCCATGCGGTGGTCGCATGCACTGGAGTTGGCTACCAGCCGCAGAGATCTGCACTGCCTTACTCTGCTTCCGTTTCGCAATGTGCTTTCCGATCAGCTGTTTTTTCGGCGTCGGCGGGCTTGGTGTGCGGTCTGTTTCGAACAATGGCGATTGAGCGGGCAGATTGTGTATGAACCGCTTCTGTGGGCAATCGAGGTGTCATCATATTGCCCCGTTCATCTCCGGGCGCTCGACTGCGCTTGCCCCCACTGCGAGCGGACTCTGAGTCCCCTTGCTGTCTTCTCCCGGCCAGGGTACTGCGAACGCTGTGGTTCTTGGTTGGGCATGCCAGATGCTGACAGATATCGTTCGTACCCTGGACACCCGAACGGAGAAGCTAAGGGATGGTCGTCGAGACAGGTAGGCGAGCTCCTGGCAATGCTTCCTCAACTTGATGCGGTGGCCGCTCGGGAATCGCTTCGCCTGAATTTGGTTGCGTATCTCGAACACGTCGCTGGCGGCAATATCCTCGCCATGGCAGAGTACATTCAGTGCCCACGCAGTGTTTTGCAGAGCTGGCTCGACGGGGCGGCGATTCCTCGACTTGATAGCGTGCTGAAAATTTGCCGTTCCCTGAATATTTCCGCTTCAAGCCTATTCACTCACTCCTATCCGGCGCCGATGAATATTGCTGCGGCAAAGAAAGCGATTGCTCTTTTAGGTAACCGCGGAGCATCGCCATCCCGGCACGCCAGCGAAATCCGGCGGGCGCTCCTGTTGGCCCTTCGTGAAGACGAACCGCGCAGCTTGTCCGAGGTCGCCAGGAAGTTAGGCTACACAACTCCCGACAGACTTTATCAAGCAGACCGGAAACTCTGCCACAAGATCGCCTCTCGATATAGGCGGTCCGGCCGAAGTCATTGGTGGAGGAAAGCAGGAGCAGTTAGAATTTGCGCGATCACCAGGATGAAGGAAATCCTGGAGCAGTCGCTCGCATCGATTGAGCCGAGTTCAGTTCATCAAATCGCTGCGAATCTTGGGTACTCGAATGACGCGTACATCCTACAGAAGTTTCCTGGTCTTTGCCGGGCAATCAGCAGAAAGATCGCGCTTGCGAAGCACGGCCGGATGCAGCACATGCGCCAGACCTTAGAGAACGCGCTGTACGAAGACCCCGTACCAACCCTTACAGACCTGAGTCGCCGCCTGGGTTATTCAAGTTCAGTAGTCTTGCGGGCGCATGAACCAGACCTTTGTGCTCAGCTTGGAGCGCAGTACCGGGCTCACGCCGTGAAGCACAGAGCTGATCTCGAAAGAGAGGCCGCTGCGGCGCTTGAGGAAACTCCGGTGCCGTCGGTGACAGCTCTCTGCAAGCGCTTGAATATCACGAAATGGTTCATGCATCAGTACTTCCCAGCAGTGCGACAGGCGGTCGCGACGCAACATCGCCAGTGGGTTTCCAGCGAAACAACACGGCGACGTGC
>JBEKPD010000196.1:0-2937 GCA_049521075.1 Occallatibacter sp.
AGCGATTGTTCCTGTTTGAGCAGGTTGAGGGCGATGCGGTTGAGCAGCGAGAAGTTTTGTGCCGAGTGTCCGGCGCGCTTGCGATCCAGGTCCTCGCCGAAGCCGACGTCGAGCACCCAGTGCAGTTTGTTTTCGATGCCCCAGTGCTGGCGGATTACCGCATTGAGCCGCGCAGCATCCGGCTTGAGGCTGGTGATGTAGTAGCGGATTTCACGCTCGATTTTACCCGTGACCTTGTGGTATCGTTCCGACTCGATACGCACCAACCCTTGTATTGACGCCCATTCCGAAGCTTTTTCGATCATGCTCAAGTCGGCGATCACCGAGCAGCGGCGTTGTTCGACCCGCCCGTGGCCGCAATCGACTTGCTCGGCCACCGCGTCCGCGTTCATCAGCAGAAACGAGTCCCGCACCTGTTCGGCCAGCAGACCCTGATTGTCCTTGACCGCCAGCACGTAGTCGGCCTTCTTGTCGACAATGAGCTTGGCGATCTCACGCTGGCAGCCCATCGCGTCGATGGTCACCACGGCGCCCGCCAGCGCCAATGCGTTCAGCAACTTTGGAATGGCCGTGATCTCGTTGGACTTTTCATCGACCTTGCGCTGTCCAAGCACCAGACCGTTGCCCTCCGCCCACGCCGAAACCATGTGGACCAGCTTTTTCTTGCCGGTTTCGCGCGTGCCGCACAAGGTCTTGCCGTCGATGGCTACCACCTCGCCCGCCGTCAGCTTGGCAATCGACGAAACCCAGTCTACGAAGCCCTTTTCCATCTCTTCCGGATCGAGCGCGGTAAACACCCGGTTGAAGGTGTCGTGCGACGGAATGCCAAATGGAAGGGTCAAAAACGTCTCCAGCCACTCCCGCTTGCTCTTGCCATACTCGGCCATGTCGTTCCAACTCTCGGCCCCGCTCAACACCGCCGCAATAGCGATCAGAAGAATCTCTTCCAACAGATGTTCCCGGTTCCGCTCCACGCGAGGATCGCGCAACTCAGCAAAATACTTCAGGGGATTGTCCATCTCCCCTTCTTACCTATTTCGTCCCCCGTGCATATAGCAAGTCATGGACATTTATATGCGTCGGCCCTGCGCTGAATGTCGATGTCGTTGCGTTCATTCTGGATCGCGGTAGCCTGCGACGTGATCACTTGAAGATAGGTGTTCACTCCGCCCCGGCAGCGATTGCTGAACAGCGCCAGCGACTCCTCGGCGGAAGCAGTGGCCAGGTGCTGTTGTAGTGCCTCGACGTCAAGCATATGAAAGGCGGCAAGGTTATCCGCAAGCTTCGGAGTGTAACAAAGCGTAGGGTCTGTCGCTTCGAAACGGTCGTCCCGCCCGGTAATCATGTGGGCTCGCTTGCACTTGCAGGAGGCTCTCATTGACCGTTACGTCCCGCGAGAGCCTGTCAGCAAAGAAGAAGGCATCCCCGCACTGAGGTGATGAATCGCATGGCTCACAAGCTCCCGCGCCTCGCAGGGCATAACACCGAGAAAATAGGCAACCTCTGTTACGGACGAACGGATTACCATTCTCAGCATGAACGCCAGGCGGGGAAGATCGGGAAGATCGCCAAGAGGGCTTGAATCGAAGATTCGATTCTTCTCTTCTTCTCTGCGCGATGCCTCCAACACCGCGATCGCGTGTGTGATGAGGATCTTGCGAACCTGGTTGTGGGCATGCAACGGGGCAGTCGCATCGAAAGGAGTCGTATCGAGTTGCGCCAATGTGCGCGAGAATGTCTCCTCGACAAGTTTGCCATCGGCCACCAGGAACCATGCCAGGGTGGCCAATTCTTCCAAATGGTCGAGAAGCAGTAGGCACCACCGAGCAACTTCGGGCGATGCGTCCAGCGACTCACTTAAAGGCTTTGCCATGGCTGCCATGTTGGACTCCTGAGTTGGAGGGGTTGCTTGTGCTCGGTAACAGACTGCGGCGCCGTCACGCAACTTTGCGCAACTCAACCAATGCTGGTTCCAGAATGGCTGCTTCTGTTCCCGATTGAGCGACGCCGAACAGCGCAAGCGCATCGTTCATCGTATCGGGCACGCGCGTGTGCGGCCGATGCAGTTTTCGAGTTGCCTTGGCAATCAACTGTGAGAGCAGATAGCGGTTCTGTTCGCGGCCTAGTGCCACGAAAATCAATTTGGAACGCATGGGGTCCTCCTTGGGGGCATTTGATCAGTTTCGGCGCAACAGATGCAGCCTTCCGAAGCCAACGTTCAATCTTCTCCATGAAAGTAGCAGCCTCCATTTGGAGCTGCAATTATGTCTTGGTATGAGTTCCAGTAGCAGCGCAAGGTCAGTTTGATCTGCCCCGTGGAGGACGATTCTCCGTCAAGTTGTTGCGACACCATCCACTTCGCACTGAAAAGGGATGTAAGCAACGGGTTGCACGGTAGATGGCAGCACTGGAGGCCGTGCTAGGCATCGCTCTCAATGGGATTTGTAAAGACCATGCGTGACCCCACGAGTCAAGCGGGGGCCAGGCAACCCTTGGCTCGCCTTGGCTTCTTTCCAGGTGCGGGCGCTGCGCAGGCCGTGATAATGTGGAAATCCAAAGAGACTAGCAGGAGGGGCATGGCGATGGATGTTACGAAGCAGCCACAAACAAGAGCCGCCCTGACAAATGCATTCGATGAAGGCCGGAGATCGGAAGATCAACTTCGACTTATCATCGATTCGGTCCCGGCACTGGCATGGAGCACGAATCCTGATGGCAGCTTCGAATTCGTCAATCGACGCTGGCTGAACTATACGGGGCTCTCGACAGAGGAGGTGCAGGGATGGGGTTGGAAGTCCACCATTCATGCAGAGGATATCGAACACCTTCAGGAAGTATGGAGCGCTCCTCTAGCTTCTGGGGCACCGAACGAATGTGAAGTACGGCTCCGCCGCTTTGATGGAGAATACCGCAGGTTTCTGTTCCGTGGTAGTCCTC
>JBEKPD010000197.1:0-2859 GCA_049521075.1 Occallatibacter sp.
AGCCGGGCATCGAGCCCCGATGGACGCACAGCAACAAGTCCGGCGTAGGCACAGCGTACTCTGCGTCCAGCCATCTCTGGTTCACCATCTGGAACGGCATCGTCACGGAAGTCTACTACCCTACCGTCGACCGGCCGCAGCTTCGCGATCTCCAATATCTCGCTACCGACGGCAAAAGCTTCTTCCACGAGGAAAAGTGCGATCTAACCGTCAAGATGGAGCGCATCTCCGATCATGTGCTTGGCTATCGCTGCACCAATGCGGCCGCCGATGGCAGCTACTCCATCACCAAGGAGATCATCGGCGACCCACACCTTCCCTGCCTGCTCCAGCGTACCCGCATCTCCGGTAAGGACAAGACATCTCTAACGGATATGAAACTCTTCGCTCTTTGCGCACCACACTTGGAGGGCGGTGGATCCGGTAATAACGGCTACGTCACCCGTGCGAACGGCCAGCGCATCCTGATGGCGCAGAGGGGCGGCAATTGGATGGCAATGGGCGCGACCGTTCCCTTTTTCCACCTCTCCTGCGGGTATGTCGGCGTAAGCGATGGCTGGACCGATCTTCACGACGACTTCAGAATGGATTGGGTGTTTGAGCGTGCCAGCGATGGAAACATCGCTCTGACCGGAGAGTTGGACATTAGCAAGACTCAGGAATTTACGCTCGGCGTTGCCTTCGGGGACAGCGAGCAGCGCGCCCTCGCGAATCTGCTGCAGTCTCTCGGCGTGCCCTTCGACGAGCATTTGGAGAGGTACAAGAAACAGTGGGATGAGACGGCATTGCACCTGCGGCCGCTCAAAAGCGCCTCTTTCGACAACGGCAATCTCTATCACAGCAGCTACAGCCTCCTGCTCGCGCATGAAGACAAGTCCTTTGCCGGCGCCCTCATCGCGTCGCTCGCCATTCCGTGGGGAGAGGCAAAGGGCGACAACGATCATGGTGGCTATCATCTTGTGTGGACACGCGACATGGTCAACAGTGCAACCGCTCTGCTTGCTGCCGGCGACACGGCAACTCCGCTCCGGGCGCTTATCTACCTCGCCGTCTCTCAGCACGACGACGGCGGCTTCCCGCAAAACTTCTGGGTCAACGGAGACGCCTACTGGAGCGGCGTTCAGCTCGACGAGGTCGCTTTCCCGATCATGCTGGCGTGGCGTCTTCGCTGCGAAAGGGGGCTGGCCGACTTCGATCCTTTCAACCTGGTCAGCAAGGGCGCTGCTTACCTGATCCGCAATGGTCCGGTCACTCAGCAGGAGCGCTGGGAAGAGGCTTCCGGCTACTCGCCCTCCACGCTCGCCTCGAACATTGCCGCTCTCATCTGCGCCTCGCTTCTCTTCCGTGAGCGCGGCGACACGGCGACCGCAGCATTCATCGAAGAGTATGCCGACTACCTTGAATCCCACATTGAAGACTGGACTCAAACCACGACAGGTTCGCTCGTCGAAGACACGTCCACATATTACATGCGCATTCTGCCCGAAAAGGTCGGCCAGGAGAACCCCGCGGAAGACAAAGAATCCCGCGTCCTGCACATCGCCAACCATGCCCCCGGTGAGCAGTGCGATTTTCCCGCGCGCAACATCGTCGACGGCGGGTTTCTGGAATTAGTCCGTTACGGTATCCGCGGGCCGGACGATCCCACCGTCGTCGCAACTCTCAAAGTGATCGACGCTGTGCTCAAGACGGACACGCCTGCGGGGCCTGCATGGCACCGCTACAACCACGATGGATATGGCCAGCAGCAAGACGGTGGTCCCTTCACCGAGCATGGTGTGGGCCGCGTGTGGCCGCTGCTCACTGGTGAACGGGGCCATTACGAGCTTGCCGCTGGCCGCAGCACGGAGGCCTATATCCGCGCCATGGAGAATCTTGCTTCAACAACCGGCCTGTTCCCTGAGCAGTCCTGGGACGAGGACGACAGGCCCGATATCTATATGTGGCGCGGCCAGCCCACTGGCTCCGCCATGCCATTAATGTGGGCCCATGCCGAGTACATCAAGCTTCTCCGCTCCACTGCCGATGGCAAGGTCTACGACGCGATTCCGGAGGTTGCCAAACGCTACCTTGGCGAGCGCGGCAAGAGAAAACAGCTCGAAGTCTGGAAGCCGAACCGCCACGTACGCTTCATGCGCGTTGGCGAGATTCTCCGCGTACAGGGCGAGACCGCTTTCGTCCTTCATTGGTCGAGTGACAATTGGAAGACTGTGCAGGACACGCAGTCGAGTCAAAACTCACTTCAGATCGACTATGTCGATCTTCGGGATGTAGCCGCATCGTCGGGCACTTGCGTTCGCTTCACCTTCTTCTGGACTGAGCGCAACCGCTGGGAAGGGCGGGACTACTCAGTCAGTGTGCGGTAGCGTGCCTTCTTTTGGGATCAGGATAGACTCTGGCGGACCAGCACGCCGCCGAAGAGGTCGTTTGCCCAGGCGAGGCAGGAGTTTGAGCCACACGATCAGCGAAACCAATCCAAAAGTTCCGAAGAGAACGGCCCGAGGCTCGTTCAAACGCAATTGGCGCCTGTATATTTTTGAAGCCGTCGAACTCGCCATCTTCATGCTCTCCGCGTGCGTGTCCACTGTTTTTCTCTTCGACCCCGCCTATCCGATGCCCCACATCCTTCCGAACGCGGTCTTCCGCCGGGTCCTGATGGGAATTGCGATGGGTATCACAGCAGTTCTTATCATTCGTTCGCCCATGGGAAAGCGGTCCGGAGCCCACTTTAATCCCGCGATTACCCTCACCTACTTTCGACTTGGCAAGATCGACGCATGGAACGCCTTTTTCTACGTGGTGTTCCAATTTCTAGGCGGAGTATTCGGTGTGGCAGTTTCAGCACTCCTCCTGGGCAAG
>JBEKPD010000198.1:0-2674 GCA_049521075.1 Occallatibacter sp.
ACCCGAAGTCCGCGATGTATGGCATCTCGAAAGCGCCATCATCGCTGAACATCGCAGCGGCTGCTTCTGGGTCGCCTAACCCCAACGCGGTAAATTCGAGAAGTAATTCTTTTGCGGTTTTCACGAAAGTCTCCTCATTTGGGCAAACAAATGCTCTTGCTGAGGCAAGCGGCATTTCTGTCACCGTCCCCAGGAAGACAGGGCCACGCAGGTTTCTTTGCGCAGCTGCCTCCCTGCCCCCGGCCTTGTAAGAGGTGGTGCAGAATGTCTACTTGCTGGCAATGTCTGGAGCATGTTTCAGTGACGCCGCCCCAGCTATGAAGTCCGCAACTTCCTTTGGCTTGGCAAGCATCGCCACATGGCTGGTTGCAACAGTTAGAGTCGTGGCGTTCATGCGTTTCGCTGTAACCCGCTCCTGTTCGGGCGAAATCATTCGATCGTTCGAGGCGATCACGAACCAGCTCGGCTTGGTGTGCCATGCCGCTGTGGTTATGGTGGCCCCAAGTACAGCGCCTTGTGTTGCACCCTGGGTTGCAATCAGGTCTGTCTTCTCAGCTAAAGGAAGATCCTGCGCGAAGTCTTCGAGGATGCCCTTTGGAGTGATAACCAGAAATCCGTCTTCGATCGGACGAATCTCAGCACCGCCCGGAGTGGGACCGTAAGGTTTGGCTAAACTCCCCGAGGACTCGCCTGCGTCTGGAGCAAACGCCGCAACGTAGACCAGGCCAGCGACTTTTGGATTGTTGCCGGCTTCTGTGATGACAGCGCCGCCGTAGGAGTGACCGACAAGAAGTACGGGACCATCAAGCGCGTCAATCATGCGATTTGTGGCCGCTACGTCGTCGGCAAGTGAGGTCAGCGGGTTTTGAACGCAGACTACATGGAAGCCTTTCGCTTCCAGAATCGGGATGACCTTGGACCAGCTTGAGCCATCTGCCCAGGCGCCATGCACGAGGACAATGTTCTTGATTGGAGCGGAGGGCGCACTCTGTGCTGAGGTCTGAAGCGGCATCAGCACGGTCGAAATGAGAACTGAGCCAAAGAGGAGAGGGAATGCTCCGCGGAGATTCAAGTTAACCTGCCTTTTCTGTTTTGAAGGGTTGACTACAAGTGATGACGAAGATGCGCTCGGTTCCGCAGGATGCGAAGAGTCTTAGTGCCCGTGGAAGCGACGATGCGAGAAAGCATTCAGCGGTTGGGATAGTACGGGCGGTGGCTCGCGGAAGAGCAACCATCGTCTTTACCGCAGATCGTCACTTCAACCACGCTAAGCTCTTTTCAGCAGCCTGCGTAGAGTCCATAGAGCCTAATTGCGATAGCTCTTTCGAGCCTATGTTCATGGTCGTATACGAGTGATGCCCTCCCGCTCCCACGCTCGATGAACGCCAGAAACGTGAAGGAAAAGCGGGGGAAAGTAATCCAAACGGCTCTGCGCGAGGAACTTGGCCGAAGCGTGCCCCGCAAGAGGCGTCAATTCGTTTGTTCGCACAAGCTCTGTAGTAGGCTCTACCCAAGAGAGTCTGTTTTGCCGGCCGCATGTAATTGAAGCAGCGTGCTTAAGCAGACGCCCGGATCAACTGCATCAAGGGTGGCTATGGCGCAGCGTATCGCGAAAACCCGGTCGGCGATTGGCCTGGGTCTGCTGTGCCTATTCCTTGTGGGTACCTGTCGTCTCCACGCAAGCACCGCACCTGGAATATATAGAGACTTTCATCAGACTTCGTGGACTTCCAAG
The DNA here is from genome assembly GCA_049521075.1 of Occallatibacter sp. Classification (GTDB taxonomy): domain Bacteria; phylum Acidobacteriota; class Terriglobia; order Terriglobales; family Acidobacteriaceae; genus Telmatobacter. The sequence goes on from JBEKPD010000198.1 coordinate 1,736, forward strand.
GATGGTCTTGGCTCGGTCTTTGATTTGCAACAGTCATCCGATGGATATCTGTGGCTTACGACTTCGCGGGGTGTACTGCGCTTTGATGGGGTTCGATTTCAAACCTTGGAACAAGTGACTAATGGGGCGATTCGCAACGACGAAGTTCTATCTGTTCTCGTTTCCCGGACTGGACGAGTTTGGCTGACGACGCGTACCGCGGGCTTGCTCTACTGGGAAAATGAACGCGTCACGATCTTCTCCGTCGAGCGGCGTTGCATCTCAGCTGCCCTCACGGAGGGGATGGCTGAGGATAAAGATGGCTCTTTGTGGGTGCGCGGAATATCGGGACTCTACCATCTGAGTGGGTCGACATGTGAACCTATCGGAATTGACGAAGGCTATCCCGGAGGGTTCCCGGCGGCGATTCTTGTTGATCGAGTTGGCACTGTGTGGGTTAAAGCTCCCTCGGGGGCATTGCTCACTCGATCGCAAAGGGAGTCAAGATTCACCTTTCGTCAACTTGTATCCGGTCCCTCTTCGAATGCGGCTCATCTTCACGAAGGACCAGATGGCGACGTATGGCTGTCGGATGATACCGGTATTCGCGAAATCGAAACAGGCTCAGGCATATTGTTGCCTTCGGTGATTGTTCATGAAAAACATTCCGACAAGGCCGCTGCAGCCGACTTTGCGTTTGCGGACGACGGCTCACTGTGGGTGGCGGGTTCTGAAGGTGCAAGAAGATTTGGGCTGAAGGAATGGCGGCCCCAGGGACGAATCGACGTGGAGAGAAGCGATTCGCCAACGCACGAGGAGGTGCTCGGCTCCGGCGTAGTGTCGAGGTTGCTTATTGATCGGGAGAAAAACATCTGGCTTGGCACGAATTCGGGGCTGGACCAACTTCGGCGTACCGTAATTACTTCCATCCCCACCCCGCGAAATCAAGGACACCAGTTT